>DIWA01000033.1 GCA_002422525.1 Candidatus Hydrogenedentes bacterium UBA6118
AAAGGCTCCGAAGAGCATGCCGCTCGTCGTGGCCATCGCCACGACGAGGACGACGAAAGCGAGGGTCTTCCTGGTCCCGAGGACGGTGCGGATGACCAGCATGCTGGGCAGGCTCAGCGCCGGCCCGGCCAGCAGCAGGGCCAAAGCCGGGCCCTTGCCCATGCCGGCGCCGATCAAACCCTGCAGGATCGGCACCTCGGTCAGCGTCGCGAAGTACATGAAGGCGCCGACCACCGAGGCGAACAGGTTGGCGGCGAGCGAATTGCCGCCCACCAGACCGGAAACCCACTCCGAGGGAATCAAGCCTTCGTGGCCCGGCCGCCCAAGCAGGGCGCCGGCGACCAGGACGCCGATGAACAGCAGCGGCAGGATCTGTTTGGCGAAGTCCCACGACACGCCGAACCAGGTTCCGATCTCGCCTTTGTCCCGGCTGGTGAAGTAGGAGAAGGCGACGACGCCGGCGGAAAACGGGATCAGCGGCATGTCGGGCGCCAGGGTGGCGGCCAGCGCCACCGCCGCGGCGACGATCGCCACCTTCTTGACGGCGAAGCCGAACCACAGGACGAGGGTGCCGCCGAGGGCGAGGCCGAAGGCCGCCGTCACCAGCCACTTGACCTGCCATATGACCGCCCACANNGCGTTCTGCCACAGGGGCCGCGTCGCCTCGGCTTCCGGCATGACCATGGCGACCGACGCCTTCTCCCGCTCCTCCTTGAGGAACAGCAGATGCATGACAAGGCCGATGACGATGGAAAAGAGGATCGCCCCCACGGCGCGCGCGATGCCCAGTTCCAGCCCGAGGACGCGCGCCGTCAGCACGATGGCCAGCACGTTGATGGCAGGCCCCGAATAGAGGAAGGCGGTGGCCGGCCCCAGACCGGCGCCCATGCGGTAGATACCGGCGAACAGCGGCAGCACGGTGCACGAACACACTGCCAACACCGACCCGGACACGGAGGCGACGCCGTAAGCCAGGACCTTGTTCGCCCGCGCTCCGAGGTACTTCATGACCGACGCCTGGCTGATGAACACCCCGATCGCGCCGGCGATGAAGAACGCCGGAACCAGGCACAGCAACACGTGCTCCCGCGCATACCATCGGCTGAGCTGCAACGACTCCTGCACGCCGTTGACAAACCGCTCCTGATTCACCGGAAGCCAGAAGAACAACAGAAACAGCCCCGTCATCCATGCCAGCTTCTTCCATTCCGCCCTGATATCCACGACATCCGCTCCTCTGCCAAAGGGGTCGGCCCGCCCCGACTTCCATATTTGGCAGTATAGCCAAATACCCAACAAAGCGTCAAGACGCGCTGCGGTCGCGACCGGACATTTCCACTTTGCGTTGACGCGCCCCAAGAGGCGATTGCCTGCACGCGCGAGAGACGCGTATGCTCAGGGCGAGACGATGCATCAGGTCCAGACTCAGTGGTTGTCCCCTGGTCGATCGCTATTCGGCGCAGATCCCGGCGGCGCGGGAACAGCGGAACCTCAGTTCGCGAAAGGCGGGACGGGGTCGTGGGTATTCCAGATCCAACGCCCATCTACAGGATCACCCACATCGACAATCTGGAGACCTGTCTCCGGCGCGGAGCCTTGTGGTCGCCTAACGACACGCCTGCTGATGGCCTGTCTTACCGGACAATCCACAATCCCGAGATTCAGAGCGTGCGGCGCGCGCGAACCATCCCGTGCGGCCCCGGCGGCGTCATCCACGACTACGTGGCCTTCTACTTCGGTCCTCGCTCGCCCATGCTCTACCAGCTCTATACCGGATGGGTGGCCGGACACAACGAAGGGCAAGCTCCCATTGTCTATCTCGTCTCGACCGCGCAGGCCGTACAGCAAGCCAACGTGCGATTCGTCTTCTCCGACGGACACGGGATCGCGACCTACACCAGTTGGTTCGACGCCCTGGGAGATCTGCACGCGGTGGACTGGGACACGGTATACTGCAAGTGGTGGCGAGATACGGTGGACGACATGGACCGCCAGCGGCGGAAGCAGGCGGAGTTTCTTATCCATCGACGGTGCGACTGGGAGTTGGTTCAGGGAATCGGCGTACTGAACGCAACGGTCCAGGCGCGGGTCGAGAGCATCCTCGAACAGTTCGGCCCGGCGATGCGCCGGCCCGTCGCGATACGGCAGGACTGGTACTACCAGGGGAAGAGGTGAGCGATGGTAGCCCTGACCGAAGGCAACCTGCTGAAGGCCGACGCCGAAGCGCTGGTCAACACGGTGAACTGCGTCGGGCACATGGGCAAAGGGATCGCCTTGCAGTTCAAGAAGGCCTTTCCGGCGAACTATACGGCCTACCGTCGGGCCTGCGATGCGAAGCAGGTCCAACCGGGGCGAATGCTCGTCTTCGAGACGGGCGACATCGTCAACCCCCGCTACATCATCAACTTCCCGACGAAACGGCACTGGCGGGGGAAGTCTCGCTATGAGGACATCGAGAGCGGCCTGAGGACCTTGGTGGAGGATGTGCGCCGGCTTCAGATCCGATCGATCGCCATTCCGCCTCTTGGGTGCGGGCTGGGCGGACTCGAGTTCAACCGCGTCCGGGAGATGATCGAGCAAGCCTTCGCCGACCTCCCCGAGGTCGAGGTGATGCTGTTCGCTCCTTCCGGCGCTCCCGATGCCAGGGACATGCCCGTACGGACGGAACGCCCGCAGTTGACGCCGGCCCGCGCGCTGCTCATCAACGCCATGGCACGGTACTCGCAACTGGCCTACCGCCTGACGTTGCTGGAGGTCCAGAAGCTGGCCTATCTCCTGCAAGAGTGCGGAGAACCGCTGCGCCTGCGTTTCGAGGAGGGGCATTACGGCCCTTACGCGCACAACCTCAACAAGGTGCTGGAGCTGCTGGAGGGGCATTACATCTCGGGCTATCGCGACACGCAGCGCCCGGATGTCGAACTGTCCCTTCTGCCGGACGCCGCCGAGGAAGCAGACGCTTTCCTGGACGCCTACGCCAGGTCACGCCGCCGCCTGGGGCGCGTCGCCGAGCTGATCGACGGCTTCGAGACCCCCTACGGCATGGAACTGCTCTCCTCGCTGCACTGGGTCGCCGCGCATCGCGATCGTCCCGCCACGGACATCGATGACGCGATAGGCCAAGTGAGGGATTGGAGCGATAGAAAACGGCGGCTGTTCCAGGAGAAGCACATGCGCGTGGCCTGGGACCGTCTGGTCGCCTGCGGGTTCATTGCAGACACTGCGGGTATCGTCGCCGTCCGGGAACCGCGCGAGGATCAGCCGGGCGTGTCGGGACGGTAGCGCGCCCAGTCGATGCCGAGTTTGCGCATGCGCGCGCGCAGCGTGTGCGGGTTGATGTCGAGGAGCCGCGCCGCGCCCCCGGGACCTTCCAGCTTGCCGCGACAGGCGATCAGCGCGCGTTCAATATGCCTGCGCATCGCGTCGTCGAGCCGCGCCACGGGCTCATCGCCGGCCCCCTCGCTCGTGCCCGGTCGTTCGTCCGCCCCGCCGCCGGCCGCAGGCGCGATGCCGAGCGCCTTGGCCACCTCAAGGCGTTCGCCGTCGCCCAGGATAGCCGCCCGGTCCATGACGCTCGCCAACTCCCGCACGTTGCCGGGCCAGTCGTAGGCGAGCAACAACGCGATGTCCGCCGAAGTCGGCGCCTGCTCGCGGAGACCGAACCGTCTCGCGGCGCGGTGGGCGAAGTGGCGGGCGAGATCAGGGATGTCCTCGCGACGTTCCCGCAGCGCGGGCAGGGCGACGGGGAACACGGCCAGGCGGTACCACAAGTCCTCGCGGAACCGCCGTTCCCGCACCATCGCGGCGAGGTCGCGATGCGTCGCCGCCACGATCCGCACGTTCACATGCATCGGCCGCTCGCCGCCGACGCGCTCGAACGCGCCCTCCTGCAGCACGCGCAGCAGGCGCACCTGCGCCGCCGTCGGCAGTTCGCCGATTTCGTCCAGGAACAGCGTGCCCCCGTCCGCCCGCTCGAACCAGCCGCGCCGCTCCCCGACGGCGCCGGTGAAGCTGCCGCGCTCGTGGCCGAACAGCTCGGAGTCGACCAGTTCCGACGGAATCGCGCCGCAGTTCACGCGGATCAGCGGACCCTCCCGTCGGGGCGAGGCATCGTGCACCGCCCGCGCGATCACCTCCTTGCCCGACCCCGTCTCGCCCAGGATGAGCACAGGAACCTCGGATCGCGCCACCAGGGCGACGCGCTCGAGCACGGACCGCAGCCCGCCGTTCGCTCCCACGATCTCGTCCGACAGCGACTCGCGCCCGAGGCGGCTCAGCAACTTGCGCTTGTCGGCCTCCGCGGCCTCGCGCAGCGTGATCAACTCATTCAGTCGGCGGTCATTCTCCAGCGCCACCGCCATCGGTTCGCCCAGCAGCCCCAACAACCGGCGCTCGACGTCGCTGAACGCCGCGTCAGCCGTGCAGTCCAACGTCACCACGCCGAGCGTGCCGTGTTCGGAGCAGAGCGCAGCGGCCACGGCGTGACCGCGGCAGCCCGCCGTCGCCTCCGCCGGCAGCGGCGCGGGGGGATGCGCTGCGGGGAACGTGCACACCCCGCGCTCGCGACACCACGCCTCGAGCGCTTCAGGATCCAGCGGCGTGATCGGCGTCGCTGGAGGCGCGTCGTCGTCCGACGCCGTGGACACACAACTCAGGCGCTCGAGCCGCGGGATCCCGGGGTCATAGTAGAACAGCGCGATGCGCTCCAGCGGCAGCGTCCGGGCCAGGATCTCGGCGATCCGCGCCAGCGACACGTCGACGTCGATGTTCCGGCACGCCTCTTTCCACAGGGCGAGATGGATCTCGTAGAGCGATTGCATCGACGGATACTACAGCAAATATCACGGCCCTGTCCAGTATATTTGCTGGATAGCCATAGCATCTGCTGGCTCTGGCCCGCGCGCCGAACGCGCATCATCGCCGATTCCAGCGCGCAAGAACCTCGCATCTAACTTCTGCCCAGCCACTTACATCGGCGCATGACACTCCGATCGTGCCCTTGGCACACGCGTTGCTCGTTCCACCCCAAGCCGTATGGTCGGATCGAGCAAGGGGTGCATATGCGACTCGGGAGATGGTGGATCGCGGGTCTGGCGGCAACCTCCTGCGGCCTCAGCGCAGGAGAGGCGCCGCCGTCCACAGCGGAGATCGACGCCCTGCGACGCCAGGTCGACGCGCTCTCCCAGCAGTTACGGAATCTCGAAGCGCGGTATGCCGCCGACCAGGCCGCCGCGACGGAACAAGCCGCTGCCGAGGCCGCCGAGCGCGCCGACAGCCCCCGGGTCACGCTGGATGCCGGCGGCCTGCGCGTCCGGTCGGCGGACGGGGCTTTCGAACACCGCGTACGGCTCCGGCTCGCCCACGACTTCGCCTGGTTCAGCCAGGACGATGCCCTGAAACGCGCCTTGGGCGACGAGCAGGACGGGACGGACTTCCGGTTCGCGCGGTTGACCATGCAAGGGCGTCTCTGGGACGACATCACGTATAAGGGCGAGTTCGAGTTCGCCGGGCAGGACGGCGGCGACGCCCCCAAGTTCCGAGACGTCTACGTCCAGTACAACGGCATCCCCTACGGCGGCGACCGGGCGTTCGACCTCCGGATCGGCCACTTCAAGGAACCGTTCAGCCTGGACGAACTCAACGCCGTCACCGTGCGCCAGTTCCTCGAGACGCCGCTGCTGAACGTTTTCGCCCCCTCGCGCAACGCCGGTGTCCAGATCAGCGATGCGCTGCTGGGGGAGCCGAACGCGGAACGCCTCACGTGGGCGCTCGGCATCTTCAAGGAGACCGACGATATCCCCAGCAGCAAGGACTCGGATGAGGACCAGGGCTGGCAGGTCACGGGCCGCATCTCGGGCCTGCCCGTGTACGCCGACGACGGACGCCGCCTGCTCCATCTGGGCGCGGCGTACAGCAGGCGCAATCCCGATGGCGCCCGCCTGCGTTACGGCCTCCGCCCGGAATCGCGCCTCGCGCTGTTCCGCTACGCCGACCCCGACAACCTCCCCATCGGGTTCCGTCTGCGCGACGCACGCGCCGACGACGTCAACCTCTTCGGCCTCGAACTCGCCGGCGTCTACGGGCCGCTGTCGCTGCAGAGCGAGTACATCCGTTCCGACGTCGACACGACCCTCGGCGGCGACCTGCGCTTCGACGGCTGGTACGTGCAAGGGGCCTGGCTACTCACCGGCGAGCACCGGCCCTATCGCCATGACGGCGGCCGCTTCGACGCGCCGAAGCCCGCGCGTCCGTTCCGACTGAAGGGCGGCGAACGCGGCTGGGGGGCATGGGAACTCGCCGCGCGGTACGGCGCCGTCGCCCTCTCCGATGGCCCGATGCGCGGGGGCGAACACGAGAGCCTGACGTTCGGACTGAACTGGTATCTGAACCCGAACGTCCGCGTCTCGGCGAACTACATCCGCAACGACATCGAACACGACCTGTACGACGGCGCGTTCGACGTGTTTCAGACCCGGCTTCAACTCGAATTCTGAGGCGAATGCCGAACTGGGCGGCTCGGCCGCGGGAGATGCAACACGATGCGACATGTGCAGCGCGTCACCAAGACGGCCGGGCCCGCGCAACCGGCGATGGCCTCGCTCCTGGCGGCGCAACAGAAGGCGATCGTGATCGCCGCCGTAGCGGGTGCCTTGGGGGCGATGGGCGAGGCGACGGCCGTTTGGGTCGGCCTCATCGAGAAGGACTGATCGGGCAACCGAGGAGGCGAAGGACATCATGAAGACAAGCCGATCGAAACGGGGACTCGCCGCGCACACGGGCGTCGCCTATCCAATGGCGTTCGCGACGCT
Source organism: Candidatus Hydrogenedentes bacterium UBA6118 (assembly GCA_002422525.1). Classification (GTDB taxonomy): domain Bacteria; phylum Hydrogenedentota; class Hydrogenedentia; order Hydrogenedentales; family SLHB01; genus UBA6118. The sequence continues at coordinate 6,807 of DIWA01000033.1, forward strand.
GACGTTGATCGCCGCCGCCGCGCTCGTCCTGCAAGGCCAGCCGGGCGGCTTCACCGTCCACGCCGCCGACGCGGAACTGCTCAACGTGTCGTACGACCCCACGCGCGAGTTCTACGCGGAGTTCAACAAGGCGTTCGCGGCGCACTGGAAAAAGGAGACCGGCCACGCCATCGCCGTCCAGCAGTCGCACGGCGGCGCCGGCAAGCAGGCCCGCGCGGTCATCGACGGGCTCGAGGCGGACGTCGTGACGCTGGCCCTCGCCTACGACATCAGCGCGATCGCGCGCACCGCCAAGCTGTTGCCCGAAGACTGGCAACAGCGCCTGCCGCACAACAGCGCGCCTTACACCAGCACGATCGTGTTCCTGGTCCGAAAGGGCAATCCGAAACGCATCCACGACTGGGACGACTTGGTGCGGCCGGACGTCGAAGTGATCACGCCGAACCCGAAGACCTCCGGCGGGGCCCGCTGGAACTACCTCGCCGCGTGGGCGTTCGTCCTGCAGCGCGAGCTGGGCGACTTGGCCAAGCTCCACGACCCCGCGCAGGCCGAGGCCGTCGCCGCCGCCGAGCAGAAGGCGCAGGCGTTCCTGGCGGCGTTGTTCCACAACGTGCCCGTGCTGGACTCCGGCGCGCGCGGCAGCACGACCACCTTCGTGCAGCGCGGCATCGGCGACGTACTGCTCGCGTGGGAGAACGAAGCCTTCCTGGCGATGAACGAGCTCGGCGCGGACGCCCTCGAGGTCGTCGTGCCGTCGCTCAGCATCCTCGCGGAACCGCCGGTCGCGCTGGTCGATGCCAACGCAAAACGGCATCGCACAACCAAAGTCGCCCAGGCTTACCTTGAATACCTCTACTCGCCGGTCGGACAACGGCTCGCAGCCAAACACTACTACCGACCGGTCCGCCCGGAGCACGCTGATCCGGTCGACCTCGCGCGATTCCCCGAGGTCGCGCTCGTCACCATCGACGACGTGTTCGGCGGGTGGGACGCCGCACAGAAGCGGCATTTCGAGGACGGCGGCCTCTTTGACCAGATCTATGCGCCGGGACGATGAACGCCGCGAAGCCGTCGGTGCGCGGCGCCTCGCTTCGGCCTGCGTAGGGAGATGACCGTGCCGGGAACCTGGAGACGGCGCAGCGTGTTGCCGGGATTCGGGCTCACGCTGGGCTACACCGTGCTCTATCTGAGCCTGATCGTGCTGCTGCCCCTGGCCGCGCTCCTCGCCCGATCCGCCGCGATCGGCTGGAGCGAGTTCTGGGCGGCGGCCACGTCGCCCCGCGTCCTGGCCTCCTACCGCCTCACGTTCGGCGCGTCACTCGCGGCCGCCGCGGTGAACAGCGTCTTCGGCTTCATCACCGCGTGGGTGCTGGTCCGCTACCAGTTCCCGGGCAAGCGCGCGGTGGATGCGCTGGTCGACCTCCCCTTCGCCCTCCCGACGGCGGTGTCCGGGATCGCGCTCACCACGGTCTACTCGCAGTCCGGCTGGATCGGTCGCTGGCTCGAACCGCTTGGCGTCAAGGCGGCCTTCTCGCCGTTGGGCGTTACGCTCGCGCTCACGTTCATCGGGCTGCCGTTCGTGGTCCGCACCCTCCAGCCCGCCCTCGCGGATCTGGACGCCGAACTCGAGGAGGCCGCCGCCAGCCTCGGCGCCTCGCGCTGGAAGACCTTCACCCGCGTGCTGTTGCCGCCGCTCTGGCCGCCGCTGCTCACCGGTTTCTCGCTCGCGTTCGCCCGCGCGATCGGCGAGTACGGTTCCGTGGTGTTCATCTCCGGCAACCTCCCCATGCGCACGGAGATCACCAGCCTGCTGATCATCTCGAAGCTCGAGCAATACGACTACGCCGGCGCCGCCGCGATCGCGGTCGTCATGCTGGTCGTGTCGTTTCTGCTGCTCCTGCTCATCAACCTGACGCAATGGTGGAGCATCCGCCGCTGCCAGGGAGGGTTCGCCGGATGACGGAGATGGTCGTCCCAAAAGCCGCACGCCCGCGCCCGCGCGTGCGCGGCGCCGCGGAGGAGCCCGCGTGGGTGCGCTGGTCGCTCATCGCCGCGTGCATCCTGTTCATGGCGGCGTTCCTCGTCATCCCGCTCGCGGCCGTGTTCACCGAGGCACTGCGCAAGGGCGTGCAAGCCTACCTGGCCAGCTTCACCGAGCCGGACGCGCTGTCCGCCCTGCGCCTCACGCTCCTGGTCGCCGCCATCGCCGTGCCGCTGAACCTGGTCTTCGGCCTGGCCGCAAGCTGGGCGCTGGCCAAGTTCGAGTTCCGCGGCCGCAGCATCCTGATCACCCTCATCGATCTGCCCTTCGCAGTGTCGCCCGTCATCGCCGGTCTGATCTACGTCCTCCTGTTCGGCATGCAGGGCTGGCTCGGACCATGGCTGGCCGAACACGACATCAGGATTATCTTCGCCGTGCCCGGCATCGTCCTCGCCACGCTCTTCGTCACCTTCCCCTTCGTCGCCCGCGAGCTCATCCCGCTCATGCAGGAACAGGGCACGGAGGACGAAGTCGCCGCGCTCACGCTCGGCGCGTCCGGCTGGCAGACCTTCCGCCGCGTGACGCTGCCCAACGTGCGGTGGGCCCTGCTCTACGGCGTGATCCTCTGCAACGCGCGCGCCATGGGCGAATTCGGCGCGGTCTCCGTCGTGTCCGGCCACATTCGCGGCCACACCAACACGCTGCCGCTGCACGTCGAGATTCTCTACAACGAGTACAACTTCGTCGCCGCGTTCGCGACCGCGTCCCTTCTGACGCTGCTCGCACTGGTCACCCTGGTCCTCAAGGCGATCGTCGAGCGGAGGGCCCGCGCCGTCGCATGCGGAGAGGAGCGTCCGAGATGAGCATCCAGGTCACACACGTATCCAAGTCCTTCGGCGGCTTCCAGGCGCTGCGGGATGTCTCGCTCGAGGTGGGCGAGGGCGAGCTCCTCGCGCTGCTCGGGCCGTCGGGCTCGGGGAAGACCACGCTCCTGCGGATCATCGCCGGACTCGAGCAGCCCGACCCAGCGCCCGATGTGGACGTCCGGTTCAACGGCCAGAGCGTCGCCCACCGCGCGGTCGGCGGTCGTAACGTGGGCTTCGTGTTCCAGCACTACGCCCTGTTCCGCCACATGACCGTGTTCGAGAACGTCGCATTCGGCCTGCGTGTGCGACGCCGCCGCGAACGCCCCAGCCGACAGGAGATCGCCGACCGCGTCCGCCGGCTGCTCGCGCTGGTCCAGCTCGAGGCGTTCGAGCGGCGCTACCCTTCGCAGCTCTCCGGCGGCCAGCGCCAGCGCGTCGCCCTCGCGCGGGCCCTCGCCACGGAACCCAGGATCCTGCTGCTCGACGAACCCTTCGGCGCGCTCGACGCCAAAGTGCGACAGGAGCTGCGCCGGTGGCTGCGCCGCCTGCACGACGAGCTCCACGTCACCAGCCTCTTCGTCACCCACGACCAGGAGGAGGCCCTCGAGGTCGCCGATCGCATCATCGTGATGAACGCCGGCCGGATCGAACAGGACGGCGCGCCGGAGGATCTGTTCAACAACCCCCGCACCGAGTTCGTCATGCGATTCCTCGGCGCGATCAACCTCTTCCACGGCCGCGTCGAGAACGGCGGCGTGCGCGTCGGACCGATGCTGCTGCCGCAGGTTGATTGCGCCTTGCCCGAAGGCCAGGCCGCCCGCGCCTTCGTCCGCCCCTACGACCTCGCCGTCGACCGACGCAAGAACGGCGCCGCCGCCATGCCCGCCAAAGTCACCCGCGTCCAAGTCACCGGACCCGTCGTGCGCGTCGAACTCGAAGCCGCCGCCGGCGACGTCATCTGGGCCGACCTGCCCCACGCCCAATACCGCGACCTCCGCCTCAACGTCGGCGAACAGGTCTACGTCAGCCCCCGCAACGCCCGCGTCTTCGCCGGCGACTACCGCCCGTAGGGGCGATTCATCGATGGCCCATGCCCCCAACGTAGGGGCGATTCACGAATCGCCCTATTCACGAATCGCCCCATTCACGAATCGCCCCAATTCCGGATCCGCCGTTGCCTGCCCGAAAACCGTTCGGTAGGATGGGCCTATCCATGCGGTACGATCCGAAGATCCACCAACGGCGTTCGATCCGGCTGACGGACTACGACTACTCGAACGCAGGGGTCTACTTCGTCACGGTCTGCACGCACGACCATGAATGCCTCTTCGGGGATGTGTCGGCGGACGGAACGATGGTTCTCTCCGCCGCCGGGGACGTTGTCGCCAATGAATGGGCGGCGGCCGTCGCGGCGTATGCAGGGGCTGAATGCGACGCATACGTCGTCATGCCGAACCACTTCCACGGCATCGTCATCTTCAACGACACGGTGGGGGCGATTCGTGAATCGCCCCTACATCCGCCGATGCAACAACGACGCACGATGGGGCTGTCCAGACTCGTCGGGCGGTTCAAAACGCGCTCCGCAAAACGGATCAACCCCTTGCGCGGCACGCCCGGCGCATCGGTCTGGCAACGCAACTGCTACGAACGCATCATCCGCAACGACGCCGAACGCGACCGCATCCGAGACTACATCCAGAACAACCCCGCCCGCTGGGCCGACGACGCCGAAAACCCATTCCGCCCGTAGGGGCGATTCACGAATCGCCCCCATTCACGAATCGCCCCAGCCCATGCCCCCGCACCCGCAGGCGACGCAGGCGACACGGGCGACACGGGAACCCCGTCCCTCCCGTAGGGGCGATTCACGAATCGCCCCAGTCCCGGATCGCCCCCATCTACACTGACGTGATCCGGAACGCGTAACGCGGACCGAAGGGCGTGCGCCCCAAGGCCTCCAGCGAGATCGTCACGACCCTCTCGGACGCGACCGCGTCGGCGGGAACGGCGACCTCGATGGCGACCTGCTCGAACCGCGGGATCCGCCGCGGCATCGGCGCCCGGAACGCGCGATCGCTCCCCACGCCCGCCACGAGCGAAACCGTGCCGAACGCATCCGCCTCATCCAGCGCGGACAACCACGTCGCCTCGCCCAAGTTCCGAACCGTCGCGCGCAAGCGCAAGGGTTCCCGTCCAGAGACGCGAACGGTCTCGCCCGCGGCGACGGGGCCAAACGCGCCGTCTCCCTCGCACAGCTCGACCGCGTCAAGAAAACCGTCCAGATACTTCGGCGGGTCCGTGCCGTCCCATGGCGCACCGCCCACGGCCACGGCAGGGCAATCACGGGAGTCAGTCCCGGTCCCGGACGTCCGCAGCGCGACCCGTCCGCCCGAGTCCGCCGCCCCTCGGAACGCGTCCGCGCACTCCCGGTAGATCCCGCGCACGCCGTCCACGTGGCGATCCCGATCAAACGTGACCCATTCGGTCGGGGCCGGTCCCGCATCGCCTGCCAGGAAACGCGGTCCCTCCTCGCGGCACACCCCGCTGACAGGCCGGTCCGTCCCGTCCGGATTCCTCAGCCCGTAGTCGCTGACTTCGCGATAGCGGCAGCCGCCCGGCCACCACCACCACGCCACGCCGTCGCCGCCGGACGCATCGAGCATCCGGTAGAACAGCGCCACATCGCGACGTTGCTGCGCGAGCGACCATCCCGTGGTCCCTTCCTCCGCGGCGATCCAGGCGTCCGTCCCCGCCTCCGCCCAGAACACCGGCAGCGCGGGGTTGGCCCAATGCGCGTAGGCCGTGGTGAACAAGCCGGGAACCATGCGATCCCACGAGACCTTGCGCGTGTATCCCTCGGGCTCGAACACGTCCACCGCTCCGCCGAGATACGCGAAGTCGAACGCGAAACACTGGTTCCAGTGGAAATCCGGGTCGCCCGCCGAGTGCATCCGGAAGCTCACAAGCGCATTCGGCAGAAGCGTACGGATGTCGCCGCGAACACGGCTGTAATGGGCGTACAGAACGGTGTCGAGGTAGCGTCGCAGGGCGGCGATCATAGTGCGCCACGGCCCATCGCCGTCGAGCATGTGCGGTTCGTACAGTTTCACCGCGCCGTCTTCGTCGCGACAGATCGGCACGCCCCACCGTCGCTCCGCGTTCTCGATGCTCCCGTAGCGCTCGACCACCCACGCCTCCCAACCGGGCGCAAAACGCGCATGCAGCCACGGGAAGAACATGGGCTCCCAGTCGACGTCCACGGCGAACACGGCATCGTGCTCCCACAACCGCAACCGCGAGACGGTTTCCTTCACGGCATCCCAGTCGTAGGTCAGATTGGTGTGGCCGATGTACCGGATGGCCAGGTTCACCTTGAGTCCGAGCGCGGCAGCCCGACGCAAGAAATCCAACGGGTTCTGCGACACGCTGGTCTCGCACCAGAGCGTTGCACTCACGGCATTGAACCCCATCGCCTTGATGCGCTCGAGGTCACGCTGGACGATCTCGGGGTCGTACGCGTCCGGCCGCGTCCAGAACTCGAACATCCCCGGCGCGAACGTACCCGGCCCGTCCGCGGCGTGATCGTCGATCGCAACGGCGGACGCGGGAAAGTAGTTCACCGCATGCACGCGCCACGGCTCGCCGTCCAGCGTGAACCCGCCGTCCTGCGTCCGGACCCAGCGCTGTTGGACCGGGGGTCGCCAGACGTGGGCCTCGTGCTCGACGCGGTCGATCCGTCGCGCGCCTTGCATCACGTCGACGCGCACGCGGAACCCGCCCTCCGGCCAGGCGTCGGGCCTCCACGGCTCCGCGTACTCCCGCGTCTCCCCGGGCGCCAAGTCGAAAGACCACGCAGACGACCGATGCACCGTCGCCCCGGTCGCCGCGTCGAGGATCTGTACGTTGGCCGTCAGTCCAGTCTGGGGCCTGCTCCCCATGTGCGCGATGCGCACGCCCAGCTCGAGCGGTTGCTCCTCGAAGTAGGTGTACTTGTCCGCGCCGCCGTCCAGCATGAAGACGCCATCGGCCATCCGCCGCACAACGCGCCCGAGAAGCGCTTCCACCTCCGGTTCTGCATACCACGCGGGGTCGTCGACGCCGAAGGAGGCCCACACGCCGCCGCCGAAGCGACCGTCGTTGAAACACGCCAGCGTCGCCGGCGCGCCGCGCCAGTCATCATTCGCGCCGAACGCTTCGATCAACGGCATCCACCGCCAGTTCCGGCCCGAGCCAAGCCCTCCCGCCTGCGGACGCACATGAGGCGACCACACGGTCCCGCTCGGCATCGCAAACGGTCCGCCTCCCCCCGTCGCGTCGCTGACGCGCAATACACGCACATCGTCGCAGGCGTATCCCTTGGACGTCGGCGCGATCGTCTCGAGCTCCGGCAAAGGCAGGCCCGTCGCCAAGGCGGCATACGCGGAGCCCGGCTTCGCGGCGCCGATCAGCGCCACGCAGCAGCGGCGCGGCCCGAGGCGTCGTCCCGTCTCGTTGTGGTCCTGCGCCAGGGAAAGCGTCTCGGCCTGCCCGGGGTCGAAACCCTGCTGCGCAGCGTCCTCCGGTCCGCCATAGCGGTGACGGAACATCGACGGCGCCAGCGCGTACAGGCGCCATTCCAGGCCGCACGGGACCACGGCGGACCAGACGGATCCATCCCGACACCGCCACCGCACGGCCAGGCTGACGGTGTTCATGTCGCCCTTCACAGCGATCGTGGTGATTGGCGCGTCACCCGACACGACAGGGTGCGACGCGGGGTCCAGCGTGACTTCGTCCCATCCCTGCAGCTCGTCCACCGCGATCGCGAGACCCGTCGCGGCCCCGTGCGGCCCTCCGCAAGCTGCGATTGGCTGAGGGCCGGACTCGTCAGCCCGGTACGTGTCTCGGCCCGACACCGCAGGCGGCGCGCCTCGGTCGCCGCCCGGCGCCGGTCTGCGCAGCAGCGCGCTCTCGAGGTCCGCCGCGGACGTCCACCGCCCGTCGACCTGGACCCGCCGATCGCGCCACGCGGGGGCGTTCAGGACGATGCAGGCGCCCCCGGAACGCAGGAACCGCGTGACCGGCTCGACGGTCTCGGCGGGAAGACGCGCGGCATCCGCGATCGCCAGAAGGTCCGGGCGCGATCCCGCTCCGCACAGCGCTTCGGCCAACTGCTCAGCCGGCACGCGTTCCACGGCGTAGCCGTTCGCCCCGAGTGCGCGAACGATCGGCGCCGTCGCCCCGACACACGGATCGCCGTCCAGTGGCTCAACTACCCACGCGATGAGCGGTCCCTCAAGACCGGCAAGGGGAGCGGAATCCGCTCCCCTTGCCGCCAACGCCAACCCGGCGATTCCCACCCCCGACGAGACGATGAACGCCCTTCGGTTCATCTGACCACGCACTACTGCACTTCCCTCCGGGCCGATGCCCTGCTCTCCCGGCCCGGAAGGGACCGGCGACGCTCCAACGTTGTGATCAGCCGAACCCGGCCGCCATCGGCGTCAACTGCGGCAGAATCGGCGCCACCCAGCCGTCCATGCCGTTGTACCCGATGGGGTACTCGTCGCCATAGCGGTGGAACGCAACATGCCCGTCCATGTACAGGACGTTGCTCCCGCCGGGTACATGGTTGAACCGCACCACGCCCGACTCCTCGCCGGTGTACGTCCAGCCTGAGGCCCAACCGGAGTTGTTGATCCCGAAGGTGTCGAACATGACCGCGATCGAGCTCTGCGCAAGCGCCCCGGCCGCGGGGTTATTGATGTCGGTCACGAAGAACCGTTCGATCCCCTCGCGCAGCGCCGGATAGGACCCCGGAAGCGGCTCGCCGTTCTCATCCAGCTCGCCCGTCCAGTAGGCATACTGACCCGGATCGCCGCCGCCGAACCCCGGGAACTCGATGGTGTACCACCCGCAGACGTCCGTCGGAGCCCAGCCGATCCACGGCGCGACGTTCACCGAATGCTGGAACATCATGTTGTACTTCGCGGCGATCAGGTCCGCCAACTGCCCGCACGACCGCGTCGCGTACCCGGTGTACATGTAGGAAATCGGCATCGACAGCACCATCTTCATGCACGCCTCGTGGACCGGATCCTGGGTCTCGCTGAATGCGGCCGCCGCGCGCTCCACGTTCTGCGCATAGTCCGGGTCGAACCCCCATTGAGACGCCACCGCGTCGCCGCCCGGGTCCGAGGGGCACCGCGCGATCGCCGGGTCGTTCCAGTAGTCGGGGTAGAGCGCATGCCCGCGCATGTTCATCATCCCCATCATGAGGTTCCCGCTGCTTGGCGCATTGGTTACCACATCCGACATCGGGACCCAGCTCCCCCCGGCTTCGTTGGCGTACATCTTGTGGATCAGGCCCCACTGCTTCAGGTTGTTCTGACACGACGCCCGTCGCGCCGCCTCCCGCGCCCGCGCCAGCGCAGGCAGCAGAATGGCGGCGAGAATCGCGATGATCGCGATCACCACCAGCAGCTCAATCAGCGTAAAGCCCCTTGGCGTATTCCTGTTCATTGCGGTATCCTCTTCCCAATGAGTCCGTCTCGCGGGCTCGCCCCTCGTTTGTCCCGCCAACAAGGCGGGCGCCTGATTTAGCGTAGATCACAGCCCCCGCCGCGGCTAGAGCGTTTTTCCACATTGTCTGGAACGGATTTGACGGACATGAAGGCCGAGAAGACAGTCACCCGCGTCGAGGACCGCCTGACGCTTGCGCATCCGGTTCGGGTGTGGACCTATGCCTTCGAACGGCTGGACGGCTCCGTCCCGTGGGCCACGAGCATGCCGACGTCCTGTTGCGGCGAGGTTCGGTTCTGCCATGGCTACCCCGAGATTCCGCCGCATGACCACGAGCACTACGAGTTCGAGCTCATCCTGGAAGGGTCCGCGCTTCATTCCACTTCCGAGGGGGAGATCCGGCTGAGGCCCGGCGACGCGCACATCATGGCGCCCGGCGAGATCCACTCCTTCAGCGAGGTGGACGGGATCTACATCGCCCACTGCGCCTACATCGGCGAGTGGCTGACGAGCGACATCCGCGAGTTGCTCGCCATCGACGGCCTGGCCCCCCTGTTCCTGCCGACGCTGCTGGCGCGACATGCGCGTCGCGTCCGCGTCCCGCAATGGCGACTTGACCCGGCCCGCTTCTCCAAATGCGTGCAAGAGATGCGCGACATCGCCGCGGAATGCGCCAGGCCTGCTCCGTGCCACGAGTATCTGCGATGGTCCATCAAGAAACTCATGTACCATCTGTACTGCGCGTACCGTGAGACCGACTGCTCCCTTCTCCTTCCCATTCGAAGCGACATCCGAGAGGCGGTCATCGCCATCGAACGCCATGTGGCGGAGGGCGACCCCCTCGACGCTTCCGAGCTGGCGCACAGCCTGAAGATGAGCCCCGCCGTGTTCAGCAGGAGCTTCAAGCAGTCCACCGGATACAGCCCGATGCAGTACTTCCAACGACGACGCATCGAGCGCGCCTCCTGGCTCCTGCGCGACGCATCACGATCCATCACGGAGATCGCCTACGAACTCGGCTACGCCGACGCCTCCTGTTTCTCCCGCATGTTCCGCAAGCATTTCCGCCAGACGCCCACGGAATTCGCCGAGCGGTTCCGGACCGCCCCGCCTGCGTGATCGCCCCTCCCCCCCTCCCCCCATGTAGCGTGTCGCGCGCGCCTCTGGTATGCTGCGAAGCGAAGCAGACGCCGCCGGGGCGCGCCCCGCGTCGTCGCAGGAGCAGACGCGGCGCCTTGGGCCCGATGGAGTAGGACTGCATGAAGATCGGCATCGTCGGATTCGATACGAGTCATAGTTACGTGTTCCCGCAGAAGCTGCGTGCGCTGGCGGAGACGGACCCGCGCTACGCGGCGTTGGAGTTCCCCCTCGGGTGGCCCGGCGACCCGGCCACGGCGGTGCATCCGGAGATCCTCGAGGGGACGCGGAAGGAAATGGACGCGCTCGGCGTGCGCCCGGTCGACAGCCTCGACGCGCTGGTCCGCGAATGCGACGGCTTCCTCCTCGAGAACGTGAACGGCGACACCCACCTCGAGGCGGCGGGGCATCTGCTCCCGTCGGGCAAGCCGGTGTTCATCGACAAGCCGCTGGCCAACACCTACGCGGATGCACTCGCGATCCAGGCGCTCGCGGAACAGCACGGAACGCCCGTGTGGACCGCGTCCTCGCTGCGGTTCGAGCCGAATCTGCTGGACGCCCTCGAGCGCAGCGTCGACATACAGGGCATCGATGCCTATGGTCCGGCGCCCTACTTCGAGAAGGGCCGCGGCATCGTCTACTACGGCATCCACACGGCGGAGATGATCTTCTCGGCGATGGGGCCGGGCATCGAGACCGTGCAGACGCTCTGGCACGAGGACGGCGAGATCGTCGCCGGCCGCTGGAAGGACGGGCGCATGGCCGTGCTCCGCGGCGGTCGCAAGCGCGTGAACGCGTTCGGCGGCGTGATCCATGGCGAACAAAGCATCGCGTTCTCCGCCACGGGCGACTTTTACGCCGCGATGGCGCGGCGCCTGGGCGATTTCTTCCTCGACGGGACCTGCCCCGTGCCGATGGCGGAGTCCGTCGAAGTGATCGGCTTCCTCGACGCCGCGGTATGTTCGCGCGAAGCGGGGGGCCGACCAATTGGCGTGCGCGAGGCGCTCGAGCAGTAGCGCCCGCAAGCGGAACAGGGAGCGATAGGGCCATGGATGCGCAGAGCAGGCGAACCTTCCTCAAGTGCGCGGCGGGCGCCGCCGTGCTCGCAGCCATGGGCGGAAAGGGGTATGCCATGGACGGCAAGCGGCCGAATATCGTCGTGATTCTCGCGGATGACCTCGGCTACGGAGACGTGGGCTGCTACGACCCGGAGCACTGTCGCGTACCCACGCCGCACATCGACCGGCTGGCCGCGGAAGGCATCCTGTTCACGGACGCCCACGCCGGCGCGGCCCTGTGCACGCCGAGCCGCTACAGTCTCTTGACCGGCCGCTATAGCTGGCGGTCGAGCCTCGAGGAGCACGTGGTCCGCCCGTACGGATCGCCCCTGATCGCCGAAGACCGGTTGACGCTGCCCAAGATGCTCAAGGAACACGGCTACTACACCGCGTGCATTGGCAAGTGGCATCTCGGGTTCAACTGGCCCTTGCGCCAGGAGGACGGCAGCGTCGAGTACGCCCCCGACAACGTCTTCATCCAGCAGCGCTACGGCGACCTCGTGTTCGAGCTGCCGATCAAGGGCGGCCCGACCACGCGCGGGTTCGACGAGTACTTCGGCGTCGATCTGCCGAACTCCCCGCCGTACACCTTCATCAAGGACGACCGCATGACGGCCAATCCCACGGATCGCAAGACCATCAACGACCGCGTCCACTGGGGTCCCGAGGGTCCGATGGAGCCGGGCTGGCGGTTCGATCGCGTGCAACCCACCCTCGTCGACAAGGCGGAAGACTGCATCGCGCGGTGCGCCGAGGGCGACGCGCCGTTCTTCCTCTACATGCCGCTCACCATCCCCCACGAACCCATCGCGCCGTCCGAGGAGTTCCGCGGCAAAAGCGGCATCAGCGACGTGGCCGACCTGATCCTCGAGACGGATGCGGCGGTCGGCCGGATCATGGCGGCGCTCGACGCGCACGGCCTCACGGACAACACGCTCCTCATCTTCACCTCCGACAACGGCCACTGCAGCTACACCGGCATCATGCCGTTCCAGGAAGTCGGCCATCGGGTCGGCGGCCCCTATCGCGGCTATAAATGCAACATCTCGGAAGGCGGCCACCGCATCCCGCTCGTCGCGCGGTGGCCCGGCGTCATCACGCCCGGACGCAAGAGCGACGCGCTGGTGTGTCTGAGCGACTGGATGGCCACCTGCGCGAGCGCGCTCAACGCGACCCTCCCCGACGACGCCGCCGAGGACAGCCTCGACCTGCTGCCGCACCTGCGCGGCCAGACGGACGAGGTCCGCGAAGACGTCGTGGTGCAGAGCTACTTCGCCGATGTCCTCATGATCCGACGCGGGCCCTGGAAGCTGTCCATCTGCGCGGGCGACGGCGTGGACCGTCCCTGGTGCACCGAGGAAGGCGTGCCGCATGACATCTCCGACGCCGACGCCCTGGCGCAGGGCCGCCCGCCCATGCAGCTCTACAACGTCGTCGAGGATCCGGGCGAGACGCGCAACCTGATCGAGGCCCATCCGGATATCGTCGAGGATCTGCTGGCCCGCGTGCAGGACTACATCGACCGCGGGCGCAGCACGCCGGGACCGCGACTCCAGAACGACCAGGAGATCCGTCTGCGCATCGAGGGGTGATTCGAACGCCCAACACAGGAGAGCGAGGATGTCACGACCGACTTGCGCCGTGATCGGCGCGCTGCTGACCGCCGCGTTCGTCGCGCACACGGCCCACGGCCAGCGTTACGTAGCCGGGGCGGACTTCTCCGGCGGCGCCAAGGACGTCTTCGGCTCCGTCCACTTCGGCGAGCTCGTTAACATCGTCTACGCGCAGTCCACCGGCCCGCTCGCGGCCATGCATGGCGAGGTCACGCTCGACCGCGTCCCCGCCGATCCGTTGTACCTCCACATGAAAGGCCGCGACGACGACGCGCCCGACGCCTGCCGCATCGCGATCTCGGTCAACGGCAAGTCGGTGTTCGAAGGGCCGAACCCGTTCCCTGCCGACCAGTGGGGCGTCCAGCGGTTCGCCCTCCCCGACGGCGCGGCCAAGCCCGGCGCGAACGAGATCGTCATCGCCAACATCGAACCGGAGGGCCAGGCCGGCATGCCGCCGTGGTTCATGGCGGCCGCCTGCGGCATCGGACCGGAGGACTACGAGCTGCGCGACGACATCGGCCGGAACTTCATCGTCCGCCTCCCGGATGCGCTCCGCCCCTTGCCCGAACCCCTGCCCGACGGCGCCGAGCCCGGCTTCCGCATCCGCGGCACGAAAGGGTGGTACTGGACCCCCGAGCAGTACCTTGCCGAGATCCCCATCCTCGCCCAGGCGAAGATGAACTTCCTGATGAACTGCTACACGTCCATGTTCACGGGCCCCGGATTCGAGAACCGCTGGCGCGAACCGATCCCGGACGAACGCAAGGCGGCCTACGAACGCGTCGTGCGCCGCTGCGAGGAGTACGGCATCGACTTCTGCTTCGCGCTCCACCCGCAGCTCGGCGCCGCCGACCCGCTCGATCCGACGTCCGACGAGGACTTCGAGGACCTCTGGCCCCACTTCGACTGGGCGCAGAGCATCGGCGTCCGATGGTTCAGCCTGCCGCTCGACGATGTCCACATCATGGAGGGCGTGCGCATCTCCGGACCCGAGCATGCGCACCTCATCAACAAGCTGTTCGCCCGTCTGCGCGAACGCGACCCGGAAGCGCAGTTCATCTTCTGCCCCACGTGGTACTGGGGCGACGGGTCGGGCGAGACGGAGCGCGCCTACCTCGAGGCGCTCGCCGAGGAGCTGCACCCGGACGTCTACCTGTTCTGGACCGGCGACGGCGTCACCGGCGCCATCACCCGCAAAGCAGCGGAGACCTACCGCGGGTTCGCCCGGCATCGCATCATCCTCTGGGACAACTATCCCGTCAACGACGGCCACCCGACGATGCACCTGGGTCCCGTCACGGGGCGCGATCCGGAGCTCTGCGAGGTCGTGGACGGCTACATGAGCAACCCGCACCGTTCGCAGAACGAGATCAACCGCATCCCGCTGCTGACCTGCGCCGACTACGCATGGAACCCGCGCGCCTACGACCCGGAACGGTCCATCGGGCAGGCGATCGCCCACCTGGAGACGACGCCCGAGGCGCGCGCCGCCCTGCGCGATCTGGTCCAAGCCTACCCCGGCATGCTGCTCTACGGAAACGGCAGCCCGGCGTTCAACGCCGTCCGCGACCAGTACCTCCGCCTTGCGACGCCGCGCCACGCCCGGTTCACGGCCTCGGCCTACCTCCGTAGCCTCGAAGAACTGTCCGACCGCCTCCACGCACTGTTTCCTGATCGCTACTTCGCCGCGCGGAAGACGCTCGACGACGACATCGCCTGGATCCGCGCGGCGTTCGTCGAGCGGTTCGGAGATTGGTGAGCCGCCGCCACGAGAGACCCGATGCCTGCATCCCTGCTTAGCCGTATCGCCCTGCTGCTCGCACTTGGCGCCCTGGCGCCGAGCTGCGCCTCCGCGGACGAGGCCGCTCCCGTCCGTCGGATCACCGTCACCCGGGCCGACGGCGTCGTCGTGCTCGAGCCGTTGGTCGCCAACGACCGCGCCGAAGCGCACGCGAACACGCGCCGCATCCATGACATCGTGACCGCCGCGCCGGCCGCCGCCGCCATCCATTTCCCCGCGGGCGACTACTACTTCCACGGCGCGGCGCGTCCGAACGGTGGGACGATCGAGCTGAACGCACCCGGCCAGATCCTCTACGGCGACGGCGCGGACGTTACGAACCTCATCCAGTGCGACGCCCGCCCCGACTTCGGCTTTCAGGCCGATCCCCGCCGCAAACACGTGCCAACGGCGACGGTCCGCGTGCTGAACAAAGGCTGCCGCGTACGCGACCTGAGCGTTCTCGTGGACGACGCGCTGCCGAGCCGCACGACGCTGCCGTCCGCCGCCATCCAGATCGCCAACATCCGCCGCCTCCCCGACGACAACATCGGCATCGTCGAGACCACGGGCATCGGCACGCGGTTCCTCATCGACTTCGTCAACGTGTACCGCGTGAACGTGGGACGCAACCTCGCCCCGGCCACCCAGAGCGACCGGTTCTTTGCCGTGGGCATCGACATCGTCGGCGCGGGCGGCGAGGTCAAGATCTACGACATGGACCGCCTCGACGCCATCATCGGCATCCGCCTCGACAACGGCAATCACTGCGGACAGGGCGGCTACTACTTCGAGAACATCCACATGGTCGGGCGCCGCGGCATGCACGGCGACGGCGTCTTCTTCGACTGGGTCGGCGGGCAGGCCCCCTTCATCCGCAACTGCAACGCGCTCTACGTGAGCGGCATCCACGCCGGCCCGCTCGGCAGCACGGGCGATCGACGCGAACCCACGCCCGAGGCCATGGTCTATCGGCGCCCCGACAAGTCATGGGACTGGTTGACGCTGCACAACCACCCCGTCGTGGACGCGCCGAACCCCGCACAGCGCACCGAGTGGTACGGCCTGCCCCGACACGCGAAGGTCAAACGGATCGCCTCGGAACCGCGAACCGGCGGCGTCACGTGGCAAGAGGGCGTCGACTACACCGTGGAGACGGTTAGGGAGGCCGGCGACCTCCAGCACGCGAGCCGGATCCACTGGAAAGGCGACCAACCCGCGCCGGGCGCGTCTTACTACGTCGAGTTCGAGCAGCCCATCGCCTATCGCGTGCATGATCTGCAGTGGGGCTGCCTCATGAACGCGCAACTCGGCGAGGCGAACCAGAGCGGGCCCGATGCCTACACCCTACGCTTCACTGATCAGGACTATGGCTACCGCAACCCGGACTTCCGCTTTCCCGTCGGCTACGGCTTCCTCATCACGAACAACATGGTCCTGAACGGATCGTTCTACTTCGACGGCTGGGTCGACTACATCCGCATGGAGGGCAACACGACCGGCGTGTGCGACCTGCACGTCCGCGGCGCCGACGCCGATCGCCCCGCCACGCGCATGACGTTCTCGCGGAACGATCTGAACAGCGCACACTTCGGCGACCACATCGAACGCATCACGTTCTCAGACAACCAGGTGCACGGCGTTGTGAAGGTCGAGGCCCCGACGGCGGCCGACCTGATCACGTTGTCCGGCAACCACGTCTACTGGATGGACGGCGGCATCGAACTGTCGGGCGCGATCCGGAACGTGCGGATCAAGGACAACGACGTCCGCCCCGCCTCGGGCGACGGCATCGTCCTGCAAGGGATCAGCGACGGGATCGTCTCAGGCAACAACGTGTCGGGATGCACGGGGAACGGCCTCGTGATCCGCGACTGCCGCAGACTCAGCGTCACCGACAACATCCTCAACGCGAACGCAGACGACCTCGTGGTGGACGTCGCCGACGACGCATCGATCAGTGTCCGCGACAACATCTGCGCCGACATCCGGGATGCGCCGCGGGTCGAAACCGAATAGGCCGCTCACAGGCCGGACCTATAGCTTCTCCTTGATCCACGCGAGCGCGTCGGGCACGTAGATCGGCGTCAACTGGTGGTCGCGGTCGTACCAGACCATCCGCGCGGTCTTCGGGTTGAAGTACGCCTTGAACGACGCCGTCGTCGGCGCTTCGCTGTAGAGCGTGTCCTGCCGCCCCATCAGCATCAGCAGCGGCGTGTCGCCCAGCCCCCACGTGTAGTCGACCGGGTCCACCGGCTTCCAGTCCGGCGCCAAGAACGGCGGCACGCAGGCCACGCCCATCTTGAACCGGTCGTCCATGCTCAGCAGCAACATCGTCTCGACGCCGCCCATGCTATAGCCGAGCAGGCCGACGCGCGTCATGTCAATATCGCCGCGATCGGCCAGATACCCCAGCGCGCGACGGCAGTCCTTCACGGTCTGCGTCACGATCTCCGCGATAGTGAAATAGTTGCGGCGTCTCGGCGCGGCGGGATCGTCATGCGGGTTCACATTCATATAGTCGATCTCCGCGCCGCGCTCGCCGTGCGCCGCCGCATCGAACGCAAACACCGCATAGCCCGCCTCGAGCAGCGCGGTGCGCATCTCCGACCCGCTGATGTACGCGTCCGCCGTCCACCAGTCCTCCTTGCCGCCGCTCCAACCGTGGAGCAGCACCACCAGCGGGCACGGCGTCTCCGCATGCGCGGGGATCTGCAGGTACGCCGGAACCAGGAAGCCCTGCGCCCCGCGATAGACGACCTTGCTCCGGGCGCCGTGGGCCGTCGGCTCCTCCCACACGACCCGGCCCTCGTGGGGGATGTCGGGCTCATGGGCGAAGAAGGGCAGCCGCGCTTCGAACGCGTCCCGCGAGACCCGCGGATGCGGCTCGGCCTCCTCCCCCGCCGCGCCGCACTGCACCGCCAACGCCACGCCGCTCCAAACCAGGGCACTCTGCAGCTTCATCGGTCGCTCCCTATCACGCGCGGCCCGGATCGACGCCGCCCGGGCCCATCGCACACTACTTCCCTTCAGAAGGCGGCTCGGCCCGGTCCGGCGCCAGGGTCCGCAACAACCGCCCGTCGCCATCCACCGCCAGCCAGAAATCCTCGCCGAACGCCGGGTCGGCCTGCTCGGCGCAGTCATAGGTCCACAGCAGCCAACCGCGAACGCCCCGCCGCTCCGCCGCGGCGATCCATGCCGTCAGCTCCGCCGACGCCTTGTCCAGTCCGCCGAGTCGCTTCAGCCAGCCGAACTCCTCCATCAGCAGCGGCTTGCCGGGCCGCTCCGGCAGACCGAACGCATCGAACAACGCTGCAATGCCCGCCGCACCCCGCTCGGCCGTGAAATGCGGGTACAACTGCAGGCCGATGTAGTCGAGATCCGAATCGAGCAACGCCGTGACGTCGTGGAACCGCGGATCGCCCGGGAACGGATGCGACGGAAACAGGTCGATCCCGACCAACGCATCGGGCGAGACGGATTTGACCGCGGCCGCCATGCGGTTGCAGAAGGTCGCGAAGCCCTCCCGCATCATCCGCATCGCGTCGTCCTCGTCCTCGATCACGTAGTTCCCCGCGATGGTCTCGACGACGGCGCCCGGATCCAGCGAGAACGGCGGCTGGTTCTCCACAAAATGCCATTCGCTCAGGTCGAACGCCAACACCGCGTCCATCGGCGCGCCGAGATCACGCAGCGCCGCCACGAATTCGCGCATGAACACCTCCCGGAACGCCACGGCCTCCTCCGCCAGCAGCAACCAGTTCGCGCCCGCCAACGTGTCGGGATGCGCGTTCGGCGGATGCCGCGACGGCACGTAGATCGGCATGACCAGCAACGCCTGCATGTCATGGGCGCGCACCCGACCCAGGTACGCGGCGAGGTTTGCCATATACTCCCCGGACAGGCGCCCGTCCGCCGCTGCCGCCGCCCCGCTGATCAGTACGCGAACCGTGTTGTAGCCGTGGGCCGCCATCGCCGTCAGCGCCGCATCGTCGCGCGCGAGATCGAAATGCCCCGGGGTGAAGTTCGCATGCGGACTCGCGGGGAGCAGGTCCTTGCTCAGCCGCACATAGCTGAAGCCGCGCGGCGTGAAGGCCGCACCCGTCTCCCGGTCGTAGAAAGCAGGCGCCCCGTCCGCGCCGATCCGCACGCCGACGCGGTGGCCCGCCGGTTCGCCCGGCGTCGCCGCCGACGCAGCGGCCGCGATCGCGATGAGTACAGTCCACATGACAGCGCCCTCCCGTCCTCCGCGGAGTCTATCGCCACCCGAACCGCCGTTCAAACGGCCTGGCAAAGGCGATGCCGTCGTCTCCACACGTTGACAGACCCGGCGATCCGGGAATACGCTTCCTGCGGAGGACAGAAATGCCTGTGCCGCGTACCCCGGCCCGCCTCGTGTTGGCCCTTGCCGCCGTGCTGATCGTCGCGGCGGCATGCGAACGCCGCAGCGACCGGCAGCACGTAACCACGACCGCCGTCCCGTCGGAGCGCAACGATCCGCCCGAACAGACGATCCGTCTCCCGGGCGACGCCCTGCTGACGATGGTCCGCGTCCCCGCCGGGTCCTTCCTTATGGGCCGCGCTCCGGACGAGACCGACGGCGACGCGTGCGAGGACCCGCAACATCGCGTTTCCATTGCCGCGTTCTGGATCGGCCGGTACGAGGTCACCAAACGCCAGTGGCGCGCCGTGATGGGAACCTCCCCGTGGACCGGTCAGCAGAACGTGAGCGACGAGCCGGACAGCCCGGCCGTCTGCGTGTCATGGTACGACGCCAAGGCCTTCTGCGACGCGCTCAACAGCCACGCCGCCGCGACCGACCAGGGGACAATGCCGTTCCGGCTGCCGTCCGAAGCGGAGTGGGAATACGCCTGCCGCGCCGGCACGACGACCCGGTTCCACTGGGGTGACGACCCCGACTCCGCCCTGATCGACGACTACGCCTGGCAGCGCCGCATCACCCATCGCGTCGGCGACGACCGCGCCCACCCTGTCGGACGCAAGCTGCCCAACGGCTTCGGCCTCTTCGACATGATCGGCAACACGGCGGAGTGGTGCGAAGACGACTGGCACGACGACTATGCCGACGCCCCCACGGACGGCGCCGCATGGGTCGACGCGCCGCGGAGCTCCTTCCGCGTCCAGCGCGGCGGCTGTTGGTTCAGCGACTGCCGCGACTGCCGCTCCGCAAGCCGCGCCCACGGCATTCCCACCGGCGCCCCCGACAACCGCGCCCTCGGCTTCCGAATCGTCCGTTCCGTCTCGCCGTCGGACGCCGGATCTTGACAGCTCCAAGGCGGTGTGGTAGACTCCGCGGTTGTTAGCACTCGATTGTGTGGAGTGCTAACAGACCGGGCCCCGGGCCCCATTCCCATGTCGATGAACCTCGAACAGGAGACCTTGTATTATGGCCAAACAGCTGGCTTTTGATCAGGAAGCCCGTACTGCCATGCTGCACGGCGTCGATGCCTTGGCCAACGCCGTCAAGGCGACGCTCGGACCCCGCGGCCGCAACGTCGTGATCGAGAAGTCCTACGGCGCGCCCACCATCACCAAGGACGGCGTCACCGTCGCCAAGGAAATCGAACTCCCCAACGCCTATGAGAACATGGGTGCGCGCATGCTGCGCGAGGCGGCCAGCAAAACCCAGGACGCGGCCGGCGATGGCACCACGACGGCTACGGTGCTCGCGCAGGACATGATCCACAGCGGCATGCGGTCGGTCACCGCCGGCGCCAACCCGATGCACCTCAAGCGCGGGATGGAGAAGGCGCTCGCCGTGGCGCTCGACGAACTCAAAGCGGCCGGCAAGAAGGTCCGGAACAGCGAGGACATCGCCCACGTCGCGTCCATCTCGGCCAACGGTGACGACTCGATCGGCAAGATGATCGCCGAGGCGATCGAGGAAGTCGGAAACGACGGCGTCGTCACGATCGAGGAAGGCAAGGGCCTCGGGAACGAGCTCGAAGTCGTGCAGGGCATGCAGTTCGACCGCGGCTATCTCAGCCCGTACTTCGTCACCGATTCGGAGACCATGACGGCCCAGCTTGAGGACTGCTACGTCCTCTGCCACGAGAAGAAGATTAGCTCCATTCAGGACATGCTGCCGCTCCTGCAGCAGGTCGCCCAGAGCGGCAGCCCGCTGCTCATCATCGCCGAGGACATCGAGGGCGAGGCCTTGGCGACCCTCGTCGTCAACCGGCTCCGGGGCATCCTGAACGTCGCCGCCGTGAAGGCCCCCGCGTTCGGCGACCGCCGCAAGGAGATCATGCGCGACATCGCCATCATCACGGGCGGTTCGTTCATCTCCGAAGAGCTCGGCGTGAAGCTCGAGAATGTCGAGCTGAAAGAGCTCGGTCGCGCCAAGCGCGTCGAGATCACCAAGGACCACACCACCCTGATCGAGGGCGCGGGCAAGAAGAAGGACATCACCGCGCGCTGCGACGCAATCCGTCGTCAGATCGAGGAGACCACCTCGGACTACGACCGGGAGAAGCTGCAAGAGCGCCTGGCGAAGCTCGCCGGCGGCGTCGCGGTGATCCGAGTCGGCGCGGCGACGGAAATCGAGCTGAAGGAACGCAAGGCCCGCACGGACGACGCGTTGAACGCGACCCGCGCCGCGATCGATGAGGGCTTCGTGTCCGGCGGCGGCTTGGCGCTGCTCGCCGTGCGCGACAAGCTGGCGAAGCTCGAGCTCGAGGGCGACGTGGCGCTCGGCGCCAAGATCGTACACGATGCCCTCCAGGCCCCGATGCGTCAGATCGCCGAGAACGCCGGGTTCGAAGGCGGCGTGATCGTCCGCAAGGCCGCCGAACAGAAGGGCGCCGTCGGGTTCAACGCCGCCACGGGCGAGTTCGAAGACCTCGTCAAGGCAGGGATCATCGATCCCACCAAGGTGATTCGGTCCGCGCTCCAGAACGCCGTGAGCGTGGCGGGCATGTTCATCACGACAGAATGCATGATCGCCGACAAGCCCGAGAAAAAGGATAAGGCCCCCGCCGGCGGCGATCCGTCCGGCATGGGCGGCATGGGCGGCATGGGCGGTATGGGAGGCATGGGCGGCATGGGCGGCATGGGCGGCATGATGTAGCCCACGGACGCTCGCCCTACGCTGATGCACTTCGGGCGCGCAGGTTCTTCTCAAGCCTTGCGCGCCCGTTTCATTTCCCCGACCAGCGCCCGAACCGTCCGATTCCGAACTACACCGCTCCGGTCGATCGCGTGCTCGCGTAGTGGTAGCACAGCGCGCCGACCGTGACCGCCGCACCCCCCGCGAACAGCAGCATCCGCGCAACCGCCGAAGACGCCCAACGGAACCACGCCGGCTCGAACAGAACGTCAACGTAGTCGAACGCATGCAGCCCGTAGTTCAGCGCGGCCACGCACCCGTCCAACAGAACCTGCGCGCCCTCGCCCATGGAAGGCGCCGCCTGGTGCAGCGCAACCAACGCAATCGTCCACAGCACGACCGCCGCGCCCACCATGACCTGCGCCGCCGGTTCGCGGTCGTACACGGGCGGAGGCGCCTGCTTCACACGGGCCATCACGGCGTCGGCGAACGTACTCGGCGCCGCGGCATGCGGCCCTTGCGCCAGCGAGGCCAGCGCAACCGCCGCCCGCGCTTCCCGATCGCCCGCCCTCGCCAACGTGCACAGCTCCGGCGAAGGGGCTCCCGGCGTGTCGAGCGCGCGCTCCCGCTCAATTCGATACGCCGTCATCACCACTCCCATTCGGCCAGTTCGGGCCAGTCCTTGTCGATGATCTCGCGCAGCATCAGACGTCCACGCCGCAGATGGGTCTTCACGGTCGCCACGCCCAGCCCAAGCATGCCGCCCACCTCGCGACAATCCAGCCCCTCGAGATAGAACAGCACCAGCGGCAACCGATAGCGATCGGGCAACGCCCCCAGCGCCTGCTCCAGCAGATCGCGCAGCTCCTGCCGCGTCACGCACTGGCGCGGCGCGGGTCGGGCGTCCGGGGTCGATTCAGGGATGCGCACGGCCGCGTGCGGCAAGTCCGGGCGCACGTGCATGCGGCGCAGGGCATCAATGCACACGTTCGTGGCGATCCGGTAGATCCACGTCCGAAAACGCGCATCACGTCGATAGGCGCCCAAAGACGAATACGCCCGCACGAAGGTCGTCTGCGCGCACTCCTCCGCGTCCTGCGGGTTGCGGAGCATCCGCAGGCAGAGCGTGAACACGCTGTGCTGATGGGCTTCCACCAGCTCGCGGTACGCCTCCGCCTCTCCCGCCAGCACCCGGTCGACCAGCGCGGCGTCCGCATCCGGCTGCTCGACCGTCGCCCGCGTCCCCTTGGCCACGGTCGCGTTCAGTGGGTACGCCAGTTCCATCGGACCTCCCGCCTCCGTTGCAGGTACGACGTCCGACGCCTCGCCGGATGCCATCCGCTCCCACAGACGCATGGATCGCTCTCCGAGTTTCATTCCCCCATTGTACACCCGCCGCCGTCCACACGCTCAACGCCTATTGGGATCGCGCGACGCCGTGCAGTATGCTGACCCGAAGCCGCAACAGGAGACGCGCAAGATGCATACGCCTGCCGGGATATTCGTGTCGACCGGAGTCTCTTATGATGTGTGAGCAGCGACTCGAGTTGGTGTTGCCGCACGCCGCGCTCCGCGACGAGTTCCGCGCAGTCGTGGCCGAGTACCGCGCGGAAGGAGAATCGGTCGACCGTTCCCTCGAGCCCGTGCTCGACGACTTCGACGAATACCTCCGGCAAATCGCCGTGTTCCGTCAGGGCCAACGCGTACCGCGAGGCTACGTGCCCCAGACCACCTACTGGTCCGTGCTGGACGGGACGACGATCGTCGGGTTGGGCCGCATCCGCCATGAGCTGTCCCCCGCCCTGTTCTATGAGGGCGGCCACATCGGCTACACCATACGTCCGTCATTCCGCCGGAAGGGGTTCGGCACGCGGCAATGCGCGCTGCTGTTCGAGAAGGCGTTGACCGACCACGGCCTCCGCAAGGTGCTCATCACCTGCAACGAGGAGAACACCGCCTCGCGGCGCATCATCGAGGCCAACGGCGGCGTCTATGAGAGCACCGTGATCTCTCGGCACTCCCGGAAGCCGGTCCGACGCTACTGGGTGCGGCTGGACACAGCATAGGCGCGCTCCCGTCCCCATCACACAGAGGAAGCGGGAAAGAGGCCATCCTCTTCCCCGCCTCTGTAGCGCTACGTGAGCGGGCGCTGCCGGCCTCAGGCTTCCCGGCGCACGCGCTCCTGGTACGCGCGGTACCCCTCGTACCACGCGGCCGCCTCGTCGCTCAGGTGCGGTCGGCCGAACTGGTAGTAGCCCCACGACACGATCCGCTCGGCGTACGCCGCGGCCAGGCGGAGCTTGGCCTCAAGCCGCGGAATCGGCACGGCGCGCCACGGCAGCCCCACCGTCGAGTGATGCGTGCGCCCGTACTCGCGCTCGAACTCCTCGATGCTCGGGTACACGTACTCCGCCGTCTCGACGTTGCCCCACAAGGTCGCGCCGGACGCCGCGCACGCGCGCTGCATCGCCTCAAACCAGGGCGCCCGCATCGCGTTCGTGCACCAGGAGAAGTGCTCGCCGCTGTCCTGCAGCATGATCACGTCGAACTTGCTGCGCGCGATGAGGCGCGTCCAGTACGCCTCATACTCCTCCGGCTCCGGGAACTGGAACTCTCCGAAGATCTGGTTCCGGTCGAGGATGAAGAACGGCGAAAGCGTGACCGGCTTGTCCGCGGAAGCCTTGCACCGCTCCACCAGCGCCGGGTACACCTCGTCGATGAATGCCGCCTGCTCGCCGTACGCCACATAGATCTCGTGGGGCGCATACCACGCATAGAACGCGGGGTGGTCGCGATACCGCTCGGCGATCTCGTCGATCGTCTTGCCCGTCTCCTCGATCTCACGCCGCACGTCGAGGTGTCCGTACCACGACGGGGTCGACCCCGTGTCGAGGATCACCTGCATGTTGCGCTCGGCGCACACGTCCAGGATCGTCCCGACCACATCGTCATTGGGCTCGTCGAGCCCCGCGCGAAGGTGCGAGATCCACAGCAGATCAAACCCGATGCGCCGCTCGTCGTCCATCTCGCGTCGCCACCCGTCGATGCCGTGCTCGCGGTGGAACGACAGACTGAACGGACGGAGGCTGCCGGAGATCACCGGCAGGCACTGCAGCGCCCCCTCGCCCGGGACCTCGCGTTGCACGGCCAGGTGGACGTCCGGCTCGCGCTCGACCTTGTAGTCCGTGGGCTGCGGGTGCGCGTCGTACTCCGTGAACGCCAACACGATCGGACTCGTCTCGCGCGGCACGAGCGACGTTTTCCGGTCAAGCGCCACCTCGCGCGCCGCGGGCTTTCGCGCCGTTTCCATCCCCGTCAGCCGCTCATACAGCGCCTTCGCGCGCAACCCCCACGGCGTCGGGTTGAGGTCGCGATCGAACCAGGCCGACTCGTTCTTGGCGTCCGCCGCGTTCGCGCCGTCCGGATACTGCAGATACCAGGTCATCCAGCCGCTCGCCGCGCCGACGCTCTGCAGGACCATCGCCTCCTGCATATCGGCCGTCTCTTCCTGGCGGTCGGAGGCGAACGTGAACTCCTCCACGATGACGGGCTTCACGCCGCCGCCGCAGGCCAGGCGCGTCATCACTTCCGTCTCCCGCGCCGCATTGACGCGCGGGTTCTCGTCGTTGAACATCTCCGTGTCGTAATTGCCGTGGTGTGTCAGATAGTCCACATAGGGAAACTCTTCGGCCGGGGTGAACCCGAGGAAGTGGCGCGCCGCCCCTTCCCACAGGTTCCAGCTCCGCATGTGGTTGCTGATCGTCACCATGTGGGTCGGATCCGCCTCGCGGATCGCTTCGATCTGCGGCACGAAGTACCGCATCGTCGCCCACTCGCGGAAGTTCGAGTAGTCCAGCACCATCGCGTCCGACGAGTAGTAGCGCTTCTCGTCCGCGTTGTACCGGTAATCGACGACGGGGATCTCGTCCACGGATGCATACGCCGTATCCCACGCGTCGTTGATGTCGGACAGCGACCCGTACTTGGACATCGCGAACCGCCGCCAGTGCCACAACGCGGTCTCGCCCGGCACGAGCCCGATGTCGTCCGGCTCGGCCTGCCAGGGACCGGTCAGGTTCCCGTTGGGCATGCTCCACTCGACGCACGTACTGTACGAGAACACCGCCGGATGCCCCCGCAGCCGTTCGCCGAGCAGACGCCAGAACTGGCCGATCATACCGATCGAGTCGGGGCCCTCGTCCGTCTTCCACGGCAACCGGCCGAAGTACTGCCCGCCTTCGTTCCACCAGTCCAGCGTCGAACCGCCCCACTCGGACAACGTGACGACCGCGCGGATCCCATGGCGCGCGGCCCGGTCCAGAAAGTCGTCCAAGTTATCGAGGTAACCGTCCGCGACGCGGATTTCGGCCGGGTTCTGCGGATCCGGCAGGATCTGCGCGATCGGCAGGAACACCTTCAGCACGTTCAGATGCAGCCCCGCGCACGCCTCGAGGATGCGCGCGTACCGCTCCCCCGTGTAGCGGGGACCGAAGATGTTCAGGTCCTCTTTCGACGTCAGCACCAAGTTCGCCCCGAACGGGATGAACCGCTGTTGCGACCCCGCCGTCTCGAAATGCCACCCGTCCTCCGCAACGCGAATGATCTCGCTCACCGATCCGTCTCCGGCCTGACTCTGCGCTCCGCTTGTTCGAGGGAGACAGAACGCCCCCGCCGCCCCCGCGGCGCCCGCCACGAACGTCCTT
The DNA here is from genome assembly GCA_002422525.1 of Candidatus Hydrogenedentes bacterium UBA6118. Lineage (GTDB taxonomy): Bacteria > Hydrogenedentota > Hydrogenedentia > Hydrogenedentales > SLHB01 > UBA6118. The sequence continues at coordinate 33,518 of DIWA01000033.1, forward strand.
CGCGTAATCCGTCTCTCCGTCAATGCGCACTCCTTTTCGAGCTCAACCCCTCGAGCCCTCGTTGCCGTTTTTCGGAGGACCGATGCTAACACGTCGTCGCCTGCAACCGCACCTCAGGGAGCCATCCGCACACACGAAGGAACGCCCGTGCCGGGTTGGGGCTCGACACGGGCGCTTCAGAGGCCGCGCCTGGGCGCGTCTCAGGGAAACCTGGTCACAACGGCGCAACGTCGCTCATCGCGCTGCCGGGAAACGAAAGCGGAACTGACGCTGTCCGCTCCACAGGGGATGATACCACCAGATCCGCGGATCTGCCAAGCATTCCTACAGACTTTCCTACAGACTATAGTATACTATACTAACATATTCCCGATCTGGGCGTCGAAAAACACTGCGAACTGCGTAGGCGCTCACAGCCGTATCACGAGGGCGCCGAGCGTCTCGGCCTCGCGCGCCGTTTCCTCGTGACAGGTGAACAGCAGCGCCTGGTGGGTCTGGCCGATCTCCTGGAGCAGCGACAACGCACGCGGCAGGCGGTCGTCGTCGTAGTGGGCGAAGGGATCATCAAGCAGAATGGGCGGCCGTTCGCCTGTCTCGCTGATCGCTCCGATCAGGGCAAGCCGGAATGCGAGGTACAACTGGTCCGCCGCGCCTTTGCTGAGGCGCTTGTCGGGTTGCCCCTGCAATTGGCGCGTCTCGGGGATGCGCACGCTGATGTTCAGATCCCGATCCACGGCGATCTCCTCATAGGCGCCGCCCGTGATGCGCCCCCAGTAGGCGCCCGCCGCGGCCTGCAGCCGCGGGGCGATCTGCGCGTGTCGGTCGCCCGCGACCTCTTCGATGATCGCCGCCGCATGCGCGGCCGCCTCGAGCTCGAGCGAGAGCTGCGCGACCCGATGCGCGACGTCGGCCCGCTCTTCCTTGATCTCGCTCAACGGACGGACCCGCGCAACGCGCCGCTCGATCTCGACCTCCAGCTCGTGGTCCTTTCGCACCCCGTCCTGCAAGGCGCGCGCGACCTCCTCGAGCTCCTCCTCCAGACCGGCAAGCGTCTTGCCCGGGGGCGCCGGCGCAGCCGGTTCCGCATCCACCGCTTCGCGCAGTTCCTCGAGCGACTGGTCTTGCAGCAGCATCTCCTGCTGTTCTTCCAGCGCTTTCCGTCGGTCCCATGCAACGCGATACGCCCGCGCACGCTCGGCCTGCGCATACCACGCCTCAGTCGTCTCGACTCCCGCTTTCGCCAGCGCCTGCTGCAAGCGCGCTTCCGCCTCCGCGAGCTCTTCGCGCTCCACCTTCTCCCGCTCGCGCAGCGCGGCCAGGTTCTCCTCGAGCACCCGCAGGCGGCTCCGCCTCGCTCGCAGCTCGCTGCGCCATGCACGATACCCGCGCAACGCCTTGAGCACATCGACGTGCCGGCTCTCTTCGCGGAACCCTTCCGCGCGCATGCGCTCCCGCACGCCCAGCGCCAGGTCGCGCTCCTCGGCGCGACGCGTCTCGCGCTCCGCCCGCAACTCCTCCGCCTGCGCCGTCAGACGTTCCGGCGTTGGGCGCAGCTCCTCGACCCGCCGACGCGCCTCACAGTATGCATGCCAACTCGCCACGGCGCGCCGAATGGCCTCGCCCGCATCGTCCTCTCCCGACGGAGCGAAGCCGACCAACGCCAAGGCGTCCCTGAGCGCAGCGAAACGCTCCCCGGCTTCCTTCCGACAACTCGCGACACGGTTTCGCTGCGCCGTGATCGCGAACTCCGTCCGACGGAGCGCTTCGCTGTCATGCGCGAACCGTTCGTACGACGCCTCAAGCTCCCGCAAGGACGCGCATCCCGCCGCCGCAAGCGCCTCATCCACGGGCCGACCCAGACGCGCGACTTCCTCGCCAAGCTCCGCGCGCTGCGCCTCTGCCGCGCTCCGGGCCGACGCGGCCCGCTCCGCCTTCGCTTGGGTCGCCGCCCAGAACGCGCCCGCACCCGCCGCCGCGAGAAGGGACAACACGCCTCCCGCCCCGCAGACCGCCGCGGCGGCCATGCCCGCCCACGCGGACAGCAGCAGCCAGACGGACGCCGCCAGCAGCAACCCGCCCCCGATGCCGGCCGCCAGCGTAACGGACCGCAGCACCGCCGCCCGCGCCGCGTCCCGCTCGGCCTCGCCGCCGCGCGCCGCGATCTCCCGCTCCAGGGTCTCGGTGCGCTCCCCATGCAACTGACTCGCGACGCGGTATGCGCCCGCCTCAGCCGGGAAATCCTCAAACCGTGCGAACACCTGCGCGGGTCGCTCCAACCGCGCCGTGAGTTCGTCGCGCTCGGACGTCAGTTGCGCGAGCTGCTCGGTCTCCGCCAGCACCCGATCAGCGCACCGCGCGAGCGCCGCGCCCATCTGCGCCAACGTCTCCGCGGGGTCATCGCCGATCTGCAAGAAGTCCGGGCGCCCAGCCAGATCCGCCTCCGCCGCTTCAAGCCGCTCCGCCGCCTCCTTAGCCTCCTTCTCGCACTGCTCGCACCGTTCGGTCAGCCGCGCGATCTCCTGCGCCAGCTCGGTCAGGCGCTGTTCATCTGCGTCGAACGCGTCCTCCGCCGCATCGGCCTCGGTCCCATTCGCGTCGTCGCCCGCTCCCGCCCCCACGGCCTCGCGCTCCTCGGCCAACGCCGCTTCGAGTTCGCCCCGCTCGTGTTCAGTCCGCGCAGCCTGCGTCCGCGCCGTCGTCACCGCGTTCTGCAGCCGCTGCACCTCCGACTCCGCATCCAGCGGGAAATCGCGCACGCCGCTCAACTGGAACAGCGTCTGCGTCGCCTGGTCGATCCCGGACTGCATGTCCTCGGCCCGCGCCAATCGTTCCGCCAACGCCGCGTGCTCCAGCGCCGCGCGTTGCGCCTCCAGTTCCGCCCGGCGTTCCTCGAGCGCGTCACCGGTCTGGCGCAGGCCTTCGCGCTGCGCCTCAAGCTCCGCGATACCCGCCCGCAACGCTTGCGCCTCGGCCAGCTCCCGGTCAAGTTCCACCAGCCGCGCTCTCGCCTTGGGCAGCGGCCGCGTCCGCGCATTGGGCTGCCCGATCTCGCTGATCCGATCGTCCAGATACTTCTTCGCCGTCTCGGCCGTTCGCCGCTCCTCCGCCGCATCGGCCAGCGCCAACAGCTTCTCGCGCATCTCGGACAGCGCACCCTTGTCGCCCAGCCCCTCGATCGTCAGATGCGTGATCGTCGCGGTGTTCAGGAAAACGGCTTTCGACAGCCCCAAGTGCGCCTGCGCGAAGTGAACCTCCCGGTTGCGCGACTGCTCGAAGTCGCCGGTGACGTCCTCGCCCAAGCGGCAGTCAAACACCTGCACCGAGTCCCGGCGTCTGTCGAAGCTGCGGTGGATCTCGTACTCATGACCGTTGTCCAGCACGTAACGCAGACGGCCCCCGTACGGATCCGGCCGCAACCACGGCTCTCGCAGCTCGTTCGACTCCTCGTAGGACCGCTGCACCAGACTCTTCTTCTGCCCATACAGCATGTCGCCGATGAAGCTGCGGATCGTGCTCTTTCCCTGCTCGTTCGGACCCACGATGACCTGCAGCCCCGGAGCCAGCTCAAGCTCGAAGTCGAGGAACCGCCCGTACCCATCGATCCACAGCTTCACCAACCGCACGCCGCCCTACCCCCGGTCCGCGCCGCGGATCGGCAGCGTCCGCCCGCGGAACGCCGCCACGCCCGTCTCGAGCGCCCGCCGAAGCCGCGCCGCCTCGTCCTCGTCGACCGCAAACCGGATCTCCTCCTGCAACCGACGCACGAACGCGCCCAAGCTCGACTGCTCCCGCGCCAGCGCATCCAGATCCTCGGCCGGCTCCAGCGCATCCACCAGGTCCAGAAAGTCGAACTGCGGCGCCACGGCCTCGTAGATCCGCTGCAACTCCCCCTGCCACGCCTCCGCGCAGCTCCCCTGCAAGCGGATCCGCGCGATCCGCCCTTCGGCCTCCGGTCCCGGCAGCGCGCGGATCGCGTCCACCACGTCCTGCGCCGACGCGAACGGCGAGCAGTCGATCTCGTGGGTCTCATACACGTGGCGCGACGAGGGGATCGGCGTCACGGTCACGCGCCGGTCGTCGTCAATGTCGATCTGCAGGAAGCGCCGCGGGCCCGCTTCGCCGAAACTGTGCCCTTCCGGCGTCCCGCTGTAATACATCAGCGTGCCGTTCGGCGTCTCGATTCGACGCATCGCGTGGTAGTGCCCCAGCGCCAGGTACAGCAGCCCGTCCACCGCCGCATCCGCCGCGCGAAACGGCGCATACGCCCCCATCTCCGTCGACACGCAGCTCATCTCCGAACCGTGCGCCACCCCCACATGGATGCGTCCGTCCTCCGCCGGGAGCGTCAGCCGTCCATACGGGTTCGTCGAGATCTCCGGTCCGTCAAACGCGAACCCGTGCACCGTCAACCGCGACCCGGCCTCCTCGAACGCCGTCCAGCGCGGCTCCGTGAAGATGCGCACGTTCGCCGGCCACGCCGTCGTCGCGTACGACGACTTCGCCGTGTACGGGTCGTGGTTCCCCGGCGCGATATACACAGGGATGTCGCCCAACGCCGTGAACTCCGCCCGCACAAACGCCAGCGTATCCGCCGACGCCCGCTCCTCGTCGAACAGATCCCCCGCGATCAGCACCGCATCCGCGCCCTGCTTCCGGGCGTGATGCAGCACCGACCGAAACACGTCGCGCAATGCCTGGCGCCGCCGTCCGCCGAACCCCGCCGGCATGCCCGGCGTCGCAAACGACGCATCCAGATGAATGTCCGCTGTGTGTATCAGACGCATAGGAACGCGAACCGCCTCGCCGCCCTCCGCTCACAGACCCGCTCACAGACCCGCCCGCCGTCACCCGCAACCGCCCGTATCATACCCGCTCCCCTCCCGCAGCGTACAGGAAAGAGACCAGCGCGCGTCACCGGTCATGCGCTTGGCAAGCCGTCGGGCCCCAGACCAGGTCCCGAGGAAACGCCGCTCTTGATTTTACTCTTAAGGCCCTTCATCATAAAGACAGTACAGAAAACCTCATGCTCTAATATTCTGACTCTATAGCAGACATTGGATGAAACACGAGGGAGTACGGACATGAAGAACAAGGAACCGTCTCGCGAGCGCTGCGGTATGACCACGGCAACTGGGGTCGCCGTTGCCGCCATCCTACTGGCTCTAGTCACCTGTGGCTGCTCATCTCAGAACGCGTCTCAGCCCCAAGAAAGTGCTGCCGACGAGGCCCCCGAGCGCTTGGGCATCGAGGAACTGCGCAACGCGGCCGAGGCAGGCGACCCTTCAGCTCAGCTCGAGCTGGGCGACCGGTATGCTCGGGGCGAGGAGGCGCCACAGGATCGCCAAGAGGCGGCGAAGTGGTTCGGCAGGGCGGCCGACCAGAACTTGGCAGAGGCGCAGGCTCGATTGGGTCAGGCCTACCTCACCGGAGAGGGCGTCGAGATCGACCACGAGAAGGCCCTCAGACTCCTTGAGCCGGCTGCGGAGGCAGGCGTTGCGGACGCACAGCGTCTGTTGGGATGGATGTATTACACGGGTACAGGGGTCGAGGTCAGTGCAGAACGCGCCCAAGCTTGGTATGAGGCATCCGCTGACCAAGGCAATGCCGAGGCGCACTGCAGTCTGGGAATCGCTTACCTGAACGGAGAGGTCCTCCCGCCAAATGACGACATTGCCTGGGAGCGATTCCAGGAAGCTGCCAGGATGGGGCACGCCGGAGCGCAACGCAACCTTGGGTTCATGTGCCTGGCTGGTAGAGCGCCAGACGAGGACAACTCCGACGCCATTCGGTGGTACCGCCAAGCCGCTGACGGGGGCGATGCCGAGGCCCAGTTCGTTCTCGGCTCCTTCTACGCCGAAGGTCGGGGCGTGGAGCAGAGCACCCAGACAGCGATGGATTGGCACGAACGCGCCGCAGACCAAGGCTTAGCCAAGGCGCAGGGCTGGCTGGGAACCATGTACATGACAGGTGATGGCGTGGAACAGGATGGCGCGACGGCCGAGCGGTACCTCCGGCTCGCAGCCGAACAAGGGCTCCCCGAAGCCCAGTGCCGACTTGCGGAACTGCTTGACGCCGGTATACTGGTCCCCCGTGACAGTATTGAGGCTGTTGAGTGGATGCGGCGCGCCGCAGACCTCGGGTTCGCCGAAGGTCAGTATCTACTCGGCAGAAGCCATGAACAAGGTCGCGGCGTCCCGCGAAACCTGGAGCAGTGCCGCCAATGGTACGCGATGGCGGCGGAGCAAGGTCATGCCGGAGCTCAGAGCAGCTTAGGCCGGTTGTATGCAGATGGCGTTGGAGTACCGCAAGACCTTGAGCGCGCTGCGGAGTGGTATGCCTCTGCGGCGAGTGCCGGGGACCCGTCAGCCCAGCGTATCCTTGGAGTGATGTACCAGGAGGGAGCAGGTGTTCCTGTGGACCTGAAGGAGGCGGCACACTGGATGCGGAAGGCCGCCGAGCAAGGGGCGGCTGAAGCCCAGCTGATACTCGGCGGGTACTACGCATTGGGGCAGGGCGTGCTCCAGAATGACGAGGAAGCGGCTCGATGGTGTCGACTGGCCGCGGAGCAAGGCCTTGACGCGGCGCAACTCGCGCTTGGCTCCATGTACGTAACCGGTGAAGGCGTACAGACCGACCTTGTTGAGGCCTACAAATGGCTCAACCTGGCGGCGCAAGGGCTCCAGACCGCCGCTCGAGCAAGGGACGCCATCCGTGAAGCGATGACGCGTGAGGAGGTCTCGGAGGCCCAGCGTAGAAGCGCTGCCTTCGCGCGCGGCGAGCCCGATGCTCCTGAACAACCGGCAGCCCCAGACTTCCCCGACGTCACGGCTTCGTCGAATGCACCGCGCGGCTCAGGTACAGGCTTCTTCATCAGCCCCGGCGGATACCTGCTCACGGCGGCCCACGTAGTCAGGGATGCAGCGCGTCTGGCAGTGCACTGCGCCGACCGCGATGGACCCGTTCCCGCAACGGTTGTTTCCGTCGATAGAGCAAACGACCTCGCTCTCCTGAAAGCGGAAGGCGAGTTCGTTGCTGTACCTATCGGCGACAGTGCACAGGTCAAGCATGGCGACGCGGTGTTCACCGTGGGCTTCCCGAACCCGGACGTGCAGGGGATGAGTCCCAAGGTCACGCGAGGCGAGATCAACAGCCTGGCCGGGCTCCACGACGATCCGCGTTACTTCCAGACCAGCGTGCAGATCCAGCCGGGCAACTCCGGCGGTCCCCTGATGGACGACCAGGGAACCGTCATCGGAATCGTCACATCCAGCCTGAGCGAGACGGCCGCCCTGGTCACCTCTGGATCGCTTCCCCAAGGCGTCAACTACGCGATCAAGATCGGCTACGTGTTCCCTCTGATCGAGTCCGAGCCGAGTCTCCGCAACATACCGCGCGGGGCGGTCTCAGTGGGGCCAGATCCGGACGACGCCGTTGAGGCAGGCATCGCCGCGAGCGCGGTAATCCTGGTGTACTGAGTCGGCCGGCGCGCCGCTACTGCGCCGCGAGACGGCCGTCGTCGATGTCCTGGTTGATGTCGACCGGAAGATAGCTGTAGAGATCCGCGGACTCCAGGTGGAAGCGGATCTTCTTGTCCTTGTCGCGCAGGTCCTCGGGGAACGCATCGGTCGTCCAGGTCAGCATGTGCGACACGGCATCGCCGGTGAACGGCACGCATTCGTCGCGCGAGAAGCCGGGGATCACGCGGTTGCGCCGGTCGAGCAGTTCCGCGACGACGCGACCGCCTGCCGCGCACTTCGCGTTGATCACGACGCGCGGCGTGTTGAACACCTCGCGCCGGCTGATCAGCCAGCCCACGCGTTCCCCCGCGCGCATGGAACAGAACCCGTCCAGCCGGAGCACGGCCAGACCGATGGCGCCGTCGACGGGCGTCTCGTCGTGCGCGGCGTTGAACCCGCCGTAGTAGAAGTGCAGATTGTCGCCTACGCGGACCGGCGCCCGCGCGGTGTAGATCATCTTCGAGTCAAACGCATCTGCAGGGCCGAGCGGAATGAACGGCGCCCGCTCCGGCGTCCGCGTCCACTGCCGCAGGTCCCAACTCCAGGCGAGCTGCACGTCCACCGTGCGCGGGCTGCCCTCCTGCGCCTCGTACATGACCGACGGTTCGGTGTATGCGCCGTATTTGATCCACCTCGCGTGGTAGATCCACGGCAGACCGATGTACAGCCCCTGATACGGGAACACCGGCATGCCGTAGATCTGCGTCGTGTCGGGGTCGAGGTCGTCCGCGCCGAACACGGCGCCGTCGACCGGCTTGCGCCAGTCCAGCCCGTCCTCGGACACGGCCACGCCCACGGCCCGGTGACGGCGGTTGACGGTCTTGTACGTGGCGACGTACCGGCGCGCGTAGGGGTCGTAGAAAAAGTTGGTCACGTCCGACGTCTCGAAGAGGCGTTGCTGCGCCGGCGGCCGGTCCCAGTCCCAACGCAACCCGTCGCGCGAGTAGGCCACCGCCGCTCCTTGCTCGCCGGCATAGCCGTACATCGCCCACCGTCTGTCGGCCGACGGCGGATCGGGAACGCGGATCACGCTGGGGATGTGGCAGACGCCCCGCGGGCCCACGATGTTGTTCTCGGTCGCTCCTTCGTACAACACGATGCCCAGGACGGGCCGGGTCCAGCGGATCCCGTCGTCGGATTCCGCGTAGGACACGTCCGCGCTCTCCCCGCCGATGCCCTGGTACCACATCCGGAGCTTGCCGTCGTCCCAAACCACGGTCCCGTAGAGGTACGGACCCCATCCTTCCCAGGGATGCGCCTTCTCGATCAGCGGGTTCGCCGGGTGCTTCTCCGCCGCATGGAACACGCGTTCCAGACCCTCCGACGCCTCGACGACCATGGCGTCCAGAAACAGCCGGCGAAACGGCGGCGCTCCGGCCAGGTCGTCTCCGCCCGCCGCTGCCGCGCCCGCCGGCAGCGCGCTCCCCGTGATCATCGCCAGCGCAATGATTCGTCTCATCGCTCTCCTCGCACCTCGTCCAGCGCTCACGGACGCGCCCTCAGCCGCCGCCCTCAAGAAACGCGGCCAGCCTGCGCGCAAGCGCTTCTCGGTCTCCCATCTCACATTCCCAGATGACCAACGTGCGCCAGCCTGCTTCTTCGAGCGCGGCCAGATTGCGCGCATCCCGGGCGACGTTCCGGTCCAGCTTCGGGTCCCAGTACGAACGCCGCGAGGTCGGTCGCGCCGCGTGTTTGCAGTTCGGGTGCTGGTGCCAGAAGCAGCCGTGAACGAAGATCACCGCACGATGCTTCGGCAGCACGATATCCGGCTTGCCCGGCAGGTCCTTCCGATGCAGACGAAACCGGTACCCCGCCGCGTGAAGCAGCCGTCGCACGATCAGCTCCGGCGTCGTGTCGCTCCCCTTCACCGCGGCCATCGTCCGGCGACGATCCTCGGGCCTCAGCGTGTCCATGGCGCGCTACCCGGCTCGGCGAACGGCGGCCGTCGACAACGCCTGCCGCGCCAGCGGGTCCAGAAGATGCCGGGCGACCCACGCCGCCGCCGGCACGACCACGCCGTCTCCCGTGAGGCGGTAGGCGTCGTTATAGCGTGCGGGCAACCGGTACGTGTCGGGAAGCCCCATCAACCGCGCCGTTTCGCGCGCGGAGATCAGGCGCGTCCGCACCCGCGCCCCTTGCACCTCGACGATGGTCTGACGACTCGACCCGCCCGCCGGCGTTCGCAGACACCCGCTCACGCCGTCGAACCGCACTTCCGCGCGCTGCACCCCCTGCCGGGTCCGCTTGTAGACGCAGCCGACCTGCCGCGTCCCCGCGCGCATCGCCGCCGCTACCCTCTCGCGGTGCGCCGGCGCCATCATCGCCAGCAGCGCCTCCGTCTGCGCGGGCGCGTGCCAACAGACGTCCCGGGGATCGTCTTCTATGACATCGATCAGTCGGAGCGTGCGCTCCGGCGGCAGCGGCAGCCGCCACCAAATCCACCCCTGTCGCACGGCCGTCGGCAGTTGGTCGACGACGTTCGTGAGCGAGGGCGCATGCCATGCGGGGTCGGGCGCCGCGCGCTGCGGGGCCGCGGGCACGGGCACGTCCTGCGCCGCCGCGACGATGAACAGCCGCGGCCGCGACTGCGGCACGAACCGCACGCCGTCCACGAGGACCGCGCCCAGCCGGTATCCGCCCGCGACCATCGCCTCGGCGAGCCCCGCCAAGTCCCCTCCGCCGTGCGACGTGACCAGCCCGGCCACGTTCTCTATCGCGATGATCGGCGGGTGGCGCCCGTCACGCCGCAACGCCTGCATCAGGTCCCAGAACGCCCAGAACACGCCGCTCCGGCCGCCCGCGAGTCCGGCGCCCGCCCCGGCCAGGCTCAGGTCCTGACAGGGAAAAGACGCCCACGCCAGCGCGGCGCCCGGCGGGAGTTCCTCTCCGGCCACCGTCCGTACATCGCCGCAGACCAGCTCCGGCGCCCCGCCGAAGTTCTCGCGATAGGCCGCCGCCTTCCCCGCGTCGATGTCATTGGCGAACAGGCACTGCCACATCTCCCCCAGCCCCAGCCGCGCCATCCCGCCGCCGCAGAAAAACTCGTAGAAGCCCGGTCGGTCGTCTGTTTCCTTGCGCATGTGCATGCGTCAGGATACCCCGGCGTCCGCCGCGCGTCCAAGCGCACCGCGACTCGGCGAGAGCCCCCAATCGAGGAGGCAGCGCGGCAAGGCTAGACCGATCGCATGGGAACAGTCAGACAGGGGAGGGATGCCCTCGCAGGCAGACATAACCAATGGAATCAGGAGTGCGGGTATGCTTCGAACTTGGGGTCGAGCGCGACGATACGGAGGATGTTCTCCTCCCTGTAGCCAATCATCGGGTTCTTCCCCGAGAATCGGAACGCAATCGGCGCGACATCCTCGGGGATCCGGTCCTGCACGCAGGCGCGCAGGTTGCCCCGCGCGATCTTCTCGGCGCCGAGACCGTGACGTTGAGTGCTGTAAACTTCCGGCCATGTCAACTGGGACAGCAGGTACAGTCTCTCAGCAAAGGCGGCTCTGTCGTCGGAGCCGCAGTCGCTCACCGTGTACCCCGACGCCATCCGCCGGAGGCAGAACACGAGGGGGTCGCGCAGGGACGCTGACCCGGTCTTTGTGACGCGCAGTCTGCCTTCCTCGCGCTCGTGAGAAGGCTTGAGCCGCTTCTTCCCCATCAGTCCACGAGCGTCTCGAAATAGCGGCGCATGGCGTCGTGGGATATCTCCGGCGAGTCGCCTCCGGCGGCGTCTGCGTCCCGCCAAGGCGGCTCCTCGTGCGTCATCTGGCGGAGTTTCCAGGCGGAGAACTGACCGACCGTGTTGTACACCTCGTCAAGGAAGTCGCGGGTCTGCTCGTCGGGTACATCCGGAAGCCCATCGTCAGGGAAAGGGATGGGGTCCGAACCGTATGCCTTGTATTCACGATACACGCGCGGCACGACCGGACCGTGCGTCCAGGCCTCGATCGGCGCATCGAACAGGGGGCGCCCGTACAGCGCCAAGTGGTATCCCTGTGCGTAGTACAGGAGCTTCTGTAGCTTCATGTTCGTGATGTCGCGGGACCCCTCAGGGTCCGCGTGCTGCAGCGCCAGGAAATACTTGGCGACATCCTCCACTTTCATTGACTTACCCTCCTCCCAATCAGTGTACCACGCAGGACAAGGGAACAAAACGCGCCGACGGTCAGGCTCACGCGCCCAACAGCCGCCTGCGCCTGACGTGACAATCGAGCTGGAGTTTCCGCGCCGCATCCCACTGATCTCGCTCGGCGTTGCCCCAGCCCCAGCCGCGCCATCCCGCCGCCGCAGAAAAACTCGTAGAAGCCCGGTCGGTCGTCTGTTTCCTTGCGCATGTGCATGCGTCAGGATACCCCGCCGCTCGGATCGAGTTCACCATCGCCCCGGAAAACCATTGCGGAACCCCCCCGGAATATGCTCCAATTAGTCCATAGTCCACAGGGTCTGCGATACGAAAGGAGGCACAGCGAAAGCCAGAACCAGAGACGCTCTATCCCGTTGCAGTTTTCAGTCCGCCATACCTGGAGACAAGGAGGAACCACGATGAAGTCACGCAAGGGGTTCACGCTCATTGAGCTGTTGGTCGTCATCGCCATCATCGCCATCCTGGCGGCCATTCTGTTGCCCGCGCTCGCCCGTGCGCGCGAGGCGGCCCGACGCGCCTCGTGTCAGAACAACCTCAAGCAGTGGGGCATCATCCACAAGATGTACGCCGGAGAGAACAAGGAAGCCTTCCCCGGCGGGTCGCGATACCCCATCAACAACTGGCACGTGACGCTGGGCGTCAACTCGGAGGCGTTGTACCCCGACTACTGGAACGACCCGGCGATCTCGCGGTGCCCGTCGGACGCCGGCGGCGACTGGCTCGGCAACGCATGGAAGATCGACAACGACTTCCCCGCCCAGATTGAGCGCATCGCGGCCGACGCCGATACGGCGATCGAGAAGGTCTGCCTCTACAGCAAGCTGCAGATGCCCATCTCCTACTGCTATATGCCGTATGCGGTGCGCACCGCCGCGCAGTTCAGCAAGCTGATGGGATCCGTCATGGCCGGCGCCGCATGGGGATCCATGGACCCGATCGTCCAGATCGACTACCACGCGCTGGTTCAAGATCCGCTCACGTCGGAAGAGTGCCCGTACTTCGTCTGGCGCGCCTCCGTCGGCGGCACGATCTACATGCATGACGACATCGGTTCGGCCAACATCGCGCCGTGGCTGCGCGGTACGACGTTCAAGGACGACGACGGCGTCAGCAATGTGCCCGACTCGTTCAGCCGCCTGAAGGAGGGCATCGAGCGCTTCTTCATCACGGACATCAACAATCCGGCGGCCGGCGCGGTCGCGCAGAGCACGCTGCCGGTGATGTGGGACGCCTGGATGCAGAGCATCTCCTACTTCACCGAGTTGGAGGGCGGTCAGGACAACGGCGTGGCGCGCTTCAACCACGTGCCGGGCGGCTCCAACGTGCTGTACATGGATGGACACGTGGAGTTCCTGCGCTACGGCGACCGTCACCCGATCGCGAACCCGACCACGTTGGCGCCCCAGAGCTACGGCTGGATCGCCGCGACCGAGTTTATGAACTACTACACCTTCTACCTCAGCGGCGCGGGCGGCATGGGCTGACCTCCCCGCAGGCTCTTGCTGAGTCGTGACGGATCGGTCTGAGGGCGGCGCCCCGCGGCGTCGCCCTCGGCGTCTTCCTTCGCTCGCGAAGCCTCCATGCGCGCATCCGATCGCTTCGCCGTCTTGGCCGAGGCGGCCGCGCTGTGCTCTAATGCCCGGCATTGGGCCGCCAAACCATCGCGGAAGGAGCATCCATGCGTAAGGAGTCTCTCGAGTTTCTCCGTAGCCTCGTCACCACGCCGAGCCCGTCCGGGTTCGAGTCGGAAATCCAGAAGGTCTGCAAAGCGTACGCCAAGTCGTTCACGGACAAGATCTACAAGGACGTGCATGGCAACCAGTACCACGTCAAGAACCCCAAGGCCGAGCTGCGCGTGATGCTCGCGGGCCACGTCGATGAGATCGCGCTGATGGTGAACGACATCGACGAGCGCGGTTTCCTCGGCTTCGTGAGCATCGGCGGCGTGGACCCATCCGTGCTGGACGGCCAGCGCGTCATCGTCCAGGGGCCCAAAGGACCCGTCAACGGCGTCATCGGCCGCACCGCAATCCACCTGACCGACCCCGAGGAACGCGGCAAAGCGCTCAAGATGCACCAGCTCTGGGTCGATATCGCCGCCAAGGACAAGGAAGACGCGGAGAAGGTCGTGTCGATCGGCGACCCGATCGTCATCGACGCTGGGTTCCTCGAGCTGCGCAACGACTGCGTTGTCGCGCGCGCCCTCGACGACCGCATCGGCGCGTTCGTCATTCTCGAAGCCCTCCGCCTCGTCGGTCGCCGCAAACTGAACTGCGCCGTCTACGCCGTGACCACTGTCCAGGAGGAGATCGGTCTGCGCGGCGCGACCACCAGCGCCTACGGCTGCGACCCGCACGTCGGCATCGCGGTCGACGTCGGCCACGCAGTGGACTACCCGCAGGTGGATGCACGCCGCCACCGTGAGGGCGCCATCGGAAAGGGGCCGCTGCTCTACCGCGGCGCGAACATCAACCCCGTGCTCGGCGCGCAGCTCGTCAGCGCCGCCAGGAAGGCGAAGATCCCCTACCAGATGGCCGCGTCCCCGCGCGGCACGGGCACCGATGCGAACGCCATGCAGCTCGCGCGCGGCGGGTCCGCTACGGCGCTCGTCAGCATCCCCAACCGCTACATGCACTCGCCGGTCGAACTGATCTCGCTCGAGGATGCGGAGAACGCCGCCAAACTCCTGGCGGAATGGCTGGTCTCGTTGAAGCCGGACGCCAGCTTCATCCCCTGAGTCAGGGAGCCTCGGCAGCCGCAGCGGCGGGNNAGGGCGTTGCATCCTCGGCGCCCGCCGCTTCCATGTCGCTCAGGATGCGACACTCGGGCAAGGCCATGCGCAACGACTCCACGCCCTCCGTCGTCACGGCCGTACCGCGGACGTCGAGCTGACGCAACGCAAACAACACGCGCAACCCCGACAGCCCCGCGTCCGTCACCGCCGTCCCGCGCAGGTCCAGCGACTCGAGCGCCGCGAGGCGCGTCAGCTCTCCGACGGCCGCGTCGGTCACGGCGTCGCAGCCGGACAGGTCCAGCCGCTTCAGTCCCGGCGCCGCGCGCACCACACCGAACACGCCTGCATCCGTCAGCGCCGTGTGCGCCAACGACAGGCCTTCGAGCCCGGACAGCGGCTCCAGGTGGACAACCTGATCATCATCGATGCTCATACCCGCGATCTCGAGCGCCCGCAGTTCGCTCACATGCACAAGATGCTGCAACTCACCCGGCGGCACGGCGCCGCAGGGCAGCCGAAGCGTGTGGAGGTCGTCAGGCCGCAACAGGCGCAGGAACGACAGGTCGCGCTCGCCCTCAATCGTGGTCTCGAGGATCACCTCGGCCTCGCGCGGAACGGGTACGACCCCCTTGGCGCGCCCGATGGCGACTTCGGCCCCGTTCTCGTCTCTCTGGTAGAGCACACCGCGCGAGGCGTCCATCGGGAAACTGATCCGCCGCGGCATCTGCGCATCGCCATCCGTCACGACGCACGCGGGCAGCGCCGCCGTCAGATCGCCGATCGCCACAGCGACCGCATCATCTCGCGCGCCGCCCCCAAGGTTGACCTCGCGCAGTCCGTGAATACCGCCCAGCGCCGCAATGTCATCGGACGCCACGGTCGACCCCCGCAGATCGACGTGCGTCAAGGCGCCATGGCCGGCCAGACTGGCCAGCGCGCCTTTGGGCAGTTCCATGTTTCGGAACACAATCTCCCGCAGCCCGGTCGCCTCCTGCGCGAACCTGCGCAACTCCGCGGCGAACTGAGACGGGTTCGCGAGCGTGACTCCGGCCAACTCGACCTCGCGCAGCTCGCCGGCGCCCGCAAGGCGCTCCAACACGCCGCTCGCCAACTGCGTCCCCGTCAGCCGCAGAACGGCGAGTCGCGGAAGATGACGCAACGCATCCGCCGTCTTCACGTCCAGCGCGCCCCGCCACTCCAGCTCTTCCAGATCCGACAAGGACATCAGATGCGCGATGCCCGTCGGCGTAAGCGACCCGGTCACACGCAGCCGCCGCAGCCGGGGAAGCGCGCCGATCACGCTCAGGCCTTCGTCCGTCACGTTGCGCCCCAGGCTCAGCCGCTTCAACCGCGCCATCGCCGCCGCATGGCCCAGGGCGATATCCCCCGTCCCCTCCGGCAATTCGAGCGTCTCAAGCGCCTTCAGCGGCTCCAAGTAGGCCATCGCGCGATCGCTGAGCGTGGTCTCGGCGACGTCCAGACGGCGCAACGCCGGCAGATGCGCCAACACGCGCAGCGCGTCGTCGGACAACAGGTGCGTCCCGCGAAGAACGAGCGACTCCAACTCGGGGATACGCGCGAGCCGGGCCAGACCGTCGTCCGAAAGCTGGTGCGCATGCTCGACGACCAGCTCGCGCAGGTCGGGAAACAGCTCCAGCTCGTCCAGCACCGCATCCGTCATCTCGCTGTTCGCGATGTATACGGAAGTCAGCGGCAACTCCGACGCGGCCGCCGCCTGCAGATCCAACCAATGGTGCTCGGCCACACGCAGGCGGCACACAAGGCCCGCATCCGGCGCCGCGACTTCGCCGCTTGCCGTCGCGAACGGTCGCCACGGGACGTCGTCCGAGGCGTCGGCGGCGCGCACGTCCAGCTCCCCCAGCACGCGGTCGGAAGGGAACTCGGCGACCGGTCGAGATGGATCAACGCCGGGGGACGGCCGATCAGCCGATCGGTCGCGTTCGGTCCGCGCGGCGCCGCCCGGTCCGGCGCCGTTCGTCTCTGTCGGCGCGCCCGCCCTGGACGCCCCGCGGCCTGGCAAAATGCCCGACCGCCAGACGCCGTAGCCCCCCGCGACGGCCACGACGAGCACACCCGCCAGCGTGAGCGCGAACCGCCCGCCTCGTCCCGACCGACGCGACGGCGCGGCGGCCTCCGTCTCGCCCGCTCCAGCGCCGGATCCCTCGTCGCCATCGTCAAACCCAACCACCGAAGCGCCCAGCCGATCGGCCTCGTCGCCCTCCCACTGTTCATCGGCGCGGAGGTCACCCTCGCCATCCCCATAGCGGCTGCGGTCCCAGTCCTCTTCCCAGCCGGTCGCGGCGGGGAAGTCGTCAGGATCAGGTTCGCGATCTCTGGAAGGCGCCTCGTCATCACCGACAGCGGCGGGCAGGTCATCCGGAGGAAGGGGAAGCGCATCCGCGAACGGCAGGTCCGCCTCGGCATCGTCGCCGGCCTCTGCGTCCGCCATCCGTGCCGCGATCTGCGCGCGGAGCGATACGCCCCGCACATCCCGGAAGGCGACGATCAGGCGATCGCACAGATCCGTCGCCTCGTCGTACCGGGACAGGGAGGCCAGGCAGACCGCGCGCCCATAGATGAGATCGGGGTCGTCCGGACGCGCCTCGGCCACGCGCTCAAGCCCTTGCAGGGCCGCCGCATAGTCGCCCGCCTTGAACAGACGCGCCGCCGCGGCGAGTCGCGAAGCGACGTCATCCGAACGCATGGCGGCGCCCTCGCGGCATCAGAATGCGCGGCGGACAGGGAAGCGCCTGCGTTCGCGCATGCGCCTCAAGCCTATCCCTACCACCATCCATAGCAACATGGTAGCGTATGCACGCGATCAGACACAAGATAGTGCGGATACGGACATGCAGCGAATGCGCCCCGCAAGGCGTCCGACACTTCGAGAACCGTGGACCAAAGAGAAACAGCGACCCGCACCCGGCAAAAAAGAAAAAGACGAGCATGTCATCCGACATTCTCGCCTTTCTGGAATAACATAGCCTTCACTCGAGGTGAAGCATATGGAATGCTTGGACCTATTCAGGCTGAATCGGGGCCGCCCAACTGCCCGGCATCACGTACGAGTTGCGGTCCACGTTGCCCCACACCTCGGTCACGCGACCGATGAGCTCCGTGCCGGTACCGAACCACGTGATCAGCACCGAACCGCGACCATACTTCGTCGTGCCCTCAGGGCTCATGTTCGGAACTTCCGCGCCCACGCCCTCGTCGTCAGGGTCATTCGCGTACGGACGGAAGCCGATGCCGCGCTGCGCCGAGAGGATGAACGTGTTGTGATCCGTCGGGGTCACATTCACACCATCCGGGTCGTAGTACGTCAGCGTGAACTCGACCGGGGCGTCCGTCGTGTTCTTCACGCCCACGAACGCTTTCGCGCCCGGGCCGCTGCCGTCGTTCGCCGACATGTCGTTGAAGAACGGAACGGACAGGGACGCCGCCAAAGCGATGCCCGAAACCGCCAACCCCACAAGCGCTACTGTCAAGAGTTTCTTCATTCTGCATTCACCTCCTTCCTCTGTGTTGCATTCCTGCGGCCTACCCGCAGCAATGCTTTCCCTGGAAAAGAAGAGACGCAGATCAACGCCGTCCGGTCATCCCGTCCTTCGTCGACCAACAATAGACAACTCCTCTTCCCCAAGAGCCAGGGGCGAATCGTCGGCCTTGCGACCGGCTACTTCTCCCCATCGAGCAAAGCCAGTCTAGCACAGCCCCCCAGAGCTGTCAACCCCCTTCATACGGGCTTCCTCCACCTCGTCCGACGCCCCCGAATCCCGCGACGCCCCGCCGATCAGCGTCGTGATCTTGTCCCGGTACGCCAACACCGCCCACAGCAGAAAGGGCAACGCGAACGATACCTCCGTGATCGAGGCGGAGATCCGCCGGTGCTCGGCGATCTCGTGGCGGAACGCAAACGCCGTCACCAGAAACGCAAGCTGCACGGCGAACAGCACCGCCGATCCGGTCGCCCATGCGCGCAGCCGCCGCCCCGGCGCCAGCCCTGGCGTCGCAAGCACCAGAATCGTGAAGGAAACAACCGTCGACAACACCGGAACGCCGGCGGGGAAGGGATAGGCGACGCCCTCGAGCACGAAGGCGAGCTCGGTTCCCGTGTTCAGGATGCCGTGGCGCTCGACGGCGACGGCCTCGACGGGTATGCCGAGCAGGTAGACAAGCGGGAAGGCGGCGAGATGCCCCACGAACCACGCATACGCCGGGAGCATGAGCCACCATAGCACCAGACACAGCGGCGCGGCGATGAGGAAGCGCACGACCAGACGCGCGACGTCGGTCAGACGGAAGACGTCCCCGCGGGCGCCTTGTCCCCGACCAGCAGTTTCACCCATACCAGCCATACTACCACCACGAAGATGATGTACACGCCTTGCCACACATATTCGTGAACGAAGGTGAACACCTCGCCCCCGGCATCGACCGCGCCGATGTAGCCCAGGCAGGCCAGCCGCCCCACGTTCACCGCGTAGAGCACCGGCGTCCCGAAGAGCAGTCCGAGCAGGCGCCGTCCCCACGGACAGGGAAACGCCAGCACCGCGGCCGCGAAAATCGCCATCGACGGAATGGCGCCGCAATCGGGCACGACGGTGAACGTGAACGCCACCGGCCGCACGAACTCCTGCTCGCGCCCCTCCGCGCGCAGCGCACGCCGCCGCTCCCGCAGCTTCTCAATCTCCGCGCGCAACGCCTCCCGGCGATCCGCTTGCGTCGCATCCTCCCCATCCGCCGACGCCGCCATCTGGTCCAGCTCGCGAACCAACGCCTCGAGACGATCCGCATCCGAGCTCCGCGCCGTGAAGCTCACCGTCGGGCCCCACTCCGCCACGCGATCGCGCATCCGGTCGATGCGCTCGCCCAGGAACGCACGCTGCTGCACCCGAAGCGCTTCGATCCGCTCCATGGCCTCCTGCAGCGTCGCCACAAACGCATCGCGCGGCATCGATCCCGGGTCGATCCCGTCCAGCAGGGCCCGCAGTTGCGGCAACGCCGCCAGCACGTCCGGATGACCGACCCGCTGGGCGTCCTCCCCCGCCTCGGGGCGCTCGACAGACCGTTCGACCTGCTCCAGCCGCTCCCGCACGGCGGCCAGATGCGCCTCGGGACTGTCGATCCTCGCGCCGGGCAGCTTCTCAAGTTGGGCGAAGCGCGCCTCCTCCATCGCCAGCTCGCGCCGATGACGCAACGTGCGATACAGGTACAACTCCCAGGAGGTCAGCGGCGCGCCGCTCGGCTCGCCGCCCGGTTCCGCCGCCGCTTCCACGACAGGCGGATGGCGACCTTCGGCCATGGCGGCCAGCCCCTCGCGCACCAGCGCTTCCTGCCCCTGGTAGAACCGCGCCCGCTCCAGTTCGCTGGACTCGCCCATCCAACTCAGCACCCACGCCGTGTGCTTGGCCACCGCGTGCAGATACACGTAGTTGGCATAGGTGTCGTTCGCCATACGATACCCCCCCATCAGCGCAAACACCGTGATGAGGAACACAATGACGAACGTGATCGTGCGCCGCGCGGGTTCGCGGTCGGCGCGCCGCCCCCGCGTCGCGCGCTCCCCGTTGGTCGGGGCCGGGCTGTCGTCTGGCGCTGTACTCACGCTGGCAAACCGCTCCTGGTTGGCTTCCCGCGTCCCGCACCCGTACTGGCTAAGTGCATCGGCGCAGGATAGCAGCTCCGCAACCACGGGAGCAAACCTGTACACCGCGGCGACAGGCGCGATTCACCGCCGATTCCAGCGCCTCTTGGTCGCAACGATCGCCCCGCCGAATTGAACCAGGACCCGGCTGGTCGCTACGCTTCCAGCTGAATCGGTTGGGCGCCGCCGCGGCAGGAACGCTCCACGCTCCACGCTCCGCACCGGGCGCCGCAACCGCGTGGAAGAAGACGCACCCCGTGAACCTCACGCTGATAGCGAACCTCCTGGGCAGGCTGCACTTGATCGTCGCGGCCGCGTTCCTGCCGTCGGCCGCGTGGGCCGTCTACTTCGGCGAGACGGCGGCCCTGGGGGCGTTCATCGGTTCCGCCGGCCTCGTCAGCGCGATCGGCGGCGTGCTCCTCGCCGCAACCCGCCGCGCAAGCGCCACGTTCTACCAGCGGGAGGCGCTTGCGCTCGTATGCTTCGGATGGATCTTCACGGGTCTCATCGGCGCCTTGCCCTACTGCATGCTCGGCGTCTTGTCGCCGGTCCACGCCATCTTTGAGAGCTTCTCAGGCTTCACCACGACCGGCGCCACCGTGATCGACGACATCGAGGCGCTCCCGAAAAGCCTGTCATTCTGGCGCTGCTTCACCCACTGGATCGGCGGCGTCGGCATTCTGGCCGTGTTCCTCATTGTGCTGCCCACCCTCGGCGCCGGCGGCCGCATGCTGTTCCGCTTCGAGGCCTCCCACGGCGTGCCGCGCATGCAGCGCGAACGCCTCCGAAAAAGCATCGGCGCCATCATCATGGCCTACGTGATCTTCACCGGACTCACCACCCTCGCCCTGCAGCTCACGGGGAAAATGGACCTCTTCGAGGCCCTCTGCCACGCCTTCTCCGCGATCGCCACCGGCGGCTTCTCTCCCCGGCAGGACAGCATCGCCGCCTACGACAGCTTCGCCGTCGAGATCATCCTCATCTTGTGCATGATCTGCGGCGCCACGAGCTTCGGCCTCCACACCCTCGCCCTGCGGGGCGACTGGCGGGCCTACTTCCGCGACGCCGAGTGGCGTGTGCTCGTGCTCGTGCTGGGCGGGGCGATCCTCATCTGCGCGCTGAATGTGTCGGGGCTGTTCGGCCGCCCGCCGACCCTGCCCGAGACCGCGCGTGAAGGGGCCGCCCGCCTCACATCGGAGCCGGTCGCCTTCGGCGACGCCTTGCGCGCATCGGCGTTCAACGTCGTCTCCGTCATGACCACCACCGGCTTCGCCACCGACGACTGGGCCCGATGGCCGGCGGTATCCCACGTGGTCCTGCTCATCCTGATGAACGTCGGCGGTTCCGCCGGGTCCACGGCCGGCGGCGCCAAGATGCTGCGGATCCTCGTGCTCTTCAAGATGTTCTGGCAACGCGTCGAACGCACCTTCCGCTCCAGAATCGTGCGCGCCGTCCGCGTCAGCGGCCAGGCCGTCGAGCGCGATGTCCTCCACGATATCAGCGTGTTCCTCGCCGTGTACCTGCTCGTCCTGTGCGTCGGCGCGGTCGTGATGGCCGCGTGGGGTCTCCCCCTCGAGACCGCCCTCTCGTCGGCCGCCGCCTGCATGAGCTGCACGGGACCCGGGCTCGCCTACGTCGGCCCCATGTTCAGCTATTCCTACATCCCCGACGGCGGACTGCTCTTCCTCTGCGGCCTCATGCTCGTCGGCCGTCTCGAACTCTTCACCTTCCTCGTCCTCCTCGTGCCCGCGTTCTGGCAGACGGGGAAGTGAACCGATGCGCCTCGCGTCCATGCACCGCATCCGATTGGGAGACGAGGAAGTCCCGTGAATATGCGGCTGGTCATGAACTTGTTGGGCAGGCTGCACCTGATCGTGGCGGCGAGCTTCGTCCCGTCCGCTTTGTGGTCCTTCTACTACCACGAGACCGCCATGCTCACATGGCTTCTCGTCTCCGCGGCGCTCACCGCAAGCCTGGGCGCCCTGCTGCTGTACACGACCCGACGGGCCCCAACCGCGTTCTATCAACGCGAGGCGCTGGCCCTGGTCTGCTTCAGTTGGATCGCCACGGGCATCCTCGGGGCGCTCCCCTTCGGCCTGTCCGGCGCGCTCCCCTGGATCCCCGCGCTGTTCGAGAGCTTCTCCGGGTTCACCACCTGCGGCGCAAGCGTGCTCGACGACATCGAGGCCCTTCCGCGCGGACTGCTGTTCTGGCGATCGTTCACCCACTGGGTCGGCGGCATCGGCATCCTCGCCATCATGCTCATCGTGCTCCCCCACCTTGGCACCGGCGGCAAGATGCTCCTCCGCTTCGAGTCCTCGCAAGGCATCCCCAAGGGGCTCCGCGAACGGATGCGCAAAAGCGTCTACGCGATCCTCATCGCCTACCTGGCCCTCACCGTCGCGCAGGTCCTCGCGCTGCTCCTGACCCGCAAGATGGACCTCTTCGACGCCCTGTGCCACACCTTCGGCACGCTCGCCACGGGCGGCTACTCGACCCGACAGGCCAGCATCGCCGCCTACGACAGCGTCGCCGTCGAGACGATCATCATCTTCTTCATGGTCTGCGGCGCAACGAGCTTCAGCCTCCACTCCTTCTTCCTGCGCGGCGATCTGCGCGCGTTCTTCCGCGATTCCGAGTGGCGGTTCTACATCATGGTCCTGATGGCCGCCGTACTCGTCTGCACGCTGAACCTCTCGGGCTGGTTCGGCCACGCACCGCTCGGCGCCCCCTCGACCGAGTCCTCCGGCCCCATGGGCTTCGCCCACGCCCTCCGCGTCAGCGCCTTCAACGTCACCTCCGTCTTCACGAACACCGGCTTCGCCACGGACGACTTTGACCGATGGCCCTTCTTCTCGCGCGCCGTCCTTCTCCTCTTGATGACCATCGGCGGGTGCGCCGGCTCCACGGCCGGCGGCATCAAGGCCGTGCGCATCCTGATCCTCGCCAAACTCCTCTGGCAGAAGATCGAACGATCCTTCCGCCCAAGGATCGTACGCGCGGCCCGGATCAGCGGCGACCCCGTCAGCAATGAAGTCCTCTTCGACGTCGCCGCGTTCTTCGCGGCGTACATGGCCGTGTTCGTCGCCGGCGCCCTCGTCATGTCCGCCTGGGGGCTCCCGCTCGATTCGGCGCTATCGTCGGTGCTGGCATGCATGAGCTGCACCGGCCCCGGACTCGAGCTGGTCGGTCCAGGCGTCACCTACTCGTGCATCCCCAATGGCGGCCTCATCAGTCTCATCGTCCTCATGCTGCTCGGACGCCTCGAGCTCTTCACGTTCCTGGTGCTGGTCGTACCGGCGTTCTGGCAGACGGGAAAGTGAGCGGGCGCGCACGCCGGCGCGCCTGCAACGACGGACAGCCGTACAATGACCGCCGCATCACACACAAAGAACGGAGACCTCCATGCAGCGCCGACCTGAACCCGAATACATGGACCTCGATTCCGAAGCCGCCGCCTACGCCGACGCCGACTTCGCCGACGTGAACGACGCCTTCGCACAACGCCTTGTCGCGCTGGCCGCGGACATCCCCACGACCGACGTCGTCGCGCTCGACCTCGGCACGGGCCCCGCCGACATCCCCCGGCGCGTCGCCGCCCTTCGCCCAAGCTGGCGCATCGTCGCCGTCGACGCCGCCGCCGCCATGCTCGCCCTCGCCCCGAAAGCCGCCTCCGTCAGCCTCGTCCGCGCCGACGCGAGCCGGTGTCCCTTCCCCGACGCCGCGCTGGATGTCGTCTTCTCAAACAGCATCCTGCACCATCTGCCGGATCCGACCGACTTCTGGCGCGAGGTCGCCCGCGTCGCCCGACGCGGCGCGCTCGTCTTCCTGCGCGACCTGGCCCGACCCGACACGGAACGCGCCGCCCGCGACATCGTCGAACGCTATGCCGGGTCCGAGTCAGACCTGCTGCGGGAGGAGTACTACCGATCACTGCTGGCGGCGTTCACCCCCGACGAAGTCCGCGCCCAGCTCCGCGACGCCGGCTTGCAGGGACTCCGCGCGGAGATGGTCACCGACCGCCACATGGACGTCCACGGCCGCGTCGCGTAGCCTCCCAAGCCCCCCGGAACAGAGCGACGGCCCGGCTGGTTCCCCAACCGGGCCGCCTTGTTCGCCTAACACGCTCGCGCTAAGCGGGACGCGGCATCACCCGTCGCCGTGCGAGGTAGCCTGCCAGGACTCGGCCACGCCGAGCCAGCGGTTCTCCTCACTCCTCTTGTCATACGGGAACCGCTCGCCGTAGCGCAGGAACTCCACGTGGCCGTCCATGTAGAGCACGTTTCCGCCGCCGGGGACATGGTTGAAGTTCACGGATGTACCGCCGGTCTCGCCCCAACCCGTATTCGCGGAGACCACGTCCCACATCACCGGAACCGTGGTCTGGGCCTGGGCCCCGGCTGCCGGATTGTTGATATCCGTGATGAAGAAGCGCTCCACGCCCTCCTTCAGGCGGATGATCGTGCCGTCCAGCTCGCCGTTGCTGCCCGACGCCGCTCCGGGAGGATAGCCCGGCGTGCCGGTCGCACCATCCCAACCGTCCACGGGACCAAAATCCCGGTCCGCCGCATCATGCCACTGCATATTCGCCAATGGCGGATCACATACGCTGCCCGCCATCGACTGCCATCGCAGCTCGGCTGGAAACTTGAAGTGGTGCGAGGTGATACCGAACTCGATCCCTTGCATGGCCCACCAGTCGGAGACGACATATCCGGGATAGACATAGGAGCGCGGAATCGACGCGAGGTAATGCAGGCACCGCTGATCCTCGATGCGCCCGGACTGCGCCTCCCGGGTCGCCTCCTCCCACACATCCATCGCCGCGCCCTGCGGCATGCGGTCCCTGGCCAACGGTCCGATAGCGCCGGAATCCGATGGACAAATGGAGATGGCATAGTCGTTCCAGTAGTCGGGATAGAGATCCCGAGACTCGACGAACAGCCACCAGGTCGTCGAGGAAACCCGCGGCCAACCGCCTGCGCGGCTTTCACTCGAGTACATCTTGAAGACCAACCCCCATTGCTTGAGGTTGTTGGCGCAAGAAGCCCGTCGGGCAGCTTCGCGGGCCCGGGCCAGCGCCGGCAGCAGGATGGCCGCCAGAATGGCGATGATCGCGATAACCACCAGGAGTTCGATGAGCGTAAAGCCCGTTCGTTTCCTCTGCATGGTTGTGTCCTCCTAAAAGACGTGCAGATATTTGTTTGCCAGAATGGATACACGACTACCCTGAGAGACTCGTGCCGGTCACACACCTCCTCTCGACGACGGACATCGCCGGCGGCGCGCGCCGAAACAGCGGATTGCGACGCCTCGCCCGCTGCTGCGGCGCCCTCAGGAATGCCCGCACCCCTGCGGGACCATCCTGCGCCGCGACGCCCTTCCCTCAGGATCCGCGCCGGTGCGCGGAGAGGGCGGTTGCATCACCCGGACTGTCGGACGAGAGCGCCCAAATGCACCTCCCGTTCGGCGGTACTATCGCAGATCACGGGCGATTCGTCAAGAGGAAATCATGCATTTCCTTCCATTCGCAGCGCGCGACCATGCACGATCACGCAGTGCGCAGTAGCATTACGCGCAGTGTTCGGATCGCAAACAGTTACAGGACAAGGACTTAGTCCAGCCGCCGTCACGGGTCGCGAACATCGCGGCCACACAGAAAGGCCCGGCCGAACTCACGCGTTCGACCGGGCCCGCAACGCCCCCGAGGGCGATCAGGATGCCTTGGCCGCGGCGATCAGCCCATGCCGCCCAACCACGACACCCAGATCTCGAGCTGCGTGCTCAGGTTCGCGCCGGGCAGCCCGCCCACCGGATAGCCGTTCCACTCGCCGATCTTCACGGGCCACCCGGCCCCGAACCGGATGAACTCGACGTGGCCATCCATGAACAGCACGTTCGAACCGCCCGACCCGCTCCGTCGCACGACGACCTCGGCCACCAGCCCCGTGAAGCCGCCTCCGGCCGGACTCCGCTGCATCACGCTGTTGCACTTTCGCGCCGCCCGCCTGTAAGGTACGCTGCGTTCACTCAGAACACACGCCCCAAGCCACCCCGACGGGACGACACGGATCGCCGCCCCGGCGCTGATCGAAGGAGACTATCTGGAAATGCTGCGGACTTGTCTGCTGCTCGTCGCGTTCACGGCGCCCGACGCCCCGGGTCAGGAGGTGCGCGTCTCGCTTCTCGAGGACCTGCCGCTCTCCGGCGGCTTCAACCTGTCGGCGCTCGTATCGACCGCCCGTCCCCTCGAGATCGCGCATGTCATGGCCGCGCCCGACGGCGGAGAGGCCCGGTGGCGGCTGGCGCAATGGGGTTCGCGCTTCTCCGCGCACGATGCGCCGCTGAAGCTCCTGGACGACGGGGCCCGCGTCCTCGAGAACGAGGCCAAACGCGTCGTTGTGTTCCCCGGCGGGCTCGCCGGCGAAGGGGCCATCCTCGAGGTGCGCGGCGGCGTCGAGTACGACATGCAGCTCCGGCGACAGGGCGAGCCGTGGCCGCACCTGCTCATCGAGCAGTCGTTCAGACCGGGCTGGCCCGTCCATGCCTTCGCCGAGATCCCGTTCCGACTCGAGTTTCAGGTCCTCAACTGCGACGCGCGCGTCACGGAGGGACTGAACCCGAACCTGCACACGGCCCACGTCACCGCGTTCCTGACGCTCCACAACCGCAACCCGGAGAGCGCCGACCACAACGACATGATCTGGTTCGGCCTGCCGCTGTTTGACGCGCGTCGTGATGTGCCCCGAGGTCACCAGGCCGTCGACGGCGGACAACCGAACGCGACGAACAAGTTCATCTGCACCATGGACGGCGCGCGCTTCTATGACGCGCCGATCCGGCCGGGTGAATGGCGCACGCTGAACTGCGACTTGATCCCGCTCATGCAGGAGGCGCTGGAGGCGTCGCAGGCCCACGGCTTCCTGACGGACACGCGCTTCGAGGATCTGCGCATCACCTCAATGAACCTGGGGTGGGAAGTTCCCGGTCCCTATGACTGCGCCATCCAGGTCCGGCGCCTCCGGATGGAGGGCGTCCGCCGCAAGTAGCGTACGCGCCCGCGGCCCGGCTACTCCTCCGCGTCCTCATCCGGCTCCGCCGGCGGCAGCGAAGGAACGGCCGGGTTCACGCCGATCGCGACGACCGCATCGGCCGAAGCGCCGTTCTCGATGGTCTGATCGCCGTGGCTGTCGATCGCGTTGCCCTCGATCACCGCGGACGCGACGTCGGGTCCGATCGTAATGCCGGTCCCGTACGCTTCGATGTGGTTCGCGCCCAACACCGTCCGTCCCCCTTCGAGCACGACGGCCGGACCCGGGTGCTCCTCCATCGCGCGCAACAGCGAGCATCCGGACACCGTCACATGGCCCGCGTCGCGCACTTCGATCGCCGGAGCGCCGTTGGACTTCACCTCGGATCCGGAGATCCGCACGCGCGCCCGCTCGCCGTCCACAATCACGCCTTGCGCGTGATCCCACAGAGAGCCGCCGCTGAAAGTAAGCGTATGGTCGCCCCGCACCTCGACGCCGATGCCGCAGAAGTCCGTCGAGCACCCGTTCATCACCCCCCAGGTCGGCCCCTCGATCTCCAGCCCCTCGATGGTCTCCTCGAACAGAAACCCGTGATGCATGGCGAACACGAAGCAGTCGGTCATACGGATCAGGTCGTTCTTCCCCAGATGGAAGCCCACGCCTTCCTCCAGTCCGCGCCCAACGACCCCGGCATTCCAGACCTCGATGTTGTGCAGGCGCGGCACGTCCCACGTGCCCGTGACCCGGACGCCGACGTTGCGGATCGCGACCATGAAGATGTTCTCGAAGTTCACGCGCCCCACGTTGGCCTCGCCGTCCGCAAGGATCCCGTCCCAGGCGTAGCGGATCCGCGCGTTGCCGATGTAGGCCCCGATGCCGCTGACCAGTACGGCCGTGTCGCCCTCGCGGATCTCGCGCTCCGTCGGATAGCTGATGTCGATCCAGCTCAGGCCGCCGCCCTCCAGCAGGCGGAACGCCGGCCCGTCGCTGTGGTCGGGGCGAATGCTCGGCAGCACGTCCGCGTCCGCCGGCCATGCCGAACCCGCCGGACCCGTCACCGTCACCTTGTCCAGCGTGATCGTGTCGCTGATGCGGTAGGTCCCCTTCGGCGCATACACGTTGCGGTCCGATTCGCGCGCCAGCCGCACGGCCTCGATGAACGCCGACGTGTCATCCGCGACGCCGTCGCCGACGGCGCCCGTGTCCCGCACGTTCACCATGTCCGCGGCGTGAGCGCCCATCGCAGCCGCCGCGCACAGGACCAGCACCTGCATCCGTGTCGCTGTCATCCGCATCTCCCCGCCCCTCCTCTTCGTCTGACATGCACCGTCGTTCAGACCGGCTTCACGCTCTTCTTCGACCGCGTCTCCTGCAGTTCGAGTTCGCTGTCTCGCCGCTCCAGAATGGACAACGACAAATCAACCAGCTCCTTCGCTTCGGCCGGGGTCATCGAGCCGACGCAGACCATGTCGCACGGACGGATCGTGGTCCACACGAACGGCAACGCCTGGAACGGTCGAAGCTGTCCCGCGGCCATCGGCTTGATCGTCACGACCGGCTTGCGCGCCTCGCGTATGATCCGCGACACCCAGTCCACCTCGAGCTGCATCAGGAAGCCCATCGCGTTGTAGATGGAGATGTACGTCTCCACATCCGCGCCCGACGCGTCCGCATACACGATCGTCTCGGGCATATGGGTGCTCAGGCCCGGCGTGAGCCCGCGTTCGCGCATGGGCCCCGTGAGTTCGTCGATCCGACGGATGGTCCGGGAGCACCTGTCCATCAACGCGTCCGTCGTGGCCTGGTGCGGCATGCAGATGTCGACGCCGTGCCGCAGCTCCTCGTCCAGAATCCGCTCGACCGCGCTCCGATCAAACCCGTTCGCGGGCGTGTCCGCATCCACGGGAAACGTAGGCGTTCCGATCCGGATCATCCCCCTGCCGACCCGGTCCTCCGCATCCCGGATCGCGTTCGACAAGGGTTCCTGCGTCAACGACCCCAGGATCGTGTCCACCCCCGCCCGCAAGTAGACCTCGATGATGTCCGCGATGCGGCCCCGGTCCAGGACCATCTCACGGATCAACGCATCCTTGGCGGCGCTCGTGTGGCTCCACCCCATGAACCAGTTGATGCCCACGATCATCCGCGACACGGAGATCCCGCCGATCTGCGTCCTGGGAAACATAGCGTCTACCTCGGTCTGCGCGGCCCATTCCGCGCATGCAGTACGGTAGCAGCGGCCCCGCGGCGCGTCAAGGGAGACCGCAACGAAACCAGCCCGCACATTGCGGCCCCGGCGCGGGCCGGGTAGACTACCAGACGACAGACCCGAGCCCGACGACGCCGTCACGGAAAAGGGGATCCAGATCGATGACCGCTGCGCTGCACTGCTTCGCCGTTTGTCTGAGCGTGGGCCTGTCCGCGCCGAACGCGGGGGATCCCGCCATGGCGCGCCTCGCCGAGCTGGTCGCCGCGGGCGACGACGTGACGGCATGTCTCCAGGAGATGCTCGACGCCGCGGGCGAGACGGGCGGCGTCGTTGAGCTGCCGCCGGGGACGTACCGGATGGCGGGAAGCGTACGCATCCCGGAAGGCGTCACGCTCGAAGGAAGCTGGCGCGACACGGTGCACTACATCACGATGGATGCCAACACCGTGTTCCTGCTCACCGGCGGCCGGGGCGACGAGGACGGCGAACCCGCCTTCACGCTGACGTCGTCGTCCGGCATCAAAGGACTCACGATCGCCCATCCGGAACAGACGTTCCCGGACGTCGTCCCGTACCCCTGGGCCATCCGCGCCGACGGCATCGCGACCCACGTCGAGAACATCACCTTCATCAACGCCTATCAGGGATTGCAGCTCGGCCCC
The DNA here is from genome assembly GCA_002422525.1 of Candidatus Hydrogenedentes bacterium UBA6118. Classification (GTDB taxonomy): domain Bacteria; phylum Hydrogenedentota; class Hydrogenedentia; order Hydrogenedentales; family SLHB01; genus UBA6118. The sequence goes on from DIWA01000033.1 coordinate 63,480, forward strand.
AACCAGTCGTCGCTGCACTACGTCAAGAACGTCTACGGGTGCGTACTGCGGCGGGGCCTCTACGTCGACGCCTCGTTCGACGTCGGCCGCATCGAGAGCGTGCACTTCAACGAGCACTACTTCTCGCGCGTCGACCTGCCCGGGGCGCCCAAGGAAGGCCTGCCGAACAAGGACCAAGTCGTGGCGAACTACACCCGGGCGAACCTGGAAGCGTTCATCATCGCCCGCGACGAGTGGGGGTCGATCCGCGACACGTTCGTCTACGGCGCCAAGGTGGGCTATCGCTTCATCACCACCGAACACGGCAGCTTCAACGGCAAGCTGTCCGGCATCGGCGCGGACGGCTGCATGGTCTGCTTGCAGATCGAACAGACCAACCCCTACGGCATGCTGATCTCCGACGGCCAGTTCGTCGCCCACCCGCGCCTCAAGCCGATCGAGACGTTCGAGTACGACTTCTCATCCGGCGAGGAGGTGGTCCAGATCGTCACCGCGCCGGAGTCGGACACCCCCGTCGTGCTCAGCAATTGCTCGTTCTGGGGGGTGTCGCACCACGCCGCGCGGCTGTCAGGCGCGGGAACCGTGTCGTTCTCGCAGTGCATCTTCCGCGGGTGGGACGGCGAAAAGGAGGGGCGCGCGGCCATTCACGCGGAAGCGGGCAAGGTCAGCGCGACCTACTGCCAGTTCCTCGAATGGCCCGGTCAACAACTGAACGCGATCCGTCTTGAAGAGGGCGTCGAGCGCGCAAAGATCATCGGCAATATGGGAACCAGCGGCGTGCGCATCGCCAACGCGATCGGCGACCGCGCCGCCATCGCCCACAACGATCCGCCTCGAGACGACGCCGCTACTGAAGCTGCGGCCGCTCCATGAGTTCCGCGTCTTCCGGGGCGCCCTCGTCGCGCCCCGCACGGAGCCGGGTAATCACATCGAGGTTGTGCCGCGCCTGCTCGGCCGTGCCGATCTGCTCATAGAGCCCCAGCGACTCCGCGTCGCGCATCATGAGCCCCATCGCCAACGCGCGGTTGGCCACGTAGCGCGCGCTGTCCGGACGCGCGGCCGACGCCCGCGTGAACCGATCAAGCGCCTGCTCATAGTCGCCCGCCAACAACAGGCACACGCCAAGATTGTTGTTCAACACCGGGTCGCCCGGAGCATGTCGCAACCCGGTCTCCAGGAGCCGCGTCGCTTCGTCCACGCGCCCTTGCCGCACCTCGATCATCGCCAGGTCGCAGTAGGCGGGCAGGAACTCGGGCTCCTGCCGGATCACGCGATCCAACAGGTGTTCCGCCTGTTCCGTCTTGCCCACCGAAGCCAGCAACCGAGACATCGAATAGTTCGTCAGGGCCCCTGGGGTCACGGCCCGTCCGACCACCCCTCTGGAATGCGACACCGTCGACCCGGGGCTGTCGGACACGGCCCGCGTCGGAAACCGCTGCGAAGTCCGCCAGGCAGGCCCCTGCCGCGGCGATCTCGCACCCAGCTCGAACGTCGAACAGCCGACCAGAGACAACACGACAACCGCCGCGCCGATCCCGACGGCCGCGCGTCTGCACGCATGCATGGCATAGCGCCGCTTCGTCATGGCTATAGCCCTCCTCCGCTCTGCCCGCCCGACGCCGAGCGGGGCTGACCCGCTTGCGGATCCATGCGCCCGCCGCTGCTGCCCCCGCTGCCCCCGCTGCCGCCGCCGCCCGAGCGCAGCTCCACGTCGCCCTGCCGCGCCTTCACCAAGCCCAGCACGACTTCCTCGGACGTCTTGCCGTCGCCATGCGGATGCCCGTCGACGATCGCGTCGGCCGTCAACGAAATGTCGAGGTTCGCCAGGTAGGCCCGCACCATCGCCTTCCGCGCATCGTAGAGCGAGTCGGTCGCGTCGCCTTGCCGCAGGTTCAGCGACTCGAGCCGGGGGCCGTACCGCTCCGCCAGTATCTGCAGGTCGCGTTCGCCGAGCGGGTTCAACTGGGCCGACCCTTCAACAAAATGGTACGGATACAACGTGCGTTGCCTGGCGACTGCATTGGCCGCCTGATCCTCCATCAGGTTCGCGGCCATGCGCGTGTTGAACTCACGGCGGTGCGTCACGCTGATCTCGGTCGGGCTGCCCTTGGGATACATGCTGCACCCCGCCAACGCCAACACGCAGGCAAGCGCCGTCAAATATCTCATCGGTGGTCTCTCCCTTCTCCGGATCCCGCCGGATCACATCTGCGAAAAGGCTTCGATAATCTTCATCACGGCGGGCCCGACCGCCACGATAAACACACAAGGCAGAATGCAGAGCACCATCGGGAAGATCATCTTCGTGCCCATCTTCTCCGCGGCTTCTTCGGCGCGCTGACTCCGTTCTTCGCGCATACTCGTCGCGAACACCTTCAGCGCATCCGACACGCTCGTCCCGAACCGCTCCGATTGCACCAGCACCGCCACGAGCGAGTTCAAGTCGTCCGCGCCCGTCCGCTCCGCCATATGACGAATCGCCTCGCCCCGCTCCTCGCCCAAGTGCATCTCGAGGTTCGTCAGCGCCATCTCATCCGCCAGCATCGGGCTCACCGCGCGAATCTCGTTGCTCACCGCGATCCACGCCATATCCAGCCCCATGCCCCCGCCCACGCAGATCTCGAGCAAGTCGATCACGTCCGGCAGGTGCACGCGCACCTCCTCGGTCCGGCGCGCGATCCACATAGACACGACCATGTTCGGGATGAAGAACGGTACTGAGGCCGCCGTCGCGATGATCAGCACTTTGTGTATGACGGCGATGTCCAGAAAACCGATGAGGATCCCGCTGACGATGCCGCCCCCCAGGAACAGCAACAGCTTGGCGCCCATGTAGACGGGCACCGCCAAGGCCCCGGTGAGCCCCGCGCGCACCATCTGCCCTCGCAACGTCGTCGACGCGTCTTTTCCCCCGAACAACCCCCCAATAGCCGCCAGCAGACGCGTCAGGATGGAGGGACGCGCCGCATCGGGATCGTCGAGCGCGCGCCGCTGCCGCTCCCGTTGCAGGCGCTGCCGGATGCGCGCCCGTCGACTCATCGTTCGCAGCACGTAGCTGCCGCCCAACAGGAACACGCCCAGGAAGGTCAGGACGGGAACGATATACTCGATCACGACGGCGCCCTCCCCTCCTCAGTACTTCAGTCTGGCGATGTGGTTGATCAGGCCGACCCCCGTCACCAGCAACACGCCGGCCACGAAGAGGAGCATCGTGCCCGTCCGCGTCTCCAGCAGCGGAGCCATGTAAGTCGGGTTCTGAATGGAGATCAGAACGAACAGCACAAACGGAACCGCAGCCATGATCCGCTTGCTGAGCTGCGCCTCGGCCGTCAGCGTGCGCGCTTTCCGGTGCAGTCTGATGCGATCGCGGACCACGTTCTGCAGCCGATCCATCATATCCGCGAGATTGCCCCCGCTCTTCATCTGGATCACCGTGGCCGCGGCGAACAGCTTCATATCGGCGTTGGTCGACCGCGATGCGACGTTCCGAATGGCATCGGCCATGCCGACGCCCAGCGCCTGCTGTTGGCAGATCTCTCCGAACACCGTACTCACGGGCGGGTCCATCTCCTCCGCCACCAGCCGGAACGCGCCCGGCAGCGGGTGTCCTGCCCGCAGAGACCGCGTGGCCAGCCCGAGCGCCTCTGCGAACTGGGACACGAACAGCTCGTTCAACCGGTCGATGCGCCGCGTCACGGCCATCCACGGCACGATGATCACCAGCGCCCCGGCGGCGACCGCCAACGGCAGGTTGCCGACCGCCAGGAAAAGCAGCAGCGTGACCAGAAGCGACAGCCCGAGGATCCCCAGTATCAGACTCAGGACCGGCGTTCTCCAGCCCAGTTCCCGCCGCACCTGCTCCAAGCGGTACAGCATCCCCGGGTTCGTGGGCACCGTCGTGGCGACCGCTTCGCCGTCGCGCCACAGGCGAATCGTGCGGCCGCCCTGCTGCGTGCTGGGATCCGGTGCGACCGCCAGCCCAAGCCGTTGTTGAACCCGTTCGCTCCGCCCTGCCCGCCACAAGTACCACAGCACAACGCCCATCGTCCACACGCAGAGCACCAGGACGAAGACGGACGCGCCTGCCAACCAGAGGAACAGATCCTGACCCATCGGCATGGCTACTTCTTCTCTCCCGACTTGACCACCCGCAGCACCCGCTCCTGGAAAAACGACGGCGGGAACCCCATCCCTTCCGCCTCAAGTCGCGGCAGGAGATGCGGTCGCACGCCCGTCACCTCAAAACGGCCCTCTGCATGTCCGTCGGCGCCCAACCCCGTCTGCCGGAACCGGAACAGGTCCTGCATCAGGATCGCGTCGCCCTCCATTCCCGTCACTTCCGCCACGGCGATGAGGCGACGCCGCCCGCCGGTCAAGCGTCCGAGCTGCACCAGCAGGTTCACCGCCGACGCCATCTGCTGGCGGATCGCCTGCACGGGGAAACTCAACCCCGCCAGCGCCACCATGTTCTCGATGCGACTGAACGCATCCCGCGTCGTGTTCGCGTGAACGGTCGTCATCGAGCCCTCATGCCCCGTGTTCATCGCTTGGAGCATGTCCAGCGCTTCCGCCCCGCGCACCTCGCCGATGATGATCCGATCGGGACGCATGCGCAAACAGTTCCGCAACAGATCGCGCTGCGTGATCTCGCCCTTGCCTTCGATGTTCGGCGGACGCGTCTCAAGCCGCACCACGTGCTCTCGCATCAGGCTCAGCTCCGCCGCGTCCTCAATCGTGATCACACGATCCTTCGGGGGAATCCACTGCGACAGCAGATTCAGCAGGGTCGTCTTGCCCGTGCCCGTACCGCCGGACAGCAGGATATTCATCCGACACGCCACGCACGCCTGCAGAAACTCCGCCATCTCCGTCGTGAACGCCCCGAGGTCCACCAGACTCTCGGTGCCCAACGGGATGGTGCCGAACCGCCGGATGCTCAACGAAGGCCCATCAAGCGCCAGCGGCGGGATGATCGCGTTCACGCGCGATCCGTCGGCGAGCCGCGCGTCCAGCATCGGCGAACTCTCATCGATGCGCCGACCCACGCGCGCCCCGATCCGTTGGATCATCTGAAGCAACTGATCGTCGTCGCGAAAACGCACATCCGCCCGCTCGAGCACACCGAAGCGCTCGACGTACACCTTTTCCGGCCCGTTCACGAGTACATCGCTGACGTTCGGGTCGCGCAGCAACTCCTCCAGCGGCCCGAGCCCGAAGATGTCATCCATCACCTCCCGCAGGAGGCGCTGTTTCTCCGGCAATGACAACGGCCACCGCTGCTCATTCAGCAGTTGGTCCACCCGCCGGGAACACTCGTTGTACAGCTCCTCGACCGGCAGACGCCGCGCCGCCGTCAGATCCATCTCCTGCAGCAGCCGCCGATGTACAGTCGTCTTGATCTCGTCCGTCGTCGCGCGGCCTTGCGTCGTTAGCGCGCCGCCGCCCAGTCGCCCGCGATCACCGTCCGCCATCGTCTGCTATACTCCGCGAGCCTATGCCGACCCGTTGTGTTTGACCAGTCTCGCCTGCACCTGGCTTGCCAGCGCCGCGAGCTCCTTGCGCACCGTCGAACGCGGCGCCGACTCCGACAGCGGAGCGCCGTAGTTGATGCTCTTGATCACCGAAGCGTAGTCATTCGTGACAGACTCGACGTTTTGCACGCCCAGCGCCTCCCGGATGTCACCCAACGGCACCATCCGCCGCGAACGACACCGGTTCACCAACGATTGCACACGCTCCGAAGGCACGCCCGCCTGGCGCAACCCGTGCAGCAACGCCTTCGCCATGCGCGTGTCTTTCACCGACGGCTGCATCACCACCAGCGTCAACACGCTCGCCCGCGCGAGCGTCGCCGCCACTTCCATCGATATCCGCGGCGCATCGATCACCGTCGCGCGATAGCCCTGCTTGCAGGCAAGCAACACCGAATCCAGCCGATAGGACGTCAGAGGCGGCGGATCCAGGTTTCCCGTACTTACCGGGCTCAGCATCACATGCAACTGCTCGCTGAACCGCACCGCCGTCGAGCGGACCATCTGCGCATCGATCTCTTCCGCTTGCTCCCGCACATCCGCAATGCCGAACTGCCCCGTCGCGTCCAGGTACGTGCCAACCGCCCCATACGCATAGTCGAGGTCCATGATCAGCACTTGGCGCGACATCAGAATCTGCAACTCATTCGCCAGGTTCACCGCAATCGTCGTCGCCCCGCACCCGCCGCTTGCGGACAGAACCGTCACCGCGAAGCCCGCCTCGCTCGACTTCGCGGTCGCCGTCGCAACCAGCCTCTGCACGACGCCCGCCAACTCATCCGCGATGGCATCCTTCGCCTGCACATGGCGTGCGCCCGCCTGCATGGAACGCATCACCAGGCCGCCGCTGAGCTCACGCGCCAGCACGATGAACCGCGTCGTCGGGTGCTGCGCCGTCGCCAGCTCCAACTGACGAAAGAGCCTGTCCGGGTCCGGGGCGCTGTCAACATCCACGAACACGACCAGGGCCGACTGCTGCTCGAGATGGTTCGCCATCGCGGAGATGTCCGGACACGCGCCGCCGTACGCGAGCCCGACGTCTTCCGACATCGCGGAAGTCACCGCGCTCTGCGTCGCTGCGTCTCCTCCAACGATGATGAACTCCGCTTCCGAGGCCACTGGCCAGCTCCTTACCGCGCCGTCCCTCGGTTCCGCGCTTCACGAAGGGGCATAGGTGGACAGCACTGCTTGCTTCTGCATGCCTGCATGGGTCCCGGGTCCCGTTGCTGCGAGCGACCCGTCAACCTTCTTACTCTGGCTGACGGTACGTCGCCCAGCCGCCGGGCCCCTGCAATTGCTTCAACACATCGGGGTCGAGATTCGTCGCCTCGCGCGGGAACGGCGCCGCCTCGTCCACGCGCCCTTCCATCTTCCCCTCGACAAGCAACTCCCAATCGTTCGGTTCGACATGAAGATCTCCCGGCATAGGCGGCCGGTTGACCGTCGTCAGCGGTTCAACCAAGTCGGCCGTCACCAGCACGAGCAGCTCCGACTCGCCGCGTTGGTACCGCACCGAACGGAACAACGGCCCCAGGACCGGCAGATCGCCCAGCACCGGCACCTTCGAGTTCCGCGCCTCGTTGTCGTCGCTGAGCAACCCTGCCATCGCGAACGTCTGGCCGCTGCGCAGCTCAAGCGTCGTCGAGGCGCGTCGCGTCTGGATCGACGGGATCTGGAACCCCGCGATCTCCACCGCGCCCACGCTCGACACGTCGCTCACTTCCGGCGCCACTTTCAGCCGGATCACGTTGTCGCCCATCACCGTCGGCGTGAACTTCAACATCACGCCGTACTGCTTGTACTCAATCGTGATTGAGCTGCCGCCTCCGCCGCCGGTGTCCTGCGGCACCGGCACGGGGAACTCGCCGCCCGCGAGGAAGCTGGCCTCCTCGCCGCTCAGGGCCACCAGGTTCGGTTCGGCCAGCATCCGCAGATACTGATCCTCCTGCAGCGCCTGGATGAAGACCTGCAAGTCTTCTTTCGGAAACGCCAGCAGCAGGTTCACCAGCGGGCTGGCGTTCACGCCGTCCGGAAATTCCCAGGGAAGCCCCTTGACCACCGGCGCGCCTTCGGGCAGACCCATGTTGATCGGGTTGAGCGGTCCGCCGGACGTACCCGTGCGGATGGCGCCGAAAACGTCGTCGTCGACGCCGAACGCGTTGATGCCGAGCTGCCGCAGCGCCGACCGGTTCGCCTCGGCGATCCGCACCTGGATCTGCACCTGCTGCACGCCGGGCACGCGCGTCATATCCACATACTTCACCTCCAACAGGTCCAGATACTGGCGCAGTTGGTCCACCTGTTCCGCCTGTTGCAGGGACCCCTGGATGAAGTACACCTCACGCGAGCGGTTGACGGTGATGTCCGCGCCCGAGAACAGCCGGTTCAGCTCTTCCGTCAGCTTCTCGATCTCGAGCTCGACGTTCACCTCCAGCCGCCAGACCTGCCCCGACTCGCCCCAGATGATCACGTCGGTGCGACCCGGCTTCGTCGCCAGCACCAGCAGCAGGTCCGGGTCCAGTATCTGGATGTCCGCCACCTCCGGGTCCGCCACGGCCACCCGGTCGATCACCCACGGCGTGTTGATGGTGGCCGATCGCCCCAGCGTCAGGGTCGTGGAAGCCGCGGGGCTCTCCTCGCCCACGATGGCGACGCCGGAGGGATCAGTGCTTTCGGCGAACGCGCTCATACACAGAAACAGGACGCAGGCCGCCCATCCCGCTCCGCCTGGCAAAGAACTCCGTCGTCCGATTCGCGCCGTACTCATGATCCCTCCCGGTGCTGCTGGAATGCCCCGCCCTTCAATGCCAGACCCGACAAAATGAACCCCAGACTGCACCACATAGTGTCTACTGCTCTTCCACGGGAAACGATACGGTCTCGGAGGAGAGCCCCCGAATCACCCGCACCTGGATGGGGTCCGGCGGAAGTGCGACCGGCCGAACGGGCTCGGGTTCGGGCATCGGCTCCACTTCAGGTTCCGGCTCGGGCTCCGGCTCAGGCTCCGGCGCCGGCAACCGCCCCGACGGCGCGAGCATCTGCGCCAACTGCGCCAGCTTCACCTCGCTCAGCACGGTCGCGTCGCTCGTCCCGGCCGTCCGATCATTCGGGTTGCGCAGCGCCAGCGAGATCGTCCCGTGTTCCGACGCAAGCTGCAACGCCTCCGCATCTTTCGCGTCCACCATCAGGGTCACGAGCAGTCGATTGCCCCGCATGTACTGCGGCCGGACATCGTCGTCGGCCTTCTCCTCCGGCTCGCTCCCCACGGTGAGCTGCTCCACCGCCAACACCTCGATGCGCTCGAACAGGGTGGTCGACACCGCCGTGCCGACATCGCTGCCGCCCAGCCGAAACGACGCGATCACGTCGACAGTAGATCCCGGATACAGCAGACCGCGAAGGCTCGACGCGTCCGACAGCCCCACGGTCACCGCCCGCTTCCCCTGCGGCAGGGTCCCCGCAAGCTGCACGCCCGCGCCGGGTTTTGGGAAACAGGCCGCGGTGAACGCCTGGCCCTCCTTCATCGGCACGGACAGGACGCGGCCGGTGATCTGGGTCGGATCCGTGAAGGCGCCGGCGGGCGCCTCGCGAGCCTGCATGACCCGCGTCGCAATCGCCGAACTCTCGATCATCGCGGCGGAGGGAAGGTCGCGCGCCGCCACCAGCACCGTAACCTCCCTGGTCTTCGGATCTTCCAGCGGGATGACCTCGGGCCGCGCGCGGAGCGTCACGATCAGAACCGCCGCCGCCAGCGCCGCGCACACGCCCAGGACGAACAGGATAGCAATGCTGATTACAACCCTCATGACACTCCCTTCGGCCTCCCGCGGGCCGGCGCGGCTAGTTCACGTCCCGCGCCATCGTCACCGAAGCCCGCAACGTCTGCGGACGCGGAAGCAAGGCCAGATCCACAATCGTCAGGTCCGCGTACGCCACCGACACCGACACCGTGACCAGCGTCATCGAGGGCGGCCCCTCCACGCTCTCCTCCGACAGCTCGACGGTCGGCGCCGCGTTCACGCCGCCTTCCTGCAACGCCCGCTCCGTCGCCGCGACGACCGCTTCCTCGGTTGCGCCCGACCGCGTGTACGCCCGCGCCCCGACCTGCGCCGCGTTGTTGACGACATGCATGCAGTAGAACATCCACCCATACTCGACCGCGCCGAACAGCAGGACGATCAGAAGCAGCACGACGAGCACGGTCTCAACCAGGACCGAGCCCCTGCAATTCCCCCGGCGCCGCGACGCCGGGGTCGCGATCATCATGTCGGGCCTTCTTTCGTCATCGTGGCCGTCGCACGCAGTTCAGCGGGCATCGGGAACAAGCCCGTGTTCAGTATGCTCACATCGGCATAGGGTATCCGAACGGTCACGCTCACCGGAACGGTCACAAAGACGTTCTCGACAACCGCGGACGCGTCGTCCGCCCGCACCTCGACGGCGGCGTCGGCGCCGACCAAGCCGCTCCGTCCGAGGAAATCGTCGACGACGGCATCTACGGAGGCGTCCGTTGCGTCGGGCAGGATCGCCTCGCGCACCCCTTCCCGAGCGGCATTGCTGACGATCTGCATGGCGTAGAAGAGCCAGCCGTACTCCATGATTCCGAGGAACAGCACGAGTAACAGCAGCAGCGCAATCGTCGTCTCGACGATCGCGAGGCCTTCATCGCGCCGCCCCGGACCGCCGCCGACGCGCCGCCTCTCAGCACGAGCAGCTACCATAGTAACTCCGGATAATACCACGCATGCGCCGCCGTCGCCCACACGCCTATGAAGATGGCTAAGCCATACGGCATCCGCACCGAATCCGCCGGCACGGCGCCGGACCCGCCGGTGAAAGCGAAGCGTCGGTGCGGCGTGATCAGGAGCAGCAGCCGCAGCGCCACTTGCCCCACCCGCTTGATCGAGTACCAGAGCTTGCCCTCGCGCGCGGCGAAGTAGATCGCCAGCGCGATGCCGACGACAAACACATACACCAAGGCCAGCAGCCCGGCCTCAACGCCGAGCCACGCGCCCACCGCGCCCATCAGTTTCGCGTCGCCGGCGCCCCCGCCGGCGAACAAAAACAGAAAAACGAACGGCCCCGCCGCGACCAGGCAACCGAGCGCGGCCTCCCGCAGCCCTGGCAGACCGCCCATCGCGATCGCCCAGACCAGCGCCAGAAAAAAGAGCGGACCCGTCAGCGCGTTCGGGATCCGACGCGCGCGCAGGTCCGTGACGGCCCCCGCGGCGACGCCGACAAGCACGAACAGCCACGGCATCCAAGCCGCCAGAGACGCCCTATCCATCCGCTCAGCGGCCCTCCTGACTATGGATAGCGGTGGGGCGCCGCTTGCGACGCCCCATGGTCTAATACAATCGCGGCGTACACCGCAAACGCCGACGACAGGTCATGTGGTACCGCCACCGCCGGCTGCTTCCGCACCCTCCACAGTGGTTCCGACCGATTCGAACCGGCCCGTCACCCAAGCGGCCAGCACGCCGATCGCCGTGATGGTCCCGGCCACGATCAGCCCGAGGATCACCGCGTACTCCACCGTCTCCAGGCCCTGCTCATCCTTCAGAAAACGCTTAATGGTCTGCATTGCATGCTCCTTTGAACCCGGAAGCGCAACGCCTCCGTGACTACGGCCCTTCCCGGCCGGGTTGCACAACCCCTTGGGATGAGGACCTCCCTCCATGCGTGGTGATAACTGAGTAGTGCTAATAGAACTAACTGAACCGGCGTATAATTCCCCGACTCCCGCAGCCCGGTTATCTGCCGTCCGCACTGCCAATAGTGCGGTTTCACCGACAACGCCATCCGCAACGCGGCACGGAGGCCGATCTCCACGCCTTCATTCGGCCCGAATTACCGACTTGTTCCGAACTACTGGTGTATATTACCTGAATCCTGCGACGGATTTCAACCCCGGAATCGCGCGGAAAACCGCAGCCCGCGATCAGGCATCTTGCACGGGCGCCCCTCCGGGCCGCTCGCGCGATCTCAGACCTTTCCCTCATACGTGCATTCGGGTACAATACTCTTGGTCGCACAGGAGAGACGAATCCATGAGATGCACCAACCGAGACGGCGTGTCGCTCGTCTGGACCGTCCTGATGCTGCCCGTGTTCATCGGGTTCGTGGGGCTGGCTATTTGACGGCACGCTCTACTTCCCCCACGCCCACCTGGACCTGAGCGGCAACAACATGACCGTGGGCAACCGCATCATCGTACGCACCATCGAAGTCAGCGGAAACGGTGAGATCACCATCAACCGACAGGGCATGGGCTACGAGAACCAGATGGGCAGCGTCTTTCTGGTGTCGTGACATCCGCGGCGGTCGCGGCGGTTCGCTGGTTCGGACCCTCCACGCGGATTCGCGTAGGGAATTCGTGACCCATCTCGCGCAGTTCGGGTATAATGAGCGAGACGGACCGCGAAGTTGCTCGCGTTGCCCAACCTCTCTCAGGCGCCGCCTGAACCATCGACCGGCCCCCGGCCGCAGGACCAGCACGACATGCGACACGCCAACAAGGAAGGCATCTCCCTCGTATGGACCGTCCTCATGCTCCCCGTGTTCGTCGGGTTCGTGGGGCTGGCTATTGACGTCGGCTACGCGGTGTGGGTCGCGCAGCAGCTCCAAGTCGCGGCCGACGCCGCCGCCCTGAGCTCTGCGGCCTACCTGAACCAGACCGAGGAGTTCGCCCGGTCCGCCGCGCAGCTTGTGGCCGAACGCAACGCCGCCGCGGGCGACCCCGTCCAGATCGACCCGGACGCCGACGTCGAGTTCGGCGCTTTCGATCGCGCGACCCGCACCTTCCAGCCGGCCGCCTTCGGCTCGGGCAACGCGGTGCGCGTCATCGCGCGACGGACCGACGACAGCCCAAGCGGCCCGCTGGCGCTCTTGTTCGGCCCGGCGTTCGGCGTCGGCACGATCAACCTTCAGCGTGAAGCCGTCGCGCTCCGCTCCGGCGGCCAGGGCGGAGACGGACTGGCCGTGCTGCATTCGGACCAGCCCGGCGCCTTCACTGTGACAGGCAACTCGACGCTGACCGTCGCGGGCGGGGGCATCCACGTGAACAGCTCGCACGATGAAGGGGCGGTCCTGGGCAACGCGTCCACCATCAACCTGACGGAACCGGTCGTCGAAGGCGGCTGGACCGGCGACGCACCCGCCCTCAGCATCACCGGCGGCACGAGGATTCTGGGTAACGGGGCCAACCTCCCGCTTATCCACTACGGCGCGCCGCCCATGCCGGATCCCCTCGGCTTCCTCGAGTTCAGCGAACACGTCGACGGCCTCCGCGCCATGATGGACGGCCCGGGACTCTCCTACGATGGCAAGACCGCCGTGATCTCGCCCGGCTACTACCCCGACGGGATCCGCGTGAACTCCAGCAAGACCAATCTCTCCCTCCTCCCCGGCATCTACGTGGTGAGCGGGAACGGGCTCGACATCAACGGCGGCACGTTCTACGCCGACGGCGTGATGCTCTTCATCACCGGCGACAACGCGCGCGTCAGCCTCCGCGGCAACACGCAGGTGCATCTCACGCCGTACCAGTCCGAAGGCAGCCCGTTCAACGGCATCTCCATCTTCCGCGACTACCAGAAACCCGGCGACGCGGCGCTGCCGGACAGCACGATCAACGGCAACTCGAGCTTCGTGATCGACGGCACGCTCTACTTCCCCAACGCCCACCTCGAGCTGAGCGGCTCCAATGTGACGGTGGGCAACCGGATCATCGTGCGCACCATCGGCATCGGCGGCAACAGCAACATCACCATCAACCGCCAGGGCATGGGCTACGACCCGCAGATGGGCAGCATCTTCCTCGTCTCCTAGACGCCCTCGCTTCAACGTGACGATAGCGCACCTGCGCTATCGCATCGCGCGTCTTCGCAGCGCGCCGACCGCCGCCAACAACGCCGTCGCGGTCAGCGCCAGCGCGACCAGACCCGCCGCGGGCAGCAACGGCGAGTATGCGGCCGACAGCACGGTCAGCTCGCCCGCGCCCACCGTCACCGTGCGCGGCTCGGGCGCATGGCGACCCGGGACGTCGCTGAAGATCAGCGTGTACTCGCCCGCGGGCACCGTGATCGTCTCGCCGCTTTCGTGCCACGTCGCCCCGCCGTCGATGCTCCACATCGCCCCCGCGCTCAACGCAGGACTCGGGCCGATCACGACCTGGATGCTGCCGACCGGCGCCTCCACCGCGATCTCGTCCAGCCGCAACTGCGCCCGCGATCCGCTTGTGCCGCTGATATGGAAGTAGCGCCACATCACCTGCACATACGGCTGACCCAGCGCATCGTCGGGCAGGGGAACCGGCCCGAACGCCTGCGTGTGGCCCTCGACGTCGCGCACGTAGACCGCCGGCTGCCCGTCCACAAGCACGTCCGTGAACGGCGCCTCCAGGCTCGTGCGGTACTGCAGCCGAATCCCGTACACGCGCGCGTTGGGCAGCAGCGTGCCCGCCAACCACGACGCAGTCACGGCTTGGAGCTCCCGCGTGTCCAACGCCAGCAGCGCCCCGCCCAAGTCGCGTCCGCGCCCCGTGTTGATGAACGCGATCCCGTCGTCTCCCAGCCCGTTGAGCCGCGTGCGTCCCGTCAACTGGTACGGGAACCCAATCTTGTCGGCGTCGTTCGCGTGATAGTCATCATGCGCGATGTAGTACGGATACAGCAGCGGCGCGTCCGCTCCGGGGTCGTCCACATCGCTCTGCAGGAACAGCATATGCGCGGGATACACGTTCTCCGGATGGTTCGGGTCCCACTCCCTGAACGAAAACCCCCCATGCCGCAGCGCCGCCGCCTCCGGGTAGATCAGCACCCGGAACGTCGTCGGAACGGGCCCATTCGTCCCGTCGTCCGCGGTCACTTCGATCACCGCGTCGCCCCGCAGCAACGGCGTCACGGTCAACGTCGCCCCCTCCGCCGACACGGTCGCGTTGGCCGGCTTGTTCACCGACACGTCGAACGTCAGCGGATCGTCCTCCGGGTCGTCGAACAGCGCGTCCATGTCGATCCGCACCGGCGCGCCGCCCTCGATCGCCTGCGCCAGCCCGGTCGCGCCCGTCGGCAACGGCGGCAAGTTCAGCCCCGCCAACGGGAAGCCGTCCAGCGCCGCGTTGTCGAAGCGGTCGTTGCCCGAGCCCCCCGCCGCCTCCGGACCCTCGAACAGGATGCGCACCGCGAACGCCGCGTTGTCATCCGCCTCCGCGATCCCGCTCAGATCGCGCGTCACCAGCGCGTAGTCCTCCGTCACCGTCACCGGATCGCCGAGCGGGATCCACGGCCCCGCCGCCTCGGGGCGATACCACAGCGTCTGCGTCCGCGCGCCCTTGCTCGTGCGTACGGTCGCGTAGCTGAACACGACCCGTTCGAACCCCGTCGTCGGCATCTCGAACACCAGCTCACGCGTGTCGGATGGGTTCCGCACCCGCAGCCCGTCGCCAGGCGCCGCGTCCAACCGCGCGTTGATGTCCGTGCCGTCGGACACGCTGTCCATATAGCCGTCGCCCGTGCCCGGATACGAGATCACCGCGCCCCCCGGCACGGTGTAGTCCGCCGCCACAGGGCCCAGATCACCGTCAGGCAGATTGTTGAAGTGCCAGTAGTGAATCGGCTGCGACGCCTCCGCCTCGACGAAGTGCGCCGTCAGCGCGACGTCGCCCGTCAACGCCGCGGTCGCCTGCGCGGGCGTTCCCGCGGGCAGCCCTTCCCAGTGACTGAACGCATACCCCGGCGCCGCAACGGCCTCGATCTCGATCGGCACGCCCACGAAGTACACGCCCGACCACGGATACGCCGGGTCGCCGACGCCTGCGGTCCCCGGTTGGATCTCGACCGTGTTCACGCGCACATGCCCGTGCTCCGCACCCGACACGTCCAGCGTCACCTCCGCCGTGCCGGCCAGACCGAAGTGCTGCACGATCTGGTCCCGCACGTAGCCCGGCCGCACGTCCGCGAACTGCAGCCAGTCGTCCCGCGTGCTCTCAGGCACGGCGTCGCGATGGAAGCTGTTCGCGAAATCCGCATTGTCCGGCGCGACCTTGTCGTACTCCGCCGTTACGACCGCCTTGACCCGGTCCGGTTCGAACGTCGTGTTGATGTGGTCGGCGAACCGGTTGAGGAACCGCCGGTAGAACGTCGTGTTCTCGAGCAACTTGCGCAGAAACAAGGTCTTCTCGGCTGAACCGTGGGTCCAGCCGTTGCCCCCTCCCGTCGGATGGATCGCGTTGATCACCAGGTCGAAATCGAAGTCCGCATACACGTTGCCCGGGATCTGCGCGCGGGGCGACGCGTCGAAGTCCCATGCATGCGTGCGCCACTTCCCGTCGTGGTACGGCTTGGCCGAGGTCTCCCGCACCCGCCAGAACTTGAAGTGCTTGCTCCCCTGCCAGTCCCAGTTGTTCAAGTAGATGAACGCGACCTGCAAGTCGATGTAGCTGTCGATGTCCAACTGTGATGCGACCTGCGCGTAGTTCGCGGCAACGCTGATATCGTTCGCCGCGACGAAGGCGTACAGGTCGTTGTACAGCGCGAGGTCTTCGTACAACCCTTCATCGATCGCCTCCGCCCCCACCGGCGTGTTCGGCCCCTCCAGAATGATCACGTTCTCCGGGTCCACGCCGTAGTTGTGGGCGAGATGGTGCTGGTCGAACCGGTCGCGGATGTGCGACATCCCCAGGAACTCGCCGTTCAGGAAGTGGACCACCGGACGCGCCCGCATCATGTCAACCCGCGTCGACTGCATCAGCAGATGCGCCGGCACATCGCGCAGGTGGTCCTGGATGTGCCCGCCCGTCCGCAGCATGATCCGCTTGAACGTCTCGAGCGGCGCGCCGGAGTGCTTCGTCGTCGCCCCCGGGAAGAACGGATACTCCATCAGGTCGGCTTCGTCGTAGTCGTTGCGCGCGTAGAACCGGAACGACTTCGGCGTGCGGATTCGGCTCGACCCGCCGTGGATGCGCACCCCCACGTTCTGGCTCAGCAGCCGCGCGCCGGTCCCCTGTTCGAACAACTCCACATGGGCCGGCCGCTCCCACAGCCGCCCGCTCCCGTAGTAGTTGCCGAACAGCCACCAGTCGGCCGTGTTGTCCGGGTTCGCCGTGCGCCAGTCGTCGAACGCCTTCCCGGCAACATAGATCCCGGTCTCATAGTCGAAGAAATGCTTCTCGTTGGTGACGATCGACACGATATCCTGGTGGAACCGCGTGTGGATGTCCGGGTGCACGAAGTAGGTGTGCGTGACGATCTCCGATGGGAGATGGCCCGGCTTCGCCGCGCGGGCCCGCACCGCCGTGCCCTTGAACACCGGCCCCCAGGGAAGCTGCGGCTGGCGCGTCCACTGCGCGTTGATCGCCGAGAGCTGGTTCGGCTCGCTCGAACGATCCGCGATCGCGATTGGCGCCGCGTAGCGATGCGTCTGATAGCTCCGCGTCAGCAGCGGACCGAACGCATCCCCCGGATTCTCGGGATAGCTGTTCTTGTAGGTGTACGTCACCGCTCCGAGATCGCTCGGGCCGAAGGACCCCGGCCCGCCGACGCCGGCGTCCGACAACACCTCGCGCACCAGCACCTGGTCATAGAGGATCGACACGTCGCCGCCGGGCCCGTAGGACGAGTGGAACGTCAGCGTCGGCGCGCCCACGACGCCGCTGTCATAGTGCACCAGGTACGCCAGACGCATGTACGTCCCGACGTTATTCGTGAAGCGCGTCTCCGGCAGCAGCTCCAGCGCCCCGAACGTCACCCGCAGGTCCATACCCGCGTTGCCCGGCCGAATCGCCGTGTGCAGGACGATCTCGTAGACCTTGCCGTCCTCGATCCCCGCGATCGTCTGCGCCGCCGTCTTGGCGTCCGCGCCCTGCTGGAACAGCGCCTGGTCCCCGTCGGGGATGGGACGTCCCTCGCCATGGAACGGACTGCGCTGCCCCTCCTCCGCCGACCCGCCGAGGTTATTGTTCAGCCCGTAGCTCCCCGTGAACGTCCACCCCGGGATCTCGACGGGCGGCGTCTGGTCGTGGAAGTATCCCGGCCACGGCACGGACGTCGCGAGCGGCGTCTCGAAGCTCGGGTTCTCCACCAGGTTCGGCCCGTAGGTCACCGCCCGCTCCGGGTCCGGGTCCGACCCGTCCAGCGTGTAGTACACCTCGGCATCCGGGTCCGTGCTCGGCGGCGCGAGGGTCAGCGCGACCGGGTCCGTGTAGAAGCCGCCGGTCTGAGAGAACGTCGGCGGGTCCGTCACCCCCGCGTAGCCCGTCGCCGCGTTGGCCGCTCCCGGCGTCGGCGCATCGAAGAACGCCCATGCGTCGGCGCCGTCCGGCTGCCGCCCATAGCTGATGTCTCGCGGCATCGCGGGCGCGACCACCTCGTCCACACGCACGCCGCCGGGCGCCGTAAGCAGCAGCTCCTCGCCCGACGCGCTGATCGCGAAGTCGGCGTGCAGTTCCGGCGCGCCCCAATGGAGATGATCGCCCGGAATGGGCCCCTGCGTCGTCCCGTCCGGCAGCTCCCACGCCACCGACAGGTGGTCGCTGCCCACGTCGTCTTTCATCACCGCCGCGATGTAGTACCGCTGCCCCTGAACCAACGCGATCGGCTCCGACTGCTGCGCGGCGTACTTGGTCCACTCGCGCGGGTTGGTCCATCCGGGAACCGAGGCGATCTCCGCCGCGTTCGCCGGCGAGGCGTCGGTGCTCAAGTACAGGCGCGCCGCGTCGTCGCCGGCGATCCAGAACCGGTACGCACCCGTCTGCGGCGCTTCGATGTGGCCGTGCACCCGTTGGCCGTATGCATCGTCCACGTTGACGGGCGTCTCGAACGACCGGCGCAGCAGATGCCGATCGTCCGGCTGGTCCGGGTAGCGCGGGTGCGTCAACAGCGCATCGACATCCGCCCCGCCGATGCCCTCGAACACCTCGCGCATCACGCCGCCGGTCCAGTCGCCGTCCGCCGGACGTCGGTCTTTCCCGGAAGCAAGCACGACCACCCAGCCGCCCGGCGCGATCGTCACCGCGGGGAACGTCCATCGAAACGGCTCGCCGTAGTCGTCGCTCAGCCCCCAGCCGGCGAGGTCCACCGGGTCCGGACCCGCGTTGTACAGCTCGATCCAGTCCGGGTGATCCCCGTCCTCATCCGTCAGACCGTCCGCGTTGGACGACATCGCCTCGTTGATCAGCACCTGCCCCGCCGCAAGCAACGGAATCGCGAATAGAGCAGCGATCAGAAAGATCACGCGTGCAAGTCGAGTCATGGCGCCGCCTCCTGACACCTGGTGTCGCCCGGGACGCTCTGCATCCCCCGTTCACGTCAACCCTCCGCACGACGGCGCCCGCAACCGCGGCGGCCGCCGCTCTGCGTATCCACCCTATATACTACTGCGCATGTCGCTACGCAACGACTTTGGCCGCCGCGCCGTCGCCCGCGCGGCGCGCTCTGCCATCCCGTTTGACGGTTCCCCCCGCCTTTACTACAATTCGACCGCATTCCACGCCCAAACAGGAGTCCCTCCATGCTGCCGAACCGTGTTGAAGAGCTCGTATCCGCATTCGCGCGCGCCCGCGTGCTCGTCGTCGGCGACATCTACCTCGACGAGAACGTGTTCGGCCGCGTGACGAGCGTCAGCCTCGAGGCCCCGATCCCCGTGTTCGAGGTGCTGGATCGCCGCCACAACCCCGGCGCCGCCGGCAACGCCGCCTGCAATCTCGCCGCGATGGGCGCGACGACCCACATGGTCGGCTACGTCGGCGCGGACCCGAACGCCGATATCGTGCTGCGGGAGTTCGCCGCGCGCAATGTCGACGTCAGCGGCGTCGTCGTCGCCCCGGACCGCCCGACCAACACGTACGGCAAGCTCAAGGCCGGCGGCCACAACATCCCCATGCAAGAGGTGCTCCGCACGGACACCCCGGCCCCGACGTTCCTCTCCGGCGACACGGAGGACGCGGTGATCGCCCGCATCCGCGACATCGCGCCGCAAGTCGACGCGATCGTCGTCGTCGACCAGGTCGCGTCCGTCGTCACCGAGCGCGTGCTCGAGGCCGTGGTCTCCGCCGCCCGCGAACACAACCTGCTCTCCGTCGGCGACTCCCGCGGCCGCATCGGCAAGTTCGCCGGGTTCGACGTCGTCGTGCCGAACGACCGCGAAGCGGGCATCGGCGTCGGGATCGACGTGACGGACGAAACGACCCTCGCCGCGGCCGCCGAGAAGCTCACGCGCGTCGCGAAGGTCGCCGCGATCACCCGCGGCCCCGCCGGCGTCACCGTGTACCGCGCGGGCGAGGCCCCGATCACGCGCCCCCCCATCGTCGCCCCGCACGAAGTCGTCGACGTGACCGGCGCGGGCGACACCGTGACCGCCGCGATCACCCTCGCGCGCCTCGCCGGCGCGGACTGGGCCGAGACCGCCGAACTGGCCAACCTCGCCGCGGGCGTCGCCGTCCGCCAGCCCAACGTGGTCACCGTGCCGGCCGCGCACATCCTGCGCGAAGCCCGCAGCGCCGGCGCCCCCGCCAAGCTCAAGACCCTCGACGAACTCCGCGAGGCCGTCCTCGAGCTGCAGGCTGCCGGCAAGCGCGTCGTCTGGACCAACGGCTGCTTCGACATCCTCCACGCCGGCCACATCACCTATCTCCAACGCGCCGCCGCCTGCGGCGACGCCCTCATCGTCGGCCTCAACAGCGACGCCTCCGTCCGCGCCATCAAGGGCCCCACCCGCCCCGTCGTGCCCCAGGACGAGCGCGCCATCGTCCTCTCCGCTCTCGAATGCGTCCGCTACGTCATCATCTTCGACGACCCCACCACGGTCCCCCTGCTCGAGGCCCTGCATCCCGACGTCTACGCCAAGGGCGGCGACTACACCATCGACACCATCGTGCAGGAAGAGCGCCGCGTCGTCGAGTCCTACGGCGGCGCCATCGCCCTCGTCCCCGGCGTCGAAGGCAAGTCCACCACCAACCTCATCCAGCGCATCAAGACCTGACCATCCCCGCCTCGCCGCGGAGAAATTGTGTACCGTTGACATTTCCAGGCCGCAGCGCTATGGTGATCTCGGCCGTGGCATATGACAGGAGGTTGTAGCCATGTCGACGATCACGCGATACCACATTCCTCTGTACCTTGCCGTTGTGCTGCTGTGCGCCGGGGCGGCGGCGGCCGCTCCGGACCCGACGGCCGACCCGGTGTTCACGACGAAGCTCGCCCCGTTCGAGGCCCACGAGCTTCGCTCATCGGAAGCCGTCTACGAGGCCTCCAAACACGCGGGCATCCCCATCACCTACTGGAGTTCGCAGGAGGACACTTTCCCTGCGGGCGACCTCCGTGCACCCGGGTTCGAGCATCGCTCGGTCACCTTCCGCCTCGAGGAGCCGACCCTGGCATCCATTCTGGACGCGATTGTGGAGCGTCTCCCAGACTACATGTGGATGCGATCGGAACGCGGCAACCCGCTCTTCCTTCCCCGGGCCGAGCTGGCCGATCCGGACTCCCGGCTGAACATCCCCGTCGCCCATCTTGCGTTCGAGGGAAACCTGGAGGGCGTCCGCAGCCAGTTGTACGCCCTGACGCAGGACACCGCCGACCCCATCAAGTTCTCCGTCGGCGGAGGGATCAGGCTTGATCGACCCGTGGCCAACGAGCGCAGGATCGGCTTCGAGATCGTAGGCGGCACGCTGCTGGACGTGATCGATGCGGCCGTAACCGCTGGGGGCGGCGAGGATGCAGCCTTGATCATTTCCGGGCGGTTCTACACCGTCCTCGAGGTCGACCCCGCAGAGGCTCAGACCGTCGACGTTCTGGCCGCGCGGGCGTACATGAAAGGCGAACGCCCCGTCCAGGCGGAGGCCGTCGCGCGGTACCAGACCGCCCTCGCCAGCGCCCCCTCCGAAGCGCTGCGCGACCAGCTCCGCTTCGAGCTCGCCGCCGTGCTGCTGGGCGAGAAGGTCGCCGAGGCGACCCCCGACTACGACGCCGCCTTCGACCTCTACCGCGAGATCCTGCGACATCCCTACGTGAAGCAGTACTTCCACCCGGTCGTGGCCCGGCGCCTCGCCCACTGCGCACGCGAGACGCAGCGCGTCTCGGAAGCCCACAAGGCCCTGCGCGAGGCTGAGGCCCTTCCCGACGCGGAGATGTACTTCGGCGAAGACGGCATCGCGACCGCCCGCGCCGCACTCACCGCCCCCGCGCAATCGTGACGCTCAGGCGGACGGGGGCGCCCATGCGCGCCCCCGTCCGCGCCCATCATGTCAATCCCGTAAATCCTGTCTAGCAAACTACTACAGGCGATGCTTGAACAGGATGTAGTACGACTGCGAGCTGAACTCGTCCGGGTGTTGCAGGAAAAACAGGTAGCCGCCCATCAGCGCCAGCGTCGTGCGATCCGTGAGGGGCACATCCAGGCCGATGCGCGGGCTCAGGTAGAACACGTCGTAGTACTCCGCGTGCTTCACCTTCGCGATGTCGTCCAGCAGCGGCACGCTCACCTTGACCTGGCCCACGGTGTAGATGTTCACGTAGCCGGCGCCGGCCTCGAGATACGGACGCGACGCGAACAGTCGCTTCGTGATCCAGTGGTTCCCCTTGGTCGCCCCATCAAGCGACGCCTTGCCCCAGGGGTAGTAGTCGACGCCCGCCGACACGAACCACACTTTGCGCTCGAACTTCGTGTAGACCTCCGCGGGGATGCCGAGCGGGAAGTAGTCGTTCCGGGTGCGCACCGTACCCGCGATGCCGCCGACGGTCGTGAACACCGACCACTTGTCGGTGAGGCTGCGGCCGATGCCGAGGTGCACGTCCCACAGCTTGCCCCAGGCGCGCCAGTCGGCGAACATCGTCGGCTCGTTCCAGCGCGGCAGCAGCGGCCGGAACAGGCCGTTGATGTCGCGATCGATCTCCGCGCTGCTCTCCTCGAGTCGCGGCCAGACGTTCGCCGCGCCCACGATCAGATACCAGTACTCGTCCTTCCGCTCGTCCGCGGTCATCGGCGCGTCGGATGAATCGAACGCCTCATCATCATCGACTTCGACCACGCGCAACGGATCCGACAGCGCGACCGGGCCCTCGGACCCCGGCGTCTCGGCGACGGCATCGTCGGCCTGGGCCGACGCGGCGCCGCATGCGAGCAGCATCAGGAAGACGGTGAGCGCGGTGAGCGCGGGACAAGGCGGACGGGATGCACGTGCGGCGGTGAGCAACTGCATGACGGTTCCCTCTTACTACCCCTTGGGAGAAGAAGGCCGCCCCCCGCACCTACACCGTGCGATGGCCTTCGATCCCCATGAAACTCCCAAATGAACCGTTAGTGTACCAAAGCCGTTCGCGCGATTTCACCGCTTTCCCGGATTCGACGACGGCCCGGGCCCAAGCGCGTCCAGTCCCCGGTACAGCCCCAGCGCCGAGTGGATGCCGCACACGCGCCCGGAGGCGATCAGATCGGGGATCTCCGCCAGCGGCATCCGATGCACAATCAGCTCCTCGGTCTCATCGAGATGCACGCGCCCCGTCGGCTGGGCGCCCCGGAGCAAGTAATAGTGAAAGCGGGACTGATGCCGGTTCTCACTGTAGTAGTATGCGCCCAACGGGGTCCAGTCCGCGCCCCGGTGTCCCGTCTCCTCTTCGAGTTCGCGTCGCGCCGCGTCGAACGGGTCCTCGCCCGGGTCGACATAGCCCGCGGGCAAGTCCAGCGCCACGCCCCGGATCCCATGCTTGTACTGCTCCACCAGGAGCACGTGGTCGTCCGTCGTCACCGCGAACATCATCGCCACGTCCGGCTCCTCGGTCGTCAGATAATCCGGGATGCGGCGCCCGTTCGGCAGCTCCACCTCCTCCTCATACAGCCGCAGCCACGGGTCCTTCTGCACGATGCGACGACGCGAAATGACTTGCCAGGGTTTCATCGGGGCGGTTCCTTGGTTCATGCCAGCGGGGAACCCCGATTATGGCACGCCGAACGCCCCGTCCCCAACCTCAGTCCGGGCCCGCGTCGGCTCGGGGGGGCTCCNNCCATCCGCAACGGCGCTCCCCCCGCCGCATCGCCATGGCGGTTCCGCTGACGCAGTCCACGGGACTTCCGGGTTTTTGACAAGATTTCGGGGGGCGTGCTACGCTTCGCGGGTTAGGCCGCCGTACGCCTGCCTACACTGCTGAAGACCGTTAAGGCCCATCCAACAGGGGGTTTCTATGTTCATCGGCACCCGATCCACCAGCACCATTATGGATGTGGTGCACGTCGGAGTCCAAGAGCTCATCCGTCAGGCCGGCATTCCGTCCGAGGTGCTCTTCGTCACGCAGCACTGCCGCATCTACGTCCAGTCCGCCGCCATGAAGACCCGCGTCGACCGCTGGCGCGTCGAGTTCGACGTCAAGGAGGGCGTCTCCCCGGAGGCCGTCGGGCAGGAGCTGGCGAAGTCCCAGATCCCGTCCCAGGCCCAGCTCAAAGACGGGAAGTGCATCCTCTCCCTCCCCGGCTTCGAGTGGCGCCAACTGCGCCAACTCATCCCTGTCGATAAGGTCGTCGAAGCCAACGTCGTCGCGTCGCTGCGGTCGATGTCCTGGAAGGTGACCGTACAGAGCTACAAAGCCCACGGCTTCAACATCAATGTCATGATCGAAACCATGCAGGAGCGCAATGCGTCCGACTTGCACCTGCGCGCCGGATCGCCCCCCTACATCCGCGTCGATAATGACCTGGCCCCTCTCGACATGCCCCCGCTCTCCGCGAAAGACATGGAGGAGATCGTCCATCAGCTCGGCAGCGACGAGGAGGTCGCCAAGCTCGAGGCGGAACGCGAATCGAGTTTCCAGTTCCACGCCGCCGGCATCGGCTATCTGCGTTGCAGCGGCTACTACAAGCAGGGCGCCATGGCCCTCGCCGTGCGACTCATCCCCGAGGATCCCCTGCCCTTCGACACCCTGAACATCCCCGACGTCGTCCGGTCCGTCTGCGACAAGCAACGCGGTCTCTTCCTGGTCTGCGGCGTCACGGGCAGCGGCAAGTCGACCACCCTCGCGGCGATGGTCGACCACATCAACAACACGCGCCACTCCCATATCATCACGATCGAGGACCCGATCGAGTACGTCTACACCGACAAGAGGAGCATCATCTCCCAGCGTCAGGTCGGCCGCGATACGTTCAGCTTCGCCAACGGTCTGCGCGGCGCCCTCCGTGAGGACCCCGACATCATCCTCGTCGGCGAGATGCGCGACGTCGACACCATCCGCGCCGCCCTGAGCGCCGCCGAGACCGGCCACCTGGTCTTCAGCACGCTCCACACCATGACCGCCGTCGACACCGTCAACCGCGTCATCAGCTATTTCCCCCAAGCCGAACGCGACCTCATCCGACAGGAGCTCGCCTACTCCCTGCAGGGCGTCGTCTGCCAGCGCCTCCTCAAGCGCGTCGGCGGCGGCCGCATCCCCTGCCTCGAGATCCTCCTCGGCGGCAAGCCCATCGTCCGCGACGCCATCCTCGAGGCCGACATCGAGCGTCTCTACACCATCATCGAGATCGACTCCGACATGAAGTCGTTCGACCAGTACGCCGTGGACTTGTTCCAGCGGGGCGCCGTCGAGAAGAAAGAGGCCGTCAGCGCGTGCAGCAACGAGGAGGCGTTCGAGCGCATCGTCTCCGGCATCAAGTCGTCGGAAGGGCGGAAGCTCCTGGGAACCTGATCCCGGAGCGGTCCGGCGCGCGCGGACCGTCGCGTTGCATCGTGCCGGTCGGGCTCAGGGCGTGCGGAGCGTCCGCGTGACTTCCCGCACGTTCCCCGCGTTGTCCGTAGCGCGCAGCAGCAGCGTCACCTCGCCGGACGGCAGATCCTCGTCGGCTTCCCACGTCACGCGGCCCGCCTCGGGATCATAGGCCATCAGCAGCCACTGGCCGTTCGCCGTCGCGGTGATGTCAGCCAGTCCGCTCCCCGCGTCCGACACCGACGCACGGATCCGCGGCCGCCGACTCGTTACCGGCCCGTCCGCGGGCTCGAAGCTGCCGACCGTCGGCGGGGTCGTATCGGCGAACGCCGCGAACGTACCCAGAGCCGATGTCCGCGCAACCAGCCGTCCGCCCTCGCGGCGCGTGTCCATCCGGGACCACCGCGACCCCGAACGCCGATACAGATGCACCTTCTCCGGATCCGCCGTCTCCGTCGGCGCGGGAAACGAGACCTCGATCGGCGCCGCTAACGGCAGACGCGCCGGCCACATCCGCCACGCATCCGTCAACGGCGTCAGCGCATTCGACTGCGGCGCCTCCGCCGGTTCCACGCCCACGAACGCGCGTCCGTACGGCGCCGCACTCGGAACGCGCACCGACGCCTCCCCGAACGAAACCGTGCCGCCGACCCCTTGCGCGAACGTGCCCACGATCGTCGGTCCCGACGCGATCCGCGGATGCGCCGCCGCCAAGCGCACCAGTCCCGCCCGCTTCCCCGGCTGATACGCGCTGCGGAAGGTGCGGTCATCGATCCGTCGGAACGGCGCCGACGTCACGTCCATCCCGTTCACCTGCAATACCGGCGGCCGCGACTCCGGCGCGGTGAAGCGGACCGTGGCCGTCAGCCACAGGCCCTCGCAGTCCACCTCGAGCGTCCCCTGGCCTGAATCAGTCTCCGGTCCCTCCGGCGCGGCCGGCGCCGCCCCGTCCGGTTCCACGGTGAACGCGAGCGTCGTCGTGTTGTCGTGGAAATCGATCGCCTCGATCCGCAGCGCCATCGGTGACCCGGCCACGTCCAGCGCCCCATCCTGCTCGACCACGGCGTACGCCGGCGCGCGGTTCCCCGGCCACCGCCACCCGAGCAGAAACCGTCCTTGCCCCAGCATGAACGGATGCCACGCCACCGACCCGTCCCCGGTCGTGTCGTAGGTCAGGCGATCCTTCTGAACGCGGAACGCTTCCTCCCCATTCGCAATCACTCGCAGGATCCGGATGCCCAGACGACTCGCCCCCTCGTTCGCGGGGTCGATCACGTCCACGCCCACGTAGATTCGCCCGGACGCACGCACCGTCGGCCCGGCGTACCGCCCGTCCGCCGCGCGCTCCGTCGCGTACGCCTTCGGCAAGAGGTCGCCGTCAACGGTCGAACCGGGCGCCGCCGGCGCGACAAGGAGCCTGCTGATCGTCGGCTTCGTCGCGTCCGGCCACCTCATCCCCAACAGCCGCGGACTGATCGGGTCGCCCGCCCCCGTGCGCGGCTCGAAGTGCAGATGCGGCGGACCCGACCCCGTAGCGCCCGCGAACGCCACCGCGTCCCCCCGCTTCACACGAAACCGACCCGGCTCCGGGGTCAGATCGACCGTATACGACTGCGCCGCGTGCTGCGCCGCCCGCACGTACTCGCGGATCTCCGGAACGTAGTCATCCAGATGCGCATAGACCACCGCGTACCCGTCGTCCAGCGTCAGGTACACCGCTTTCCCGTAGCCGGAAGGCGAGCAACGCACCCGCGTCACCTCGCCGTCCGCGATCGCCCGAACCGTCGGCCCGATGCCCCCCGTTCGCAGGTCGATCCCCGCGTGGAAACGCCCCGAGCGCGGTTCCGCGAAACTCGACGTGATCACCCGCGGCAGGTCTAGCGGCCACGCGTACGCCTCGTCCGACGATCCCGTCGACTGCGCCGCGCCCAAGGGCGCCCACAACGCAACGATCGCCGCGAGCACCGCCCAACCGCTCCGTACTCGACCGCCCGTCAAGACGAACCCGCCGTCGGGTCGGACTCCTCGGACAACGCCCCCTCGAACAGCCGCTGCAAGTCCGGTCGCGTGCGAATCTGCTTGTCGAAGTCCAGGAAGATCTCGATGTAGTCCTTGCCCTCGGTCGCCTCCGCGCAGAACTCGCGCACCGCCTGGTTCCCTTTGCGCGCCAGCAGCAACTGCCGAATCTGCGGCCCCGAGTTCTCCAGCGTCGGCGCTTCGCCCGGCATGATCTCCTGCATCTGCACGATGTGGAAGCCGACCTCCGTCTCCACCACATCGCTCATCTCGCCCGGCTTGAGCTGCATCGCCGTCGTCTGCAACGCCTGCGGCAGACTCCGCACCGGCACGGGACCGACATCCCCGCTCGCCTCGCTGAACGGCGGATCCGAAGCCGCGCGCGCCACCGCGGCGAAACTCTCGCCCGAACGCACCCGCTGCAGCGCGGTCACCGCGCGCTCCCGCGCCTTCTCGGGCGTATCGTTCGAGTTCGGGGCCGGTTTCCGGAAGAACATCTGCAGCATGTGCACCCGATCCGGCGACGCAGTGTCCGTCCTGTTCTCCTCGAAGAACGCCCGCACCTCCGCGTCCGACACGGTGACGTTGCGCTCCTCCATGATGCGCTCGCGCATCTTCTCGATCACCAGCGTGCGCCGCAGCTCCGCCAGCGCCTCTTCCTTGGTCGTCTGCGCGATCTCGAGCACCTGCTCCTCGCTCAGCGGGTTGTCCCGATCCCGGCTCAGCGCCCGCGCCAGCCGCTGCACTTCCTCCGCCCACTCCGTCTGCAACTCGGCATCCGACACCGACACGCCCTGGTTCACCCCCTCCTGATAGAGGATCGACCGCTCCACGAGAATCCGAAGGCAGCGCATCGCCATCTCAATCCGGTCCAGATCCGAGTAGTCCGTCCGTCCGCTCATCTGGCTATACCGGGCCAACTCCGCCGCGTACAGGTCGCGGAACTCCTCCGGATCGATGGTCTCCGTCCCCACACGGGCCACCGGACCGTCCGGCACCGCCCGCATCACGATATCCATGCGCGACAGGTCTGGCGCCTGGCCATAGGCCGAGACGACGCCCAGTCCCATCAGCGCGGCGACCACTGCCACCCCGCGCATCAAACGACTCATCAACAATCTCCCAGGGGCATAGTCCGCCCCCTGCTCTGCATCTCAGGCTGCATCGGTTCCGCAGGCTTCCGGCCAACGGAATAGGGAAGCGGCATCGCCTGCGGCCTTGTCCGCTCCGCCACGGGCGAATGCTACCATATGCAAGCGGCTTGGGGGTATCCGCCCTTGCCGCGCCGCGCCTACAACTCCCACCACGGACGCGGCGCTTCCTCAGCATCCGCGCCATCCGGGTCGTCGTCCTCCGGCTGCTCCGCCCCGCGGCGCCGTTGCGACCGCGTCGCCGGCGCCCCCTCCTCGGTCATCGAAGACGCCGCGCCCCGCCGCGCCTCCGCGGCCCGACGCCGCCACGCGCGGATGCGCTCCTCCACACTGCGCGGCTGCGGGGAGACCTGTTCCGTCTCCTCCGCCTCGTCGGTCGCCGGAGCCTTCGCGTCGCCCGAAGCCTCAGCCGCCGCGTCATCTCCGGCTGGGGAGTCCGCTTCGACCGACGGCCGCTCCTCATCCGGAGCAGGCTCCATCGGGTCGTCGCCCGTCCCCTCCGCCGGGCCCGCATCCTTCGGCTCCAGCGAATCCTCCGGCGCGGCATCCGGGCCGCCCAGCCCGTTCCC
This sequence comes from Candidatus Hydrogenedentes bacterium UBA6118, assembly GCA_002422525.1. Classification (GTDB taxonomy): domain Bacteria; phylum Hydrogenedentota; class Hydrogenedentia; order Hydrogenedentales; family SLHB01; genus UBA6118. Next base: position 92,432 of record DIWA01000033.1, read on the forward strand.
GCGCCGAATCACGATGACATCCGCCTCGTCTGTGCCCTTCGGCGGCGGACGATCACTGATACGCAGCCGTCCCGACGCGTCAACCCAACTGTACGCCTTCGCCTGCGCCGCGACCACGCCCGGACGTCCCGCCCCCAGCCCACAGACCAGCGCCAGACACGCAACGCCCGCGGCCAATGCTACTTGACCGCGACGAGACAAACGCCCAGCTCCTTCTCGAGTTCCTGCAAGTCCGACAACGTATCCGCCTCCACCGGAGCGGGATCGAGGTCCACGTCCTGCATCGCGACGATGCACAGCCCCGATTCGGCCTCAAACCGGCGGATCGCCTCCAGCTTCTTCTCGTTCAGATTCGCAAGCACGAACATCGCGGTTTCCTCCTCTGTCCCACACCTCGATCATGCCCCCATCCCGCCCCGCTGTCAATAGCCCCGCACCCGACACCCCCGCGACCGGCGCCCGTCCCCATGGAACCTTTCGCCCGCTCCCGAGGATTCACCCCCTGCCCACGCGCTGAGCGCCGCCTTGCGCGCGCGTCCTCGCGTTCCCTATAGTCCATATGCTGTCATCCCGAACCCGCATGGGGTCACACCGAATGCCGCCCAGAGCGCCTCAAGACACAACAACACGCCGCCGCGCCCCTCGCGCGTTCATCCTCGCGATCCTCCCGATAGTCGCGATGGCAGGCTGTTCCACCGACCGCCTCGTAGGCGAAGTCACCGACGTGCACGGCGATCCCCTGCCCGGCGTCTCCGTCACGTTGCGCGGTCAGGGCGCCCAGGATCTCAGCGACGCGTGGGGACGGTTCCGCCTGCCCCTCACGCCCGGCCCTGTCGTGCTCGACCTCCACAAGACCGGCTACACCCCCGGCATCTACGAACTCAACGTCGACCCCGCCGGCGAGATCCCGGACATCCACGTCAAACTGTGGGCCCTTCCCCCCGCCGCCGGCGTCTACCTCTACGAAGACCGACGCTACCGGCCCGCCCGCGCCCTCGAACGCGAGTCCTTCCCCACCAGCGACGGCCTGGTCTACGGAACCACGAAGTTCGACGAGCGAGACCCCGACGCCGCCCGCACCGCGGACCCCGAACCCATCCTCATGTGCTACGGCATGCCCGAAGGCCCGGTCGCGCTCCATCGCCTCGAGTCCGCCCCCGTTACGATCGAAGGCGCCGGGCCTCAAGCCGAGATCGAGGTCCTCGTGCCCGTCGCCGCTGTGCCCGCCGCCGCCCACGCGATCGACGAGCCCCAGGGCATCCTGCGCCAGGTCGCCTTCGACGAACCCCTGCAGCCCGGCATCTATGCCTTGCACTGGGGCGCCCTCACTGACGTAACCGGCCCCGATCCCCGCATGTTCGTCTTCCGCGTGGGCGACGCCGCGCCCCCGCCCGACGACGCGGAAGCGACCAAGGACGGTTCCGACGACACGGATGCCGACGACAACGACGACGAGACGGAATAGGCATCGTCGCGGACCTTGCCGCAAGCGCGCCCGTCGCGTATCATGAATACGCATCGGCCCAGACAACCGACCCATGAGGAGACGTCCCATGCACCGACGTACGTTCCTCCGCAACGCCGCGGCTCTCGCCGCGGCAGCCGCCTCCGCCCGACCCGCACCCGCCGAGGAACCCGCCATGTCCTTACAGATCATGACCGTCCGCGGACCCATCGCCCCCGACGCGCTCGGATTCACCCTCCCCCATGAGCACGTCATGGTCGATTTCATCGGCGCCGCCGAGACCGGGCCCGACCGCTACGACCCCGACGAGGTCGTCGAGACCGTCCGCCCCTACCTCGAGGCGCTGCGTCCCCTCGGCGTCGAGGCCTTCGTCGACTGCACCCCCGCGTACCTCGCCCGCGACGTCTCCGTCCTGCGCCGCCTGTCCGAGGAAGTCGACATCCACATCCTCACCAATACCGGCTACTACGGCGCCATGGACGACAAAGGCCTCCCGCCCCACGCGTTCGACGAGACGCCTGACCAGATCGCCGCGCGCTGGGTCGCCGAATGGGAACACGGCATCGATAACACGGACATCCGCCCGGGCTTCATCAAGATCGGCGTCGATCCCGGACCCCTCAGCGCGGTCGACCGCAAACTCGTGTCCGCCGCGTGCCGCGCCCACCTGCGGACCGGCCTCGTCATCGCCTGCCACACCACGGATGCCGCCGCCATCGCGGGCATCCTGCCCCTGCTCAAGGTCGAGGGCGTCGCGGGCGACGCCTTCATCTGGGTCCACGCCCACGCCGTGCCCGAGCCGGATCTCCACGAATATGCCGCACGCGAAGGCGTCTGGATCGAGTTCGACGGCCTCGCCCCCGGAACCGTCAGCGCCCACACCGCCCTCGTCAACGCCATGCGCGAGCGCGGCCTCCTCCACCGCGTCATGCTATCCCACGACGCCGGATGGTACACCGTCGGCGAACCCGGCGGCGGAGACTTCCGCGGTTTCGAGCTCCTCTGCACCGAGGCGATCCCCGCGCTGCGCGTGGCGGGCTGCACCGACGCCGACATCTCCCGCATCACTCGCGACAACCCCGCCGAGGCCTTCTCCGTCCGGAAGCGCCCCCTGCAGCGTTCGGACGATCAGGACTGACGCCCGACGCATCGCGCATCTCCGGCCGCGCCGCTCGCCCGGCGCCGCCCGGATCCTGTACGCTATGAGCCGAAGTTGAATGGGCCCCGCCGGGGTCCCCGGATTCACACGGAACCAGGGGGAACTCTACCATGACCAACCGCGAACGCGTCCTCGCCTGCCTGAACCATGAGCAGCCGGACGTCACCCCGTACTGCATCGGGTTCACCGACGGCGCCTATCGCGCCATGATCGACTACTATCAGGACCCCGACTTCGCCGCCAAGCTCGGCAACTGCCTCACCGTGCTCGACACCGGCGGCCAGATCGCCTGGCGCGAAGTCGCCCCCAACATCTGGGAGGACGAGTTCGGCGTCCAGTGGAACCGCGAAGTCGACAAAGACATCGGCGTCGTCTGCAACCAGGTCGTCACCCGCGAGACCTTCGACGACCTCGTGCTGCCGGATCCCCGCGATCCCCGCCGATACGCCGACTACGACGAGGTCATCCGCAACCGCAACGGCCAGTTCGTCGTCGCCAACCTCGGCTTCAGCCTCTTCGAGCGCGCCTGGACCCTATACGGCATGGAGAACCTCCTCCTCGACTTCGTCGCCGACCCGGACTTCGCCTGCGCCCTCCTTGACCGTATCCTCGAGTTCAACCTCGCCGTCATCGAGCAAGTCTGCAGCCACGACATCGACGCCATGATGTTCGGCGACGACTGGGGCGCCCAACGCGGCGTCATCATGGGCCCCGAGATGTGGCGCGCCTTCATCAAACCCCGCGTCCGCGGCATGTACCAGGCCGTCCACGACCACGGCAAGTTCGTCTTCATCCACAGTTGCGGCAAGGTCGACGCCCTCTTCCCCGACCTCATCGAATGCGGCCTCAACTGCTTCAACCCGTTCCAGCCCGAAGTGATGGACGTCTACGACATGAAGGCCCAGTTCGGCGACAGGCTCAGCTTCTACGGCGGCATCAGCACCCAGAAGACCCTCCCCTACGGCACGCCGGACGAGACGCGCGCGGAGGTCCGCCGCCTTATCGCCGAGATCGGCAAGAACGGCGGCTTCATCGCCTCCCCCGCCCATGCCATCCCGAAGGATGCCAAGCCCGAGAACATCGCCGCCATGATCGACGAGCTGCAGAACCAGTAGCCCGCCGCGGCCGACGCGCGCAAGGCTACCGGCCAGCACCAAGAAGAAGCCCCGGGAGACCGCGTCAGGTCTCCCGGGGCAAGTCGTCTCGTCCGCACGAAGGCGAACGCTATCGCTCGATGACTAGCTCACGCGACGGCGAACCAGGCCCGCGCCGGCCGCGGCCAACGCAAGCATCAGACCGCCCAGCGCCGCAACGCCCGCCGCCGGAACCGGAGGCGCCGTCCCAAGCGACACGACCAACGTCACGGTCGTCACGCCGCTGCCGGGAACCGTCGTGCCCGCCGCGACCGACTGGCTGATCACCTGACCCGCCGCGACATCATCGTTGTACTCATACTCGATCGCCACGTTCAGGCCAAGCGCCTCAAGCGCAGCCTGCGCCGCCGCTTCGTCCTGCAGCGCCGCATCCGGCACGCTCACCGGGTCGATGATGCTCGCCGTGACCGTCAACGTCACGCCCGCGAACTCCGTCACGTCCGTGAGCGACCACGTGCCGTCGCCGTTGTCCGTCAGCGTGCCGTTCGACGCCGTAACGTTCGTCACGTCGTAGCCCGGCATCTCACTGAACACCGCCGTATGGTCCGTCGCATCGTGATAGACCACCGCCGGACCCGTCACGCCGGCGTCTCCCGCCATCGTCACAGGAATCTCAATCGCCTTGTACGTCACGTTGATGACGATGTCCGCCGTCGGCGCGTGCAACTGGTACCAGTCGCAGTGCGCCGGAGCGCCCTCCACCGGCCACGTCCCGTTGCCCTTCCGCAACGACGCGCCCGTCACCGTCACCCGCGGCGTGCAACGCGGATCGCCGCCGTCCGCGTAGTTCGGATCAGTCGCTTCACCCCGACAATCCAGATTGTACAGGAACGAAGTCGACTCGAATGCGATATACGGGGTCTGACCGGGATGCGCATTGGTCGAACGCACCCAGAAGCTGTTCGCCTCGCCCTCGTTCAGCTCGTAGTTGTCCCCGTCCATCGCCACCGCGGGGACCGTCAGTCCCGGCGGATCCGACTGAACGTTGATCGTGATCGTGTACCCGTACGCCGTGCCGGCCAACGCCACGCACGCCGTCAGGCACACGACCGTCGCCCGCAACGCAACCTTCGACATGCTCATACCACTGTGCCTCCGTCTACCCATGGTCCTCTTCCTCTCCAGTTTGACGAGACCGCGCCCGCCCACTGAACCAGTTATGAACGCTCCAACCAAGACCTCGCGTTCCAGCCCCGGAGTCCTCTGCGGTAGTACGACACACCGAGAGCTGCATTACCAGTCGACCTCCATTACACAGGACGGACCGCCGGAATGTCAATAGCCAATCGTGATTAAGTCGCCCTGCCCGGTTCTCCCCCCCCTCCAGGACGCCGCACCGGCCTCCGCCTGCGCGGCGCCCTCCAAATACCGCTCCTCACTGTGCTAAGTTCAAAATTGATGCGGATTTACGTTGCATCGGCCCACCCATTCTGCTATACTATGCCCGCCGAAGCTCAAGGCTGACACGCTTCTCCCGGCAATATGAGGTAAACCCAATGACCCAAAGTGGTTACACAAGCGAACGAATCAAGGTCTTGCAGGGCCTCGAGGCCGTCCGAAAGCGCCCTGCCATGTACATCGGCGATACCGGCTCCAGGGGCCTCCACCATCTGGTGTATGAGGCCGTCGACAACGCCATCGACGAGGCCATGGCCGGCTACTGCGACCGCATCATCGTCAAAGTCCACATCGACAACAGCGTCTCCGTCATCGACAACGGCCGCGGCATTCCCATCGATCCCCACAAGGATTCCCCCGGAAAAACCGGCCTCGAGGTCGTCCTCGGCACCCTCCACGCCGGCGGCAAGTTCGACCACGGCGCCTACACCGTCTCCGGCGGGCTCCACGGCGTCGGCATCTCCTGCGTCAACGCCCTCTCCGAGTACCTCGAGGCCGAGGTGAAGCGCGACGGCTACACCCACTTCATCGCCTTCTCCCGCGGCGTCGTCAAGACCCCCTTCGAAGTCCGCGGAAAAAGCCGATCCCATGGCACCCGCATCACCTTCCGCCCCGACCCCGAGATCTTCTCGACCCTCGAGTTCGATCGCGACACCCTCGTCAACCGCCTCCGCGAGCTCGCTTTCCTCAACAAGGGCGTCACGATCGAGTTCGAGGATGAACGCACCGATGACGAGCCCGTCCGCATGCAGCACAAGGGCGGCATCGCCGAGTACGTGCAGTATCTCAACCGGAACAGGGAGACGTTGCACAGCAAGCCCTTCTACTTCGAGGATGAGACGTCGCTCCACCCCGAGGATCCCACGCGCAAGCTGCAGTGCGAAGTCGCCATCCAGTATTCCACCGCTTACAGCGAGACCGTTCAGAGCTTCGTCAACAGCATCAGCACCATCGAAGGCGGCACGCATCTCACCGGCTTCCGCACCGCCCTCACGCGCACCCTCAACGACTACCAGAAGAAGCGCATACAGAAGGGCGCCAAGAAGGACGCCGACCTGACCATCTCCGGCGACGACGCCCGCGAGGGCCTCACCGCCGTCGTCAACGTCCGCGTTCCCGAACCCCAGTTCGAGGGCCAGACCAAGANNCCAAGCTCGGCAACAGCGAGGTCGCCGGTCAGGTCAACACCCTCGTCTACGAGCATCTCTCCGCCTTTCTCGAGGAGAACCCCACTGTCGCGAACCGCATCATCGACAAGTGCCTTCAGACGGCCCGCGCGCGCGAAGCGGCCCGCAAGGCCCGCGAACTGGTTC
>DIWA01000065.1 GCA_002422525.1 Candidatus Hydrogenedentes bacterium UBA6118
TGGCCCGATGGACCGGGAAGTAGTCCGGGGTGTTGCGTCCGCTTTTCCGATGGCCTAGCATGAGGCGATGAAGGAGGGCAGTGGGCTATGTGCAGTTGGAAGGGCGGCGTTGCGCGTGTGATGCGTGGGTTGACGGCGGCGTTGTTGGCGGCGTGCATCGGGGGCGCGTTCGATGCGTGGGCCGCTCATGGGGAGGGCCGGGAGGCCATGGAAGTATCCGACAACGTGTTCGAGGGCGAGTTGGTTCGGTATCCGGGGCCGTGGCAGTTCCAGGTGGGGCGGTCGTCGATCATCCTGGTGCGGGACGACGAGTTGCGCACGTTGGCGAACGACCCGGACGAGGTCATGGATTTGAGCATGACCTTCGACAAGCGGGAGGCGAGTCTGCGTCAGATCTGCGAGCAGGCGCAGGCGCGCGGCGACCGGACCCTGATCGTGGCGTTCGACCATTTCTTCGCGCAGTATCGGCCGGGTCAGCATGCGCCGCGCGAGCTGATGCCGGACATGGACGAGTACATTGCGCTGATCGCGAAGGTGAGTCAGTTCGCGAGCGGGTACGGGCTGCGTCTGGAGCTGAGCCTGCTGAGTCCGCTGGAGATTGGTCCGGCGTACCGGCAGCGCACGGGCGAGTCGGGCCGGTGGATGCACTACCGCAAAGGGCTGCGCGACCCGAAGACGGGGGCGTTCAGCGTGCAGCTCTGGAAGCAGCAGAGCTGGGCGAACAACAAGGGGCGGATCAACCTCGAGGACGCAGGCGTTCGGGTGTTCGCGTACCGCGAGCGACCGGCGGGGGGCGGTCTGCCGTATCGCGTGGTCGAGCCGAACGAGATCGTCGAGATCACGGATGCGGCGGCGGTCGAGCCGTGGGAAGGGGCGGTGTTCGAGGCCGGCGACTACACGGCGCAGCGGATCAGGGTGCATGGGGTCGGACGAACGGAGATCGGCGATCTGGATCGGGTGTTGGTGGTGCAGAGCTACCGGACGCCGGAGATGGACTACTTTAGCGACAACGCGCTGCCGTTTCTGAAGGATCTGGTGGACCGGTACACGGATGCGGGCGTCGAGCTGAACGGGCTGTATTCGGATGAGATGCACATCCAGCAGGACTGGGGTTACTTCAGCCACCACGACAACGGCGAGTTCTGCCTGCGTTATGTGAGCGAGGGGTTCGAGCAGGCCTACGCGGCGCGGTACGGCGCGGCGTATGCGGACTTCGCGAAGTACCTCGTGTACTTCGTGTACGGCCAGGAGGACACGGCGCCGGACCTGACGGCGAAGGCGGGCGTACAGCATGTGTTCGGGGCGACGCCCGAGGCGGTGCGCGAGACGGCGCTGTTCCGGGCGCGGTACTACCGTCTGCTGCAGGACGGCGTGGTGGACTTGTTCGCGGAGGCGAAGCGGTACGCCGAGCAGCGGCAGGGACGGCATCTGGAAGCGCGGGCGCACGCGACCTGGGCGGAGAGCCCGACGATCGATCGCTGGGACACGCGCGGTCTGCACGAGGCGCCGCGGAAGTACGAGTACACGCCGGACTTCGTGTGGTCGTGCACGGTGCATCAGGCGGCGGCGGCGTGTTACGACTACTTCAAATGGGGCGATTTCCTGACCGGGAACGGCAATGACCATGCCGAAGGCGGTTGGCTCGACCGCAACTATTGGGGACTGGCGCTCGCCTGCTCGACGGGCATCCTGAACGAAGTCCCGTACTCCTATGCGGCGCATTGGGGGATGCCGGACGAGGTGCACCAGCGGCGCACGGCGCTCGCCAGCGTGTACGGGGCGTCGGGGTCGCCGCTGTATGGGCTGGTGGAAGACATGCAGCACCGCGACGTGGACGTGCTGTTCCTGTATCCGATCGACCTGGTCGCGGTGGAGGAGCGGTTCGGCAGTTGGATGACGCAGTACGGCTACTGCAACCTGGTGACGGCGGCGAAGCTGTTGGAGCGGGGCGAGGCCGTGGACGGCGCGATCGAGATGGCGGGGCGGCGGTTCACGACGCTGGTCGCGACGTTCGAGCCGTTCCCGTCGCAGCGGCTGCTCGACCTGATGCGGCGGTTCGTGGAAGGGGGCGGCCGATTGATCTGGTCCGGGCCGCCGCCCGTGAAGACTTGGGAAGGCGGTGACGCGCTGGCGGACTGGAGCCGGCTGTTCGGCGTGACGTACACGCCGCGCATCGACTACGGCTACCCGGCGCCGGGACGGATGGTGCGGTTCGACGGCGTGCTGGGAGACGTCGCGCCGCAGACGATCCTGACCGACTTCCTCGTGGACCGCGTATACCCGGTGACGCCGCAGGAAGGCGTTGCGCCGGTTGCGTTCGTGCAGGACTGGGCGATTGGGGCGCATCGCGCCGTAGGCGCCGGCACGGCGACGTTCCTGGGGTATCGTCCGCGCGACGACCAGGCGCAGAGCCTCGGCTACGACGTGCGGAACTGGTTCGAGGTGCTGGAAGCGCTGGGGGCCTATGCGGGCACGGGCGCATTCGGCGATGTGAACGACAACACCGAGTTCCTTTCGCGCACGGGCGATGCGCTTGCGTGTCGGTTCCCGAACGGGGCCGTGGCGATCGCGCCGCATCTGCGCACGTACGTCGAGACGTGGCCCGGGGGATTCGGGCGCGATCGCGAAGAGGACGCCCGCCACATGGCGGAGAACCCGCCGCCGCCGTTCACGCTGGACTTGCGGGACTTCCGGGTGAATGGGCATACGGTCACGTTCAGCGGCGAGGGCGCGATCGCGTTTCGCGTGGACGACGCAGGCGCGTTGATCGCGTTCGCGGGCGGCGGCCAGGAGGTCACGATTGACGGACGCACGACGGTGTTCGCCGACCAGCCCATCGGTCAGCTCGCGTGGGCGCCGGTGCTGGAGGAGCGCAAGGTTGAAGGCGGCGCGTTGTTGCAGGCGATGGTCTACGGTCAGGGCACGGTGCGTTTTCCCGCGCCGTATCTGCCGGAACGCGTGAAGGTCTACGCGCAGGGCGGTCAGCCCGGCAGCCGGGGCGCGGAGGCGCCGTGCCGGATGGAAGACGGCGTGCTGGTGATCGAGGTCGGGCCGGATACGGCGGGGCGGTGGCTGTTCGCCGTGCCGGAGTAGCGCACAGACGGATGCCGGCGGGTCGTCGTACGCCGGAGCGCTTTCGGGGAGACCCTGCCGACAGGCGGGTCTCCCCGCGCTACACGTCCGGGGGTCCGGGGGTTACCGCAGGGCGTGGGCGATGACTTTCCGGAGTGCGTTGGCGACTTGCTGGACGGTCTTGTCGTCCATGAGCGGGAACAGCGGCAGCGAGAGCATGTCGTAGGAGGCCTCGGTGGCGTGGGGCAGGTCCTCGGGACGCAGGCCGAACGCGTCGCGGTAGTAGTCGTGGAGGTGCAGGCCGAAGAAGTGCAGGCCGGCGCCGACGTTCTCTCGGCGGAGGTCGTGGCGGATCTCGTCGCGCGTGCGGCGGAGGCGGTCCAGCTTGAGCCGAATGATCTGCAGGTGCCACGCATGCTCGCGATCGTCAGGCAGCGCCTGGAGCGAGATCTCGTCGATGTCCGCGAGGGCGGTGCGGTAGAGCCGGGCGAGGCGGGCGCGGGCGGCCTGGAAGGCGGGCAGCTTGTGCAGTTGGGCGATGCCCATGGCGGCGCCGACGTCGGTGAGGCGGTACTTGAAGCCCGGGGTCACGACGACATCCGGGTGGACGCCGGAGCTGCGGCCGTAGCGGTCCCAGGCGGAGCGTTGCATGCCGTTGGAGGCGAGCATGCGGAAGCGGTCGGCTTCCTCCTCGGTGGAGAGCACGATCGCGCCGCCGTCGACGGTGGTGATGTTCTTGATCGCATAGAAGCTGAAACAGCACCAACGGCCGTGACCGCCGATGGGGACGCCGTGATACGTGGCGCCGAGTGCGTGGGCGGCGTCCTCGACGACGCGGATGCCGCGCCGGTCGGCGATCTCGGCGATCGCGTCCATGTCGCAAGGCAGCCCGCCCAGGTGCACGGGCATGATCACGCGGGTGCGGTCCGTGATCGCGGGTTCGATCCGCGCGGGGTCGATGTTGAGCGTGGCGGGATCGACGTCGACGAACACGGGCTTCGCGCCCATGTGGACGACCGTGTTCGCCGTGGAAGCCCAAGTGAGCGGGGTCATGATGACCTCGTCGCCGGGACGGAGGCCGGCCTCGACGAGGGCGAGATGGAGCGCGGCGGTGCAGGAGGCGACGGCGACGGCGTAGGGGGCGCCGACGGCCTCGGCGAAGAGCTCCTCGAACGCGGGCACGCGGGCCGCGGAGGTGAGCCAGCCGCTGCGCAGCGTCTGGAGGACGGCGTCCTCCTCTTCGGGACCGAGCGTGGGGCGGTAGAGCGGGATGAAACGCGGCGCCATGGGTTCGCCGCCCAGTTCGACGGGCGTGGCCAGGAGGCGGCGCAGGGTGCGCACGTTGAAGAAGCGCTCGTCGGACGGGTCGATCCCGGTCTCCTCGATGCGTCGCTTCACCTCGATGATGCCGTCATCGATCGAGATCGTCGCGCGGAAGCCGAGGCGCTCGCGGATCTTCTCGAAGAGGACGTTGAACGTGCGGAGATCATCGTCGTCGCGGGCGACGTCAATCTCGACGTCGGGGAAGTGCGCGGCGACGCGGTCGGCGAGGTCGCGGATGCGGCAGTTGAGCGCGTCGTCGCCGACGTTGAGCACTTCGCCGGCGACGCGATCGGGCTCGGCGGTGAGCAGGAGACGCAGCGCGGCGGCGGCGTCTTCTACGTGGAGGAAGGGGCGCCATTGGTTCCCGCCGCCGAGGACGTGGATGGTGTTCGACCGGAGGGCCGTGGCGACCATCTGGTTCACTGCGAGGTCGAACCGCATGCGCGGGGACCAGCCGAACAGCGTGCCCAGCCGCGCAACGACCGGCTCGAACCGATCGTTGCGCAGGCTGAGCAGGGCCTCTTCAGCTCGCAGGCTTGTCGCGCCGTAGGGGCCGACGGGATGGGTCGGGCTGTGCTCGTCGAGCGTTTCGAAAACGCCCTGGCCATAGACGCTGCAGGTGGAGGCGAGCACGAACCGGCGCACGCCGCGTTGGAGGGCCTGATGCGCGAGTTCGCGCGTGCTCTCGACGTTCACGTCCTCGGCGAGGTCTTCGTCGAGGCTGCACGAGGGGTCGTTCGAGAGTGAAGCGAGATGCACAATCGCATCGATCTCGTCGAGCAGGCCGGGGTGGTCCTGCAGCCGACGCACGTCGCCATGCACGACGTCGCACGCGGGATGGTCGCGCAGGGCCGCGATGGGCTCCTCGCCGAATGCGAACCGATCCACGATGCGCACGGCATGGCCGGCTTGCAGCAGTTGGGCCGTGAGCGGGCATCCGAGGTAGCCGGCCCCTCCCGTCACCAATATGCGCATGGCGCGCTGCGCCTCCTACCGGTAGGGCTCCCATTCGGGCTCGTTCGCGAAGATCCAGTGGTAGTATTCCTTGTTCTCGAGGCGCGACGCCGCGGCTTCGTCGACGATCACCGTGCACTTGGGGTGAAGCTGCATCGCGGAGGCCGAGATCATCGAGGTGACCGGGCCTTCGACGGCTTTGGCCAGGACTTCGGCCTTGGCCTCGCCGGTGACGAGCATGACGCAGCGCCGGCAGTCGAGGATGGTGCCGACGCCCATGGTGATGGCACGCCGGGGCATGGACTCGGGCGGCGAGAACAGGGGCGAGTTCTGCTCGATGGTGAGCGGGGTGAGGGCCTTGGCCCGCGTGCGCGAGCGCATCGCGGAGAGCGGCTCGTTGAAGCCGATGTGGCCCGAGATGCCGATGCCGAGGAGCTGGAAGTCGATGCCGTCGCAGTCTTCGATGGCCTGCTCGTACCGGCGACACTCCTCGTCGATGTCGGGCGCGACGCCGCAGGGCAGATGCGTGTTTCGTATGTCGATGTTAACGTGCTTGAACAGGTGTCGGTTCATGTACTGCCGGTACGAGTTGGGATCCTCGGGATCGAGTCCGATGTACTCGTCCAGGTTGAATGTGCGCACGAGCGAGAAATCAAGCCCCTCCTCGCGATGCTTTTGGACGAGCATGGCATAGACGCGCTCCACGGTGCGACCGGTGGCGAGACCCAGAACCAGCTTGGGATTGCCGCGGATCGCGTCGGCGATGAGTTGCGCCGTCAGGGAACACGCCTCGTCTTGCGAGGGGCGAATAATGACCTCCACTTCAGACCTCCGTTACTTCCTGTCTACTGGGGTGTTGGGTATGGGCCGGCGTCACCTGGCGCCGGTCGAGAAGGGTTTATCCTACACCTTACGGCGGGCGTGTGGCCAGACGGCGCGGGTCGGGGCGCGTTGCATCGGTCAGGCGCCTTGGGTACTCTGAAGCCGTTGCGGAACCCTGACCCGGGCGCGGGGATCTGTTGATGAGATGCACGGAGACGCCCAAGGCCCAAAGGAGGATCCGACTTGTCTTCATCCTCTCCCGATCCGTCCGCCGGGAGGCAGCTTGAGCTGCCGTCGTGGACCCCGGAGGAGCTGCGGGACCGTCTTGAGGCGCACACCGGCATGACCTTGCACTTGACGATCACAGACAACGCGCGGTGTCTGGTGCGGATGTCGCACGGGGTGAGGAATGGGGCGCGTTCGCTGCGGCTCCACCACATGTTTTTGCAGGCGCCGAGCGGCGTGGTTCGGGCGTTGGGCGACTGGCTGGTGCAGCCGCGGCGCAGGGCGTCGGGCGAGAAGGTGGATGCGTTTCTGCGGGCGCACGCGCATCTGGTGCGGACGCCGCCGACGCGTGAGCAGGCTGTTCATACGCGCGGGCAGGCCCACGACCTGGAGCAGTTGGCGGCGGAGGTGAACACGACGCATTTTGACGGCGCGATCGGGTCGCGCATCACGTGGGGCAGACGGTCGTCGTCGCGGAAGCGGCGCCGAACGATGCGGTTCGGGAGCTACCACTATCAGGGCGATATCATCCGGATCCATCCGGCGCTGGACCAGGCGTTCGTGCCGGAGTGGGTGGTGCGTTTCGTGATATTCCACGAGATGCTCCATGCGTATCTTGGAATTCGCAAAGGCGACAACGGCAGACGGGAGTACCATGGGGCCGAGTTCAAGGCGATGGAGCGCAGCCACCCGGACTACGAACGGGTGCGGGCGTGGGAGCGGGATCCGGGGAACCTCGAGAGGCTCATGAGAGAGTGATGAGTACGCTCATGACGAAGGTGGGCTACGTTGCGACGCTGTTCCTGGCATGCGTGCTGAGCATGGCCGTAGCATTCCTGGCGGTCCGCGGCCACTACGCGGCGGGGGCGCCGGCGTGGGAGGCCGGGGAGGATGAGCAGGCGGCGGCCGAGCGGCTGCAGTCGCTGTCGCGGCAACTGACGCAACTCACCGCGGACTACCTGAACAGGTCGCAGGAGGGGGATCCGGAGGCGACGGCGAAGTGGGTGTCGGAACGGTTCGCGCCGATGCTGAAAGAGATCCGCGGCGAGCTGGCGGGGCTCGATGCGCCGGATCTTCCCGCGGCGGGTCTGCTGGCCGCGGCGGACAGCGCGGGGCGGATGGCGGCGGAGCCTGAACGTGAGGATCTGCGGGTGGCGGCGACGGAGCAGGTGCTCGAAGCGACGGCCGTCGTGGATTCCTATGCGGAAGGCGTTCGGGGGGCGTCGGGGCCTTGAACGGGCGGGGTGTGTCTGCCCGCGCCCGGCGCCGCGTTTCTTGCGCGGTCGGGGGGCTTCACTACACTCATCGGGCGGCCTCGCCGCGTATTTCGAAGGCTGTGACGTCGGCGCGCCCGGCTTGTAATATCACCAGATGGCATGGTCCGGGCGGCGTTCGGCGTGCAAAACCGACCCGAGTAAACGGGGTGACTGTTGGGCGCGACCGAGCCTACCGATGAACAGCTTATGGCGCGGCTGAGCGATGACGATGATCAGTCAGCGCTGGCGGATCTAGTTCGGCGTTATCAGAACGACATTCTGCGGTTTTGCCTGCACTACTTGCGAGACGTGGAAATCGCCCGCGAAATGGCGCAAGAGACCTTTATTCGGGTCTACGTGGCGCGGGGTCGATTCGACCGGAACCGCAAGTTCAAGCCGTGGATCCTCTGCATCGCGCGGAATCTGTGCCTGAACGAGTTGAAGCGCAAGAAGGCGGTTCCCATGGAATCGCTCGAGGAGTATGCGAGCGCCGCGCGTGAGGACACCGGCGTGCTGCTGCCGACCTCCGCGGAAGGGCCCGACCAGCAGATGATGCAGCGCGAGCGGCTGGAGATGCTGGAAGAGGCGCTTGCGTCGATAGACGGCGATGCGCGGGAGGTCGTGGTGCTGCGGTTCATCGAGCGCCTGCCTGCGCGGGACATCGCGGAGATCATGGGGAGCACGGAAGGGGCCATACGGACGCGGCTGCATCGCATATTGCGGGGGCTGCGTGAGAAATACGAGTCCAGAAGGGACGATTTGTAGATGGAGAACGGGCGTAGTTGGGATTACGAGGACCTCCTCGCGCTGAGCGAGGGGTCGCTCGATGAGGATGCGGCGGTTGCGCTTCGTGCGCAGTTGGCCGCGTCTCCCGATCTGCGCCGCGAGTACGAGGCGATGTGTCGCATCCGCGAGGACATGGCGGCGCTGTCGCCGGCGCCCGCCGCTCCGCTCGGGGATTCAGACCTTACGGAATCGGTGCTGGAGCGCGTCCGTGCGCTGAGCGCGGATGGAACGGCGCGGTATGACCGGCTGGCGGACATCGCGGACGGATGGACGGCGGCTGACCCGGAGGTGGACGACGCAGGCGCGCTGGTCTGGGTGCGCACGTTGGCGGCGGATATGGACCGGTTGGCGGCGACGGTCCGCGCGCAGGCGCCGTCGTGCGACCTGGTCGATCAGGTGTTGCGCACGGTGTCCGTGGGCGAGACGGCGGAACCGGCCAAGGTCGTGGCCTTCCCCGCGCGGCGTCGGGCGGGCGTATGGGGACGCATGGCGTGGTATGCGGCCGCGGCGGCGGCGGTGCTGATGATGCTCGGCGGTCTCTACCAGATGACGCTGCGGCGGGACGGGTCGGGCGAGTTGGATCGTCAGCTTGCCGGCGCGGAGGGCGGCGTGGCGCCGGGATCGTTGGATCCGGAGGCGACGCGGGGCCCGGACGGACCCATGGACCGCATGCTGGCGGGCGCCGGCGAGACGGTGCTTGCGGAGGGGGGCCGGTCGGACGCGCTCGAGGAGGTGGCGCCGCCCGACGTATCGGCGATTACGCTGGCGGATGTCATCAGGGCACGACGCGCGGGGAGCGCCGATCCCGATGAGATGGCCCGGTTCGGTCGATGGGCGAGTTTGAGTCGAGAGGACGCCTTGGCGATTGTCCAGTCGCCCGACGCGGATGTGCGGGCGGTGCTGGGCGCGGTCGCGTCGCTTCCGGCGGACGAGCAGGAGTCGTACCTGCTGATGGCGGTGGGGGCATTGCCCGAGAGCGCGCCGGCGCGGTTCATGCTGGCGCAGAACCAGGTTGCGTACGCCGCGGACCCGAGCGAAGCGTATGCGCAGCTCGAGACGCTGGCGGCGCTGGATCAACAGAACGCCTTGCCGTACTACGTGGAGGCGAAGATCCTGCTGGACGCGAACGATGTGGAGGGGGCGTTGGGCGTGCTCGAAGAGGCGCGCGGTCTTCCGATGGCGACGGCGTATTCCCTGGACGAGGCGCTGTTCCGCGAGCAGGCGCTGATCGCGTCCGGGATGGATGAAGACGCCGCGCGGGTGCTCGCCGCGCTTACGGCAGGCGATGCGCAACACGAATTCCTTTGCGCGCTCGGCGAGGATCTGCTACACTATGGCCGGTTTTTCGCGGAAGAGGGCGAGTACGCGACCGCTGAACGGGTCTACCAGTCTGTTCAGCGGTTTGGCGAGCAGTTGAACCAGGGCGCCACGCTGGTGGCGGACGAGCTGGCCGGGCTTGATGTGCAACGAGCGGCGATTGAGGGTCTGACGGAGTTGTATGCGGTCCTCGGTTCGACGGAAGGCATTGAGGCGTTGACGACCCAGGCGCTCGATTTGTTCGCCGGCATGGAGGGCATTGGGGAGTTCATGCAGGCGGTGGAAGGGTTTATCGCGACGACTTCGGACCCCGACCTATGGTCCCGTCTGGCGACGCGGGTGCTGGAGGGCGGAGAGACGGCCTTGGTGGACGCGTATGCTTCGGGCGCGCAGGCGCTGGAGGAGTTGCTGGGCGGGCCAGCCGAGTCTTAGACCCGCGGCGGGCGGCTCGGGTTTCATCGACAGGATGTTCGGTGTAACGTCTGGAAGCGGTGAATGTACCGTTTGGTGATCGTGGGGGTTGCTTCCCGCGACCGAATAGTACACAATATAGGGGCACAACCTGAGGGCAGGCGCCCACAGGCAGCCGATAGCGGTATGGAGACAATGGTGAAGACTACGAAGTCGGAAGGAGAAGGGAGGTGACTAGCCGTATGAAGCATTTGAAGGTGCTCTCGACCGAACGTCCGGTGAAGGCTGAGGAGGTTGCGTTCGTTCAGCTTAAGGACCTTATTGCGCCGACGGTCACGCCGAAGGGTTCGTTTACGCCCACGACGATGACGGGCACGCAGACCGCGTGGTTGGCCGCGCAGTGGGACAACTTCATGCAGAAGTAGTCCGCCGGGGACGTGATACGTCCCCCGTGACCCTGTGAGTGCGGAAGGAGACAAGGGGGATACGGTACCGCATCTTCTACCTCCTCCGAAGTTTCCAGTTTTTTGCACGCCCATAGTTGAAGATGCAGTAGTGTCAGCGGCGGCAGGACGGCTTGACCTGCGCTGACCGCGACCTGACCTGTATGAAAGGATGAGGACATGAAGCACGTGAAGAACGTGACGAAGGCCAGTCCGGCGCCGGCCTACGCCATCGACTTTTTCGTCCAGTGGAAGCAGCCGGCACAGTTGCTTTCCGGTAGTGCGGTCAACTGGGGCAAGACGCGGGGCGTCTGGCCGGGTGGACTGAACTACGTCGATGCGCTGTTCGGCTCGAACGATTCGCTGGACCCGGAACAGGACCTTTTCTAGGCCCGACTCGAGGCGGCTTGGGCCTTGGGTTCGACAGTAAACCTGGCCGGCGGGCGATCAGAATGCCGGTCGAGGAGGTAAGGATTCGATGAAGCACATCAAGTGTGTGTCGAAGGACACCCCGGCGCTTGCGCAGACGTCCGGTCTGCTCACCAACAAGAGGCCCGGCATTTTCGGCATGAACGAGCTGAGCGACGTTGTGCCGTGGATCGGCACGCTGGCGGAGCTGGGCAAGTTCAACATCATGCCGAACGGCGTGACGAAGTCCGGCGTGTAAGTTCGTCAGGCATGCGCCTACGCGGCTCTGGCCGCGCGTACTCCCCTTGAGCCGTAGTGGAAGGAGAAAACCTCTGCGGCTCCTTTTTCTTTTTTGGGCGGGGTGTTGGGAGCATTGTCGGCAGGGTTGCGCGGTGACGTCCCGGGTCGTATACTACCGCTTGGAGTCAATGCAGGGCGGTATACCATATGAGCGAACAACCCCGGACAGACCTGTTGGATGACCTCGTGACGCTGATCTCGGAGCCCACGCCGAAGCTGCGGCGTCCGTCGCGTCCGCTGCGCTCCGTGGTCGTGTTGGTTGCCGCGTTGTTGGCGGTCTCCGGGCTGGCCTTGGTGGCGTCGGCGGTCCCGCGAGACCGGTTCCCGCTGTTCTCGCGCGACGCGACGCAGCTTGGGAAGTTGGCCGAAGGGCTCGTGAGCGGCCTGGGCGCGGGCGGTCCCGAGGCGGCGCTGGCGTGGTGCGCGGAGCATCCGGCGTTGGCGGAGCGGCTCGCGTCCGAGGATCGTCGCGTCTACGGGGGCGGGGATGGAGCGTCCATTCCGGTTGATGTCGCCCGGGAAGCGCGGCTGGAGACGCTTGGGAACCTTCGTGCGGACCTGGAGCGCATGGGTCTCGACTGGACACGCGCCCGGCCGGTCGCGTTCGTCGGCGTGCGCGGGAAGGTCCGCGATGCCGAGACCATGCGTCGCTCCGTCGAGGTCGCGCTGGGAAGGATTCTTGTCGTGCAGCAGCCGGCGGGGGACGGAACGCTCGGCCAGGGGGCGCAGGTGTTCGCGATCGAGTGCTCGGCGCGCAAGGTCGGCCGCACGTACGCGCTCGTCGACCTGTGGAGTTGGGAGGCGCTCGACGTGCCGGTGAACGCGGTGGACGTTGAGGCGGACGAGCAACTGCGGGCGATTCAGCGCGAGGTGCAGGCGGAGGCCGATGGTCGGATTACCGGCGTGCGACCTTTCCGGGCGACGCTGTAGCCCGCATCCCGTCGCAGGGCGCGCACGGCGTCCCAACACGAACCCGGTCGTCCTCGGCCGGTGGTCGGGGTTCTCCAAGTCACATGTCTACGCCCACTCCCCCGCATGCCCAACCTCAGATGCCCGACGTGGATGGCGTCTGCCGCCATTTCGGCGTGTGCGGCGGGTGCGCCGCGCAGGACCAGCCGTACACGCAACAGCTCGCGGCGAAGGGCGAGGCCGTCCGCGCGCTCCTGGGGGACGCCTGGCCGCATCCGATTCCCGTGACGCCTTCTCCCGATGTCTGGCATTACCGGAACAAGGTCGACCTCACCTTTGCGCGAAGATACTACGACGCGCCTCCGCCGCCGGATTTCGATCGGGAAACGGTGCTTGGGTTCACGCGGAAGGGACGCTGGTTCCAGCCGCTGGAGATCGCGGAGTGCCGCATCGGACCTGAGGGCCTGGGCGGGCTGCTGGACGCGGTGCGGGGCTGGCAGCGGGCGTCGGGCGAGCAGGCGTTCGACACGCGCACGAAGGCGGGGCGGCTGAAGGTGCTGCTGGTCCGTGTTGGAAAGCGGACCGGCGAGTGCATGGTGGTGTTGCTGACAGGGCCGGGCGTCGGCGGTCTCGACGGGTTCGTGGAAGCGGTGCACAGCGCGTGGCCCGGGGCGGCCGTCCACCACGCGGTGTCGCACAGCCACGCGGGGGCGGCGTTCGCGGAGTCGAGCACGGTCCTGGCGGGATCAGCGCACATCGAGGAGCGGTTGCGCATCGGCGAGGGGGGCGAGACGCCGCGGGAGCTGCGGTTCCGGTTGTCGCCTTTCAGTTTCTTCCAGACGAACACGCGCGCGACCGAGCTGTTGTACGGCCATCTGCGGGCGCGCCTGCGGGCCCATGCGCCGCGGCGCCTGTACGACCTGTACGGCGGCATGGGGAGCATCGCGTTTTCCTGCGCGGACTTGGTTGACTGCTGCGAGTCGGTGGAATCGGTCGCGGCGGCGAGCGAGGACGGGCGGGCCAACGCCGAGACGAACGGCATCGACAACGTGACGTTCATCACGGCGAAGGTCAAGAACTACCTGAAGGAGCGGGAGGTGCGCGACATGCCGTTCGAGGCGGACAGCCTGGCGATCGTGGATCCGCCGCGGGCGGGGATGACGCCGAAGGCGCTGCGCCGGCTCGTGGGGTTGGCGCCGCCCATGATACTATACGTTTCGTGCAAGCCGTTGATCTTCGCCCGGGATGAGTGGCCGTCGTTCGCTGCGCGCTACGCGCTCGCGGGCGTGCGGGTGTTCGACCTGTTCCCGCACACGCCCCACGCGGAGGTCGTGGCGGAGCTGGTGCGGCGCGACTGATCGCGCGCGCGTCGGGGCGGGAGGCGTCGATCGGGGCAAAACGGAAGGAGAGGACTGAAGCGTGGGTATCGAGTGCATCGCATTGTCTTTGCTGGCGATGGGGGCGGCCCCGACGCCGGTGATTCTGGACACGGATATCGGCGGGGACATCGACGACACGTGGGCGTTGGTGATGCTGCTGGGGCGTCCTGAGCTGGACCTGAAGCTGATCGTGACGGAGGCGGACGACACGGAAGCCAAGACGCGGCTGACCGCGAAGATCCTCGAACGGATGGGACGCACCGACATCCCCATCGGCACGGGGTTGAAGACCAGCGACGACAAGCTGAACCAGGCAGACTGGATCGAAGGGTATGACCTTTCGGCGTATCCCGGCACGGTGCATGCGGACGGCGTGCAGGCGTTGATCGACGCGATCCGGTCGTCGGAGGAGCCGATCACGCTGATCGCGCTGGGACCGGTCACGAACATCGGCGAAGCGCTTCGGCGCGCGCCGGACATCGCGGAGAAGGCGCGCGTCGTGGCCATGGCCGGCTCGGTGTACATGGGGTATGGTTCGCGGCCCGATCCGGATCCCGAGTACAACGTGAAGCGCGACGTCGATGCCTTTCGCGCGTTGCTCGCGGCGCCGTGGGAGGTGACGATCACGCCGCTGGACGGCTGCGGCGACATGATCCTGCGCGGCGAGCGCTATGCGCGCGTGCGCGACGCGGAGAACGCCGGCGCGAAGGTGGTGATGGAGAACTACGCGATCTGGGACAACCGGCATCACCATCCGGAAGACGCCAGCAGCGTGCTGTTCGACACGGTGGCGATCTACCTGGCGTTCGACGAGTCGCTCTGTGAGATGGAGACGGTTCCGCTGTCGGTGCGGGACGACGGCATGACGACGCCGGATCCCGACGGGAGGCCGGTGCGATGCCAGATCGGCTGGAAAGATCGCGCGGCGTACGAGGAGCTGTTGGTGCAGTCCATCGCTGATCCGCCGACCGCGGCCCGGAACGACTAGGCCGCGGGTTTCAGATCGCGTGAGACGTTGCGGGTCGGGCGCTAGAAGGTGTCCGACCCGCTGAGTTTCCGCTCGAGCCAGTCGCCGTAGACCGCGATTTCCTTGACGGACGCCTTGACCTCGGCCGGGGTCGCGCCGTCCATGAGGAAGTTGTGGGTGATCACGAAGCGGGCCTCGCCGTCGATGTCGGCGACGCCCACGGCGCCCAGGGTGAGCTGCAGATTGGCGCGCAAGGCCCATTCCGCCGTCTGCGGCGCATAGGGTCCGCACACCGTCTGGATGCGGACGATCTCCGGTCGGCCGTCCTTGCGGATGCGGTCGAGCTTCACGCGCTGCCGGCGGCCCCCGTCGAGCGAAACGATGACCGCGAACCCGTCGCCGTCGGGTTCGACCTCGCGATGCCCCTGACGCGCGCAGGACCGGGCCAGTTCGGCGAGGGTGCAGGCGTGGGCGCGGGGATCCGGCGCGATGCCCTGGAGCGCCGCGCTGCACTGGGCGAGCGCTTTGTCGATGCTGCGCCGTACGTCCATGTCCGGCTCGTCGCGGTTGTCGTGCAAAGCCACCAGCGCGCGCGCGGCGAGGTTCCCGAGCAACTGCGCCGCATCGCGTCGGTAGACCCATCCCGCATCGGGGTCGCTGAGTTGCCGCGTCGCCTGTTCCAGCTCTTCCATCGTCATCTCCTCACGTCCTGTGCAGTTCCCGTCGACGGGCCCATCATAGCATACGGTTGCGGCCGTTTCGGTTGCGCGCATTTCGATGCCGGGCTATGATGCAAGTGGAATTGTATGGATTGAACGGTGCAGCGCGATCGCGCTGGGAAGAGGAGGTCCGATGGCGGCAGCGAGCCATGTTTCGAGCGGGGGAGATGCGGCGCGATCCGGCGGCGATCGCCCGAATATCGTCACGATTCTGACCGATGACCAGGGGATCTGGGCGCTCGGGTGCGCGGGGAACCCCGAGATCCGCACGCCCCATCTCGATCGGCTCGCGGCCAGCGGCATCCGATTTGACCAGTTCTTCTGCGCGTCGCCGGTGTGTTCGCCGGCGCGGGCGTCGATCCTGACGGGGCGGATCCCCTCGCAACACGGCGTGCACGACTGGTTGCGCGGGGGCAACGCCATCGACGAGGCGATCGAGTATCTGGAAGGGCAGCCGGGCTACTCCGACTACCTGGACCAGGCGCGGTATGCGTGCGGCTTCAGCGGCAAGTGGCACCTCGGCGCGAGCGCCACGCCGCAAAAAGGCTATAACGCCTATTGGTTCACGCATCGCGAGGGCGGGGGTCCGTACTACAACGCGCCGGTGTACCGCGACGGAAAGCCGGAGACCGAGCCGCGGTACATCACGGACGTGATCACGGATGAGGCGCTGACATTCCTGGAGCGGCAGGCGGGTCGCGGCGAGCCGTTCCACCTGGCGGTGAACTACACCGCGCCGCACAGCCCCTGGATCGACAACCATCCGAAGGAGCTCGTGGATTCGTATGACGACTGTCCGTTCACGTCGTGTCCGGTGGAGCCGGAGCATCCCTGGGCCCTGTGGAACACCGTGCCCGGGGGCGTGCGCGACAACCGGCGGGAGCATCTGAAGGGCTATTTCGCGGCCGTGACGGCGATGGATGCGAACGTGGGTCGGCTGCTGGACACGATCGAGCAGATCGGCATGCGCGAGCGCACGCTGATCCTGTTCCTCAGCGACAACGGCTACAACCTGGGCCACCATGGCGTGTGGGGCAAGGGGAACGGCACGTTTCCGCTCAATATGTACGAGGAGAGCGTGAAAGTGCCGGCGATCGTCTCGCAGCCGGGGAGCGTTCCGGAGGGCGTGGTGTGCAGCGAACTGCTGAGTCAGTACGACGTGCTGCCGACGCTGCTCGACTATCTCGGCATCGAGAACCCGCTGGCCGACGCGCTTCCCGGGCGGAGCTTCGCGCCGGTGCTGCGCGGCGAACGCATCGAGTCGCGCGAGCGGGTGGTGGTGTACGACGAGTACGGTCCTGTGCGGATGGTGCGGACGCGCGAATGGAAGTACGTGCACCGGTATCCCTACGGACCGCACGAGCTGTATGATCTGGTGAACGACCCCGGGGAACGCGAGAATCGGATCGACGATTCCGCGTGCGGGGCCATCCGCACGGAGCTGAAGGCGCAGCTCGATGAATGGTTCCACCGCTACGTGATTCCCGAGTTCGACGGGACGCACGAGGCGGTGTACGGCAAGGGCCAGCTCACCTGGGCGGGTCCGCGCGGACGCGGCGCGCAGGCGTTCGCCGACGATATCGACTGAACGAGGCCGGACCGCGAACTGCCAGCACGGCCGCTGGCGAAGGGAGGCAACCGCTATGAAGCAATCGATCGGACCCCAGACCATGCTGTACCCGGCGCCCATGCTGCTCGTCGGCACGTATGACGAGAACGGGCGCGCGAACGTGATGACGTGCGCGTGGGGCGGGATCTGCTCGAGCGACCCGATCTGCGTGACGGTGTCGTTGCGCGAGGCGACGTACAGCTACCACAACATCGTGCGGGCGCAGGCGTACACGATCAGCGTTCCGTCCGCGTCGCTGGTGAAGCAGGTCGATTTCGTGGGGCTGAAGTCGGGACGCGACACGGATAAGTTCGCGGCGCTGGGATGGACGGCGACGAAGGCGGAGCACGTGGACGCGCCTTACGTGGAAGAGTGCCCGCTCGTGCTCGAGTGCAAGGTGGTCCGCACGGTGGAGCTGGGCCTGCACACGATGTTCATCGGCCAGGTGATGGACGTGAAGGCCGACGCCGGGATCATGCGCGAGAAAGGCCATCTCGATATCCCCGCGCTCGACGCGATCTGCTTCGACCCGAACAACGGCCACTACTACGCCGCCGGCGCGCCGCTGGGGAAGGCGTTTTCGATCGGCGAGGAGCTGTGAGGGGATGGCGAAGGGGCGTCGCAGTTCCATGGGCGGGTCTGAGGGGGCGGGTCTCAGACCCGCCCCTACGAGGCGAATGGGCGTCCGCGGAGGGCGATGCGGCGTACGGGGACCTTGGGGCGGGGGAGTGAACGCAGAGGTGGGGCAGTAATAGGACAGTAGACAGGATGTACAGGATTCACGGGATGGATGGGACGTGGGGGACGGATGGGACGTAGGGGATGGAATGACCGGCGGGGGTGCCGGTCCCACACAAGGGGGCGACGGGATGGACGGCGGCGGCTGCCGAACCGTAGGCCGTAGGGGCGGGTCTGAGACCCGCCCGTCCACGAGGGTTGGCCGGAGGGACCGCAGAGGCGGGGGCGGGTCTGAGACCCGCGCCTACGCGTGGGCCGGGGGTGCAGGCAGGGCGTGATCGCGTTGCGGGAGAAGGCGTTTGCGATCGGCGAGGAGCTGTAAAGGGGGGTGGCAGGTAGGGAGCGAAGCAGGGGTACACAACCGGTACACTGAATATCATTTCCGTATTGACTTCCCGGGACGGAAGCGCTATTCGTAGATCATCGATAACATATCGCGGCCCGCGCAGGGGACGGGGAATGCCGCGCATCTTGCGCACGCGGTCCCGCCCGCGCCTTCCATGCTTTCGACCCGGCAAAGAGCCGGTGCAGTTCCTATCGCCGCGTCGTCGCGGGCGGCGACGGAGCGGTAAGAGAAAAGTAGACAGGATTTACAGGATTGACGGGATGGGACAAATAGGACGGATGGGACTAATGGGACGGTCGCAGGGGGATAGACGGGATGGACGGGCCGAAGGGCGGCCGTAGGGGCGGGTCTGAGACCC
>DIWA01000040.1 GCA_002422525.1 Candidatus Hydrogenedentes bacterium UBA6118
CCGGCGTGTGGGACCGGCGCCCCCGCCGGTCATTCCTCCGCCCCTCTCCCCCGCCCCCCGCCTGGCGCGCAGCGCCTTTGGACCGCGGCAGCTTGCTGCCGCTTTCTCACCCGACTCGCCAGCCTCTCCTGCCAGACCGTGGGAACCGCGAACAAAAAGCGCAAGCGAGCTTGCGCACTCCACAAAAGACCCCGTCCACCCCGTCCACCCCAGGACGCCGCAGGCGGATCGCCCGCCCCCCGCCCGGCGCGCAGCGCCCTTGGACTGCGGCAGCTTGCCGCCGCTTTCGTCCCTATCCCATACGTCCCCTCCGTCCCATTCGTCCCATACACCCCCGCATTCGCCCCTTGAATCCCCCCGCCGCCTCCGGTATACTTCCACCACAACCCAGGCGCAATCCCCGCGTCACGCCAGAATTGCGCCCAACCGCCCCACGCCGGGATAGCTCAGTTGGTTAGAGCGCTGGATTGTGGATCCAGAGGTCCTCGGTTCAAATCCGAGTCCCGGTACCATCCCAAACACTTACGCCCCAGCGACTTACGAATTCGAGTCACTGGGGCGTTTTCGTGTCTGTCGCGTCCCGTCGCCCCTATATCGCCCCTACCGAATCGGGGAGGTCGGGACGGATGCGGGGCCCGCGCCGGGGTTGCGATGCGCCCCGCGTGCACGGGTTCAGGACAGGGAGGGTATCAGTCTGGCCACACCGTGCCCGACGTGCACGGGTTCAGGACTGGGGAGGGTTTCAGTTCGGGTACGGGTTGACCAGGGGCATGCGCCGGTGTGGGGGCGTCACCCTTCCCCCGGAGCCGTCCCGTCGCGGTCTCCGGTGTCTTCATACACAACGCGAATCGTCACCCCGTCGCCCTCGGGCGTTGTGGGGGCGATCTTCGCGGGGGCGTCCAACCCGAACAGCCGCGCCCGCCGTTCCATGATGCGGAGCACGCGGTCAATGGCGGGGAGGTCGCCCTCCGTCGCCCTGTCCCAGACCCCTTGCAGTATCGCGTCCAACCGCTCCGCTTCCAGCGCCCGCAGGGTGCGCGCATCCTCTGCGGTCCGATCGTTGACTGTTTCCATCGCCCGTGTGATCAGCCGCCAAGCGTGTACATGCGAGCAGCCCGCCGCCGCTCCGATCGCCCTGTAGGACAAGCCTTGCAGTCGCAGTTCAACGCATCTCGCTTGCAGCACGGTCTCCCGCGCCGCCCGCCCGTTGTTACCGCCCATTGGTGTAACCTCCCGGGGTTCCATGTTCAGGACCGCCGCCACGGCCCGCCGATTGTCCACTCCGTACCGGCACGCTCGCATCCGGGGCGATGCCCGCGCCCGCAAGGATCCGCGTCACAGCCGCCGGTTCGGGGTATGGCCACGGCCTCCCCTTGCGGTCCAACTCGATCGCCTTCCAGTACCAGCCCCACGCGTCGCGATGCGCCGCCGCTGTGAGTCCGCCCGGAGGGGAGGGAACGCCCGCGCCGTCCGCCTGGGGGCCCGCCAAGTGCGAGCGCAGGGCCCGTTCGTACATGACCAGGATCACCGCTTCCGCGTCCAACCCGAACCGCCCGCGTAAAGCGGAGTATACATCCCCAGAGGGGGATTCCGGGGTTCCGGGATCCGCTCCGGTCGTCTCGGTCTCGGTCCCGTTTTCAGGGTACGCCGCCGTACTGCCACTGCCAAAACCGCCAAAAGGAGAGTCCTGGACAGTCTCCAGGGGGGTTCTGTCAGTTTTGGCAGTGGCAGTGTGGCAGTGTTCCCCGAAATCCGCCGATCCGTCTGATGCGGATTCCAGCCCTTCCAGGATCTCCCGTTCAATGTCAAACATCGCTTACATCCCCACAGTATGCGGGGTTGATCTGGTACCGCACGGTCGGGCGTCCCCCGGTCGTTTCGTGGGCCCCGCGTACCCAGTGTGCAGCCTCCAAGCGATCCAGCCCCGCCTGGATAGAGTCGGTAGTGGTAAGCCCGCGCCAACCGTGGCGCCGAACGTCGCGTACCGTGAACCCGCTTTCCAGGTCGCCCGCCTCAATGCGTCGCCCAAGCGCCGCCGCCGGGTCCGTCGCATCCGAGCCCAGGCTGTAGATCCGCATCGCATGCGGTTCCAGGTACCGCGTGACCTTGAGCGCCCGCTTGAGCGAGTCCAGCCCCACACATTCCCGCCCGCCGCTTACCAGTTCGAAGATCAGCGCAAGCGCGGGGGCAAGGCTTGGATACTTCCCAAAGTGCGCCTGTAGGGCCTCCGAAAGCGCCGGATCGCGCGACCGCTTGGCGTTCGCCTCCCACCATCTGCGGTACACGTCCTGTGCGTCCGCTGCGAACCTAAGCGCCGGGATGGGCCCGTCGCCCGTGTTCGGGTTCAGGTCCGCCAATCGCCGGAACGCCTCTACGTAGACCCGTTGCGCCTCGGAATCAATCCGCCCGTCCCTGTACTCCGGAGGGGATGCATTGGGGTAGACCGCCAACTGGAACCGCTGCAACAGCCCGTCCGCGCCGTGACTCCCTCCGGTCGCCTCCGCAACGTAGCGCCGAAGTTGCCCCGGGGTCATGTTCCCGAGGATCGCGACGCAGTGATTGAACGCCCCGCTTCCGCGCCCTATGCGGTCAAACGAACTGCGGTCGGTTCCGTCCCACGATTCCAGAAACCACGCCCGGTCACCTTCCCGCCCGGTCCGCTCCAACGCACAGAGCCACGCCAACAGTTCATCCCGGAGTAGTAGCAACCCGTTCGGGTTCCGTTGCAGCAACTCCGATAGCGCCTCGACCGTCGGATCGGCGGTCCGGTACCGCTTAGGCTCGGGAGCCTCCGACCTCGCCGCCGCGATCGTCGCAGCAAGCTCCCGCGCGTTCGGGGCCGCTGGGTTCCGCTTCAGGGCGCGTTCCGCCGCGTCCGCCGCCGCTTGGGCGATGATCGCCTCGGTATCGAACGCCGCCCGCGCCTCTGCGTTCGCTTGCGCCGCATCCGCTTCCAGTGCCCGGATACCCGCAAGCGCCTCCCGCATCGCGGGAGACTTCCCCAGGCTAGGGGGGCCGACGCAGATCCCCCACAGGTTCGGGACTACGATCCATGAATCGCCCGCCTTCGGGTGTATGCCGCACTGGCGCCCGATCACGGCGCCCGCCGAACACAGCGCCGTTACCGCCATGAAATCCAGCGGGACGTCCATCCGGTACGCCGCATCACCGATCCAATCCCGGAACGCATCGGGGAGCGCCTGGACCGGGAACGGGGGAACCTCGGGGAGCGCCGACCCGATAGGCTGCGGGCGCCGCCACATGGCGCCGCGAATCGGTCGCCCGTGATTCGTCTCCGCGTCGATCAGCCGCCGCACAAGGCGCCCGGTCTCGATCGTCTGGGGCATGTCCCGAACGTCGCGTACCAGCCCCACAAGATCGATCGCGATCTCCGTGCATGCGGTCGTGACCACGTGCGCATACTTCGCAATGCCGTGCAGCCCGTCCGGATCCTCCGTCCGGTCCCGCAGCAACACAACGCGACGCTTCGCCAACGGTAGCGGGTCACAGTCAACGCCGGGGCGTGGGGGGCACACACAGGGGAGACCGAGACCCGCAAACAGCGCCTGCGTTTCGCGGGTCTGCACAACGTAGACGCGATCCGCGCCCTCGATCGTGTCCAGTCCGATCAGCCCCTCCGGTGGCGACGGCCCTTGCGCATCGCGGGGGGATGGGGTATCATCTGGGGAGACGATTCTGTTGCTCCCCTCCGACGCCGCACGCGTCGGGGGGGTTTCTGTTTGTGTGATCATCGGGCGTCCCCCGCGCCCGTCGCCTGGTCATAGACCTGTCGCGGATCAACGTGCCGCTCCGCAATCCAGCGGTCCAGGTCCGCCCGCAGGTAGCGCACCGCGCGACCGAACTTGACGTAGGGGGGCGTCTCGGGGTTCCCGCTACTCCGTCCGATGCGGAGCCACATACGGGACATCCCGAGGTACTCCGCCGCCTCGGTCTCGGTCATTGCGCGGGGATAAGATGCTCTCGTGATATCCATGGCCGAACCTCCGTGTTTCCCTTTACACACAGAGGATTATTACATAGATCTCCTCATTCCGCAACTCCCATAATACCGGTACGTTGACAACCGGCAATACTTCCGGTTGTGATTATGTATGAAGTGATGCGCATTCTCGTCCGATTCGCGTGGATCGCCCCATGGATATCTCTACGCAACGTTCGGGGTTCATGATGGGCGTTGGACCTTCCCCGCCGCCCTTGCGTCGCCCCAGGGCCCGCACAGCGCACACAGCGCCGGTGTACGCGGGGAGCCGCCGCCCGCCGATGCGCCCCTGTCCTGTGTGTCGCCCCTGTCGCCCTTGTCGCGCGGGAGTACGCCCCCAAGGCCAGCCCATCCCCTGGTCAACCTCCCCGCCTCCCGAGGGATCCTCCGGGGTTG
Source organism: Candidatus Hydrogenedentes bacterium UBA6118 (assembly GCA_002422525.1). GTDB lineage: Bacteria > Hydrogenedentota > Hydrogenedentia > Hydrogenedentales > SLHB01 > UBA6118. Next base: position 4,397 of record DIWA01000040.1, read on the forward strand.
CCCGGGGGCCCTCCCGTCGCCTGGCGTTTCCGCGCCCGCCGCGCCCCAGGCCTCCGCCGCCTCGACAACCTTGACGGCCTTCTCCAGCGTCCGCCCAGACTTCCCGGCATAGCGCGCCACGTGGTCGCGGGTCCGGCCCTTCGAAGCCTCGGGCAACTTTCCCGACCCTTGGCCACCAAGACGACCAGCCTCGGAAAGCCTCTCCTTCGCCGCCTCGCGTTCCCGCGCCTCCCCGTCCCCGAGGGACCGAACGCCTGTCGCCCCACGTCGCGAACGCATCCGCCGCCGCCCCAGGCTTTCGCCGTGGCCAACCGCCGATGCGCCCATGGGCAATCACCCTACCCCGCCGCCGATCATCGCGCACAGGGCAAATACGGGGCCCGTTGTTCGGAAGGTTTCCGACAATCCCCGCCCGCCGACGCATCGCCCCCGGTTCGCCTGGTCAACCGCCCGCCATACGCCCCCAGACACAGCACGAGCGCCGCAGCCCATGCCACAGCGCCCGTGTCCATTCCGCGCGTTCCAGATGCGCCTACCTGATCGCGCACAATCGCGCTGTGGCGGCGCGTACGGAGGCGGTAGGGCGGGTTTGCACAGCGAACGGACCGATCGTCGCGCAGACGCGCACCTAACGCACGCAGCGACCGCTACCGCAACTCCCCGAGTTCGGCGGCAGCGTGCAGATACCCCCGAGCCTTCCATAGGTCGCGCGTTTCGAGGATGGCATCCCCAAAGCAGTCGGAGGCTTTGCGAAAGGTCACGCGCCCCCGGTAGTTGATCGCGGCTGCCCCAATCGCGTTGGCGAATTCGGCGCGGTCGACCTCGATCCCGGCGCGTTCAAGGCGCGCAACCCAGGACTCCGTGAGCTGGCGCACCCCGACTTCCGATTCCGGCACGTAGTACGCGACCGTCTTGATGCTGCGGGCGAAATCCTCCTCCGGGTCCGTCCGGAACAGGATGTTCGCCCCCACCCCCACGGCGACGAACAGGATGATCGTCGCGAGACATCCGTACGCGGTGGCTTTCGCGTCTGCTTGGTCCGTCATCGCGATTCCTCCCTCAGCATCCCCTTGATTCGCGTCTGTCGGGTACGGCGCGACTCCGCTGCGTCCGCCGTGTACGTTGCAGTGCATGTCCAGTTCGCCATGGTGTGCCCTCCCTTGGGTTGCCTTGCCCTTATCCAACCTACCCCCGCCGCCGCATGGCGTCAAGGGGAATGTCGCCCCTGTCACCCCGGGGTACGCCCCGCCGCCGCCCGGGGGTTCCGTCGGTTCTGTCAGTGTCAGTGCGGGGGCCCGCTCGCATTCACGCTTCCCTGTCCGCCGCCGGGAAGGGCACGACCTCCCCGCCGCGCGGGTTGTCCAGGACCTTGACCGCTTGCTTCCGCGCCGGTTCCCCGCTCCGCATGTAGATCGCGGTCGTGGTTATGGAAGCGTGCCCCGCAAGCGCCTGGATATCCGTGACCGGGATCCCCGCCGCCGCCAACCGCGAACAGAACGTATGCCGCAGGGAGTGCAGCCCCAGGCCTTCCAGCCCCGCCGCCTTGCACACAGCCCGCCATGCCTTGTTGACGTTGTCCAGCCGTCCGCCTGTGGCGCCGGGGAACACGTAGGGCGACGGGTCCGCATCGGAGGAGGGTTGCGCCTTCCACGCCCGCAGCGCTTCCAGCGCCTGGTCGTTCAGGGGGATCGTACGGGACTGTCCAGACTTGGCCACTTCGCCCCGGACCGTGACGGTTTCCAGGTCCAGATCCACGTCCCGCCATTCAAGCGAGAACGCCTCCCCGCGCCGCATCCCCGTATTCAGCAGCAGCACGATCATCGGGGTCATGTGATCCCCGAAGTGCAGGTCGGGGAGTTCCGCGTAGTCCCGCTTGCGCCGCCATGCGTTCGCCCGCGCCCGCGCCGCCCGCAGCCCATCGTCTCGATCCCTCAGCACCTGCAACAGCCGCGCGATCTCCGCCTCGGTCAGGACCCGCTTGGGGGCCCGACGGTCCGCCCGGTTCAGTTTCACCCGTTCGCCTGGGGATCGTTCGATCAGCCCCCAGTCAACCGCTTTGTTCAACGCCGCCCGCAGCACCGCGACCTCCCGATTCGCCGCGTCGGGGCGTCCCGCCGCCTTCACCTTGGCGGTACGGATGCGTTCAATGTCGATCTGGGTTATCTCCCCCAGGGGTTTGCGTAGCAGCCCCTTCCAGACCGTACGCAGCCGGTGCAGCGTGTTCTTTCCGGCCTTCCGGTTCGCCATGACCCAGGGCCCGTACTTGTCCCGCAGGAACGCATCAAAGGTCAGGGCCTCCGCCCGCTCCGCTTTCCGCTCGCCTTGCGCGTCAACGCCCTGCGTCGCCTCGGTCAGCACGCGCCGCGCCTCCCGTCTCGCAAGGCTGGGAGTGATCAGGGACGCATCCCCGATCTTGAACGTGGATCGCTTCCTGCGGACGTAGTAGCGGACGTACCAGGTCGCCCGCCCGGATTCGTACTTCCGCACAAACAGCCCCGGGGTTGCCGTGTCGAACGTGTCCGCGTGCCGACGCCCCGCCGGAACCTCGATCGCCTCGATCGTCGCCTTCGTGAGATGCGCCTTGGCCATGTTCACCCTCTCCCTTGCTCGCCCCTCCGTCGCCCTTCCGTCGCCCTTCCGCATTCTACCCCCGTATACCGCCCTAGTCAAGGGGAATCTCATAATCGCCCCTAGAATAGGGCGTATTCCGTGTTCTGCGGGGTTGACGGAAACTGCCTTAGACCGGCATATACAGCGCGTTTATGGATTGTGGATCCAGAGGTCCTCGGTTCAAGTCCGAGTCCCGGTACCATCCCAAACACCTACGCCCCAATGACTTACAGGTTCCGGGTCATTGGGGCGTTTTCGTGTCCGCCCGGGTTGATCAACACCCGATCAACACTTCGGCGGAGGTTCAGGGCCCCGCACCCCATGACCGCGCATTCGGGGTGGGCGGGACGGATGCGGGGCATGCGCCCGCAGAACCAAGCGTCGGCTGCCGTGGATGACGTAGCTGACCTCCGGGGCGCACAGCGAGGCGAAGACGGCGCTCAGTTCGCCTCGGGCGGGGCGCAAGGGCATCGATGAAGCCGGGCTGCTCCAGGGGCCGCCCACATCCGAGAACTTGTCGGCCACGCGCCAGTCCAGCACTTCGCGCCGACTGTCGCCGTGCATGTCCAGTTCGTCATGTCGTGTCTCCTTTCGTGTTGTGTGAGCCCGTGCATTGACCCTACCCCAGCCGCCGCGCTTCCGCGGACGGCCGCCTGGCGCGTCCGTGTCGACATACCAGCCGCTCCGCGATCGTCGCGCACAGGGGAAATGCGGGGCCCGTTGTTAGGAACACTTCCGCCCTCGCCGCCAGACACGACAATAGCGCCGCAGTGCTCGCTTGGATCGTCTCGGGTGTCAGACGTCCACCACGTTGACAATCTCGATATCGGCCCAAGGCACGACGCCGGCATCCTGGGACAGCACGCTACGGGATTCAATCCGCCGACGCGCTGCCGCCGGCATCCTCCTTCGCCCGGCTCTCCGTCCACTCCCGCGCACGCCGCTCCGCCTCGGCGATCTGCTCGGGCGTCATACTGCGCGCCACTTCATTGCGGAAGGTGACGGCTAACTCGCGCGCATCCGGGTTCGACAAGCCCGAGGCGGCCAGGTTGAACCACATGTGCGCCTCGGCGTAGTCCTGGGGCACGCCCCTGCCTTCTGCGTACATGACCCCAAGGTTGTACTGCGCTCCGGCAAGGCCCTGTTCCGCGGCCAAGCGGTACCAGCGCGCGGCCTCGGCATCGTCCTCGGGCACGCCCTCGCCCCGGTCATACATGCCCCCGAGGTTGGACTGCG
>DIWA01000017.1 GCA_002422525.1 Candidatus Hydrogenedentes bacterium UBA6118
TGTGGCCGATCAACCTCTCAGCTCGGCTACCCATCGTAGGCTTGGTGGGCTGTTATCTCACCAACTACCTAATGGGAGGCGGACCCATCCTTCGGCGACGCTTGAAGGCGCCTTTCCCTACCCCACTTGTGTGCGGTAGACGTACGCGGTATTAGCGGCCGTTTCCAGCCGTTATCCCCCTCCGAAGGGCAGGTTGTCCACCTGTTACTCACCCGTCCGCCGCGTTATACACTCCCCGAAGGAAGCTTTAATCGCGCGACTTGCATGTGTGAAGCCTGCCGCCAGCGTTCGTTCTGAGCCAGGATCAAACTCTCCGATAAAATCCTTACAGCCCGACTTGCGTCGCACTGTAGTGAACGGATTGTCCAATCCCCATATTGGGAATTGCGAGTGACGACTCCCGCTTGCGCGAGCGTCGCCGGACTTGGTTTCGCAAGGTCGACTCGTCGGCTTGCGCCGATTCCGTCGCCTCAACGAGGTGCCCATGTCTTTTACAGGCATGCACTGTATTCAACTTTCAAAGAGCGGTTGACGCTACCCGCGCCCGCCTTTCGGCTGGGACGGCGCAAGCGTCGCCTCAAGCGAACCGGCTATCCGCCGGAATGCCCCGGGCGACTCGCCTACCTCGGTGCGACCTCTTCGCCGCACCCGAAAGCGTATCTTACCACGCTTTCCACCGGTTGTCAACCCCTTCGTTTACCGTCAGGAGCCGACTCCCCAGCGCCCCTTCCGGAGCGCCGACCCGAGGGCGTTCCCTCAGGCGGAGCGAGATAGTATCACGCTTCCAACCGGTTGTCAACCCCGCCGTTTCCGGCCGCAGGCGACGCCCGATTCGCTCCCCGTGGAGCCTCCCGCCAAGGGGCCGTCCCCTCAAGCGGAGCGAGATAGTATCACGCTTCGGGCCGCTTGTCAACCTCCGCGCCGTGCGCCTTGGTCGCCGCGAAAACGTTCCAATGTGGAACGCTTCCGCCGGGGCGTTCCCCCCAAGCGGATGCGGACTCTAGCACAACATCGGCCCCGTGTCAACCCCTTTGCCGAGCTTTTTTCCGGGGGCCGACACGGGGCCGGTCATCCAGCGGCGCGCCAAGCGCGATCCGCCCTATCTCAGGGAAGATTCCCCTTCCCGGCTCAGGCCTGCGCCCACGCCGCCTGCCAGTTCGCCCAACCTTCCTTCATGTCCGGAACCGGGTTGTCCGGGCTCTCCTCATACTCCATCACCGCCGGCCCGTTGAACCGAATCGCCTTCAGCGCCTTCGCCGTCGCGACCAGGTCCATGTCGCCCTTGCCCAGGATCTGCTCTTCGCCGCCCATGATCCAATCCTTCAGGTGCACCGCTATCACGCGGTCCCCCAGCGCCTCGATCGCCTCATGCGGCTTCTCCGACGAGCGCAGATAATGCCCCGTGTCCACGCAGGCCCCAATCAACGGCGAGCGTCCGGCGACCGCCTTCAGCACGTCCGCCACCTTGTCGTAGCGCGCGCCCGGACCGTGGTTATGAATCGCGATCTTCACCCCGAACTCCTCGCACAGCGCTTCCACGTTGTCGAACGCCTCCGGCGCCGGGTCCGCCGTCAGCACCTCCACGCCCAACGCCTTCGCGAACTCGAACTTCTTCCGGTTCGCCGCCGCATCGCCGCCGAAGCCCTCCACGCCGAAACTCGGAACCTTCACCTGCTCCCGCGCCAGCAGCGCCTTCACCTGGGCGAACCCTTCGTCCGTCGCATCCGGCGGAAAGTGCACCGCGCAGAACTCCATCACATCCAGCCCGACCTCCTTGAGGCGCTGGATGCTCCCCGCCAGGTCAAACTTCCGAAAACTGTAACTCTGTGCGCCCATCACGAATCCTTCCTCAATGCCCTGCGCCCGCGCGCTCATCCCAATCGCCGCCAACGGACCCGCCGCCGCCGCGACCCGCAGAAACTCCCTGCGACTCGGTTTGTTCATCATCGCATGCTCTCCTGTATAGTACGGTTACGTGTACACCGATCAAAGTATAGGTCATACAGCTCCTACGGCTGCGTCAACCCGACGCCGGCGCCCATCATCCCCTCGCCCATCTGGGCGAACTGCTCCATCTGTTGCATGAAGAGGTCGAGCTGCTGCAGGTCCTCCTCGCCGAGCGCGCCCGCCAGCCGCTCCCGCGCATTCGCCATCGCCTGGGACATCCCCTGCACCGCGCCCGCGGGCGTCGTCGACGGGTCCGCCTCCTCCGCCATCAGCACCTCCTCGACGATCACGTCGCGCGCCAGCGCCCGCGCGTCCGCATCCAGCCCCGGCGCGAACATGCTCAACTGCATGTCCATGCTCCGAGACATCATCCGCTGCGGCAATTCCGCCTGGTAGGCCTCCCAGGCCTCCAGCTCCGTCGGCGACAGCAGCGCCGCGATCTCCGCATCACGCTGCGCCTGCGCCTCCTGCTCATACGCCTGCACCTCCTCCCAGTCCGCCTTGCCCGTGAACGCGTCCAGCCCGTCCCGCATCTGCGCCGTTGCATGCGCGTTCAGCAGCTCGCGCAACGCCTCGCGCTTCTCGGGGGTCAACGCGTCGCTCCGCAGGAAGTCGCCGTACATCATAGACACCTGCGCCAGCACGGAGGTCTCCATCATCTGCTCCATGCCTTCTCCCTGCAGCATCTCCCCCAGCGCCGCCAGCGGGTTTCGGTCCTCTTCGCCTTCGCTCGCGCCCGGCGTCCCTGGCGATCCGGCGCCCGCCCCCAACTGCGCCAGCACTTCCAGCGCACTCGGAGCCGACGCATCCCCCAGCGCGCCCGGCCCCGCCGATCCCTGCGCTTCCGCCGTCTCCGACGCCGTCCGCGACCGCATCCGATCCAGCTCGTTCTCCAGCGCGCGCATCCGCGCCCGCGCCGCCGTCAGCTCCCGTTCCGCGTCCGCATACCGCTCCGCCTCCGCGAGCGCGTCCCGCAGCCGCGCGACCTCCGACCGCGTGTTCACCAACGCGCCGATCGCCGCCGCCGCAACGCCGCACGCGATCAACGCAGCCGCCGTCGCAATGATGGTTCCTCGTGACATCTCCGGTCTCCTCCTGCGCGCATCGCGCACGCACCCCTGAACCGTAGGTCAGCATACACTTTCCCGCCCTCTTCCGTCACGACATGCGCGCCCGCGCCCCGCGGTCGCAACAAGGACGCGGCCATCAACAGAAAGGGTCAGTACCCCGCCGTCTTGTCCACGCGGTTCAGGAACGGCCGCCCGTCGCGGAGTCGCTCCAGGTTCTCGAACAGAATCTTCCGAACCCGGTCGATGTAGTCCGGACTCAGCGCGCTCATGTGCGGCGTGATCAGCACGTTCTCCATCCCCCACAGCGGGCTGTCCTCGGGCAGCGGCTCCACGGCGAACACGTCCAGCCCCGCCGCCGCGATCGTCCCGTCGCGCAACGCCGCGATCAACGCAGGCTCGTCCACGCACGACCCCCGACCCACGTTCACGAACACCGCCGTCTCCCGCATCAGCGCGAACTCCTCCGCCCCAAGCAACGCCTTGGTCTCGGGCGTGTTCGGCAACGAACACACCAGCGCGTCGGCCTGCGGCAGCGCCTCGTGCATCCGTTCCACCGAATACACCGCGTCGTACCCGTCGATCGCCCGCCCCGTCCGGTTGATCCCGATGAGACGACACCCGAACGGCCGCAGCAGTTCCACCGTGTACTGCGCGATGTCCCCCGTGCCCAGCATGGCCACCGTCTTGCCCGTCAGCCGCGCATAGCGAAACGGCTCCGATGCGTCCCGCGCCCACTGCCGCGCCTGCTGGCTGCGGACAAACCCCGGGATCCGCCGATAGATCGCCAGCAGCATCGCCAGAATGTGCTCGCCCATCGTCGGACTCCACACCCCGCGGCCGTTGCTCACCACTGCGGGATGCGCCCGCATCTCCGGGTACATCAGGTGCTCCACGCCCTGACTGAACACCTGCACCAACTCCAGCCGCTTCGCCCGCGCCAGCTCCTCCGCCGACACCGCCCCCACGGCAGCGTGGGCATCCGAAATCTCCGTCTTCACGCGCTCCCGGTCCGCCGAGCAGTCTACGATTTCCAGCTCCGGAAACCGCTCGCCGATCCCGTCGAACGCCCCCCGCGGCGGCGCGGTCGTGATCACCAGTTTCCGATGCATCCGAGGCGTCTGTTCGCCCGCCATGGAATCCCTCCTATGCCATGCAACGGGGTTGCATCCCGTTGCGGGTTATGCCAGTCTCGTCCTGTACAATGGGAACACAGCCCGAGCGCACGATCAAGCCCGAAGCCCGAACCTGCGCCCGGCCCCGGCCGACGACCGTCAGATGGGAGGAAACGCGCATGTATCGTGATCTGTCCAAGCGGCGCAAGGCGAAAACCGGCCGATGCTCGTCCTGGGACGTCACCGGCCGCAACGCCGATGCATGGGTCCTCGCCCCTGGCGAAACCCGCGTGCTGGCCGACATCCGGGGCCCAGGCCGCATCACCCACATCTGGATGACCCAGCAGCGCCACTATCGCGAAGCCCTCATCCGCATCACTTGGGACAACGCCGATCGTCCCAGCGTTATCGCCCCGCTCGGCGACTTCTTCGGCCTCGGCCACTGCATCGTCAACTCATACCAGTCCCTGCTGTTCTCGGCCTCCACCGCCCAAAACAACACCTTCAACAACGGCTGCGCGCTCAACAGCTACGTGCAGATGCCGTTCCGCGAACGCGCCCTCATCGAACTGATCAACGAACACCCGACCGAACACCACGGCCAATACTTCTATATCGACTATGAGACCTATGATGAGCCGCTTCCAGAAGACGAGCTCTATTTCCATGCAGAGTTTCGCCGTCAGAATCCCTTCGGCGGTTGGGCCCACGAAATGCCCGTCAATTGCCCCGAATCGAACGTCGTCAACACGGAACGCACCGCCTATAACAACAACTACGTCATCCTCGAAACCAAGGGCCGCGGCCACTATCTCGGCTGCAATCTCAGCGTCACCAACTTCGGCACGATCTGGTGGGGCGAAGGCGACGATATGATCTGGGTCGACGGCTACAAGTGGCCGCCCGATCTCCACGGCACCGGCAGCGAGGACTACCTCAACCAGGCTTGGGGCATGCAGCGCAACGCCTTCCTGCGAAACGGCTCCTCTATCCACGAGGCCGACACCGGCGGCTACCAGACCAGCTATGTCCACCACATCGAGAACCCCGTCCGCTTCGAGAAGAGCATCAAGGTCACCATCGAGCACGGCCACGGCAACCACCTCCGCAACGAGATGAGCAGCGTCGGCTACTGGTTCGCCGCCGAACCCGCCCCCGCCGTCGAGCCCCCGCCCGTCGCCCAACGCCTCCCCGTGCGCAAGACCCTCACCGGCGACTGGGACAACCAGCCCGACGCCCAGACCCACGCGCCGCGGGTCAAGCTCACGCCGGAGATGCGCAAGATGAAACAGGCGTTCCGCAAGCGCCAGGAAGCGTACGCCAAGCTCGACCAGGAACGCCGCAAGTCCGACAAGTAACACATGCCCTGTGAGTGACACAAGGAGTACACCTATGAACAGACGAACGCCCCCGAAACGCATCGTCGCGCCCGCGGCGATCCTCGCCTTCGCGCTGTCTTTCACCGCCGCCCTCGCCTACGCGCAGGAACATCCCCTCGACGCCTACGTCGCCGCCCCGGATGACGCCTACGCGTGGGAGGCCGTCGCGAGCTACGATGCCGACGCCTTCACCCTCCACGTGATCGATCTCACGTCGCAGACTTGGCGCCGCCCCGACGAGGTCGACCGCACGACCTGGAAACACTGGGTCAGCGTGTACGTGCCCAAGAAGACCAAACACGACACCGCCCTGCTCATGATCGGCGGCGGCCGCAACGGACGCGAGGCCCCTTCCGGGCCCGACGAACTCGTCGCCAAAGTCGCGGTCGCCAGCAACTCCATCTGCATCGACCTGAAGCAGATCCCCAACCAGCCCCTCGAGTTCTACGGCGACGGCCAGGACCGCTTCGAGGACGACCTCATCGCCTACACCTGGAACAAGTTCCGTGAGACCGACGACCCGACCTGGCTCGCGCGCATGCCCATGACCAAGGCCGTCGTGCGCGCCATGGACGCCGTACAAGAGTTCGCGCGCGAACGTCTCGACCGCGACCTCACCGGCTTCGTCGTCGCCGGCGGATCCAAACGCGGCTGGACCACATGGACCACCGCCGCCGTCGACCCGCGCGTCGTCGCGTTCTGCCCCATCGTCATCGACGTGCTCAACGTCCGCGCCTCGATCAAACACCACTGGGCCGCCTACGGATTCTGGGCCCCCGCCATGGGCGACTACGTCAACCACCGCGTCATGGACTGGCTCGACGACCCCGCATTTGACGCCCTCATGGCCGTCGTCGACCCCTACGCCTATCTCGACCGCTATCAGCAGCCCAAGCTCATCCTCAACGCGGCCGGCGACCAGTTCTTCCTGCCCGACTCCAGCCAGTTCTACTACGACGACCTTCCCGGCGAGAAACTGATTCGCTGCGTCCCCAACGCCGACCACGGCATGGACGAGTCCAACGCGCCGGAGACCCTTGCCGCCTGGTACATCGCCCTCCTCAACGACATCCCGCGCCCGCACTTCTCCTGGGACATCGCCCATGACGACGACGGCGCCGTCATCACTGTCTCCTGCGAGGATGCGCCCGCCGACGTCGTCCTCTGGCAGGCGACCAACCCCGACGCCCGCGATTTCCGCGTCGAGTCCATCGGTCGCGCGTTCGTCCCGTCGCCCGTTGAAGGCGCCGACGGCGTCTACGTCGCCCGGATCGACAAGCCCGAGCAAGGCTGGACCGCCGGGCTCGTCGAACTCACGTTCGACAGCCCGGGCCCCGTCCCGCTCCGCCTGAGCACCCAGGTCGCCGTCACCCCCGACCTCCTCCCCTTCGCGGACAAACCCATCCTGCCCGACGAAGCAGACAGCGCCGCGGAGGAGGTTCTCGTCGGCGCGGAGTAACGCACGCTCAATCACCCGCCGAAAAGCAGTGCGCCGGGGCCGCACATCCCGCGACCCCGGCGCAACCGCCTTCTCTTCCGAACCCGTCGGCCCGCGCCTACGCGTCGTCGGCCATCTGCAACAGCACCTTGTTCGCCCGCGCATCCGGGTCCGTCAGCAGCCCGAACGCCCGCGCCGCATCGTCCAGCGGAACCACGTGGCTCACCAACGCCTTCAGATCATACCGCCCCGCATCCACGCTCGCGATCAGCTTGTCCCAGATCCCCGGACTCGAGTGGCTGCCGATGATCATCGCCTCCTTGTCCGCCAGCTCGTCCGGATCGATGTCCGCGAGCTGGCCCCCCGCCAACCCCACAACAACCACCCTCCCCTGCGGCGCCGCCAGGCCAAGCGCCAACCCCATCGTCTTCGCCGTGCCCGCGCTCGCCACCACGATCGCGTCCAGCCCCGCGCCGCCCGTCTGCGCATGCACCGCCCCCACAGGGTCCTCCTTCCCGCTGTTCACCCCCGTCGTCGCCCCCACCTGCAGTCCGGTCTCGATGCGGTCCTCCCGCAGCTCGAACAGAAACGTCCGCGCCGCACCCAGCAATCGCAGCGTCATCAGCGCCCCCAGCCCGATCGTGCCGCCGCCGATCACCCCGACGTTCAGCCCATACGCCTCGCCGCACTTCAGCGCCGCCGCCGCCCCGACCGCTACCGGCTCGATCACCGCCGCCTCCTGCAAGCTCACATGATCCGGCACGCGATACACCGCCTTCGCCGGCACGCTCACATAGTCGGCCATCCCCCCGTTCGAGTACTTCAGCCGATGCCGGCACAGGCCGTACTTCCCCGCCTTGCACCACGCGCACTCCCCGCACCCGATCGTACACTCCGGAACCACCCGGTCCCCCGGCTTCAGATCCGTCACCCCCGCGCCGACCTCGGCCACCACCCCCGAAATCTCGTGCCCCGGCCGCTTCGGATACGCGTCCCGCCCCCACACGTTCTGGCCCCGGTAGTCCATCAGGTCCGTGCCGCAGATCCCGCAGTAATGCGTCCGGATCACCACGTCCTTCTCCCCCGGCGCCGGCCGGTCCATCCCCTCAATCTCGACCTTCCCCGGGGCCGTCAGCACAAGCGATCGCATCTTCGGCATATCCGTCTCCTATCCAGCGCGCCGCATCTCCCGACGCGCCAAGCGGCATCTCACACGCCAGCCGCCGACAACTCGGTCGCAACGGCTAACTGGGTCGATACAGTAACACATCCGCCCGCCCCCGGCAACCCCCTTCTCCGCCCCCACCGCCGCGGCCCCATCGCAACCCCATGCAAGTGTAGGACCGCCGCCCCCGCCGGTCATTCCGGCGCGCAGCGCCTTTGGACTGCGGCAGCTTGCTGCCGCTTTCTCACGGCCAACTCCCCCTCCCTCCGTCCCATACGTCCCCTGAGTCCCATACCTCCCATATCCCCCATGCAACTGTGTGGGACCGGCGCCCTCGCCGGTCATTCCCCACCGCCATCGCAACCGCATGCAAGCGTGTGGGACCGGCGCCCTCGCCGGTCATTCCCCACCGCCATCGTAACCGCATGCAAGCGTGTGGGACCGGCGCCCTCGCCGGTCATTTCGGCGCGCAGCGCCTTTGGACTGCGGCAGCTTGCTGCCGCTTTCTCGCGGCCAGCTCCCCCTCGTTCCGTCCCATACGTCCCCTCCGTCCCATACGTCCCATATCCCCCCATGCAACTGTGTGGGACCGGTGCCCTCGCCGGTCGCATGCAACTGTGTGGGACCGGCGCCCTCGCCGGTCATTCCGGCGCGCAGCGCCTTTGGACTGCGGCAGCTTGCTGCCGCTTTCTCACGGCCAACTCCCCCTCCCTCCGTCCCATACGTCCCCTCCGTCCCATACGTCCCATATCCCCCGCCGCCGCTGCGCCCTCGCCGGTCGCGTGCAAGCGTGTGGGACCGGCGCCCTCGCCGGTCATTCCCCACCGCCATCGTAACCGCATGCAAGCGTGTGGGACCGGCGCCCTCGCCGGTCATTTCGGCGCGCAGCGCCTTTGGACTGCGGCAGCTTGCTGCCGCTTTCTCGCGGCCAGCTCCCCCTCGTTCCGTCCCATACGTCCCCTCCGTCCCATACGTCCCATATCCCCCCATGCAACTGTGTGGGACCGGTGCCCTCGCCGGTCGCATGCAACTGTGTGGGACCGGCGCCCTCGCCGGTCATTCCCCACCGCCATCGCAACCGCCTGAAACTGTGTGGGACCGGCGCGCAGCGCCTTTGGACTGCGGCAGCTTGCTGCCGCTTTCTCACGGCCAACTCCCCCTCCCTCCGTCCCATACGTCCCCTCCGTCCCATACGTCCCATATCCCCCGCCGCCGCTGCGCCATCGTAACCGCATGCAAGCGTGTGGGACCGGCGCCCTCGCCGGTCATTCTGCCGCCTTCCGCATCGCCTCGATCAGGTGCGGCGTGTACGTCTCCACGAGGTAGTACCCCTCCTGCACCTGCTCGAACGGCGTCCTGCCCTCGCCCTTGTAGTCCTTGCGGCCCAGCGCCTCGTTCACGACCTCCGAATCCAGCCGCGCCAGCGCCTGCTCCATCTTCTCCCACCGCCACATGTTCTTGTAGCCGTGCTGCCGCTGCCACGCGTCCGCCGCTTCCACGAACGCCCCCAGCGTCGCCTTCGTCGCGCCCGCATCTCCCGGCTCCGCGAACACCGCCGCGTGGAACGCCTCCAACGCGGCGCGCAGCTCCAACTGCATGATCAGGTCTCGCACGAACCGCTCGGGATCCCCGAACAGCAAGCCCTCGAGCGGCCCCGCCTCCAGCGGCTTCTCCAACAACGCCGTCAGCCCCTCCGCCGCCGCGCGCATCGTCGCCTCGTCCTCGCTGATCAGCGCTTTCCACCCATCAACGATCGTCTGGCCCTGTCCGGGAATCAGCTCGTCCGCGAACGCCGCGTAGTCGGCCTCTTCGATCGGCAATCCCTGCGCCCCGCGCGAAAACGCGAACGTGTTCGGCAGTTGCAGACAGTGCGTCTGCGAATTGCCCATGGTCCCCCGCGCGCCCATGGTCTTGCCGGACTCGTACGCCGTCATGCCCCCATAGTTCGTCATCGGGAACGTCGGCTCGCCTTCGATCGCCCCGTACCGGTACGACATCACGCGGTCGGACATGCCCAGCGGGTCGGCCACGTCCGGACCCCATCCGCTCGCCAGGCCCCACGGCTCCGGGTTCTGTCGCGCCAACAGCCGAATCGCGTCCTCAATCTCCGCGCGCTCGGCCATCTCGAAATGCCCGGTCTCGTAATAGCGACAATAGGACTCCCACCCGACATGGATCCAGTAGTACAGCTCGACCCCCGGACGCAGCGTATCGAACATCTTTCGATGCGCGTTCAGCAGATAGGCGAAATCTATGTTCGTCGATCCCGGATACCCGCCCGGATCGCTGTCGATGATCAGAACTCCGTCCATGTCTTTCAGCGGACGAAACAGCTCCGCGCGCCACTTGATCAGCTCCCCGAGCGCCGTCGCGTCCTGCACGTCCACCCGCCGGTCCGTATAGAAGAACGGACGCTCCTGAAACGTATACTTCGCCGCCTCCTCATCCTTCGCCGCCGCGTTCGGACTGATCGTGATCAGCGCCTTCATCTCGAACTGCGTATGCGCGATCTCGATCACCTGCGCGATCTTGTCCAGGTTCTCCCGATCGCTCGGCGTCAACGGATCCGGCATCGTCTCCAGCACCGGCCAGATCAGCACCGTGTTGAACCCCAGCCGCTTCAACCCTTCCAGGTAGCCCCGCCAGTCGTCCACCGACCACGTCCGCGCCGCGTACGGGTGGTTATAGGCCCAGTGCTGATGCACGTACATGCCGATCATCTTGTCCGCCATGGGACCGTCTCCTTCAGCATAGGCGGCGCCGCATGCGCTCGCCGCAATCGCAACCGCCGTCGCCATCGCCAACACCGCCGTCATCGCCCGACGCCCCAAACGCCCGACGCCCCGCGCATCGCTTCCGCCGCTCATCCGCCGACCTCCACCTGTGCGACCCCATCCAACTGTGTGGGACCGGCGCCCTCGCCGGTCATTGCGGCGCGCACCGCCTTTGGACTGCGTCCGCCGCANNGATCGCTGCCGCTTTCCCACGGCCAACTCCCCTCTCCCCGTCCACCCTGTCCACTCTGTCCACCCCGTCCACCCCGTCCACTCCGCCCCCCCTTGTGTGGGACCGGCGCCCTCGCCGGTCGCCCCCCTTGTGTGGGACCGGCGCCCTCGCCGGTCATTGCGGCGCGTCCGCCGCAGGCGGATCGCTGCCGCTTTGGCTTCCCGCCTCATCCCTCTTGTCCGCCGCCCCCGCCTTTGGACTGCGTCCGCCGCAGGCGGATCGCTGCCGCTTTTGCTTCCCGCCTCACCCCCGTTGTCCGCCGTAGTCCGACCCAGGAGGACGAAGGCGGCCAATCCTGTCCATCCTGTGAATCCTGTCTACCCATTCCCTCTCCCCGTCCGCCCTGTCCACCCCGTCCACCCCGCCCCCCTTGTGTGGGACCGGCGCCCTCGCCGGTCATTCCGCGCTTCCGCCGATCACCCGCCGCCCTCCGCTTGAGCGGCTTCCAGCTCCTCCGCCGCCGTGCGCATCGCCGCGATCAACCGCGGCGTGTAGGTCTCCAGCCGCGAGAGACCGTTCTGCACCTTCTCCATCCCCGTCTCCCCGTCCGCCGTCCACGTCAGCGTGTCCAGCGTCTCGTCCAACACCGGCATCCGCAGCGCCCGCAACGCCTCGACCATCGGCGGCCAGTACCAGTGGTTCTTGTAGTCGTGCCGCGCCTGCCACGCCGCCGCGGCGTCCACGAACGCGCGGAACGTCTCCGCCGTCAACGCCTCGTCCCGCGGCGTCGCATGCACCGCCGCGTGGAACCGCCGCATCGTCGCCGCCATGTCCAACTGGTGCACGAGGTCTTCCACGAACCGCCGCCCGTCCCCGAACAACAGCCCCCGAAGCGGCCCCGGTTCGAGCGTCCCCGCCGCGACCGCCGCCAACCGCGCCTTCGCCGCGTCCATCGCCTCCGCGTCGTCCCCGACCAGCGCACGCCATCCGGCGACAATCGTCTCCCCGTGCCCCGGCAGCAGATCCTCCGCGAACCGAATGTAGTCCGCCTCCTCCGCCGGCAGCCCCTGCGCGCCCCGCGCGAACGCGAACAGGTTCGGCAACTGCACGCAGTGCGTCTGCGAGTTCCCCAGCACGCCGCGCGCGCCCCCGTTCCGTCCGCCCTCATACGCGAACCCGTCGTCGAACCGCGTCATCGGAAACGACGGCTCGCCCTCCACCGCCCCGTAGTTGAACGCCAACACCCGATCGCCCAGACCGATCGGCTCCGCGGCCTCCTTGCCCTTCGCCGTGGCCAGTCCCCACGGCTCCGGCGCCTGCTTTGCCAGCAACCGCATGGCCTCCTGCGTCTCTTCGATCGGCGGGATGACCAGATCCCCAGTCTCGTAGAACCGGGCGTACCCTTCCCAACCGAACGCGTGCCAGTAGTACAGCTCCATCCCCGGCCGGATCCGATCCAGCATCTTGCGATGCGCGTTCAGCAGGTACACGAACTCGATATTCGTCGACCCCGGATACCCGCCCGGATCGCTGTCAATCACGAACAACCCGTCCGCCTGCCCCAACGGACGGAACAACTCCTCGCGCCACGCCATCAGCCGCCCGAGCGCCGCCGCGTCGCCCGGGTCCACCCGCGCATCCGTGTGGAAGAACGGCCGTTCCACAAACGTGTACTGCGCCGCCTCCTCATTCCGCGCGCACACGTTCGGACACAGCACGATGTACACGCGCATCCCATGTCGCCCGTGCGCCAGATCGATCACCTGCCGGATCTTCTCCAGATTGTCCCGATCGCTTTCCGTCAGCGGATCCGGCATCGTCTCCAGCACCGGCCAGATCAGGATCATGTTGTAACCCAGCCTGCTGATCCCGTCGAGGTATCCCGTCCAGTCCGCGATCGTCCACGTCCGCGCCGCATAGGGATGCCCATACGCCCAGTGCTGATGGATGTACATCCCCAGAATCTTCTCCGGCATCGTCTCCTCCTCGGCGTCGACAGGCCCCGCGACCAGCGCCGCGACCAGCGCAACGCCCGCGCACATCGCCCGCATCTCCGACTTCATGCCTGCGTCTCCTGCAATCGGTTGATCAGCACCGCCGCCAGAATCAGAGCGCCCCGCACGATCAACTGGTTGTACGACGGCACATCCAGCAGCGTCATCCCATTGATGATCACCCCGATGAACACCACGCCCAATAGCGTGCCCCGCACCGTGCCCACGCCCCCCGTGAAGCTCGTGCCTCCGATGATCACCGCCGCGATCGCTTCCAGCTCGAGCCCCGTCCCCACCATCGGACTCCCCGCCATCACTTTCGACGCGGTCAAAATGCCGCTCAGCGCGGTCAACCCGCCCAGCGTCGCGAACACGAGCACCTTCACCAGCCCCACGCGGATGCCCGACAGCCGCGCCGCCTCCTCATTCCCCCCCACCGCATACACCGCGCTCCCGAAGGTCGTGTGGCGCATCAGAAAGTGCATCAGCGCGAACACCG
Organism: Candidatus Hydrogenedentes bacterium UBA6118; assembly: GCA_002422525.1. Lineage (GTDB taxonomy): Bacteria > Hydrogenedentota > Hydrogenedentia > Hydrogenedentales > SLHB01 > UBA6118. The sequence continues at coordinate 13,551 of DIWA01000017.1, forward strand.
CCAGCAGCACGAACGCCGGAACCGGCACGTTCCCGATCCGTCCGCCCAGCGTCTCGAACCAGCTCGGAAAGGGCGTCAGCGCGAACCCGCCCGTCAGTTGCAGCGCCACGCCCCGGTACGCCGTGAACAACGCCAGCGTCGTGATGAACGACGGCACCTGGAACGCCACCCGCATCACCCCCGTGAACGCGCCCGACAACGCCCCCGCGATCACCACGACCGGAATCGCGACGACCACCGGCATCCCCTTGTAGACCAGAAACGCGAGCAGACACCCCGACGCCGCCACCAGCGATCCCACGCTTAGATCGATCTCGTTCGCGATGATCACCGCCGTCATCCCGAACGCCACGATCCCCATCAAGGCGATCTGATGCAGAATGTTCAGCAGGTTCTCGAACGACAGAAACCCTTCGGCCGTGAACGCGAACACGACGCACAACAACACGAGGATCGCCTCGAGCATCCCCTTGGCCAGCAACGGCGGCAGCTTCGGCATCCGCATCGCCCCCGCCCTCACGACGCCGCGGACCGGCTGTCGGCCTGCACGCACAGCGCGAACAACTGCGCCAACGTCACGTCCGCCGCCTCGACCTCGGCGGTGATCCGCCCCTCCTGCATCACGAGAATGCGATGGCACACGTCCAGCAACTCCTCCAGTTCGCTCGAAACGAATATCGACGCAATCCCCCGCCGCGACAGGTCCGCGATGATCTGGAACACCTGCTGCTTCGCCCGCACGTCGATCCCCCGCGTCGGCTCGTCGAACAGCAGCACCCGCGGCGCCGTGTTCAGCCACTTCCCGATCACCACCTTCTGCTGGTTCCCCCCGCTCAGCTCGGACACCTTCCGCTCCGGATCCGACACCGCGATATCGAGGTCCGCCACGGTCCGCGCCACGGCCGCCCGACGCCGCCGCCGATCGATCACCCCCGCCCGCGCCCACCGCTTCAGGTTCGCCAGGCACACGTTGTCATCCGTGCTCAGTTCGAGCACAAGCCCCTCTTCTTTTCGGTTCTCGGGGATCAGCCCCAGCCCCAGCGCCTTCATCCGCGCCGGCGACGGCCTCCCCACTTCCCGCCCGTCGATCCGAATCGATCCCCCGTCCAACCGGTCCGCCCCGCTGATCGCCCGCAACAGCTCCGTCCGGCCCGCGCCCACCATGCCCGCAAGCCCCAGCACCTCGCCCTCATGCAGCGTGAGATCGATGTCACGCAGCCGCCCCGCGCGCCGCAGCCCCCGCACCTCCAACACCGGCTTCCGCCTCGCGAGCGCAACCGCCGGCGGCGTCTTGTGCATCGCGTCGCCGAACATCATCTCCGCGATCACCCCCGGCGTCGCGTCCGCGATCGCGCGCGTCCCGATCAGCTTCCCGTCCCGCAACACCGACACGCGATGCGCCACCCGGGGCAGCTCCTGCAACCGGTGCGAAATGTACACCACCGTCACGCCCCGCGCCGTCAGCCGCGCTATCAGCGCGAACAGACTCTCCGTCTCGTCACGCGCCAGCGCCGACGTCGGCTCGTCCAGCAACACCGCCGACGGCTCCCCCGCCATCGCCTTGGCGATCTCGACCATCTGCTGCGTCGCCATCCCCAACCCCGACACCTTCGCGCGCACGTCAAGGTCCATCCGCAGCGACGCAAGAATCTCGCTCGCCGCCGCATACGCGCGCCGCCGGTCCAGCTTCACCCCGCCCCACGTCGTCGGCATCCGACCCAGCAGGATGTTCTCCCCCACCGTCATCTCCGGCACGAGGCTCAGCTCCTGGTACACCGTCGCGATGCCCTTCGCGAACGCATCGCGCGGCGACGCCAACCGAACCCGTTCCCCCCGCACCAGAATCCGCCCCGCCGTCGGCTGCACCGCTCCCGACAGAATCTTCACGAGCGTGCTTTTTCCCGCCCCGTTCTTTCCGATCAGTGCGTGCACCTCACCCGGCGCGAACCCGAGCGTCACGCCGTCCAACGCCGTCGCGCCCGGGTACTCCTTCCGGATCCCGACGACCTCCAGGTTGCACGCCCCTTCCGCCGGGGCCGTCTCGTCAGCGACTGATCTCTTCAAGGAACCCTCGGTACTCCCGGACGTGATCCGGATCATCCCGCGTGAAGAGAATGCCGGGCAGCGACACCTCCTTCTCCACCTCCTCGCCGCGCATCGCACGCACCGCCGACTCCAGCGTCTGCTTGCCGATGTCGAAGGGCTTCTGACCCGTCGTCGCCTGCAGCACGCCGTCATCCGCCAACAGGAAATCCGCGATCTGCACGCTCATGTCCGTCCCGAACACGGCCACCTGCCCGGCCTTGCCCGCGCCGCGCACCGCCATCACCGCGCCGACCGTGCCGCCCTCGTTCGCCGCCCACACCACATTCACATCCGGATACGCCGTCAGCAAGCTCGTCACCACGTCCGTCGCCTGCGGCGCCAGCCACGCGTCCTGCTCCGTCACGATCTCCACGCCCGGCATCTGTTCCATCACTTCCTTGAAGCCTTGCACCCGCAGCAGACCCGTCTCCGGCGCCAGTGAGATGTACTCGATCAGCGCGATCTTCGCCTTGCCCCCCAGTTCCTCCTCGATGTACCGCCGCGCCGCCTCGCCCGTCGTCCGGCCCAGCGACACCTGGTCGCTCGTCACGCTCGCCTTCGGAAAGTCCGCATTCAGCAGGCTGTCGAACGTCACCACCGCGATGCCCGCCTCGTGCGCGCGCTTCAACGCGGGAACCGACGCGTCCACGCTCAACGGCGCCACCGCGATCGCGTCCACCCCCCGCGTCACATACGTGTCCACCAACGAGATCTCCCGCTCAAGCGAGTTCGAGCTGTTGCTCAGCAACAGCCGCACATCCGCCTCCGCCGCCGCCTCCTCCATGCCCTTCTCGACCAGCCGGAAAAACTCGTCCTCCTGGAACAGGATCGCCGCCACCTGCGGCCGCGTGTCCTTCTCGCCACATCCCGCCAGCGCCAACCCCAGCGCCGCGACCAACAGCCCCATTCCGCCAAACCGCTTCAGTCCCTCAAATGCCGTCATCTTCCGCTCCATCTTCCGCCCGCGCGGTCGTCGTCTCCACCGTTCCGTCGTGCGCGACGCAGGCGCTTGCCTGCTCCCGATCACGCGACGCCGCGCATTCTAGCCGATCTCCGCCCCCGCCAGACCCGTCGCCATCGCCTCGCGCCGCGTCATCCTCAGCTTGTCGCGTCTCATCCATGCTCCTCCCGATCCGTCGGCGGTCCGGCGTCCCGTTGCCCTTGCCCGGACCTCGCCAGTACGCCTTCAAGCGGAGTCTGCGCACCGCTCCGGCGTCACGGCCGCACACAGAAAGACGCCGTCGCTTCCGCGGCGGCGCCTGCTCAGATCAACACGCAACCCCCTCATCCAACGGACCGCCCCGGCGCACCAGCGCCGATCCCCTGCGCACGGTCATCGCCGAAGCCGGTACGAGTGCTGTCCTCACAAGCGTCCTCCCCGCGGGCCCGTGTCTGTCGCGGTCAGATCCACGACCGGTCCTTCATGGCCTGCACCAACTCATCCATCGCGACCACTTCCGCCGCGAGCCGCAGCGATATGTCCAAGTCGCTCGCGGCCTTGCTCACGCGATCAAACGCCAGGCCCAGCGTCTCCTCGATGGTCTCATACGTCTCTTCTTTGTGCGTGATGCTGCCCGACTTCGCCTTGCGCCACTCCACGTAGGACGCGACCACGCCTCCCGCGTTCGCCAGGATGTCCGGAACCGCAATGATCCCCCGCGCCCCCAGCACCGCATCCCCGTCATCCGTCACCGGGCCGTTCGCGCCTTCCACGATCACCTTCGCGCGCACGTTCTCCGCCACCCGCCCATCGATCTGGCCGCCTGCCGCCGCGGGCACGAGCAGATCCACCTCCGCCGTCAACACATCCTCGTTGGCCGCGTGCGCCGCGCCGGGGAACTCCGCCAACGGCTTGCCCTCCGACGTCCACGCCTCGATCTCCGCCAGGTTCAACCCCTCGTCGTCGATCAAGCCGCCCGAGATGTCCGAAAGCGCCGTCAGCCGCGCGCCCTGCTCCGCCAGGAACCGCGCCGACCACGAGCCCACGTTGCCGAACCCCTGCACCGCCACGCGCTTGCCCGCAAGCGCCCCCCCGAGGAATCGCTCGCTCGCCATTCGGCACGCGCACGCCACCCCCTTCCCCGTCGCCTCGTTGCGTCCGGGCAACCCCCCTATCGTCGGCGGCTTCCCCGTCACCACGTCCGGCCGATCCAGCCGCCCGTAGATTACCGCCATATCCGTGGCGTTCGTCCCCATGTCCGGCGCGGGGATGTAGTCGCTGTGCTCCAGCTCGTGCCGCAGCATATGGCAGTACTCGCGCAGCAACGCCGTCTTCTCAAAGCGTGAAAGCGAAGCGGGGGAAATCGCGATCCCCGATTTCCCCCCGCCGAACGGTATCCGCACCAGCGCGCACTTGTAGGTCATGCGCTCCGCCAGCTCGCGCGTCTCCCCCATCGTCACGGAGGGATCCATCCGGATCCCGCCCTTCGCAGGACCCCGCACGCAGCAGTGATACGCCACGAAGCAGTCCGCTATGATAATCACCCCGCCGTCCAGCCGCAGCGAGAGCGTGACCTTGATCTCCTTCTCGCAACGTTCCAGCAGCGCGCGTGCGCTCGGGGGAATCTCCACATAACGGCCGAGCTTGTCGAATGCTATCACCGACACCGAACCCCCTCCTGGCGGGGCGCCGCGCGACCGCGACGCCCTCACTTCACCTCGCGACCTCGTTCAGCGCAGACCGCACTCCGTCTCGACCTCCGTAAGCGCCTCATCGAAGATGTCGATCGCCTTATTCATCAGCGTCTCCGAGATGCACAACGGCGGCGCGAATCGCAGCTTCGCCGCGGGCGTGATCGTCAGCACCCCCTTGTTCAGCATCTTCAGAAAGACCTGCTTGCCTTCTTCCTTGGCCTGCTCCTTCGTCTCCCGGTCCTTCACCAGCTCGACCGTCATCAGCAGGCCGCGTCCGCGCACATCCCCGATCAGCGGGTGCGCATCCTTCATCGCGCTCACCCGCTCGAGCATCTTCGCCCCCACCTTCGCTGCATGCGCGATGCAACCGTCTTCTTCCAGCGCCTCGATGTTCGCCAGCGCCGCCGCACACGCCATCGGGTTGCCCCCGAAGCTCGTCGAGCCGCCGCTCGGCTTCGCGAACGGCATCGCTTCTATCACTTCATCCCGTGAGATTAGCGCGCCGACGGGAAACCCGCAACCCATTCCCTTGCCCATCAGCAAGATGTCCGGCTCAATCCCCGAGTATTCGATCGCGAACATGCGTCCGGACCGCCCGAATCCCGTCAGGATCTCATCGATGATCAGCAGACATTCCCGCCGTTCGCACAGCGCCTTCAGCTTCGGGAAGAAGTCGTCCGGCGGGATCACCGTGCCGCCCGCGCCCTGGATCGGCTCCGCGATCACCGCCGCCAGCTTCCCCACCACGCAGTTGTCGATGTATTGGTCCAGAAACGTGATGTAGTCGTCCGTCTTGAACGGCGCCCCCAGGACCGGACGGTACGCGTTCGGGTACGGAACCCGGTGGTAGCCCGGCGCAAGCGGCCCGAACCCCTTGCTGAATCCCGTTCCGTCCACCCCCATCGATCCCAGGCTCTTGCCGTGGAAGCCGTTCCAGAACCCCACAATCTCCGTGCCGCCCGTGAACGACTTCGCCAGCCGGAACGCCGCCTCCACCGTCTCCGTGCCGCCCGAGTAGAGCTGCGTCCGCTTCAGCCGTCCCGGCGTGATCTCCGCCAGCTTCTTGCACAACGCCCACCGGTTCGGCACCGCGTGGTCGTGCACATTCATCAGCTTCTCCGTCTGCTTCACCAGCGCCTGCACCACCTTCGGATGGCAGTGCCCGGGATTCGTCATCACCACCCCGGAGCTGAAGTCGATGTAGACGTTCCCGTCCACATCGCGCAGATAGCTCATGTAGCCTTCCTCGAGCACCAGCCGGCTCGTCAGCGTCGACCCGGAAAGCCCCGGCCCGATGTACTGGGTCTCCTTCGCCCATGTCTCAAGCGACCGCGGCCCCGGCGACTCCGTCACCATCACCGGCGCCTCGCGCTCGTCCAGCTTCCTCAGGTCCACTTCCGCTCCCGCTGTCTGCCGCATTCCTGTCGCTCCTTGTTCCTTGATACGCCGCGCGTCCCTGGCGCCCCGATCCGTGCGCCCCGGCATGCCGCGCCGTCGTCTGTGATCTCGTCTATTCCCTCGTCGCGGCTAACGCGCCCCCACGTCCGTCACGCCCGCATCCGCCCACGCATCCGTCGAGGACCCGTACAACCGCGCCTCCGTCTCCGCATAGCGCCGCCGCACCTCCTCGTACGCCCGATGCCGTTCCGGGTCAAACTCCTTCGTCACGCCCGCCGGCGCCATCTCGCGCAACGCCTCGTCCACCGTTCGGAACGCGCCCACCCCGAGCCCGGCCAACATGGCCGCCCCCAGCGTCCCCACTTCCGACTGCGCAATCCGCACCTGCCGCTTGCCCAGCACGTCCCCGATGATCTCGGTCCAGAGCGCACTCTTGGCGCCCCCGCCCACGATGCGCACCGTATCGATCTCGAAGCCCAGCCCCTCGAGCACCTCGACGTTGTCCTGGATCTGCATCGCAACGCCCTCCAGGATCGCGCGGATAACATGCCGTTGACTGTGCGCCAGGCTCAACCCGACTATCGCGCCCCGACGCGCATGGTCCCAATGCGGGGCCCCCGCGCCGCTGAAGTACGGCAGCACCACCAGCCCGTCCGCCCCCGGCGGCGCCGTCGCCGCCATCCGATCCATGTCCCCGTAGATCCGGCTGCTCCGCTCCGTCAGGAAATGATCCCGCCACCAGCGCAACACCGCCCCCGTCGTCATGATCGGCCCTTGCAGCGCATACGTGTTCGGAATCGCGTGGCACGAAGTCGTCACCCGCCGCAAAGGATCCACGATCGCCCGCGGAGACGACGCCATCACCATCGACGCCGTACCCAACGACACCATCGCCGTGTCCGGCGTCACCGCCCCGCAACCCAGCGCCGCGCAACTCTGATCAAACCCGCCCAGCGCCACCGGCATCCCCTCGAGCAACCCCGTCATCCGCGCCCCTTCGGCCGACACCGTCCCCGCGATCTCCCCGGACGCCCCGAGCCGCGGCAACTGCGCCTCCGACACCCCCACGCTCTCCAGGATCCGCGGCGACCACGCCATCCGTTCCAGATCCAGCATCCGCGTGCGGCTCGCCGACGAGTAGTCCGTCATCACCGCGCCCGTCATCCGGTAGATCAGGTAGTCGCTCACCAGCAACAGATGCCGCGCGCGCCGCAACGTCCCGGGCTCTCGATGCCCCAGCCACTGCAACAGGCACGCCGTCCATCCGGGAAAGTACCGCAACCCCGTCAGCGCAAAGAGCTCCTCCTCATCAAGCGTCTCGCCGTCTAGATCCAGCTCCGCCGACCGCGTGTCCAGCCACGACAGCGCCGGACGCAGCAGTTCCCCGCGCGCCCCCAGCGCAACCACCGTGCTCCCCTGCGACGAGATGCTCAACCCCGCCACGCTCCCCGGCCGCACGTCCGCCCGCTCCACCGCCTCCCGCACCGTCTCGCACAGCGCCCGCCACCAGTCCTCCGGATCCTGCTCCGCCGCCCCCGGCTCCGGATAGACCAGCGGATACTCCCGGTAGGCCTGACTCAACGGACGCCCCGTCAGGTCGAAAACAAGGCTCTTCAGACCCGTCGTGCCCGCGTCCACCCCTATCAAACAAGGCGTCTGCTCTCTCATGGCGCCGTCAGTCCCCGCCTGCATCGGGCTCGGCCTTCGCCGCACCAAAACGCAACCACATCTCGTAGGAATCGTCCTTGTCTCGGAACGTCACATCCCGAACCGTCTGGAACCCATGCTTCCGATACAGATGAAACGCCCGCCGGTTGTCCTTCAACACCGTCAGCCCGATCGTCTGTTTCCCCAGCACATGGCGCCCCACACCAATCAGATACACCAGCAACGCGCTCCCCAGCCCCTGATCGTGGTACGCGTCCAGCAGCCCGATCCCCAAGTGCGGAACATCCTTGCTCACGTCAAGATAGAAGATGTGCCCCACGATCCGGCCATCCCCGTCCAACACCGCCAGACTCAGGTCCACGCCTTCCGCCGCGCGCCGCACCACCTCCCGCATCGCCGCGACCGACGTGTCTTTGTAGGGCTCGAAGAAGCGCGCGCTCTCCGCCGACAGCGCCCCATAGAATGCCGCCAGCGCCTCCGCGTCGCCCTCCCGAAGCGGCCGAACCGAGAACGCCAGGGTCGGCCCCGAAAACCGCGGCGTCGTCCCGCCCGATCCCATCCCCATCGCCTGCTCCTCCCCAGTCGCCTGCACCTACACTATCGATACAGCATAAGTGTATCACGACAGACCCGCCCCGTCAACCGAACCGCCCGCTACTCCTCCGCCCCCGGCGCTCGCTCGCCCCCCGCTGCGCCCGGACCCCCTTGCTCCACGAACTGCTGCTCCATCTGCTGCAGCCGGTTCAGGTATTCCTGCTGCTGCTGCTGCTCCTCGGGACTCGACTCCACCTCCACCTCGCGTCCCCCGCCGCATCCGATCGCCGCCGACGCAATCCACACCGCAAACGCGATACGCTTCAACCAAGACATCCTACAAAACGCTCCTCAGTCGCCTGCGCCCGCGGCCCGCCCCGATTGAGTTCGAGACGGGCCGCTTCGCGCCAACACGTCAATCCGCACGCTCGGCCCGACGGATCACCCGAACCCGCCCGCGCGCGTGAAGTCAGTCAGCATGTACGCGCCCGCCGGAATCCGGTTATCCGGGGGAAGCGGATCGCCGGGCAAGGTCTTGCACGGGAACTCCGACCCATAGCGGATGAACTCGACATGCCCGTCCATGTACAGCACGTTCGAACCGCCCGGCACGTGGTTGAACACCCCCACCGTCACGGCGTTCTCCACGCTGTAGTTGCTCGCCCACGCATCCCACATCACCGGGATCGCGCTCTGCGCCGTCGAACCCGAAGCCGGGTTGTTGATGTCCGTGATGAAGAAGCGCTCCACGCCTTCCTTCGTGTGCTGATAGCTCGACGGCAGATCGGAGCCGTCATCGTCGCACCAGTCGCCCGACCAGCGACACCCCCGGCCGGGGCCGCCCGTCAGGCTCGTCCCCGAACGGTCCACATACCCGATCAACCCCCACTCGGAAGGCGCGCCCAACGGCTCAATCGTCGCCGCCGGCAACGTGAGCCCGCCGATGTAGCCCGAACTCGGCGGCCAGTGGTACACCCACGCCATCAGATAGAACGCGTCCACCAACTGCCCGTGCGTGGTGCACGCATACGGCATATACAGATACGACACCGGCCACGACAGGATCGCGTTCAGCACGGCCTTCGACTGCCACGACCCGTCCTGGACCACATCGTCCACCATCTCGCCGATGTCTTCCTTGAACCCCATGCCGCCGTTGAACCCCGGCGTCGCGGCCCCCGACGCCGGCGGCCGTTGATCACGCGAGTCCGACGGACACACCATGATCGCCGGATCGTTCCAGTAGTCGGGATAGAGCCCCGCGTCCGCGGGCGTGGACACGCCCACCGAGTCCCGCGACAGACTCCCCAGGGCGTTGATCCCCAGCGCCCAGTCATACCCCCAGTTGCTCCCGATGGACCACTGGGTCCCGTAGGGATACTCCCCCTTGTTCTCGTTCGCGAACATCTTGAACGTGATGCCCCATTGCTTCAGGTTGTTCTGGCAGCTCGCCCGGCGNNGCGATCACCACCAGCAGTTCGATCAGCGTAAATCCGCGTCGTGTTGCCATTGCGTCGTCCTCCGCGCGCCGACTCCCGCCGGCGCTGGGTAATGACAATTGCTGCTTGCCCCGCTCACGGGACGTTCCAAGCGCCGTCCGAGCCCTTCTACCGAGGCCGCGGCGCCGATTCCGTGGCGATCACCTCCTCTCCGACCCATGCCCTGCGCGTATCCAATCAATGCGCAATCTGTATCGACCGTGTTTGAGACTATCACTCCACTCGCCGCCTGTCAAGACCTTTTTCCGCCGCGATACGCCCCGTCTTCCATCCCCGCACACCGCCCGTATCCCGCGTTTGCCAAACCCCGCCAACGACGCAACATTGATCCGGTCCCACGAAACCCCCTACACTCTCGACCCAGATGCCCCAGACAGGAGACCACGCAACCATGGCTGACATGCAAGCTGGCGCCGCACAACGCGTCATCACCCCGCCCCTGGGCGCCGCGATGGCCGGTTACTTCGAACCGCACCACGCGGAGGAGGTGATCGCCAACCTCCACGCCCGCGCCCTCGCCGTGCTCGACGCCCGCGGCGCCTCCATCGCGATCGTCGCCTGTGATGTCCTCGCCCTTCCCGCCGACGCTGTCGCTCGGATCCGCGATCGCGTCGCCGAAGCGGCCCCCATTCCGCCCGACCGCATCCTCGTCTGCGCCACCCACAACCACACCGGCCCCCAGACCGCCGAGATCTTCGGGCAGCCCGCGGACGCCGCCTACATGGACATGCTGGTGCAGGAAGCGGCCGACGCCGTCATCGAAGCGCTCGCAAACGCCGCCCCCGCCGAACTCGTCTTCGGAACCGCAATCGAGGACCGCATCAACACCAACCGCCGCGTCGTCATGCGCGACGGATCCGTGCACACCCACACCACGGACGCCGACCTCAACGACGAAGTCGGCCGCGAGGGCCCCGCCGATCCCGAGCTCGGCGTCCTGGCCGTCAAAGACGATCAATACAGCCGCGCCCTGCTCGTCAACTACGCCCTCCACCCCACCAACGTGCGCGGCGACCGCATCTGCCCCGACTACCCCGGCTACCTCGCCGAGATCCTCCAACCCGACCTGCGCGGCGAAGCGGTCACCGTCTTCTGCAACGGCGCCTGCGGCAACCTCGACTCAAAAACCCCCTTCCTCAACGACGCGCCCTACGGGCCCGGCCGCGCCGAGCGCATCGCCTGCATCCTCGCCGACGCCGTGCGCCGCGCCCTCGAGACCCCCGCCCCGCTCCACGGCGACACCGTCTGCGCCCGTTCCGAGACCGTGCGTCTGCCCCTGAAGGAGGTCTCCCCGGAACAGATCGCCGCCGCCCGCGCCGTCCTCGCACAGGACGCCCCCAAGGAGCTCGTCTTCACCCGCGGCACCCGCCGCCCCAGCCCCCTCAAGGAGCGCATCTACGCCGCGGAAGCCCTGCGCATGGCCGAGATGACCGCGAAACAGCCCTGGGTCGACGCCGAGATCCAGCTCCTCGCCATCGGCGACCTCGCCGTCGTCGGCGCCCCCGTCGAACTGTTCACGGAGTTCGGCCTCGAGATCAAACGCGTCGCCCGGCAACGCTTTCCCCACGTCATCGTCGTCGAGCTCGCCAACGGCTACTTCGGCTACGTCCCCACGCCAGAATCGTTCGAGGGCGGCGGATACGAGACCCGCCTCGCCGTGTCGAGTCCCCTCAAACCCGAGGCCGGCGACCTCATCGTCCAAGCCGCGACCCGTCTGCTCCTCGCATAGCCCGTCCGCCCCGTCCGCCCCTTGTGTGGGACCGGCGCGGCGTAGCGCAGTGCCGCAATTTTCGGCGCACGTCGTCCGCCCCCTCCGCCCCTTGTGTGGGACCGGCGCCCCCGCCGGTCATTGCCCGCGACAAAGCGGCAGCAATGCTCCCCCGACCCAACGCATGAGGCGAAGCCTCTTTCGGAGATGGTG
>DIWA01000072.1 GCA_002422525.1 Candidatus Hydrogenedentes bacterium UBA6118
AGGAGCCGCACCGCGGCGTCAACCCGGATGAAGTGGTCGCCATCGGCGCGGCGATTCAGGCCGGCGTGCTGGCCGGCGACGTCAAGGACGTGCTGTTGCTGGACGTCACGCCCCTGTCGCTCGGCATCGAGACGTTGGGCGGGATTTGCACCAAGCTCATCGAGCGCAACACCACGATCCCCGTCACCAAGCGCCAGGTCTTCTCGACGGCCGCCGACAACCAGCCGGCCGTGACGATCCACGTGCTGCAGGGCGAACGCGAAATGGCCGCGGACAACCGGACCCTGGGTCGGTTCGACCTGGACGGCATCCCGCCCGCGCCCCGCGGCGTGCCGCAGATCGAGGTCTCCTTCGATATCGACGCGGACGGCATCCTGCACGTGAGCGCCAAGGACTTGGCGACCGGCAAGGAGCAGAAGATCCGCATCGAATCTTCCAGCGGTCTGGACGAAGACGAGATCAAGCGGATGGTGTCCGACGCCGAGGCGCATGCGTCGGAGGATGAGCAGCGGAAGAAGAACATCGAGCTGCGCAACAACGCCGACGCGCTGATCTACACGACGCAGAAGACGCTCAAGGAGCATGGCGACAAGGTGAGCGCCGAGGACCGCGGCGCCATCGAGTCCGCGGTGGAGCGGTTGCAGGAAGCGCTCAAATCGGACGACGCGAAGGCGATCCAGGATGGGATCGACGCCGTCAACGAAGCGAACCACAAGCTCGCCGAGGCGATGTATCGAGCCGCCTCCGAGTCGCAACAGCAGGCCGAAGCCGGTTCGGCTGGGGCGTCGTCGGGCGACGGCGGCGCGGAGTCATCGGGCGACGGCGATGGCGACAAGGACGCGGTGGACGCGGACTTCCGGGTCGTTGACGACGAGGACGACGCGAAGAACAACTAGTCGGGGCGTGTCCGTCGAAGGCGACGCCGACCCGAGCCCCGAGGAACGGGAAGCGAGACGGGACAGCGGGCCCTTGCCGCGACGCGAGGGCCCCCCCGTGCAGAGGAATGAGAACGACTATGCCAAGGCAGCGCGATTTCTATGAGATCCTGGGCGTGTCCAAAGATGCGTCTCAGGAGGAGATCCGCAAGGCCTACCTCAAGCTGGCGCATCAGTACCACCCGGACAAGACCGGCGGCGACAAGGCCGCTGAAGAGAAACTCAAAGAGGTCAACGCGGCCTACGACACGCTCAAGAACCCGGAGAAGCGCAAGCAGTACGACGCGATGTCGAGCAACCCCTTCGGCGACATGGGCGGGTTCGGCGGCTTCGGCTCCGCAGGCCCCGCCGGATCCGCCGGCTCCGCGGGCGGAGGCTTCGATGCGCCGTTCGACGATTTCTTCGACGTGCTCTTCGGTCGCGGCGGCGGGGGCGGAGCGCGCGGGCATCGGCGCACCATGCGCCCGGGCAACGATCTCGAGTACCGCGTGAAGATCTCCTTACGCGAAGCGGCGCGGGGCGTGCAGCGCACCATCCGTTTCTCGCGTTCGGAGACGTGCCCGGACTGCAATGGCTCAGGCGCGGCCCGCGGAAGTCAGCCGACGGTGTGTCCTGAATGCCATGGGTCGGGCCAGGTGCGCCGGTCGCAAGGCTTCTTCAGCATCAGCCAGCCGTGCCCGCGTTGCGGGGGCGCCGGGCGGATCGTGACCAACCCCTGCAGCCGATGCTCGGGTCGGGGCTCGGTGAAGGTGGACCGCGAGATCAAGGTGGATCTGCCCGCCGGGATCGACACGGGCCAACGCTTGCGCGTCGCCGGCGAGGGTGAACCCGGAGAGGGCGGCGGCCCCCGCGGCGACTTGTACATACTCGTCGAAGTGGAACATGACGACATTTTCCAGCGGGACGGAAACGATGTGATCTGCCAAGTGCCGATCAGCTTCCCGCAGGCCGTGCTCGGCGACAAGATCCGCGTGCCGACGCTCAATGGCGAGGCCGAACTGAAGATCCCCGCCGGCGCCCAGTCGGGTCAACTCTTCCGGATGCGCGGCTTGGGCATCCCCGACGTCCACGGCTATCACCAGGGCGACCAGATCGTGCGCATCCAGGTCGAGACCCCGACGCGGCTCACCAAGGAACAGCGCGAGCTGATCGAGCGGTTCCGGGATCTCAGCTCCTCCCAGAACTATCCGCTTCACCGCCGATTCCTCGAGACGGCCAAGCGCTTCTTCGGCGGCGGTTGACGGCCTGATTCCGTCGGAACGCCCCGATCGGCCCCTGTCGGGAAGGGACACCGTCCATGGAAGACCAAGCCTCAGCCGAGATCCTGCTCGTGGATCGCGATCCCGTGCTCGGGCGCGACATCGTGGCCTTTCTCGAGTCCTCCGGGCATCAGGTGGAGTGGGTGGACGACGGCGAGAAGGCCTATAACCGGCTCGACTCCCGTCCGTTCGACGCCGTGATCACGGAGCTCAGCGCGCCGCGGATCGACGGGATGCGCCTCATGGCCGTGGCGCGCGACCGAAATCCCGAGATCTGCGTGATCCTTCTCACCGAACAGCCCGATATCGAGCGCGCCACGGAGGCGATGCGACGCGGCGCGTGGGATTTCCAGCTCAAGCCGCCGAACCTCGAGAAAATGGAGGCCGTGATCCAACGCGGCGTCGGGCGACAACGGCTGGTGTTCGAGCAGGTCGAACTGAAGCGCCGGCTCGACGAGCAGTACGGCTTGGGCCGCCTGGTGGGCAAGTCGCGCCAGATGGTCAAGGTCTACAACGCCGTGCGCCAGATCGCGCCCACCCGGGCGACGGTGCTCATCCAGGGCGAGACCGGGACCGGGAAAGACCTGATCGCGCAGGCGATTCACAACAGCAGTCCGCGGCGCGACGCAGCCTTCGTGAAACTCAACTGCGCCAGCATCCCCGAGGCCCTGGTCGAAAGCGAGTTGTTCGGGCACGTGGCCGGGGCGTTCACGGGGGCGGTGCGCGCGCGCATGGGACGGTTTGAGCTGGCCGACGGCGGCACGCTGTNNAGCGGCACCGGCAAGGAGCTGGTGGCGCGCGCGGTGCATGCCGAGAGCGCGCGGGTCGAGCGGCCGTTCCTGGCGATCAACTGCGCCGGGCTGCCGGCCGAACTGCTGGAAAGCGAATTCTTCGGCCATGTCGCCGGCGCCTTCACCGGCGCCAGCCGCGCGCACAAGGGCCTGTTCCAGCAGGCCGACGGCGGCACGCTGTTCCTCGACGAAGTGGGCGAACTCACCCCGGCGCTGCAAGCCAAACTCCTGCGCGTGCTCGAGCACCAGCAGTTCGAGCGTCTGGGCGACTCGCGGACCGTGAGCGTCGACGTGCGCCTCATCGCCGCGACGAACCGCCCGCTGGAACAGATGGTCGGCGACGGCCGCTTCCGCGACGACCTCTACTACCGCCTGCGCGTCGTCTCGGTCGACGTGCCCGCGTTGCGCCATCGCCGCGAAGACATCCCCCTGCTGGTCAACCAGTTCATCGCCGACGCCTGTCAGAACAACGGGAGACAGGTCGAGGGGATCACGCGCAATGCGGTGAACCTGCTCATGCGCTACGACTGGCCGGGGAACGTGCGCGAGCTCAAGAACATCATCGAAGGCATGGTTGTGATGGCGCGGGGAGGCGGACTGCTCGACGTCCACGACGTGCCGGAGCATCTGCGGCGCAGCGTGCAGCCGGACGTGGGCGAGATCCGGATTCCGTCCGGCGTGTCGATGGCTGAAGTCGAGCGCATCGTGATCGAGGAGACGATGAAGACCTGCGGGTTCAACAAAGAGCAGTGCGCCCGCACGCTGGGGATCGGACTGCGCACCCTCTACCGCAAGATCAAAGAGTACGATATCCGCTGACGGGCAGAGACAGTTCGCCCCGCTTCAGGCAGGAGACTCCCGCCCGGAACCGGGGCGAACGCAATCGCTGGCTATTTGGCCGCTTCTTCGGTCTTCTGCTCGGGGCTGTCCTTCTTCTCGGCCTCCGGCTTCACGCTCTCTTTGAACTCGTTGATGGACGTGCCCAACGAACGCGCCAGCGCCGGCAATTTGGTCGATCCGAACAACAGCAGCAGGATCAGGAAGACGATCAGCAGCTCATTAATACTCACACCGAACATGGGTGGACTCCCAAACCTTGGCTCAACTCGTGTCTGACGACCTCATCAGACCGACGCCATTATAGCCCTCTTCCCGGCCCTATGCAAAGGTCGGAATGTGTGCGTCTCGGCTTTTCGCGTCCGCCCCTGTAGTACGCTCAGCCCGCGTGGACTTGGGCGATGGCCTCGGTGAGCTTGCCGCACACGGCGATGTTCTTCTCGACGTTGGCCCAGTTCACCACGTTCCACCAGTTGTCCACGTACGCGCCCCGGTTGTTGCGGTACTTCACGTAGTAGGCGTGTTCCCACACGTCGATCCCGAGAACCGGCATCGAGTCCCACGACGAGAGTTTGTGCTGGTTCTCTGCCTGCCGCACGACCAGCTTGCCGTCCATGAACCGGTAGTGCAGCAAGCCCCAGCCGCTGCCTTCCACCGCCTTCGCCGCCGCTGAGAAGTGGGCCCGGAACGCGTCCACGCTGCCGAAGTCCCGGCTGAGCAGCTCGGCGAGCGCATCCGACGGCTCGCCGCCGCCCCCCGCGCCGTTCGGCGCCATGCTCTTCCAGAACATGGAGTGCAGGAAGTGGCCGCCGCCGTGGAACGCGGCCTGCCGCGAGTAGTGCTGCACCAGCGCGAAATCGTTGGCCTGGCGCGCCTTCTCGATACTGGCCTCCGCACCGATCAAGCCCTTCACGTAGCCCGCGTGATGCTTGTCGTGGTGGAGGCGCATCGTCTCCTCGTCGATAAACGGCTCCAGCGCGTCGTAGTCGTACGGTAGGTCGGGCAGGCGGTGTTGTTGCGCGTCCGTCGCCGCGGATGCCTGGGCATAGGCCTGTGCGCTCAGGAAAGTCGGAGCGCCGACGGCTGAGGCGACCGCGGCGAAGCCGCCGGCGGTTCGCAGGAAGTCTCTACGGGAACTGCTCATGTGGATACTCCTGGAAGTCTGTTGGGTTGCGGTTGCAATCGGTCTGTTGTCGTAAGTTAACAATGCGCCCCCGCTCGATCTTCCCTTCGCGGCGCTCGTCACGGCGCCCCGGCGCTTGTGTCCGGCCGCCGCGGCTGCGTACAGTGACACGCAGTGGATGCCGCAGCACGCACAGGAGATGTCGCCATGATCGCCGCCGTTGTACTCGCGCTGTACTCAGCAACTGGTCAGGCCGCGCCCGACGCGGCCCCCCCGGTCTCGCTGGAGCAGGAGACCCGTCCCATGCGATTCGGATTCGACGATGCCGGTTCGGGAGGAAGTCTGCACCTGCAGCCATGGGGAGCGCGCATGGTGCAGGAGTTCGGATTCGACCTCTGGGTGCAGCACGCGAACGATGAAAAGACCGTGGCCGGGACCATCGACGGGATACGGCAGGTCGACGCATGGGCGGGAGCGAACAACCTGTCCGTCGTCCGCAATCTCGAGGGGCCGAACTGGATCAAAGAGTGGATCGACGACCAGGGGCGGGACTGGTTCAACCATCCCGACGGGCGGCACTTCCAGCGCTATCCGGAGGAGATCATCGCCGAGCTGGGCCGGTGTTCGCATCTTCTCGGCGTGATGTACGACGAAGTCGAGCACATGCAGAACTGCCGGAACATGATCGCCAACGGCAACGTGCCGTGGAAGCCGTGGGTCTACGACCCGGCGGGCGACCGGCTCGAAGACGCGGCCGACAGGTTCACGGAGGCGGTGCGCGAACTGGCCGACACGTACGCCGAGCACGGCGTGCCGCTGTTCACCGAACACGTGTTCCCCGTGCTGTTCCACGGATTTGCGCGCGGGGGCTGGACGGCCACGCCGAAGATCCTCAAGGAGAGCTGGTCGCCCGTGTACATCGCGTGCGCCATGGGGGCCGCCTTGCAGTACGGCACGGAGTTCTGGGTCACGCCGGACCTTTGGGGCGTGTCCGGCTATCCGGGGCACTCCGTCGACGAGTACCGTTCGGCGCTGCTGCTGGCCTACCACATGGGCGCGGACGCGGTCTACACCGAGAACCTGGCCTACGATGACGAGGGGAAGGGGAAGGGCAGCCTGATCCTCGTGACGGGCGACGATTACCGCGTGACTGAGTACGGCGAGGTGACGAAATGGTTCCGTCACGAGTACATGCCCGAGAACCCCCGGCGTTATTCGTTTCGCGACGTCCGTCCCCGTGTGGCCATCGTGCGGCGTCCCGACGCCTGCTGGGGACAAGCGACGAGCTGGCTGGGCGACCGCCTGTTCGGCAACGACGACTGGCCGTCGACGCCGACCACCGAGGCGTGGCTGGGGATCTGGCATCTGCTCACGCGGGGCGTCGTGCCTGTCGACGGCTTGAGCTGGCACACGGCCGTCGCGCATCCCGGTAGGCCGCAGCAGGTCTTCTGTCCGCTCGACGGCGTCGTGGTCTACGACGACCGCGTCGGCGCGGAACGCCTCGAAGGCGTCGAGCTCATCTTCCTGACGGGGCTCGGCGTGAGCGCGCCCACGCTCGAGGCCGTCGCCGGGTGCGTGCGCGAAGGCGCGACCTGCATCGCGCTGCCGCATCTGCTGCCGGAGGACGTGCGCGGGGAGACGGGCGACGACGGAACGCTTGCGGACGGCGAAGGGCGCTGGATCGCCGCGCCGACGTTCCTGGCGCCGCACGTGCGTAAGGCCGTGACGCCGTTCCTGCCGCCGTTCGACACGATTCGCTACCGGTTCGGCGACACGGAAGTGCGGTTCCGGACAGTGGACGGCGACCCCAACCGACTCGCCGTATCCCTGCGCGACCTGACCGGAGGCGCGGACGGCTGACATCGAGATCGGCTTAGCCTTTTCGCGTGATGAATCCCTGCCTGAGCTGGTGCCGCGCGTTGAAGCAGCGTGAGAACACGATCATCGTCGACAGCATGCAGGCGAGCGAGGTCGCCGCGGCGAGCATGAACATGACCACGATCTGATACTTGACAGCGGTCAGCGGGTCGGTGTTCGACAGGATCTGGCCGGTCATCATCCCGGGCAGCGAGACGATGCCGACGACCGTCATCGAATTGATGATCGGGATCATCCCGCGACGCACGCTTTCGCGCAGCGGACGTTGGGCGGCCTCCCACCGCGTTGCGCCGAGGGCCAGCTCCATCTCGATCTCGTTGCGGCGTTCCGCGAACGACTCGAGGGCAAGGTCCAGGCTGATCGAGATCCCGGTGAGGCCATTGCCGAGGATCATGCCGAGCAGCGGGATGGCGTACTGCGGACGCCACGGCGTGACGCGGATGATCAGGCCGGTGACGACGAAGGTGGTGATGAGGCCCGACAGCACGAGCGTGATGAAAGCGTAGACCAGCATGCCGGGGAAGCGTCGGGTCACGCGTTGGACCGCCGCGTGCCCGGCGATGAACGTCATCACCAGCATGATCGCGACCACCGGCGCCGGGTGGTTGAGGTCGAACACGAAGCGCAGGATGTAGCCCACGAGCAGCAGTTGGACCACCGTGCGCACCGCGGCGATGGCGAGGCGCTTCTCAAGTCCCAGGCGCAACCCGAGGCTGACCAGTCCCGCCGCGACGACGAGACCCGTCGCGGTGACCAGGTCGAACGGGCTGAGGGGGGCGACGGAGCCGTTGAGTGCGGTCATGCCTGCGCCCCCGCGATCGGCTGCGCCAGGGCGGCCAGGTCGATGATCTCCGCGCCGAGTCGCGCCGACTGCGCGGGATCGTGGGACACGATCACCACGGCCAGCCCGTGTTGTTCGACGCGTTCGCGCAGCACGGTCTCGAGCTGCGCGGCCGCGGCGGCGTCCAGCGCACTGGCGGGCTCATCGAGCAGGAGCGCGCGCGGTTCGAGCAGCAGCGACCGGGCGAAGCTGACCCGCTGCTGCTGCCCCTCCGAAAGCGTGCTTGTTTCCTGGTCCAGAACCTCTGGAGCAAGCCCGAGCCGGTCGAGCAGCGCGACGGCGGCCCCCTCATCGTACACGGCCGTTGTGGCGCGGTAGCTGAACGGTCGGCGAAGCGCATTCCGCACCGGTCCCGGGTAGAGCACGGGCCGCTGGAGCATGAGCGAGACCTGGCTGCGGTATGTCGGCCACCCCCACGCTCCCGGCGTGCGGCCCTCGAGCAGGACCTCGCCCGCAGTCACGTCGATCAGCCCCGCAATGGCGCGCAACAGCGTCGTCTTTCCGCACCCGGACGGGCCCTGGATGGCCAAAACGCCCCCGGCGCGCGCGACGGCCGACAGCCCCTCGAAGAGCAGGGTCTCTCCCGCGGACACGGCAAGCCCGCGCAGTTCCAGCAGAGGGGCAGGCATGCTCCGTTCTCCACGTTGGCGACAGCGACGACGACAGCAGAGTGTCGCCCTTCCCGCGGCGGGGAGTCAAGCGAGGATGAAGAGGCGGCGCGATCCGGGTCCGGCTGATCGCGAGGAGTTGTAAGGTCGTGTCCGCGGCTTGCTCACCGGGTCCAAAGGAATGAGGACAGCGATATAGGGATGATCCGAGGGTCCCTGATGGTCACGCCGTCCTCGAGTGTGACAAACAGCGCGAACGGCGCGTTGTACGCATGCTTTTCCAGGAAGGCGCGCAGTCCCCGGGTGTCCTCCACCGGGTCGATCCTCCGGCGGTACTTGACCTCGACCGGTATCCGTCGCGTCCCGATTGTGAGTACGAAATCCACCTCAGGCTCTGCGCCCCGCTCCGGGAAGTGCGAGACGTCCAGGTTTGGGATGGATGCCAGGAAGTATCCGAGCACGCTCTCCGCCAGGCGACCGGCGATGTCGGCGAGGTGGGGATTGGCCGACAGTCCCGCGGGATCCAGCGGGACGATCTCCTGGAGCCACGCCGCCCGCAGCGCGTGGTCCGAGAGGCAGATCTTGGCGGGCGCTCGCCTCTTCTTCAGCCGCAACTCGATCGGTTCGACGAGTCGTATCAGCAGGGTCCCGTCCAAGAAGCGGAGGTAATTGAGCACGCGGTTCCAGCCGACATTGCCGGCGAGCGCCTGCTGGATCTCCGGAACGAAGGCGGCTTGGCCCGCGGCCTGTCCCGCATAGCGGCAACAGAGGCGGAAGACCTCTTCGAGCAGCTTCTCGTCACGCTTCTGGCCCCGGGGACCCATGCGCAAATCATGCTGGATCGCCCGGCGAATGACGGTCTCGTTCAAGTAGTCGGCCAACTCGGGCCACGGGACGTCGTGTCGGTTCTGGGCTTCGGGATACCCGCCTCTATCCGAAAACGCCTCGAAGCCCCGCAGACGGACCTCGCGATCCGCTTCGCCCCTGTGCACCGCCTCGCGCCAGAAGTCCTCTGACAGGAGCATGTCCAGTCCGTTGTCCCGCCACAGCGAGGCGCCGTCCCAGCCGAAGCGCAGCCCTGCAATCTCACGCAACAGCAGGGGCCCCATCTCGACCGTCGTGATGCGTCCCGCCAAGCTGTCGCGCCCGGCCTCAATGCGGAGCGAGGAGCTCCCTGTGATGAGCGCGCGGACGCCGTGGTTATCAACCAGGTTCTTCACCTGCGGGGCCCATGAATCGAGATTCTGGACCTCGTCAAAGAGCAGGTACGCTGGACGCCCCTCGTTGGCGGCACGGTTGAACGATTCGCCCAGGACCTCCTTCTCGAACCAGCGGGAGACTGCTAGAACTGGCTCCTGGATGCCCCGCAGCGTCGGAAGCTCGTCAAAGGGCACGTAAAGGATGCGCTTGCCGGCAGTCCCCTCCTTGAGCAGCGCCTCGATGGTCTGGTTCAGGAGAACGGTCTTGCCGACGCGCCTTGGTCCGCGCAGAACGACGGCGGGGGTGATGCCCCTGTCGAGCAGATGACGTAGACGCTTGAAGGGCCAGCGGCGGAACGCAGGCGGCCGGAGCATCTCGCCGCCGGTCCACCAAGGGTTGTTCGCGCGGATGTTCTCAGACAGTTCCAGCGGAAGCGGCCCGAATAACGGCGTGCTCTCTATAGGGTGATCCCCGGCCATGCCATTCTCCGTCGTCTGCTGCGCCGCCTTCCCGCGTGTGGCTATGCAGCTCTCGGTGTGAGGTCTGACGGGGCGAGACGGTGCAAGCGTCACCAGCCACGCTGGCCGGCGCCCCTACTGTCGCCCTTCCCGCGGCGGGGAGTCAAGCCACCACGCGGAGGCGGCGCGATCAGTCTATCGCAACAGCGGCGTGCATCCCGGGGGCGGGGGCGGCACGATGCTGCCGAAGGTCTCGGCCGAGATCTGGGTCATCGGGAAGTAGCGGCTGTTGTTGCGGTGGTCGAACGGGATGAACGCGACGTGGCCGTCCATGTGGAGCACGTTGCCGCCGATCGGGGCGCGATGGGAGAAATCCGCATTGCGCAGGCCGACGCGGTCCCACACGACGGGGATCCCCGCCTGGCCGAAGCCGCCGCTGGGCGGCGCGCCGTCGAACACGGGCTTCGCCACGTTGACCATGCGGCCGTTCGCCGCGCCCATCAGGCCGTCAAGGCAGGCCTGATACAGCGCGAACGCGGTCTCATCGTCTGTGATGGTGAAGCCCGTATACACGTAGAACAGCGATGTGATGCACTCGGGCGATCGGCGGCGCGGCGCCGGGCCCAGTCGCGTGAAGGTGTGGTCGGCCGCGAACGGACTGCCGGGGCAGATGAACACGCCCGGGTCGGTCAGGTACGCCGGGAACATGGCCGCGGGGTCGGGGATCCAGTTGTGCGCGATGGGGTTCGTCGGCGGGTAGACGCCGCGGTTCTCCCCAGCGTACATCTTGAGGGCCAGACCGATCTGTTTCAGGTTGTCCGCGCACGCGTCGCGGCCGCGCGCCTCGGCCGCCCTTCTCCCGAGGGGAAGCAGGACCAATGCCAGGACGGTGCCTAGAACCGCCGCCGTCGCCAGTTCCACGGGGGTCATGCGGGGCCGTCGCATCGGCCTACTCCTCGGGTTCCGCTGTCGGCGCGTCCGCGGGGGCGGGGCGACGCGGGCGGAGTCCGGTCAGCAGGCCGAGGCCCAGACCAATCAAGAGCAGCGCCGTCAGCGAACTCCACCCCGCCTCCGTCCACCGCATCGCGCCGAACGCGAGGATGGCCGCGGCGATGGCCGCGAGGAACGGCGCGACGTGCAAGCGGCGAGCCTTCGCGCAGGAGAGCGCCGTAGCGCCGAGCGCGCCCGCGCAGACCGCCATGGCCAGAAGCAGGCCCCAGCGGGACGCGATGTCGATGCGGTTGTCATAGAGCGTCAGGCTGAGCGTCGGCGCCTCCTCCTGGGCGAGGAACATGCGCGCGAATCGGATCGGCGTCCCTGGGGCGGGCAGGTCGACGCGCGTGGGCAGGATGCCCGCCACGGCCCCGGGCGCGGCGAGCGGAGCCGGCGGACCGCTGTACTTGTCGCCCTGACCGAGGTGCGCCGCGGCGGCCGGGTTGTTGATGTCGGTGATGAGGAACCGCTCGACGCCTTCGCTGAGTCGCGGCACGGAGGTGCGGTGGACATCCGTCACGGCATACCCGAGCGGGGCGCGTCCCGTGTGCGGGACGAGGACCGGTTCGAGATCGCCCGTGGCGCGCAGCAGTGATCTGCGCTCGGGCAGATAGACCTCCCACTGCACCGATTGCACGCCGAGGTCCACGGCGGGCGCCGTGAGGTCGACCGTTGCCGTCAGGCCTTCCGCCGGCGGCAGCTCGCACGAGTACACAAGCTCCGCCGTGACGACACCTCCCTCGGCGCCGGGCGTGGCCAAGGGAATCAGCACGGCGTCCGAGTCATCCTCGCGCGCAGGCTTGACCGGTCTGCCCATCACGGCCGCGCTCTCGACGACGGCCCCATCCGGCAGGCGAACCCGCAGGAACTGCTGGGCGTTGTTCCGCACGAGATACGTGGCGCGGGTGAACGTCGTCCCGTGCTCGGTCAGTACCGTCGCGAACTGCGCGCGATCGATGATCGCCGGCCGCACGGGTACGTCCTGCAGACGACGCACGGCCAGGACGATCTCCGGCGTCGCATCGGCGTAGCGGAACGCCATCAACACAGGCAGGCCCGCCGCGACGCGTGCGGCGGCGGGCAGTTCGGCGGGATCGATCCGCGTGACCGCCCGCGCGGACGTAGGCGTCAGCTCGACGTTCCCCTGCGGACAGATCGCCGCGTGGCCGGTCTGTCGAGCGACGTCCAGTGCACGGACCCAAGCCAGGCGAGCGGACAGCCCGCCATCGTCTTCGTCCGTTGCGTGAGCCGACTCGTACGTGACGACGACTTCGTGCGCGCCGCTCCAGGGATGGTTGCCCTGCACGTCCACGATCTGCGCGCCTTCGCCCTCGGTGCGATTCCACACGGCTTCGTCGGCTTCAACGGACAGGATCGTCGCACTGTCGGGCAGCGAGAAACGGAAGCGTTCGGCTTCGCCTTTGAGCACCTGGTAGGCGAGCCGGGCCGTCGAGAAGGTGTGGGTCTCCGACACGTTGTGCGTGTGGTGGACAGCGCACACCACGTGCGGCTTGACTTCGGCCACGGCGGGGGCGCCCTCCGGTTTCGGCACGGGCCGCGCCCAGCGCACCTCGAACGCATCGCTCGGGCGTACGGCCAGCGCGGCGATCACGCCGTCCGCCGTCTCCGTCACCGTGACGGCGGAGGCTTGCGGCGAGGCGATGGTCGCGTCTTTCACGGGGACCCGCAGTGCAAGCGACGTCGGCGTGGCGCGAGGCCCCGTGAAGCGGAATCGGCTCGCGCCGCCCTCAACGGTCGACGGTACGGCGAACTTCCACGTCAGCGCGTAGTCGCCCGCCCCCTGGATGGGCAGACACCAATGGCCGTTCTCGTCCGGGGCGAGGGTCGCGGCGGCGCCATCCACTTCGAACGAGGCCAGCGCGATCTCCTGGTCGAACAGGGGAATCAATTGCCAGTCGTCCTCCTGCCAGATGTGCAGCCGCGCGTTCGCCGCGATCTCCACCGCGCCCCTTGCATCGGCCGTGGCCTCGTAGCGGAGATCCGTGACGGACCACGGGATCGGCGCCGGTACGCGTTCCGCCGGCTGCGCCGCGGCTTGTTGCGCGGCGAACTCGAGCAGGCGTTGCAGGTCGTTCCACGTGATCTCCACCTTGCCCGAGGAGAGTGACGGGAACGAGGGGAGCAACGGACGCGGGTCGGGGACATCGGCCTCGCGAGGCTGAGGCCCAGCGGCAGGCGTCTGCGGCTGCGTCTCGGTCGAACTGGGGACGGGGTACGGCGGCGGGGCGTCTTGCGCCGCGGCGCACGCGCAGACGCCGGCGAGGAGCGCGGCCAGGAAAGCGGCCGCCAGTTTGGTGGGTCTGAGGGTCCCGGTCATCACTGAACCTCCTGAGTCGCGATGGGCCTACCCGACATACGCCCGAGGCGGTTCCCAGGTTCACGCACGACATGGCCGGTCCTGTCGCTTGACTCCGCACGCATGCCGCTCTAGGCTGGTGTACGGTCCTCTTCTCTATCCACGCTTCGTCAGAAAGGGCGCGAACGATGATCCATGCGATCGTGGTCATGTCGGGTGTCGGGTTCTCAGCGGATCCCGTTCCAGGCGAGGTGCGGGCGGCCGGCTCCGAGCGCTGGACGCCCCAGCGGGTCCACGCGTGGTATCACGCGGCCCCGTGGCCGGTCGGCTGCAACTACCTGCCAAGCAGCGCCATCAACGACATCGAGATGTGGCAGGCGGACACCTTCGATCCGGAGACCATCGCGCGGGAGTTGGACTGGGCGCAGTCGCTGGGCATGAACGCCGTCCGCGTGTTTCTCAACTATGTCGTATGGCGCGACGATCCCGACGGGCTCAAGGCGCGGTTCGAGCGGTTCCTGAGCATCGCGTCGGAGCGGGCCATGCGCGTGATGCCGGTGCTGTTCGACGACTGCGCCTTCGGCGGACGCGAGCCGGAGACCGGTCCCCAGGGCGACCCGACCCCGGGCATCCACAACAGCGGTTGGGTTCCGAGTCCCGGATTGGCCCGCGTGGTCGATCACGGCGTCTGGCCTGACTTGGCGGATTACGTCGTCGACATCGTCGGCGCCCATGCCCATGACGACCGTATCCTCATCTGGGACCTCTACAACGAGCCCGGCAACAGCGGCATGGGGGAGAAGAGCCTGCCGTTGGCCGAGGCGGCATTCGCCTGGGCCCGAGGCGTCGGGCCCGACCAGCCGCTGACCGTCGGAGTCTGGACGGACTTCCGCGGCGCGATGAGTCGACGGCTGGTCGCGCTGTCTGACGTGGTCTCGTTCCATGGCTACGAAGGGCCGACGCGCATGGGGGAGCTGCTACGCGACCTCGAGGCCCACGGCAGGCCCGTCCTCTGCACCGAGTGGTTGCACCGCGCCAACGGCAACACGGTCGGCGCGATCCTCCCGCTGTTCGAGGCGCACCGGGCCGGCTGTTTCAACTGGGGACTCGTCGCCGGCCGCACGCAGACCTACCTGCCTTGGGAGTCCCGCGCCGGCGATCCGCCTCCTTCCCTCTGGCAGCATGACCTGTTCCACCCCGACGGCACGCCGTACCGTGATGACGAAATCGCCGTGTTCCGTCGCATCCTCGCTCGCGGCTGAGGCGTCGGTCTCGGCGCAACGCGCTAACAGGATCACAATGACATGACCGACCTGACGCGAGAGCGACTGAATGACCCTGCGGGCATCGCGGTGCGCGAGTGCCATTTCGATCGCATGCGCGCCGTGTATGGCGGACGTGCGCCGGAATCGCCGTTGTTGCTCTGGGGCTATCATGGGCAGGGGCGGAGCGACTTCTACGCGGAGCCGGAGCGCTGGGTCGCGGAAGCGCTCGCGGATCTCGCCGATCACGCGGAATTGGCCCTGGATGCCGAGGTTTTTCGTCCCCTCGTCCTGGAATGCCCGTTGTACGGCGTGCACTTCATCGACCGCATCCTCGGGGCGGAGGTGTTCGAACTCGAACCGGGCAACTGGCAGGCGCACGCGATCACGCGGCCTGTCGGGACGCTCGAGCCGCCCGACCTCGAGGCGGATGACACGTGGGCGAACGCGCGGCGTGTGGCGCAGGCTTTTCTGGAGGCCGATGTGGCGTTGCCGCTGTTCGGCCTGCCGACGCTGAGCAGTGCGTTGAACATCGGGCTGAACCTGTACGGACAGGAGCTGCTGACGGCGATGTACGTCGACCCGGCCGCCGCGCACCACGACCTCGCCGTGATCAATGACCTGATCTGCGGTCTGCACCGGTGGTACTTGGCGCATATCCCGTTGGGCCAGTTGCAGCCGGTCATCGGCGGCGCGCGCACGCAGCCGCCGGGATACGGCCAGCTCTGCGGATGCTCGACGCACCTGCTGTCGGCGGAACTGTACCGCGAGTTCTCCTTGCCCTACGACGATGCGTTGCTGTCCGTCTACCCCAATGGCGGCATGATCCATCTCTGCGGCGAGCACACGCAACACCTGCCGACGTGGCGCGACTTGCCGTCGCTTCGCGCGCTGCAGATGAATGACCGCGCGGCCGAGGACTTCGAGACCTACTATCACGGCCTCCGCGACGACCAGGTGGTCTATCCCATCCCGTGCGCGGGGATGCCGCTCGACCGGATCCTCGAGGAGTCCGGCGGACGTCGCGTGGTGATTTGGGCGGAGCCGCCGACGGTTGCGCAGACCACTGACGGAGCGCGGTGCGCATGCGAACACTGAGTACGCCGGAGCGCCGGAGGCCGGGACATTGCGCGCTGGCAGGCCTGATCGCCGCCATCCTCTGGGCCATGTCGGCGGGCGCCGGCGAAGGAGACGATGCGATGGAACCGTTGCTGCCGGACCCCCTGCCTGATCCCTACGTGTTCCACGATGGCGCGCACTGGTATGTGTTCGGCACGGGCACGCACTTCTTCCACGGTCCGGCGCTTACGCGCGACGCGATGGAACGCGACCATTTCGAGCTGGATTTCGGCGAGGAGGGCGGTCCGTATGGGATCTGGGGCTTCAAGCCGTACCGACACGCCGACGGATCGTGGCACGCCTACGTGACCATTCACTACGGGCGCTTCGTCACGTCCGTCGCCCACTTTGTGCCCCAGGAAGGCGAACGCTGGCTTCCCGGCGACCCGGTGCGTCGATGGCGATTCGCTTCTGTCCTGGCGGGCGGCCGCTCCCCGGACGAACCCGTCGCCTACGACCAGAGCATGGTGACGGACGACGACGGCGCGATCTACCTCGTCTACGACATGTCGCCGCGCCTCGGGGCCGACGTGTCCATCATGGTGCAACGGATGCGCGACCCCGCCACGCCGGATCCGACGTTCGCGCCGCGTCCCCTGCTCGCGCCCGCCGGATACCGGTCCGAGGACCGCAACCCCGGCTACATCCAGATTGTCGAGGGCACGAACATCCAAAAGGTGGACGGGCGCTGGGTGCTGGTGTACAGCGTGGGCGACTTTGCGCTGTATGGCGACCACCCGAGCAACTACAAGATCGGCGTCGCGTACTCGGACACGTTGATTCCGCCGGAGGGCCAGACCTACCAGCGCGTCCTGATCCCGGATCCCAGGCGGATCTGGGGCAATGCTGATCGGGAGGAAGAGGTCTGCTATCTGTTGCAGTCGCAGCAGCCGGAGTGGCCGAACTACTGCGCGCGCTGGGTGAAGGGCCCGGGACTGGGCAACATCGTGCGCGAGGACGGCGCCGACTGGCTGGTGTTCCACGGCTACAAGCCGGATGCGACGGGCGATGATCCCGCGGGCGGCCGGCATGTGTGGAAACGGCCGCTGGAGATCAACATCGACCCGGCGCGGCCGATGCATACGTGGCTTCGCGTGCGATTCCCGGAAGACGACGACGGCTGAACGACCTCGGTCGCAGACAGCCGATCGCAAACGAAACCGCCGCCCGAAGCGCATGGACGCAGCTCAAGCGGCGGTTCATCGTTGATGTGGTGCCCGGAGGGAGACTCGAACTCCCACACCATCGCTGGCACTAGGTCCTTAGCCTAGCGTGTCTGCCAATTCCACCATCCGGGCGGGAACGGGATTATAGGACGACCGTTCGGCCGACTTCAAATCGAACGCCTCCAGATCGAGCGCCGCCCGAGCGACCCCCAACCTCCGCTCCGGGGTTCCATCGACGCCGCCCGCGGGTGTAGGCTCTCATGGAGACCGGCGGCCCCAACAGCCGCCGACGGACGCGATGAAGGAGGGCATGCGGTGCGGTGTGTGTGGATGTTGAGTATTGCCGGGGCGACGCTGATGCTCTGCGCAGGGGCGATGGCGGACGCGCGGTTCCCGGGAGAGACGTGGCCCGAGGCGACGCCGGAGTCGGTCGGCCTCAGCTCCGCGAAGCTGGACGAGGTCGCGGCGTATCTGGGCGGTCGCGGCTGCGTCGTCCGACATGGCCAACTGGTCTACCAATGGGGCGATGCCGCGCGACGCGGCGATGTGGCCTCCGCGGCCAAACCGTGGTACACCACGCTTCTGCTGCTGGCCGTGGAGGAGGGGCTGTTGCCGTCCGTGGACGCGAAGGTCGCGGACTACACGCCCGAACTCGCCGCGATCAACCCGGATCTGGGCTACAAAGACCGCGAGATGACCTTCGCCCACATGGCGAATCAGGTCTCGTGCTACGGCGTCTCGGAGCGCCCTGGCGAGGCCTATGACTACAACGACTGGCAGATGGCGTTGTTTGTCGACACCCTGTTTCACAAGGTGTACGGCGTGACCTGGGAGACGGTGGACCGGGACCTGCTGCGGCCGCGGCTGGCGGATGTGCTGCAATGCGAGGACGGGCCGACGCTGCTCGCGTTCGGCCCCGACGATCGCCCCGGACGTCTGGCCGTGTCGCCGCGCGACTTCGCCCGGCTGGGTTGGCTGTACCTGAACGAGGGCAACTGGAACGGCCGACAAGTGCTCTCGCGCGAGGCGGTGCGCCGCGCGGTGCGGAGTCCGTTGCCGAACAGCATTCCGCGTACGCAGGCCGTGGCGGCGGAGATGATCCCCGGCCAGCGTAGCCTGGGTTCGCAAGCGATCCCGGACGACCAGACGGACCACAACGGCAGCTATAGCTGGGCGTGGTGGGTGAACGGCGTCGACCGGGAAGGTCGCCGCTACTGGCCGGATGCGCCGCTGGACGTGTTCGCGGCGCTGGGCCATGCGAACGGTCAGCGCGGCATGGCAGCCATCCCGAGCCTCGACCTGGTCATCGCCTGGAACGACACGACCCTGGGCGAGCGCCCCGCGCAGCCGCACCCGCTGAACGAAGCGTTCCGCCTGTTGGGCGAGGCGGTTGCGGATGAGCCGCTGCCGGCTCAGCCCGTCCCCGCGCCGGACGATGCCGCCTGGCTCGTGCGGCATGGGGAGGACCCGGCCCGCCCGTTCATCATGTGCGGCCCGGGCGACCCGGAGGGCTTCCTGTACCGCGGCGCGCGACGCGCGGCCGGCACGCGCGACGGCGACCAGCTCGCGATCATTGACGCGATGCGCGACACCGGCGCGAACTGTATCTATCTGCAAGCCATCCGCTCGCACGGGGGCGACGGCGACGCGACGCACAACCCGTTCATCGACAGCGACCCCGCCAAGGGGCTCGACGAACGGATTCTGCAGCAGTGGGAAACGTGGTTCGCCGCGATGGACGACGCGGGCATCGTCATCTACTTCTTCATCTACGACGACAGCGCATCGATCTGGGACACGGGCGACGCCGTGGGCGACGAGGAACGCGCGTTCCTGACGGGGATTGTGAACCGGTTCGCCCACCATACCAACCTCATCTGGTGCGTTGCCGAGGAGTATCAGGAACGCTTCTCGGCCGCGCGCGTCAAGGCGATCGCCCGCGTTATCCGGGAGGCGGATGCGCACAACCATCTGATCGCCGTACACAAGCTCGACGGCCTGGATTTCAGCGAGTTCGCCGATGATCCGTTCATCGACCAGTTCGCCGTTCAGTACAACAAGGCGGATCCGGACGAACTGCATCGCGGGTTGGTCTCGGCGTGGAACGACGCGGCGGGACGATACCACTTGAATCTGTCGGAGGTCGCCGAGCATGGCTTCGGCCGCGATGCGCGACGCAAGCACTGGGCCGCGGCGCTCGCCGGGGCGCACGCGATGGCGCTGTGGTGGCTCTTTGATGAGCCCGACAAGCCTTCGCGCGCGGACCTCGAGGCCTGCGGCGTGCTGGTGCGCTTCCTCGAGTCGATCGACTGCGTCGGGATGGCGCCGCTGCCGGAGCAAGTATCGACCGGTGCGACCTATCTGCTGGGCGACCCGGATCGCGGCTACGTCGCGTACGCAGCGCAAGCCGGCGCGGATCTGGAGATCCTCGACGTTCCCGCGGGAACATATGCGTTCGCCTGGGTCGACCCCGCCACGGGGCGCCGGACCGACGGCGTCGAGACCGCGCATCCCGGCGGCGCGCTGCGGGTCGACGTGCCGGAAGGGTTCCCGGAGGATGTCGCCGTGTGGGCGCCTCGTGTCGACAACGCAGCCTCATCGGACGCGGCGGCCGCGCAACCGGCGCGGAGCGACCACGCGCGTGCCGCGTCACGTTGACCGGAGCCGAAACGACCGCGTACCGCGCGCGCTGGTTCGATCCGGCGACCAGCGAGATCACCGAAGCATCCGAGGAGCCGGTCCCCGGGGGCGAGCACGCGTTCGCGTGTCCCGACGAAGCCGATCGCGCGTTGCTGATCGAACGCGTCTGACGCCTAGTGTAACGATTCACAAATAG
>DIWA01000068.1 GCA_002422525.1 Candidatus Hydrogenedentes bacterium UBA6118
CCTCCCCCTTGACCCGCCCTTCCCCCTCCACGTACATTCCCCCCCAGGAGCCGCCTCCGCAACCCCCAACCCCAAGAAGGACGCTTGCCATGGACTACCGGATCGAAACCGATACCATGGGCGAGATGAAGGTCCCCGCCGACCGCTACTACGGCTGCCAGACCGCCCGATCCCTCGTCCACTTCCACATCGGCGCCGAACGCATGCCCCGCGAGATCATCCGCGCCATGGGCATCCTCAAGAAGGCCGCCGCCCTCGCCAACCGCGACCTCGGCCTCCTCGACGAACGCCGGTGCGACGCCATCTGCCGCGCCGCCGACGAAGTCATCGCCGGCGACCTCGACGACCACTTCCCCCTCTCCGTCTGGCAGACCGGCAGCGGCACGCAGACGAACATGAACACCAACGAGGTCATCTCGAACCGCGCCATCGAACTCCTCGGCGGCAAGCTCGGCAGCAAGGACCCCGTCCACCCCAACGACCACGTCAACATGTCCCAGTCGTCCAACGACACCTTCCCGACCGCCATGAGCATCGCGGCCGTCGAGCGCATCGCCCATCATCTCCTCCCCGCCTTGCACACACTGCGCGACGCCCTCGCCGCCAAGGCCGACGCCTTCGCCGACATCATCAAGATCGGCCGCACCCATCTCATGGACGCCGTGCCCCTCACCCTCGGTCAGGAGTTCTCCGGCTACGTCGCCCAGCTCGACTACGGCATCGAACGCGTCGAAGCCGCCATCCCCCGCCTCAGCGAACTCGCCATCGGCGGCACCGCCGTCGGAACCGGACTCAACACAAAACGCGGCTACGACAAGCGCGTCGCCGACAAGATCTCCGAGCTCACCGGCCTCCCTTTCGTCCCCGCCCCCAACAAATTCGAAGCCCTCGCCGCCCACGACGCCCTCGTCATGGCCTCCGGCGCACTCAAAACCGTCGCCTGCAGCCTCATGAAGATCGCCAACGACATCCGCTGGCTCGGCTCCGGACCCCGCTGCGGCCTCGGCGAACTGCGCCTCCCCGCCAACGAGCCCGGCTCCTCCATCATGCCCGGCAAGGTCAACCCCACCCAGTCCGAAGCCATGACCATGGTCTGCGCCCAAGTGATGGGAAACGACGTCGCGGTCAACGTCGGCGGCGCATCCGGCGCCTTCGAACTCAACGTCTTCAAGCCCCTCATCATCCACAACGTGCTCCAGTCCGTGCGCCTCCTCGGCGACGCCGCCGTCTCCTTCACCGACCACTGCGTCAAGGGCATCGAACCCGACCGCGCCCGCATCGACGCCCTCATGCACGCGTCCCTCATGCTCGTCACCGCCCTCAACCGGCATATCGGCTACGACAGCGCCGCCAAGATCGCCAAGGCCGCCCACGCCAACGGCACCACCCTCAAAGAGGAAGCCATCCGCCTCGGCCTTGTCGCCGAGGAAGACTTCGACCGCTTCGTCGACCCGCGCAACATGATCGGCCCCTCCGACTGACTCCTCCCTCGCCGCGGCGGGGCCGCAACCCCGCCCGCCGACGCAACTTGCATCCATCCACGGCGTCTGCTATAGTCCGCCCCAATAAACGACAACCGTCGTTCCGGTCGAAGACAGCCGGCGGCCTTCCGGCCTTAATGTTGCCTGCCGAGATCGCGAGCGCGAACGCCTTCCACACGAAGCCGTTCCTCCCTGCCAGGGAATCGCCCCGCGCCGTCTTCAGACCGCGCGGGTTTTCTTTGTGCCCGAACGACATCCATCGAGGGGAGGTGAATCAAACTTGCCAACCAAGAAAGAGAAAGTTGACGCCGTCGCCGAGTTCAAGGCGCGCGTCCAGGAAAACCAGGTCGCCATCGCCACAAAGTACATCGGCATCACCGCGATCCAGTCCACCGAGCTCCGGCGTCGTCTGCGCAAGGAAGGCGTCCAGTTCAAGGTCTACAAGAACACACTCGTCCGTCGCGCCCTCGACGATCTCGGCTTGTCCGACGCAAACGCGTGGCTCGACGGCCCCATCGCATGGGCCTTCTCCACCGACCCCGTCGCCCCGGCCAAGGTCCTCAAGGATTTCAGCAAGGAGATCCCCAAGGTCGAGATGAACGGCGGCATCCTCGAGGGGCGCCCCGTCGATAAGGCGCAGCTCGAGGCCCTCGCCGCGCTTCCGCCTCGCGAGGCCCTCCTCGCCCAGGTCGTCGGAACCATCGCGATGCCCCTGCGCAACTTCGTGGGCGTGCTCAACGCGCCGACCCGCGATTTCGTCAATGTCGTCGAACAGATCCGCAAACAGAAAGAAGAAGCCGCCGCCTGACGGCGTAGCCCTATCGGAGGAATCCACCTGCCATGTCTGAGAAGCTTGAAGGAATTGTCCAGCAGGTCGCCGAGCTGTCCGTACTGGAACTCAGCGAACTCGTCAAGATGCTCGAAGAGAAGTTCGGCGTCACCGCCGCCGCTCCCATGATGATGGGCGCCATGCCCGCCGCCGCCGGCGCCGACGCGGCCGCCGACGAAGGCCCCACCGAGTTCGATGTCATCCTCGCCGACGTCGGATCGCAGAAGATCCAGGTCATCAAGGAAGTCCGCACCATCACCGGCCTCGGCCTCAAGGAAGCCAAGGATCTCGTCGACGGCGCCCCCAAGCCCGTCAAGGAAGGCGTCGACGAGAGCGAGGCCAAGGAGCTCAAAGAGAAGCTCGAGGCCGTCGGCGCGACCGTCGAACTCAAGGGCAAGTAAGCCTTCCCCCCCAGACGCGCGAACGCCCTCTCCCCACTCAGGGAAGAGGGCGTTCCTCATTTCACCACGCGACGCTGCCCGCGCCGGCCCTTCGGCCGATGCGCCGCCGCCTCAGTCAGGCTGATGGAAGATCAACGGACCCGCCGACAGCGACCCGTCCGGCAACGCATGCCCGGTCGGATTGTCGAAATGCTTCACCAGGGCCGCGCCTTCCTTCTGCTGCGAACGCGCGACAAAGTCGAAGTCCGGAATCCCGTTGTCATTCGCGTCCCGCGTCGCCAAGTAGTACGTACGCAACGCCAACGCCTGGTACACGTCGTAGCTCGTCTGCTTGCCGTTCTCCAGCGACTGCGCGAACAGCCCTTCCGTCCAGGTCGGCTGCAGATCGCCGTCATATCGAACCGGCGATGCCAGACCCGCCGTGTTCTCTTCCGGTCCCACGGAGATCAACACGTACGCGTCGTACTTCGGCGCCACCAGGCTGAACGCGGGAGCGTCCGCCGCGCCCGACGGCCACGTGTCGCCCGCCCACGGGTTCCCGTTCAGGTCGCCCAGATCGCTGCGCAACACCGCCAGCAACCGCCGAAACGCATCCCGGTTCACCGGCGCATAGATATACGGACGCTCCGGCCCTTCCATCGCCTCGGGGTCATACTCGGACAACGGCATCAGGTTCGAGCCGTACAGCGGGCCGCCGAACAGGTTCTTGATCGGCGAAAACTCCAGCCGCGTCACCTGCGCCAGCCGATCCGTGTTCGTCTCGCCCGCGAACCGGTCATACAGCGCGATCGCCCCGTACTGCCCAATCGCCTGCATATACGGCGTGAACTGGAACATCCGCTGATCTTCGATGTCGTTCCACTCGCCCGCTTCGTCTCCGGTGATCTTCCCCTCTTGCACCTCGCGCGAGTACCACGAGCGGAACCCATACCCCGGCGGGTACGTGCCATTGTCCGCATAGTACGCCGTCATCCCCGTGCGGATGGCATTGAAATCCCCCGTCACATCCGTCAGCCGCGCCTTCTCGATGGCTCTGGGCAGGGCGGCCGCGGTCACCCCGGCTAGAATCGTCAAGATGGCGATGACCGTCAACAACTCGATGAGGGTAAACCCTCCGGACTCCAACCGTCTCATCACCCCAAGCCTCCGATCTGCAAGCATTTCCATATGGGATGATACCACGCCCCCGGAAGACCGTCAACAACAACGCGCCGGTCGCGCCCCTCCCCACAGCCTGATCCAGCCCCCAGATCTCCTTGCTCACCGCGTCGCCTGGTCAAGCGCCCAGAGCATCGCCCCCTGCAACTCGTTGTCCTGGTCGCCCGCGGCATACAGCGCGCCCACAGGGAACCCGAACACCACCCGGCCCGGCGCGTGCGCCCCGAACCGCGCATCTCCCGCCTCCAGGCCGAACGCATACCCCGCGCCCAGCGCCTTCAGGTCCAGCGGCGCCGTCGGCGTCGCGTCCGACGCCGCCCGGATCCGCGCCACGCCTTCCGTCCTCGTCTCCGGAATCGCCTCGCCTTCCGCCCGCCGCGCCGGGACCCGCGGCACGTCCTCGATCAACGGCAGCTCCAGCGCCGCGAACCGCTCCCGCGCCGACCGCGGCATCAGCTCCCGAGGCGAAAACGCCGCCACGAGCGCCCGGTAACCGCTCAGATCCTCGCCCAGGTTCTCCTCGCAGATCACCCGCACCGGCAAGTGCAAATCCCGCAGCAGCTTATACATCCCGAACTGCGCCGCATGCAGCCACTCATCCGACTCGCGGTAGGAATACCCCGCCCACTTCGACACGAACAGCAGCACCGTCTCCTCCCGCGGCGCCGCCAACGCCGGGTCCGGATGCCTGATCGGCGCCCCGCTCTTCCACAGACGCACCAGATCAACCACGATCGGCGTCGTCGACGGCAACGCCTCCTCATACGACCGATTCGCGATCTTCAGCCCGGCCCCCGCCGCCATCGCCTGACGCCCCAGCGCCAGCAGATGCGCATGGCTGTAGCCCAATCGCTCCAGGCCCGACGGCGAGTCGAACTCAAACATCGTCGGCTGCCCCGAGATCCCGCGAAACGCCGCCACCGCCGCCGCCGCCATCCAGCTCGGATCCCGCCCGTGCCAGAAGAAGTCGTACGAATGCACCACCTGCTGCGCCCCCCGCGTCAGCCCCCAGTAGTCATGGTTCGACATGTGCGCGCTCTGTCGTCGGTAACTCTCGCCCAGCGGCGCCGAGATCCGCGCATCCGGGTCGCCCCGCCGGATCGCCTCCTCAAACCGCCGCACCGCTTCCCGCCAGCACCACTCCCGGAACGCGATCACCGCCCGCGACGCCGCCGACGTATCCGGCGTTCCGTTCGTGTTCTCCGGTATCTCAGGTCGGTCGGGCAACGCCGCGTCGTCCTCCACGACATCCCGCAGCCAATCCGGCCGCGGCGCCGCGATCGCCTCGCGCCACGCCGCCAGCAACGCCTCATCGAAATGCCACCAGTCCGCGAACTTCAGCTCCGCGTGAATCCCGATGAACGCGTTGTGGTACACGTCCCGGCCCCGACACAGCTCCGCGATCGCCGTGCACATCGCCCCATAATGCCGCCAGAACGTCTCGTCCAGGATCGACGGCGGCGCCTGCGGCGCGGCGTCCCCCTCCGCCGTCCGCCACACCGCCCCGTCATACCACTCCGGCGTCGCGCCCCCGTAGTAGCTGTTGATCCGCAGCCGCACCCGCAGACCCGCCTCCTCGCAGATCGCCAGCCGGTCCGCCAGCCAGCCCAGATCCAGCTCCCCCCGCCTCGGCTCCAGCTCCCGCCACGGCACGCTGATCTCCACGCAGTTGAACCCGATCTCCGCCAAGTCCGCCGTCCACGCCCGGAAGACACCCAAGTCCTGCGCCGGCGCCGTCCAGTCCCAGATGTCGAACGACAGCTCCACATCATCCCCCGGCGTCGGCGCCGCCCCCGCGAGCGCCACCGCCGTCATCACTATCGGCGTCCACATACCATCCGGTCTCCTGCATCAATGCGTTGATCCTTTCGGCATCCGCCTCACCGGGAGACAGGCCGAAGCGCCGCACGTTCGTGACCGGTCACGAAACTACCACCCACATCCCCTCCCCGTCAACGCGCGTCCGCACCTCACCCTGCGCCCCCACTCCGCCGCAGCCCGCCGCGGGAAGGCGGGTCCATCCCGTCCATCCCGTCCATCCCGTCCGTGTCGTCCGTGTCGTCCGTGTCCGTCCGTGTCCGTCCGTGCTGCCCGTGTCCGCCCGCGCTGTCCGTGTCTGCCCGCGCTGCCCGCGCTGCCCGTGTCTGTCCGTGTCTGCCCGCGCTGCCCGCGCTGCCCGTGTCTGTCCGTGTCCCCCCGTGTCTGCCCGTGCTGCCCGTGTCTGTCCGTGCTGCCCGTGTCCGCCCGTGTCCGCCCGTGCTGCCCGTGCTGCCCGTGCTGCCCGTGCTGCCCGTGCTGTCCGTGTCTGCCCGCGTCCGCCCGTGCTGCCCGTGTCTGCCCGTGTCTGCCCGTGTCCGTCCGTGTCTGTCCGTGTCTGCCCGTGCTGCCCGTGTCTGTCCGTGTCTGTCCGTGTCTGCCCCGCGCCCTCCCCCGTTCCCTGCAATTCGTTTTGCGCCCGCGCCTTTGCTATACTCCACAGGCTTTTGTCCAACAATCGATGCCGGGGATTCCATCCTTCGCCTATCACGCCCGTTGAGTATGCCCGGCGAACCGCATAGAGGTCTGTACAGATGCCAAAGAAGCTAATGGTCCTGCCCGAAGAGGTGCGCAAACCGGAAACGCTGAAGCTGGGCTCCATCCCGGTCAATCAGTACAAGAAGTCCGTGCGCGAGGAAATCGACTCGAACTCCGCCGTCAACGCGAATGCCTGCCTGCGCATCTACCGCGACATGGCCGTCATCCGTGAGTTCGAGACCATGTTGGACCAGATCAAGAAGCTCGGCTCGTATGAAGGCATCGAGTACCGCCACGCCGGTCCGGCCCACCTCTCGATCGGTCAGGAAGGCGCCGCCGTCGGCGAGTCCTTCTATCTCGATCCGCACGACCACGTCTTCGGCAGCCACCGCAGCCACGGCGAGATCATCGCCAAGGGCCTCAGCGCCATCACCAAGCTGCCCGCCAAAGACACCGCGTCCATCATGACCGGCTACTCCGAAGGCCTCACGCTGAAGGTCGTCGAGAAGCACGAGTCGAAGACCAAGGCCCTCAAGATCGGTTCCCGCAAGGGCGGATCGCTCAAGCACACCGACGACGACGAGCGCGCCATCGACTTCCTCCTCTACGGCCTCCTCGCCGAGGTCTTCGGCCGCGCCACCGGCTTCAACAAGGGCATGGGCGGCAGCATGCACGCCTTCTTCACCCCCTTCGGCATCTACCCGAACAACGCCATCGTCGGCGGCAGCGCCGACATCGCCACCGGCGCCGCCCTCTACAAGAAATGCCTCGAAGAGAAGGGCATCGTCGTCGCGAACATCGGCGACGCCTCCACGGGCTGCGGCCCCGTCTGGGAAGCCCTCCAGTTCTCCGCCATGGGCCAGTTCCGCAATCTCTGGGAAGACGCCTTCCGCGGCGGCCTTCCGCTCATCTTCAACTTCATGGACAACTTCTACGGCATGGGCGGTCAGCCCATCGGCGAGACCATGGGCTTCGAACGCCTCGCCCGCTCCGGCGCCGCCATCAACCCCGACAACATGCACGCCGAGTGCGTCGACGGCAACAACCCGCTCGCCCTCGCCGATGCCTACCTCCGCAAGCGCCGGATCATCGAAGACGGCCGCGGCCCGGTCCTCATCGACTGCATCTGCTACCGCCAGTCGGGCCACTCCCCGAGCGACCAGTCCTCCTACCGCGAGCGCGAGGAGATCGAGGCCTGGCGCGCCGTCGACCCGCTCACCGAGTTCGCCGGCAAGCTCGTCGACGCCGGCGTCGCCTCGCAGGCCGACATCGACGCCATCCACGCCTACTGCACCGAGAAGGTCAGGCACATCTGCGCGCTCGCCGTCGACGAAACCATCTCGCCCCGCATGGAGCTCGGCTCCCACATCACGCTCGACACCTTCATGTTCTCGAACGAGATCATGGACGAGCTCCCCGGCCTGCGTCGCGATGACGACGTGCTCATGCCGATCGAAGAGAACCCCCGCATCCAGCAGATCGCCAAGAAGTCCCGCTCCGGCCTCGACGAGAACGGCAAGGTCCTCAAGGAGTCCAAGGCGGTCAGCTACCGCGACGCCATCTTCGAGGCGATCATCCACCACTTCTACAACGACTTTCGCGTCGTCGCCTACGGCGAGGAAAACCGCGACTGGGGCGGTGCGTTCGCCGTCTACCGCGGCCTCACCGAGGCCCTGCCCTATCGTCGTCTCTTCAACTCGCCGATCTCCGAGGCCGCCATCGTCGGCACCGCCGTCGGCTTCGCCCTCGAAGGCGGACGCCCCATCGTCGAGCTGATGTACTGCGACTTCATGGGCCGCGCCGGCGACGAAGTCTTCAACCAACTGCCCAAGTGGCAGGCCATGTCCGGCGGCTACTGCCGCATGCCCGTCGTGCTCCGCGTCTCCGTCGGCAGCAAATACGGCGCACAGCACTCGCAGGACTGGACCTCCCTCTGCGCCCATGTGCCGGGCCTCAAGGTCGTCTTCCCCGCCACGCCCCACAGCGCCAAGGGCCTCATGGCCTCCGCCCTGCTCGGCAGCGACCCCGTCGTCTTCTTCGAGAGTCAGCGCCTCTACGACATCACCGAGACCCTCGAACCGGGCGGCGTCCCCGCCGACTACTACCGCATCCCCCTCGGCGAACCCGGCATCATCAAGGAAGGGTCCGACCTCACGATCCTCACCTTCGGCGCCACCCTCTACCGCGCCGTCGACGCCGCCAAGCGCTTCGAAGACGAGTTCGGCATCTCCGTCGAGATCATCGACGGACGCACCCTCGTGCCGTTCAACTACGAACCCCTCATCGCGTCCGTCAAGAAGACCGGCAAGCTCATCCTCGGCAGCGACGCCTGCGAGATCGGCAGCTACCTCCACACCGTCGCCTCCAAGGTCAGCCAGATCGCCTTCGACGCCCTCGACGCGCCGCCCGTGGTCGTCGGCGCCCGCAACTGGATCGTGCCCCCCGCGGAGCTCGAGCCCTACTACTACCCGCAAGACGGCTGGTTCCTCGATGCATACCACACCCATATCAAGCCGTTGCCCGGCTACACGCCGACAATGGACTACACCCCCGAGGAACTGATGGCCCTCTCGAAGTACGGCGTCGTCTAGCCCGTCGGCCTCCAGGCGCCGCGCGCCGCCAATGCCCTCGCCCACGGGCCGGTCCCTTCGGACCGCCCGTGGGCGTTCCGCATCAGGCGTCTTCGCATCTACGGGGAGATCCGCACCCTGTACGCCCTCATCGCCGCCGTCCCCATCGTCCTGACCGTCGTCCTCATGGCGGGCCTCAACCTCCCCGCCCGGCGCGTGCTCCCCGCCGCATACAGACCGTGCTCTTCGCATCCTTCCAGTTCCAGACCGCCGCGTTTCTGGGACTTTCCCCCCTGCTGATGGTAACGTTGCAGGTCGTCGGCGGCCCCATCGGCAACATGGTCTGCGTCAACAACGTCGTCGCGGTCTGCGCGACGGCCGGCATCGCCAACGCCGAAGGCCTGCTGATACGACGCAACGCGCTGCCGTGCGCCGTCTATGCGGCCTGCGCGGCGGCACTCGTCACCGTGCTGATCTACGCCGGAGCGGATCCGATCGCTTACGGACCGCCCTGACGCCGACGCGTTCGGCGAGAGGTGAATGCATGCGCCACGCACACGCCATCCGGTTCATCGTCCTGCTGCTCGGGCTCGTCGGGTCCGCCCTGGCGCCGGCCGCCGCCCAGTCCGCGCCCCCGCCGCCTCCGGGCGTCCCGCCCCTCGCGCTCCCCGGCGCCGCGGACCCCGCCGCCTGGGCCCCCCGCGAAGGCAGCCCGCCCGCGGAATCCCTCTCCGTCGACGGCCGTCCCCTGCTCCGCTTTCGCTGCGCCTTCTCCGCATCGACCGAAGCCCGCGCCGCCTGGGACCTCCCGCTCGACCTCGACCTCACCGACGCCCGCGGCGTCGAACTCAAGCTCTACTGCGCCGACCCCTCCGCCATCTCCGGCTTCACCCTCTACCTCCGCGCGAACGGCGTCTGGCAATCGGCCTCGCTCCTGGCCGCCCCCAACGATGAGGACCCGTCCGGTTGGATCACGATCGGCCTCGGAAAGGGCGAGTTCGCCCCCGAAGGCAAGCCCGCGGGATGGGGGCGCGTCGACATGCTCCGTCTCGCCGCATGGCGCGGCGACAACGTCGATGCATCGTTCTACATCGCCGACCCGACCCGCCTCGCCGGCCATCCCCGCCTTGCGCTGCTGCTCGCCGAGGAGGCCATCGCCCGCGGCGACGACGCAAGCAAGAGCATCGCCACCTACACGCGCCACGTCGATCGCGCCTACGCCGCCGTCGGCCTCGCGCCCAAAGTCCTCAGCGACATCGATCTGACCGCCGCCTCCCTCGCCGGCGTGAAGACCCTGGTCATCCCCTATGCCCCGCGACTCAACGCCCGCGCCGCATCCGTCGCGAACGCTTTCGTCGACGCCGGCGGCGGACTCGTCGTGTTCTACGAAGCCCCCGCCGACCTGCTCCGCCGCGCCGGCATCCGACTCGGCGACATCGTCCGCCCCGATCAGCCCGGCGGCTTCTCCGAAATCCGCCCCGCGCCCGCATCCCCCCCGCTCTGGCCGCGCTCCGTCCCGCAGAACTCCTGGAACATCCGCCGCGCCGCTCCCATCGCCGACGGCCGAACCGTCGCCGTCTGGCACGACGCCGATGGCGCCCCGACCGGCGAACCCGCCGTCGTCGTCGCGCCCCGCGCCGCCTTCATGTCCCATGTCCTGCTCGGTTCCGCCGGCGACACCCACGCCCGCCTCGCCCTCGCCATGGCCGCCCACGTCGACCCCGAGATCGCCCGCGACGCCGCCCTCGCCAAACTCCGCCGCGCCGGACGCATCGGCGGTTGCGCCGATTTCGATGCGTGCATCCAAGCGTTGAGACAGGGACAGAAGGGACAGAAGGAGCAGTTCCGACAAGACGCGGAGCAAAAGGGAGCGGCCCGGCCCGACCCCCTGCTGGACGCTGCGGAACAAGCCTACCGGAACGCCGAGAACCTGATCGCCGAAGGAGAGTACGCCGCCGCCATCGACGCCGCGACCGACGCCCGCAGCCGCCTGCTCGACGCCTACTGCGCCGCCCAGGCCCCCCGCCCCGACGAGTTCCGCGCCTTCTGGTGCCACGACGCCCGCGGCGTGCCCCCCCACTCATGGGACGAAGTGATCGCCGAACTCAAACGCGCCGGGTACACCGCCATCCTCCCCAACATGCTATGGGGCGGCGTGGCGTTCTACCCCAGCCGCGTACTGCCGGTCGCCGCTTCGGTGCAGGACGGCAACGACCCCATGGACGCCTGCGTCGCCGCCTGCCAACGCCACGGCATCGCCTGTCACGTCTGGAAGGTCTGCTTCAACATGGCCCACAACGCCCCCGCGTCGTTCCGCGACCGCATGCGCCGCGAAGGCCGTACGCAGGTGCGCTATGACGGCTCGCCCGAACCCGCTTGGCTTTGTCCCACGCACCCCGACAACCAACGCCTCGAAGTCGACGCGCTCGCCGAACTCGCCGCCAAGTACCCCATCGACGGCGTCCACCTCGACTACATCCGCTACGAAAGCAGCGACACCTGTTACTGCGCGGGATGCCGCCAGCGTTTCGAAGCCCGCATCGGCCGGTCCGTCCCCGCGTGGCCCGCATCCCTGCGATCCGACCCCGCCCTCCGCGAAGCCTGGCTCGAGTTCCGCCGTGCCGCCATCACGAAGGTCGTCGCCGATCTGCGCCGACGCCTCGACGCCCTGCGCCCCGGCATCGCCCTCAGCGCCGCCGTCTTCCCAAACTGGCCCTCCGATCGCGACCGCATCGGCCAAGACTGGGGACAGTGGTGCCAGGACGGACTGCTGG
The DNA here is from genome assembly GCA_002422525.1 of Candidatus Hydrogenedentes bacterium UBA6118. Taxonomy (GTDB): domain Bacteria; phylum Hydrogenedentota; class Hydrogenedentia; order Hydrogenedentales; family SLHB01; genus UBA6118. The sequence continues at coordinate 11,728 of DIWA01000068.1, forward strand.
ATTTCGTCTGCCCGATGAACTACACGCCGAACCCCACCCACTGGGCCCGCCTCGTCGAGCGTCAGCTCGGCTGGGTCGGCGACGCCAAGCTCTACCCCGGCATCGGCGTCAGCACCTGGCCCGAAGCCGCCGACATCGAACGCATGATCGCACAGGTCCACGCCGCCCGACGCGCCGGCGCGCCCGGCTTCACCGTGTTTCAGCTCCAGCTCACCGAGTTGCGGCGCATACTGCCCCGGTCCGCCATGGGCATCACCCGCCCCTGACCAACGCCCGACGGCTCAGCGTTCGTTCGGGAACGCCTTGCTCAGCAGGTTGGCCAGGCTCAGGAACGCCCGGATCTGCTCGCCCCCGGGAATCACGCTCAGGAGCAGTTTCGTGTACAGGTCCAGACTCTGCGCCTCCGCCGGACGCTCCTTGCTCAACAGGCTCACATGTTTCACGGATGGACTCCCTCTCCCGCTCCCGGAGCCGATCGCCCCGCTCAGAGCGCATCGCCTTGGTCGAAAAACGCCGGATACGGTCGAGACCCCGCCTCCCCGTCCTCCTCGGTATGCCCCCGCTGCAAATACACCGCGAGCTCCAGCGCGTGGTAGTCTCCCCACATGCACGACTCGCCCCGCGGCACGGCGCTCCCCGCCGGCAGGTAGTCCCAGTTCTTCGGCCGGTGATACACCGCATGCAACACCAGCCCGTGGTGTTTCGGGTCTTCCGACAGATACGGCGGCGAAAACAACGTCCGCGCCGTCGTCAGCCCCGCCTGCGTGTACCGCTTCCCCTCCTCGCCCCCGAGCGCGTGTCCCAGGCGCAACAGCCCCTGCGCCGCGATCGCCGCCGCCGAGCTGTCCACCGGCTCATACGGGTTGTCCGGGTCCGACGGCGCCTCGCGCCACTCCGGCATCTGCGACAACCCCGGCGCCCCGTCGTCCCAATACGGAATCCCGTCCCGCGCCGTCTGCGCGATGTAGTACTCCGCTGTAACCGTCGCCGCCCGGCGCATCCACCCCTCCACCTCCGACCGCCCCCCGTGCGACTCGAAGTCGATGTCCGGCAACGCCCCCATCGCCTCCAGCTCCTCCGCGTACCCAAGGAGGATCCACGCCAGGCCCCGCGTCCACGTCGTAAACGGCGAGTACCCCTGTTGTGTGCTCGCACACCGATAGTGCCCGTCCGTCACGTTGAACAGGCTCTCGTGGCACACCCGCCCCGGCACATCGTAGACGTCGCGCCCTTCCCCGTAGTACACGTTGTACCGCGCCGTGTTCGCCGCGTGATCCAGCGCCCGCCCCAGCAGGTTGATCGCCCGATCATTCTCTCCCGCCAACACGTGCCCCAACTGGTGCGCCAACACCAGCGAACGACACGAACGGATCGTGTCCGAGAACAACGAATGCGGCCCGTTGAACGAGTGGATGAACCCCGTCCCGTCATGCAGCGTCGTCCATCGCGCCGCCTGCACCGCCCCCGACGCCTTGATCGCCAGGTCGTACAGCTCCAACGCATCGCGCGTCTCGATCACCCGCTCCTCGCGCGTCAACCGCCGCAGGTTCCCATAGGTCGACACGATGTTGAACCCGTGGTCATGCACCCCGATGTGCGTCACGTGGCGCGCCATATGCCCCAGCGTGTTCCGCCGCCCCAGGTCAAAGAACTCCTCGTCGTCCGTCAGGTCGAACACGAGCAGTTGGCTCCCGTACTGGAAACCCCGCGTCCAGTCCGTCCACCCCTTTGTCGCGTACCGCCCCTCCCGCGTGAACACCGGCGCGCCGTCTTCCTCGTTCCACGCCGCCTCAAGTCGTCGCACTTTCCCCTTCGCCAAATCCGCAAAACGCTCCACAAACGGCTCAAGGTCCGCGAACTCCAACCCCGTGTCTATCTGCATCCTCTCGTCGATCCTCCGTCCGGCCCCCGCTACCGCCGCACCCGGCTGCGCGTCTCCTCTGTCGGCCTCAGCCGAATCTCGAACACCTTCGGCCAGTTCTTACCCGTCACGAACAGCCGGTCCCCTTCAGCATCATGGGCGATGCCGTTCAACACATCCGTATTCGCCGTCCGATCCGTCGGCGCAAGCAGATCGGCCAACTGAATCCACCCCGTCACCTCCCCCGATCGCGGGTCAATCCGCACGGCGTAGCTCGTCTGGTACACGTTCGCCAGGATCTCGCCGTCCACCCACTCCAGCTCGTTCAGGAGCTCCACGCGACGATCGCCTTCCCTCACCTCGATCTCCCGAACGACCTCGAACGTCTCCGGGTCCATCTCTCGCAGCTTCGCCGTGCCGTCGCTCATATACAAGTGCGCGCCGTCGGTCGTCAACCCCCAGCCTTCCCCCGCGTAGCTGAACGTCCCCAACGGCTCGAAGCTCGCCAGGTCGTAGATGAACCCTTTCCGGCTCCGCCACGTCAACTGATAAACCCGGTCGCCCAGGATCGTGATCCCCTCCCCAAAATACGCATCGTCGAGTTCCCGGATCTGCTCGATCTCTCCCGTCTCCAGCGTCACCCGACGCAGACTCGACCGCCCCTTCAGCCCCGTCCCCTCATACAGCGCGCCGTCGTGATACTCGAGCCCCTGCGTGAACGCCGTCGGATCATGCGGATACGCCGCCGCGATCTCATACGTGTACACCGGCGTCGCGCCTCCCGGCGCCGGACCCAGGCACGACACGAACGGCGCGAAGAACAGCAACCGAAACAACCGCCCTGCCGCGTCTCGCCACCCGCCTCGATCCGCGCCGCGCGCTGCGTTCGACTCGCCCCCCACGCTTCAGCGCTCCGCCGGCAGGGGTCCCCGGCGCATGCGCCGCACCCGGTTCGCTGCCATATTCCACAGCAACGGACCCCGTACGTCTTGTTCCGCCGCCGCCGCGAGCATCGTCACATCGTCATGTTGAAGCGGATGCATCCCGCTGAACGCCTCCAGTTCCGCCGCCAGCCCCAGCACGAGCGCGTCCGGATCCATCGGATCCGCGCCCTCCAGCCACGCCAGCAGCCGCTCCACCCCGAACATCCCCCCGTCGGCCCCCGGCGTCTCAATCACGCCGTCGGTGTAGATCAGCAGCGCGTCGCCCTTCGGCAACATCGCCTTCCCTATGTCGAACCCCGTGTCCGTCGTCACCCCCAGTATCGCGTTGCGAAACGCCTCCGAGTCGCTGCACGGAGCCGGCAACTCCTTCCACCGCTTCTCCTGCGCGTCATAGTGCACGATAGGGTGACAACCCGCATAGCAGAACGTCAACTCCCCCGAGTTCCCGTTGTAGTCCATGCACACCGCCGTCGTCAGCGCCTCCACGCCCCGCGCGTCAACCAGCGCGTTCAGGTCCATGAAGATCCGCGACGGCGTCCGGCTGTTGATGTGTCGCCGGATCGACTCATGCAGCCACGCCCCGATGTGGCTCACGTCCTCCCCGTGTCCCGACACATCGCCCACCAGGACCCGCGCTATCCGCCCCGCCCCGCAAGCCGACAGGTACACCAGATCGCCCCCCGTCGGTCCCCCGCACGGGTGCGTGTACAACGCGCAACGAAGCCCCGGCAGATGCACCTGCGCGATCTCGTTCACCAGGCCCGATCGCACGTTTCCGCCCCACACCTCGGAGCAGATCAACTGAATCTCGTTCGGTTCCTCGACCACAAGCCTTCCTTCCGTCGCGATCTCCGGTCTCTCCGTCAGAGCAGCGCCTCCAGTTCCCCGACCAGCGCCTCCAACCGCCGCATCGCGGTCACAATCGGCCCCGGCTGTTCCATGTCCACCCCCGCATCCCGCAGAATGTCGATCGGGTACTTCGACCCCCCCGCCTTCAGGAAACCCAGATACGCGTCCCGTTCAGCAGCGCCCCCCTGCAACACCCGCTCCGACAACGCAATCGCCGCGCTGATCCCCGTCGCGTACTTGTACACGTAGAACGCCCGGTAGAAATGCGGAATGCGCAACCCTTCCAGCGTCAGGCAGTCGTCTATCTTGAACTTCGGCCCGAAGTACGCCTCCAACAGCTTGCGATACTCCCTGCGGAGCGTCTCCACCGTCAGCGGCTGCCCCGCCTCCGCGATCGCGTGCATCACCTTCTCAAACTCCGCGAACATCGTCTGCCGAACCAGCGTCCCCCGGATCTCATCGATCTCTTTGTTAATCAGGAACGCCCGCATCCTCTTGTCGTCGGCCCGATCCATCAGATATCGGTTCAACAGAATCTCGTTGAACGTCGACGCCACCTCCGCCACGAAAATCGTATACTGATGGTACTGATAGGGCTGATGCTTGCTGCTGTAGTAGCTGTGCATCGAGTGCCCCGCCTCGTGCGCCAGCGTGAACACGCTGTCGATCACGTCATCCCGATAGTTCATCAGAATGTACGGCGGCCCGTCGAACGTCCCGTACGAATACGCCCCGCTCGCCTTCCCCTTGTTCTCGTACCGGTCCACCCAGCGTCCCGTCAAGCCCTTGTGCAGCGCCCTGCAGTACGCCGACCCCAGCGGCTGCAGCGCCTCGCAGATCATCTCCGTCGCCTCCTCGAACGACGTCTCAAACCGCTTCGGACGCACGATCGGCACATACGTATCGTACATACGAATGTCCCGCAGCTTCAGCGCCTTCCGCCGCACTTCCAGATAATGAAACAACGGATCCAGATGGTCCCGAACCGTCTGAATCAGGTTGTCATACACCGACGTCGGGACCCGATCGCTGAACAGCCCCGCCTCAAGCGCCGACGGGTAGTTCCGCACCCGCGCCTGGTAGATCCCCTGCAACACGCTCGAACTCAGCGCCGCCGCCAACGCGTTCTCATGCGCCTCGAACTGCGCGTAGTACTGCAGGAACGCCCGCTTACGCACCGCCCGCTCCGGCGACTCCAGCAGGCTCCGGAACGAAGCGTGCGTCAACGCCACCTTTCGGCCCTTCTCGTCCTCCACCTCGCCGAACTTCAGATCCGCGTCCACGAGCTGGTCGAAGATCCGCCCCGCCGTCCCCGCGACCTCCCCCTGCATCGCCAGAACCTGCTCCACCTCCTCGCTCCGGATGTGCGGCCGGTAACGCAGCAGCTTCTCCAACGCGAACCGATACGGCGCAAGCTCCGGCGCCTCCAGCAGTTCCTCCATCCGCTTCTTCGGAATCGCCTGGATCTCCGGCGCGATGAAGCTCATCGCCTCCTCGCCCCGCGTCGCCAAATGGATATAGCGCGACAGCATCCCCTGGTACGTGCTGTTCCCAAGGTCCTCGGACGACTTCAGATACGCGTACGCCCCCAGCCGATCCTCCAGCCGATGGAAAGCGTCCTCATACTCGCAGCACGCCAGCAGCGCCTCCGGCGACGAACCCAACTGCCCGCGGAATCGCTCGAACCCCGGTATCAGCTTCTCCAGCTTCCGATACCCCGTCTCCCACGCCTTGTCGCTCTTGAACAGCTCCGTGAGATCCCACGTATGCTCCGCTTTCACCGCGCTCCGCGGCGGCGCCGTCTTCGTCTTCGCCATGCTCTCCTCCCTGCTATCACGGCTCACGCCGCGCCGCGGCAGTATAGACCATATTCCGCGACCGCCGCGACCGCCCCGCCCCCCTTGTGTGGGACCGGCGCCCTCGCCGGTCATTCCTCCGCCCCGTCCACCTTGTGTGGGACCGGCGCCCTCGCCGGTCATTCCTCCGCCCCGCCCCCTTGTGTGGGACCGGCGCCCTCGCCGGTCATTCCTCCGCCCCGCCCCCCCTTGTGTGGGACCGGCGCCCTCGCCGGTCATTCCTCCTCCCCGTCCCCCCTTGTGTGGGACCGGCGCCCTCGCCGGTCATTCCTTCCCCTCCCCTCTCCCCCTTGTGTGGGACCGGCGCCCTCGCCGGTCATTCCTCCGCCCCGTCCTCCCTTGTGTGGGACCGGCGCACCCT
>DIWA01000029.1:0-20657 GCA_002422525.1 Candidatus Hydrogenedentes bacterium UBA6118
GCTGTTCCTGGACGAGATCGGCAACATCCCCATGGTCGCCCAGGAGAAGATCCTGCGCGCCGTCGAATACGGGTCGTTCGAGCGCGTCGGCGGGTCCGAGCCCATTCAGGTCGATGTCCGCATCATCGGCGCCACCAACGCCGACATGCGCGCCCTCACCGACTCCGGCCGGTTCAAGCCGGATCTCCTCGATCGCCTCTCGTTCGACGTGCTCTTCGTGCCCCCGCTCCGCGAACGCGTCGAGGATATCATGCTCCTCGCCAACCACTTCGCCGCGCGGATGGCCATGGACCTGGGCTGGTCGGGCGTGCCGGAGTTCACGGAGGAAGCGATCGACATCCTCGAAGCCGCCCCCTGGCCCGGGAACGTACGGGAGCTCAAGAACGTGGTGGAACGCGCCGTCTACCGGTCCGACGACGACATCATCACCGCGGAGGAGATCATCTTCGACCCGTTCATCTCGCCGTACGCCAGCCTCCGGTCCGAACCGCGGCGCGACGAACGCCGGGCCGTCGCGACCTCACCCCCTCGCGAGGACCGGAAAGACGACGCGGAATCGACCTCCATCGTGACGCTGTTGCAGGGCATGCCCTTCAGCGAGGCCGTACGCAGCGTGGAGATCGCGCTGATCCGCGACGCGCTCGAGCGGTGTCGGCACAATCAACGACGGGCCGCCGATGAGTTGGGCCTCACCTACCACCAGTTCCGCGGCGTCTACCGGAAGTACCGCGAGGCGCTCGAGGAGACCGGTTCGGACGAAGCCGACGACGCCGACAACGCCTGACCGACGCCCCCGGATCCCCTACCGCCTGCGCGGCACGAGGTAGCGCTCGCCGCCCACCTCGATCGCGACCCCCCGCCGCGAAATGTCGATAACCCGCGCATTCGTATCGGCCACGTAGTCGCCCACATAGTAGATCTGGTAGTTGATCAACGCGGAGGAGCGCGGCCCCACCGCCCCGACGTAGGTCACCTCGAGCTCTGGCAGACCCAGCCGCTGGCGATGCGTCGCCGTCAACCGGTCCAGCGTACTCGCGTCCGCCAGCGGACGCGGCTCATGGTCGCGCTGCGAAGCGGCCGCGTCCCGCATCGGCGGCGCAGGCTCCGGCGTGACCGCTCTGGGCGTCGGCGTCGGGGCAGGCGAAGGCGGAGTGCTCGCCGTGACCGGTGCTGCGGGCGGGGGACTCGGCGCTGGCGGCGCCATCGCCGGCCCGGACGGCTCCGGATACGGAATCGCCGGCTGCACATGCTCCACGAACTGCGGCGTCGGCGGGTTCGATACCTGCGGGCTTGCCGTCGGCTCAGGCTCAGGCTCAGGCTCAGGCGCAGGCTCAGGCTCTGGCGCAGCCGGCCAAGGCGTCAACGCCTGCTGTGGCGGCCCCAGACCGGGCTCAGCCTCAGACCCTGGTTGGGGTTGAGGTTCGGGTTGAGGTTGAGGTTCGGGTTGAGGTTGAGGTTGAGGTTGGGGTTGGGGTTGAGGTTCAGGCTCTGGCTTGGGCGCAGGCTGCCGTTCCGGATCAGACGGCGGTTCGGGATCAACCGGAGGACCGGGCGTCGGTTCGGGCTGCGGCGCAGTCGTCTCCGAAACGGGGGCTTCCGCCCCTCCGCTCGCGTCCGGCGCGCCCGACGTCCGCGAAACGATCGGCCCCGTGGCGACCACGACGCGGTCTCCCCCGTCGCTCCGAACCGCGTCTTCGCGCCCCATCCACGACAGCCCAACGACAGCCGCGCCCGCGCCCAGCAGCACAAGCGCCGCCGCCCCCGCAATCAGCGCCCACGGCGCCCGCGCGCGCCGCGTCCCGCCGCCCAGCAGTCCCGCGGCGACCAGATCATCCCCCTCGATCGCCTCGAGCAGGTCGTCCACGTCCTGCGGGTCCTGCGCGCGGCCCTTCTCTTTCTCCACCTTCTGGAGCGCATCGAGAATGGAGCTCATCCGGGCCTCCCGCCTGGTATGGATCAGTTCACGGAGCGAGGCGCCAACGGCACGCCCGCCAACCACGGATCGGTCAACTCTCGGGATCCAACCACCGGCGTCGCCTCCGACGCCTCCGACCTATCCGGGATCGCCGCCTCGTCCTCCGCGACATCGGCGTCTTCCGACGCCTCGGACTCCCCCGCCGCCGCTTCGGCCTCGGCCTCCGCCGGGGCTTCCGAATCTGCCGCGCCGACGTCTTCCCCGGGAGATTCCCCGCTCGGTCCCGGACCCAGCGGCGTCAACTCGACCAACGCCTCGGCGTCCAACGCCCCCCCGCCGACCGGCGCCGTCATCTCATCGACAGGCGCCGCCTCCCCCTCGGGCGTCTCTACCGCATCACTCGTCTCATCCGCCTCACCGGCCTCATCAGTCGCCTCAGGCGCATCGGACTCCGGCTCAGGCTCGGCCTCACCGGCCCCATCAGGCGCCTCAGGCGCATCGGACTCCGGCTCAGGCTCGGCCTCACCGGCCCCATCAGGCGCCTCAGGCTGCGACATAGGCTCAGGCCCAGGCTGGGATTCAGGCTCAGGCTCAGGTTCAGGCTCAGGCGTTGGTTCCGGTTCCGGCGCGGCACGCGGCGGTTCGGCCGTCGCCTGCTCGAGTTCGCCGAGCAACGCATCCGGGATCGCCCGCGCCTCAAGCACAGGGATCCCCTCCGTCGGCGCCCACGCCATCGTCGCCATCCGCACCTGACGGCCCGCGATCCCGTCGCGATCCAGCCCCGCGTCGGCCTGCAACGCGCGGACCGCCTCCTGCGTCGCGCTGTCGTACACCCCGGTCACCTGTTCGAGCCGACCGTACGCGTGCAGCCGCATCTGCAGGTCGCGAACGTCCGCTCCCCGCGCCGACATCCGCAGCGTCCGCGCCTGCGGATTCGGATCACGCCACAGGATCACCGCCTGCCGCACGTAGCGCTTCTCGAACTCCTCGCGCGGTATCGCCTCCGTCCGCTCATGCGTCAACGCCAGCTCCGCCGTCTCGGCGTCCAGGCCCACCAGCGCCGTCCAGAGGATCTGCTCGTCGCCCGTCACCTTCACGAACGCGGGCAGGTTGATCGTCGCAAGCTGATCGACGGTCGCGGATAACGCCTCCGCCTCCATGCCGTTGTCCGCGGCGAATTGCATCAGCGCCTCGGGCGTCCCCTCCGCCGGGTAATCGATGAGCGCCATGTTCCACCCCCGGAGCAACGCCATCGCCGCCGCGTTCCGCGCGATTCGCGGGTCCGCCGCATCCAGCATCGCCGCCGCCGGCGACTTCTCGGGAAGCGGTTCCACAAGCTCCGCCGGCCCGCCCAGGTCGGTCGACGCATCCGCCCGCCTCAGCGTCGCGCCGTCCTCCCCGTCCACGGGCGTCACGCGCGACGACGGCATCATCCACGCAGTCAGTCGACTCCGCAGCAACGTCGCCGCCGGTTCGGCGAAATAGGCGATGAGCAACACGACGACCAGCGCCGCGGCCAGGATGCCCGAGTTCGGCGCGATCCGCCGCAGAAGGCCCGGCCTGCGCGGCCGGATCCGTTCGCCCCGCACCTCGCGCGCCGCGCGCCGCGCGAGCGCCGCCGTAATCTCCCGCGTCTCCTGCGTGTACCCGATGAGCAACGCCCGGTCGCACACCGCGTTGATCACCCGCGGCGTACCGTTCGACGCGCGATACACCGCCTTCACCGCGCCGGGCGTGAAATGAATGCGCTTCCGCGCCCCCGCCACCCGAAGGCGGTACGCGATATACTGCCCCGTCTCCTGGCGATCGAGCTCCCGCAAGTGGTACCGCGCCGTGACCCGTTGGTTCAGTTGGCGCAGCTCCGGCAACGACAACATCGACACCAGCTCCGGCTGCCCGATCAGGATGATCTGCAGCAGCTTCTCGCGCTCCGTCTCCAGGTTCGACAGCAGCCGGATCTGCTCAAGAACCGCCGGTTCCAGGTCCTGCGCCTCATCGATGATCAGCACGCAGTTCTTGCCTTGCCTGAACCGTTCCAGCAGATGCGCGTTCAGCTCGTCGATCAGACCCTTCACGTTGTCCGCTTGCGTCGAGATCCCGAACTCTTCGTTGATCTTCCGCAGCAGATCAACCGCCGACAGACACGGGTTGAAGATGAAGGCCACTTCCGTGTCGTCATCGAGACGACCCACGAGGGTCCGGCAGATCGTCGTCTTGCCGGCGCCGATCTCTCCCGAAACCATCACAAAACCCGAGCGGTTCTTGATGCCGTAAAGCAGGTGCGCGAACGCCTCCTTGTGCTTCTGGCTCAGATAGAGATACCGCGGATCGGGCGTCAGGTTGAATGGTTTGTCTTTAAGGCCGTAGAACGCCTCGTACATGCGACCCTCCGAAGGCATTCAAATGCCTCGGGACAAGGAAAACTATAGACACGGCACAGTAGCATGCGGCCGCGGTGCTGTCAACCGCCAATCCCGCCTGCGAACAGGCCATTCGACGCGCTACCGCCGATTCCACGCCGTCTCTCCGGACAGCGTCACGCCCGCCGCCCGCGCTTCGCGCGCCACCTGCTCCGCCTCGCCGCTCCGATTGAGGCTGCGGAGCGCTGCGTACAACCCGCGATACGCGTCCCCCGCGCCCGGCGCCAGGGCCAACGCCCGCCGATAGGCCCGCACCGCTTCGTCCGACCGCCCCGCGCGCCGGAGCACGCCCGCATAGTCCATCCAGATCGCCGGGTCGGCCTCATCCATCTCCGTCGCCCGTTGCAGACAAGTCACCGCCGTGCGCAGATCCCCCCGTTCCGCCGACACGCGCCCCAAGCCGGCGAACCCGAATGCGTAACCCCGACGGGACGCCGCCGCGTAGGTCTTGTACGCGTCGTCCAGCCGCCCCGCCCGCTCATACAGCAACCCCATGTTCGCCAGCGCATCCTTGTGGCCCGGGTCCAGCCGCACCGCGGCCTGATACGCCGCCAACGCCCCCTCCACGTCGCCCTTGTCCTCCAACGGAAACGCGAGTCGTGCGAAGCCCGTCGGATCCGTCGGCGCCAGTTCCGTATACCGACGAAACTGCCGGATCGCCCCGTCCAGATCCCCCGCTTCATACAGAAGCTGCCCGTAGTTGAACACCGCGTTCGGCTCGTCCGGCCACCGGGCCGTCATCGTCCGGTACACCTCCAGCGCCTCGGCCAGCCGCCCGCTCATCTGCAGCGTGTTGCCCAGCCCGCCGTACGCCTCCCGCAGTCGGGGGTTCGCATGGATCGCGCGCCGGAATCCCCGTTCCGCCGCCTCGAGCCGTCCCTCCGCCAGATCCTGGAACGCGATCCCCGCCGCCGCCTCCGCATGCCCCGGGTCAAACGTCAGCGCCGCCTCGAATAGCGTCCGCGCCAACTCCATGCGGCCCGCTTCCTGCTGCGCCAGCGCCGCTTGCGTCACCACCACCGCAATCGCCCCCGGCGTCTCCACCGCCGCATAGTCGTCCGGATCCGTGTTCGGAAACGGCAGATACTCGCTCAGGTACGCCTTCGACGGGTAAATCCGGCCCCGCTGCGTCGTCTCGACGTACAGCTCCGGGTCCCCCGCGTGCATCACCAGCACATGCCCCGGACCCGACACCAACCGCAACGGCATCCCGATGCGCTCGCCGAGCGCCACGTACAACGCCGACATCGCCACGCAGTTCCACTGCGTCTTATCCAGCACTTCGTCGAACCCGACGTACACCGTGGGCGACACGCTCTCGCTGTCCGCGAACCCCTGGGTCCGGAACAGATAGGTCGCCATCGACGCCAGCCGCTCGCGCGGATCCGCCTGCCGACCCAACTCCCGTCGAAGGCCCCGCGCCAACGCATCCAGATCCCGCAGTCGCCGGTCTACGTCGACTTCCGGCCGCACCGCCTGCGCCGCCAGCAGCGCCGCCCGCCCGAGATCCTGCTCCTCCGGCGCACGGCGCGCCTCGCTCAGCAGCCGCCCGACCGCTTCGTTCGCGAAGGCCGGCCAGAGCGATAACACAACCATAAACGCTATCGCAGCAATCATTTCCCGCATACGGGACGCTCCAGAGTCCGCGCCGACGCCGCTTCCCGACGAAGCCCGCCGCGCGCATTTATCATAGCATGAACGCCCATAGCCCCCTGCGCCCGCCCCGATGCCGCTGGCGCCGCGCCCTTCGCCGCACTCCCCCAAATCGCCGCGGCCCAGAACCGCGGGCCTCCCCCGCGGGATCCAATGAACAGCGACTGCAATTCGTTGCACACCATGGGCTTGTTTGGTATACTTCGCCGTTGCGTCCCACGCGCGACCTGCGGGGACGCCTGCCTGTACGGCGTGGTGCGGCGTCGACCCGCGTGATCGGAGCGCGCCGCGCACGGCGGTCGAGCCTCGGCTTGGCCGCGAGCGGGGGCGCGTCCGCCGATACGCGTCCCTACCGACTATGGAACGATGAACGCACACGGCGCCTGTCTGATCCGTCTATGGACGCCGATCAGAGGGCTTTTGTCTCTCATGGCGACGCAGGAGCATGCGAAAGTGGCGGAACGCACGTTTGTGATGATCAAGCCCGACGGCGTCGGCCGACGCCTGGCCGGCGAGGTGATTCGTCGGTACGAGGCGAAGGGCCTCAAGCTCGTCGGACTCAAGATGCGGATCGTGCCCCGCGAACTCGCCGAACGCCACTATGCCGAACACAAAGGCAAAGGGTTCTACGACGCATTGCTCGCGTTCATCACGTCCGGTCCCACCATCCAGATGGTGTGGGAAGGACTCGAGGCGGTCGCGGTCGGACGCCGGATCAACGGCGCCACGAATCCGCAGGCCGCCGACGTGGGCACGATCCGCGGCGACTACGGGCTCACCGTGCAGAACAACATCGTGCACGCTTCAGACAGCCCCGAGACGGCCGCCCGCGAGATCGCCCTGTATTTCAACGACGACGAACTGCTGACGTACCCCATGCCCGACGACCCCTGGCTGGTCGAGCGGGCGTGAGCCGGATGCGGTTCTGCGCCGGAAATCTCAGAAGAAAGGAGGAGACGCATGGCCGGAGGTAGAAAAGTGCGGCGCGCGAAGATCGCCAAACACAAGCGCAAGAAGAAGCGCCGCGCGAATCGTCACAAGAATAAGTAGGTACTCAGCCTGCGTGTCCTATTGCGGATAGTCGCATAGATCACAGCTTCGGCCCCGAGAGCCGGGGCCGAAGCTGTCTTCAGGACGTCGCGGGGCCGTCGTCGACCCGCGCGACGAGAGAGGCGCTCATCATGGCTGAAGAAAAGAAGATCATCATCGACGAGGACTGGAAAGACCAGGTCCGTCGCGAGAAGGAAGAAGCGGCGCGCAAGGCCGCCGAAGCCGAGAAACAGGCCGCTTCCGCCGCGAATGCCAAAGCGGGCGCACCCGGAACCGACCATGCCGCGGGCGACGACACGGTCCCCGGCGCCGAGGCCGAGGAGACCACGCCCTTCATGGCGCTGGTCCAAAGCCTCGCCACGCAGGCCCTTTTGTTCCTTGGCTACATCCCGCAGCCCGGTTCGCAAGAGGTCATGGTCGACCTCGGGCAATCGCGCATGGTCATCGACATGCTCGTGGACCTCCGGAGCAAGACCGCCGGCAACCTGAACGCCGACGAGGAGGCCATGCTCGCCGAGGCGGTGTCGGAACTGCAGCGCGCCTTCGTCGTTCGATCGCAGCAGGTCCAGGAAGCTGAACTGAAACGAGCGGGGCTCAATCCGCAGGATCTCAAGCAGAAGCCCCGTTGACCCCGCGAAACCGCACGATGCGCGGGAGGTCGCGAGATTGCGCGGCCTTGCTCGGGCGGGTTCATCCAACAGCGACGCGCCGCAATGCGTCGCCCGCGGCAGTACGTAGGAGGAGTGCAGAATGCCTGGGTTTGTGATCGCCGGCATGCAGTGGGGCGACGAGGGCAAAGGCAAGATCGTGGACTGCCTGGCCGCGCGCGCCGATCTCGTCGTGCGACAGCAAGGCGGCAATAACGCCGGTCATACGGTCGTCGTCAGCGGCCGACAGACCATCCTCCACTTGATCCCGAGCGGCATCCTGCACCCCGGAACCGTCTGCATCATCGGTTCCGGCACCGTCATCGACCCCGCCGTCCTCTGCGCCGAGCTCGACCTGCTCACGGAAGCCGGTTGCCGCTACGACGGCCGGTTGTTCGTCTCCGATTGCGCCCACATGATCCTCCCCTACCACAAGGAAATCGACCGCCTGCAAGAGAGCAGCCGCGGCGAGGATCGGATCGGCACCACGGGGCGCGGCATCGGACCCGCCTACGCCGACAAGGCGAACCGCGCCGGCATTCGGTTCGGCGAGTTCGTACATCCGGAACGCTTCGCATCCCGTCTGCGCGCCGCCGTCGAAGACAAGAACCGCTTCATCCAGGGCGCATACGGCGCGGATCCGCTCGATGCCGACGCCATCCTCGCTGAGTACACCGCCTACGCCGACCGCCTGCGCCCCTTGCTCGCGGACACGGTCCCCGTGATCCACCAGGCCCTGAGAGCGGGCAGACAAGTCATGTTCGAAGGCGCGCAAGGCGCGATGCTCGACATCGACCACGGCACCTATCCCTTCGTGACCAGCTCCACCACGCTGTCCGGCGGCGCCTGCTCCGGCGGCGGCGTCGGTCCGCGAGCCATCCAGTCCGTCATCGGCATTGTCAAGGCCTATACCACACGCGTCGGCGAAGGGCCGTTCCCGACCGAACTCAACGGGGCCGAGGGCGACGCCCTCCGCGATGCCGGCCACGAATTCGGCGCCACCACGGGCCGCCCGCGTCGCTGCGGCTGGCTCGACTTGGTTCAGCTCCGCCACGCCTGCATGATCAACGGCCCCACGGGCCTGGTCATCACGAAAGCCGACGTGCTCAGCGCCCTCGACCGCATCCCCGTCTGCACCGGGTACACCTTGGACGACCGCGCCGTCGACCGGTTCCCCTCGTCCGTCGAGGAGGTCGAGCTGCTGCGCCCCTTGTACGAGATTCTCCCCGGATGGAAGACCGACATCAGCCAATGCACCCAGTGGGACGAACTGCCGCCGAACGCCAAGGCGTATTTCGACTACATCGAACGGCAGCTCGAAGTCCCCGTGCAGATCATCAGCGTGGGTCCCGGACGCGAGCAAACGATCATCCATCGCGATCCCCTCGCGCCGCCGCAACGCTGATCCCGGCCCTGCCGCGCCGATCAACAGCGACGCGCCGGACGCTCCGGCCCCAAGCGCTTCTGACCTGCGCGGCAATCGCGGCGTGTCTCGTCGGCGCCGGGTGCTTCTCCGCCCCGGAGCCGCTCCCGCCCGACGTCGCCCTGCGCGAAGCCGCGCGTTCCATCCGTCGCACCTTGGCCGACGCGGCGTCCGAACCGCCCCGATCCGCCTCCCCCTCCGCCGATCCGCTCGCCGACCCGAACCGCGCCGTCGTCTGGTATGACGACCACCCCATCATCGCCCCCGCGCTCAGCGCCCCCGGGCGCCTCGAGCGCTTTCGCCACGACAACGCAGGCATGGAGTTCGACGCCCAGTACATCGGCGACGCCCGCGTCTCCCTCCAGAAGCTCGCCGTCGGCCTGGCCGCCGATGACCTGCCCGACATCGCCGTCATGCACCGCGGCGTCGCGGGCGCCCTCGCCCATGGCGGTCGACTCGCCGACATCGGGGCGATCTTGCCCGACCGCATCCTCAACGATCTCCGCCCGAACGCGCGCGAGACCGGCATGTATCAGGGAAAACTGATCGCGCTTCCCGCGGACGGATTCTGCACCGTCCTCTTCTACAACAAGAGCATGATGCCCGACGGACCGCCGCGGGACTGGGAAACCTGGCGCGCCGCCGCCCAACGCCTTCATCGCCCCGACACGGACTTCTACCCCGTCGGGCACATCCCTTGGCTCGAGCTCGCGTGGTCGGCCGGGACGCAGGTCGTCGACGACGCCGCGACCGACCTCGACGGCCCGGACGCCCTGCGCGCCCTCGCGTTCCTCCTCGCCATGCGCGACGACGGGTTGGCCCATCCGCGCGCGGTCAACTCGGAAGACTGGGGACTGAGCCTGCTGCTCACCAAACGCGCCGCCATGACCGTCGGGTCGAGCCGCGCCCTGCCCCGCATCGCGGCATCGGGCCTGCCCATCGGCCTCGCCCCCATCCCCGGCGAACACGGCCCCATCTCCGCCCTGTCGGATCGCGTGCTCGTGGTCTTCGCGCACCGGGCGAGCGCCCGACGCGACCCCATCATCCGCGTGCTCGACTACCTCACCGGCCCCCTCACGATGGGACCCGAAGCCGAGCAAAACGGATCCGCCCCCCTGCGCAAGAGCGTGGAACACAACGACGAGGGCCTCAACGCAGCCTTCGAAGCCGCGCAGGCCAAGCCGCTGCACCCTGCATGGAACGCCGTCGAGGCGGAGCTGTACCGGCGGCTTGATCAGGCATTCCGTTGGCAAGAAGAAACCCCCTGAAACGGGAGGGCCCCGAGCGGCGGGGGGGACGCCGCTCGGGGCAGGGGGTCTTGGGGGGAGAGAGGGAGAATCAAGACCGTTTCTATCTGACTCTGCCTATGTTAACGCCAGTGAATACGCATGCATTCCCGATCACCCGAACTTCACGTCGATCGTTCGCGGCTTGTCTTCCTCGCGCTTCGGCAGCGTCACCCGCAGCACGCCGTCCACGTACTCCGCCGTCACCGAATCCGCCTGGAAGCCCCTCGGGAACCGGAACCGACGCTCGAACTTGCCGAATCGACGCTCCGCGCGGTGCACGCGCCGCCCCTTCCCGGCCTCCTCGCGCTTACGTTCGCCGCTCAGCAGCAGTTGTCCATCCTCTGCTTCGATCTGAAACGCCTCCTTCGTGAAGCCGGGCAAGTCCGCCTCCACCACGTAGGCATCATCCGTCTCGAACACTTCCACCGCGGGCGTCCAGGCGTCGCTGGATGCCGCTCCGCCGAACACGCGGTTCAGGTGCTCCTCAAGGTCGCGCACCATCGCGACAGGGTCGTTGCGGCGTGCATTCTGAAGGCGAACCATCGTCATCGGGACATCTCCTCTCTGCGCGGCCGGTTCTCTTGAGACCGACCCGGCGAACTGTCATCTCTTCATCAGCCGCCTCATCAGGCGACGACCCATAGAGAGCAATACCCGTGCCCATCTCAGGCCGCCCGTCGCATCCCCCTGTCTCCAAGCGACTTATGCAGATCTTGCCGGCCATCAGGGACGACAGGGACACGCGCCCTGCGCTTCATTCCGCGGCACACCCGCTCCATTGTCGAGCGATCGCCCCGCCGAACGCCCTCCCCAACGCCCCGCCGTCGGCCCCTCGGACCGACCCGCCCATCGCGCCTGTTCGCGGCGACAAAACGTTTGACAAGATGCGGGCGCTCTGCTAGACTCAACTCGACCTTGGAAGCGTCATACCGTGCAAGAGTGGCGTGTAGTGTTTGCCCTTTACCCATGGGAGGTCATGGTGGGATGAGAAAGACCATGTGGACGCAAGCAGTGGCCGCGTTGCTGGTGATCGGGCTACTGGCCCCGGGGGCGATGGCGTTCGACGAGCGTCTCACCTATGATCCCGACGATGAGATCCCCGCGACCACCGGTCTCGAACGCTCGCTGACCAAGCTCGGTCGCGGCCTTTCGAACATCATCTTCGGGTGGGCTGAGATCCCCGTCACTTTCGACAAGAATCTGAGGCAGGGCAAGCCCTTGGGCTATCTCGTCGGCGTCGCCCCGGTGCTCGGAACCGCCCGCGCGCTCATGCGCACCTCGACCGGCGTGTTCGAAGCCGTCACGTTCCCCTTCTCCGACCGGGACGTGAACTACGAAGCGATCATCGAGCCCGACTACCTGTTCTAGTCTTCGATTCGCGCGCCGCCGCGGACGCCCTTTGTCGCAACACGCGGACCGGGCGCGCGGAGAGGGATCCGCGAAAGGCGCCTGAGCCATTGCGCAGTGAAACAGCCTCCCGGGAGCGTGCTCCTCGGGAGGCTTTGTTTCTCCCTCAGATCGCCCGCGCCCGCTGTTGCGTTCGCCGCGGGACTCAACGTATCGTCACCAGCGGCCGCCCTGGTCCACGCACGCCCGGCAACGGGAAGGAGTCCTTGCCATGAAAGTCGGAGTCATCACCGCATCGTTTCCGCTCGACACGCGCGCTGCGCTGCGAAAGGCCAAGGAGCTTGGCGCGCACGGCGTGCAGCTCTGGATCGTGAACAACGAACTCGAGCCGCGCAAGCTCACGCGCAGCGGCCGCGAAGACCTCAAGACCTACATGGCCCAGCTCGCCCTCGAACGGTCGGCCCTCTGCGGCGATATCGGCGGCTTCTGCGATCCCGCCGCGGTGGATGAGCGCGTCACGCGCACGAAGGAAATGTTCGACCTCTGCGTCGACCTCGAGACGCCGATCCTCACCACCCACATCGGCGTCGTGCCCGAGGACGCTTCATCGAAGGCCTACGACATGCTGCTGGACGCCGTACGCGACGTCGCCGAATACGCCGCCGAACGCAACTGCTGCTTCGCCACGGAGACGGGCCCGGAGTCCGGCGAGCATCTGGCCGCGTTCTTGCATAGGGTCCAGTCAGAAGGGGCGAAGGTCAATCTCGATCCGGCGAACCTCTGCATGAACGGCTTCGACCACCTCGCCGACACGCGCACGCTCGCGCCCTACATCGTGCACACCCACGCCAAGGACGGCATCCGCAACTCCGCGAACGAAGGCGGCTACCGCGAGGTCGCGCTCGGCAAAGGCGACGTGGACTTCCCCGCCTACCTCGCCGTCCTGCGCGAGATCGGATTCACCGGCTATCTCACCATCGAGCGCGAGTGCGGCGACGACCCCGTGGGCGACATCGCCGAGGCGATCCGGTTCCTCAAAACCCAGGACGGCGTCGACGCATAGGCCCGACGCCTTACGGAATCGGCTGCTCCTCCGGAAGCAAGACCCGGTCGGCCGGGGCGAGTTCGTCCAACACGCCCGCTTTGTACGTCGGCGGGAGTTCCACGTTGTCGTTGCGCGAGCAGTTCGTGTAACGGCCCTGCAGCAACGCATGCCGGAGCTCCCCCGTCGTCTCAAACGGGTCCGCCGTCTCCAACCAGAACCGGTTCATGAAATTGAGGCCATGCGCGTCCGACGAGTACACTGGCGCGAGGCTATGCTTCTCGGCGTACGCTCGCGCCTTGTCCGCGGCGTCTTCGCGGGGATGATTGCATGTGCGCACCTCGATCGCGTCCGCCAGGCGGCAGTAGTCCGGCAGCTCGTCAACCCACCGGAAGGGATGCGCGACAACAGTGAGACACCCGTCCGCGCAAGCCTGCGCGAAGATGTCGCTCGGCGAGATCAGCCGTTCGTACACGGGGTCCGCCGTGCCCAGCACCAGAATGTCCGTGCCCTGAGAGACCTGAATCTCGATGCCGGGCAAGATGGTCAGCGTAGTGGTCCATTCACGCACGCCGGCCAACTCGCGCTCCGACCAGATCTTCCCGTGGTCCGTGAGGTACAACACGTCGTAGCCGCACGCTTCCGCCATGGCTACCATGTCCGGAAGCGAGATGCGCGAGCACGCCGAGTGGAGTTTCGTGTGGCAATGCAGTTCGACCTTCATGGCGTTGCTCTTTCCCCTCGGCTGTCCAGCTTGGCAATAAGCCGATTCCCCGAGGATTTGCCCGGATTATACCATGTTTGCGGGGGCCGCATGCATCTGCCGTCGCCCCCCGCACAGGGGCAACCCCGCGGATCCACGCCCTATTCCGCTACACTTCGCCGCGCTCCACGTCGTATCCTTGGGCCATGCGTATGCGGAACCCCATAGCCTCACGCAAACTCCTGACCGGCGCGATCCACGGCGTCGCGACGCTCGCGGCCATCGCCCTGCTCACATCCCACGCCGCCTCGGCCGCCCGACTCCTCGTCGTTACGCAGCCGCTCTCCGCCGTGCGCGAGGCGGCCGGACTCTATCTGCAGTACCTCGATCTGGGCGCCGACATCACCGCGTCTTACTCGGGCGTTCGGCTCCCGGGACGCGCCCTCGCCCCCGCCTCCCCGGCTCCTTCAGCGTCGGGCATGTTCGCCTTGAGCGTCGCCGACATCTTCCCGGAGCATCGGCGCGTCGGCGACACCGGCTCCGCGGCCCTCGTGATCGGCGCCTCCCCCGACGGTGCATGGTTCGCCCCGCGCTACGCAGCCCCCGGACGCTCGCTGCGCGCCGTCGGCTTGCACGAAGACGTCGCCTACGACGCCCCGCCCATGCTGCTCACCCTCGACGCGCCCGTCGCCCCCAACAACACGGCCGATCCGCCGCGCCTGACAGCCTTCCCCAGCGATCGTCGCGGGCCCGATGCAAGCGGCCAGCCTGCCGCATCGGTCGACCTTCCCGCTCCGCCCGTCGACGCGGTGCGCATCGGTCGCGGCGCGGAGACGGCGGTCCTCCTCGCCGCAAGTCCCGCCTTCGATGCCGCCGTCTTTCTGATCGACATGGCCCGTCGCGACCGCACGGCCCTCCTCCCGCTCGAGACGCCGCGTGCCGACTTCACGCATGCCGACCAGCCGGTCGAGCTCGCATGGGAGCCCGAGAACCGTCGCCTCTTCGCGTTGACCGCCGGCTTCCATGTCGACGGAGACGCGGTCGAGCAGGTCTGCCGCATCCACACGCTCATGCCGGAGATCGATAACAAATCGTGGGCGTTTACGCCCGCGGGGCCCTCCACGCCGCTACCGGGGCAGCCCAACCGCGACGCGCGCTCGCTCTTTCCAGAACCGACCGGCGGCTGCTGGGTCATCACACGCGGCGCCGCGATCGGCTACGCCCTCGCCACACACCTGCGCGACGGCGAGGTCATCGCCCAGCACCACCTCGGAGCCGACGGCCCCGTGCATATCGCCGTCGGTCCGGACGGGGATCTCGCCGTGGCCTACGAGCGTCGCCTCGAAGTCTGGCCCAACGGCGCGCCCGGCGCATCGACCTGGCACTCGGACGCGGCGATATCGGCGCTCGCCTGGACTGACGCCGGCCTGTTCGTCGGCGAAGCGGGCCGCATCCACGAGATCGACCCCGACGCCGCAAGCTCCCTGCGCCATCTCCAACTGCAGACGGGTCGCGTCGCGCGCATCATCCCCACGGCCCAGCGGAGCCCAATAGAAGCCCCGGAACGCCCGCGGATCGACGCGCCCGCCGCAATCGCGCTGCGCGACATCGGCCCCGACCGCACACGACGCATCATTCCGTTGCGCGGAACCGCGGAGACGCCCTGGCGCGCATCGATCGAAGGCGACGGCGCCGCGCACATGACCGTCGCGCCGACCGCCGGCGTACTGCCGGGCTCCGCGGAGATCCGCTTGACTTGGCCCGGCCCCGACGCAGGCGACCCGCCCGTCGACGCATGGGCCGTCTTCACGCCCCGCGACCCTATCACCGGCGCGCCGAACGCCCCCCGCTCCTGCGCGTTCATCCGCCTGTTCCCGCGACCCGACGCGCCGCGCCGCATCCTGTGGGCGCTCGAGGAGGCCGCGGGCATCCGCGATCCGGCCGACCCGTACGGACTGCGAGAACTCGCAGACGCCCTGGCCCAATCGCCGCGCCTGTACTCCCACACGGAGGCGCCCTGGCCCCAGACCGATTCGCTCCGCCGCTACGGCATCGTCGTGCTGGACATGGATGCCGCCCTGCGCGGGGCCGTATCCCGGTCCGCCCTGGTCGACCACGTGGCCAACGGCGGAGCGGTGTTGCTTCTCGGCGCATCGCGGCAAATGGACGAAATCGCCGCCGGCAGACGCACGCTCGGGGCCTGGCTCAGTCCGATGGGCCTCCGCGTCGACGCATCCGCGTTGATCGCCGGCTCGGCCGAGACCCCGAAAGACATGCGCCTCTGGGCGCCATGGCTGCAACGCGCCTGGCCGGACGGAATCAGCGTGACCGCCTCCTGCGAGGTCCGCGCAGACCCTGAACACCCCTTCGATGCCCTCGCCGCGTTCGCCGACCCGCCGTACCCAGCCCACGACGGACGCCCCGCCGCGTTCGCCGCGCGCCGCTACGGCCAGGGCCGCGTCGCCGTGCTTGCCGATCCGTCCCTGCTGACGACGCCGCGCATGCACGACCCGGACGTCCGCGCGTTCGTCCTGGCGCTGTTCGACTGGCTCGGAACCGCCGGCCTGCATGACGACGATGCGGACGGAGACGGCCTGCCCGACGCAATCGAGGACCGCAACGCGGACGGCCGCTGGGATCCCGGCGAGACGGATCTCTACAACCCGGACACCGACGGCGACGGCCTGCCCGACGGCATGGAAGATCGCAACGGCAATAGCCGCGTGGACCCCGGCGAGACCAACCCGGTCAACCCCGATTCCGACGGAGACGGCGTGTGGGACGGAGCCGATGCGGCGCCAATACCCGCCACGGACGCGCCCTTCATCGCGCAGATCGAGCCTGACCACGGACCTGCCGAAGGCGGCGCGCGCGCGGCGCTCACAGGCGGCGGCTTCGTCCCCGACATCCAGGTCCGCTTCGGCGACGCGCCCGCGTCCGTCGTCGAGTTCGTCGGCCCGCAACTGATCATCGTCGAGGTCCCGGCCGCTCCCGATCTCGCGCCCGGCGCCGTGGACGTGCTGGTCGCGCGCACCGACCAGGCGCCCGCCGCGGAACTGCCCGACGCCTACCTGTACGAGCCCTGCAGCACGGTGCGCGTCGCGCTGGAATCGACGCCGCCCGTGTCCGCCCGCGAGTCGGGCGAGCTCACCGCGCGCCTCGACACCGCGTCCCAAGCGCCCATCGCCTTGCTCGGGTTCACCGTGATCGCCGAACCGCCCGGCCTCGTCTACTGGGAATCGGCTGCGTTTGACGAGACGATCGCGCCGATCGGAAGCCGTGCGACCTGGGGACGCCTCGAGAACGGCGGCTTCCGCATCACCCTCGCGCCCCCCTCCGGCGCGACGCTCCCCCGCGAACTCATCCGCCTGCGCTGGAACGCCCGGGCCTGGCCGCCGGACGGTCCCGACGAAGTGACCCTCCGCATCGAGTCCGCCTATGTGCGCACGCGCGCGGGCGTCGACCTGCCGGTCGAAGGCGACCCCGTCCGCATCGTCAGGACGCCCCGACCGTGACCGCCCCGCGGGAGTCCGCTGCGCACGAGGACCCCTTCTCGCGCACCCGCGCGCTGATCGGCGACGAGGCCATCCAACGCCTCCGCGCGACGCGAGCCGCCGTGTTCGGCCTCGGCGGCGTGGGATCGTTCGCTTTCGAGACGCTTGTCCGCGCAGGCATCGGGACGATCTACGCCGTCGACGCGGACGTGATCATGCCCAGCAACCTGAACCGGCAACTCTTCGCGCTGACCGACGCCCTCGGACGCCCGAAGGCGCAGCTCGCCCGGGAACGCGCCCATCGCATCGATCCCGCCGTGCAGGTGATCCCGTTGCAGACCTTCGTCGACGCGGACAACCTGGACGCGATTCTCGACCAGCGCGTCGACTGCGCCATCGACGCGATCGACGCCGTGCCGTCCAAAGTCGCGCTCCTGCACGCCCTCCACGCGCGACGCATCCCCTTCGTCGCATCGCTCGGCGCCGCGCGGCGGCTCGACCCCACGCGCGTGCGCGTCGCGGACCTCTTCGCCACCACTCACTGCCCCCTCGCCCGGGCCATCCGCAAAGGCCTGCGCGCACGCGGCATCTCCGGCGGCGTGCGCTGCGTGTTCTCAGACGAACCCGCGCGCCCCCTCGGCGAAAGGGACGCGCAGCTCCTCGGGTCCATGATGCCGGTCCCCGCGACGATGGGCGTCATGGCGGCCGGCGTGCTCCTGCAAGCGCTGATCGCGCCCGCGCCCCAGGATCAGGGGTAGACGACCGGGTTCAGCGGGCTCGCCGCGAGATCGCCCGGCGCGCACCCCGCCGCCCCCATCCCCCTTCCGCCGACGCCGTCCATTCCCCCTTCGGCCTATGCGTTCGTTCCCGCCGACCGTCGTGTAGGGGCGGGTCTCAGACCCGCCCTCGGGTCTCAGACCCGCCCAATCCGTCCAATCCGTCCCATCCCCCGCGTCATACGCCATGGTTCCCCGTGACATCGCCATAGTCCGTAACCTGCGCCGGCTGGGGTTGGTCACGCTCATCCAGGTAAGCCGCACGCACCGCAAGGGCGATCGAAGCCCCGGCGTAGATCTCCAGGACGAACAGCAGCGACAGCCCATAGACCGTCGCACGGTACCATCGCCTTGCGACGACGTCGGAGGAGGCCGTCACGCCTCGATACGTGCGATAGCACAGCCATACGATGACGCATGCGGGCACAGGGTGCGACACGGCCGCGCCCACCACGCCCACGACGAGCGCCGCCTCCGGCCACAGCGCATAGCCTTCCACAGCCAGGCGAGTGAGAAGCGGGAGTTCCAGTTCCTCTGGACCCAAGTCGGTTACGGTAAGCCAGGAGCCGAACCCCAGGAGCCACGCCAACAGCCAGAGCCCATTGAGATTGTGCACCCGCTTCTTCCGCTGCCTCATCGCCTCATCATCGCTGTCCACCGTTTCCTTGGCCCGAGCGATTCCATACTCGAAACACAGCCCGGTCGCGACGCACAAAGCTATGACCACCCACTCCATCGTCAACGCCTCCTGTCCCGTCCCGCCTGTCCCCTACATCCCGTCAATCCTGTGAATCCTGTCTACTTTCTATCACTGCTCCATCGCCTCCCGCGACGACGCGGCGATACGAACGGAACCGGCGCACTGCCGGTCGACAGCATGGAAAGCGCGGGCGGGACCGCGTGCGCGAGATGCGCGGCATTCCCCGTCCCCTAACAGCCCCCGCCCACGCGTAGGGGCGGGTCTCAGACCCGCCCTTCGCCCTGCGGTTCCGCAGCCGCCGCCCGCGCGCCGCCAAACACCGTCCTGCGGCGATTGCGGGTCAGGTAGACGGCCGCAACGCATGCCAAGGCCCCGACGAGGCGGGACCAGGCGACCAGGCTGTCCGGGTGCAGCGACAGAAACGGCCCCTCATACGTGAACAGGATGTACAACAGGCCCCCGGCGTTGGCGGCGTACAGGCACATGGCGATCAACGGCACGAGCCACCCGCGCCTCCAGAAAACATTGGGCAGCAGCAGCGCCGCCCACCAGATGCTCCCCTGCACAGGGTTCCATCCCCCGGCGAAACCCCACGCAAGCGCCGCCGCGCCCAGCAGAAAGACCACCGCCCAGAGTATCGCGGACTCAGCACCGCCCTGATCATGTTGACTCATCGTTGTCACCTCACATCCGATAGACCGGATCCGATCTCGGAGCCGGGATCCCAAACGCGAACCGCCCCTTCGGGGACGGGCTCCACTCCGCGACGGCATCATCGGCACGCGGCTCGCGGACCTCGATGACACGGCGCACAGGACGGCAGGTTCCACCTTAGAATCGCCGATCCGTGGTCGAAGATTGCGGGTAGGCGCACTACTACATCCATCTTTTCCGCTTGAAGTATAATAACATGCCACTGCCGATGGCGATCATGACCCCCCAGACCAAGAAATACCCCCACTTCCATTCCAGTTCCGGCATGTACTTGAAGTTCATTCCATAAACGCCGACGATGAAAGTCAACGGAATGAAAAGCGTGCCGATGACGGTGAGCACCTTCATGGTCTCGTTCATGCGGTTGCTGATGCCGGACAGGTAGGTGTCATGAATGCCGCCAAGAATGTCCCGGTAGGTTTCCACCATGTCGATGACCTGGATCGTGTGGTCGTACAAATCCCGGAGGAACACCTTGGTCTCGGAGCGGATCAGCGCGGATTCGAATTTCTCCAGCGCTCCGATCTCCTCGCGCAACGGCCAGACCGCCTTGCGCAGGTTGACGATGTCGCGTTTCAGCCGGTGGATTTCCTGCATGTCTTCGGGCTGCGGGTTCTCTACGATCCGGTCGTCGATATCCTCGATCTGGTCGCCGATGCGCTCGACGGCGAGGAAATAATCGTCCACCACGGCGTCCATCAAGGCGTGAGCCAGATAATCCGCTCCCCGCGAACGGATGCGCCCCTTAGCGGACCGGATGCGTTCCCGCACGGCGTCAAACACGTCGCCTTCATCCTCAAGGAACGAAATCATCCAATTGTCTCCCAGGATGAAACTGACGTGCTCAATCTCGACTTCATTCACTGCCTCGTTGAAGCTCATCATTTTCAAGACGCAAAAAAGGTAATTCGGAAACTCCTCGGCCTTAGGGCGATGATCGGTGTCGACGATGTCCTCCAAGGTCAACGGATGCAGGGACAATAGCGCCCCCAGACGATTGATGATCTCAACCTCATGGATGCCATTGAAGTTGATCCAGGTGACGCTCGGTGAGTGGATCCGTCTTTCGCATTCCTCCACGGAGACATCGCGCTGTTCATCGAACGTGGCCTCGTCGTAATCGATCACGTCGATGCGCACTTTGTCCTGCTTGCGCTCGCCGATGAACACCGGCGTTCCCGGCGCCCGCCCTTTCTGGAGGGAGCCGCGCCGTGTTTTCGCTCTTCTCTTTCGTGGTCTTGTCTGCATCAAGTGCTTCCTATGAGGGAGATGTCCCATTGGTTGTTGAGACTGCCGATGGCCTCCGTGTCCCGGCTACTCCAGCGTAGCCGATAGCGAACCGTTTGTCGCGCTCGGCCCGCCCTCGACCGCCTTCTCCACCATCCGGCCCCACGCGTCGTACGTGAACGCCGTCGTCACCCCGTTCACCGTCTGCGTCGCCAGCTCGTTCGCATCCGTATACGTGAACGTCGTCGTCGTCGCGC
>DIWA01000029.1:20670-20799 GCA_002422525.1 Candidatus Hydrogenedentes bacterium UBA6118
GCGGGTCTCAGACCCGCCCCTACACGGGTTCCGGACCCGCAACACGACGCCGTCCATCCCGTCCATCACGATCCGCACGGCACACCACTAACGGTGCGCCTCCGCGACGCCCGCACCCGCACCTGCAGG
>DIWA01000091.1 GCA_002422525.1 Candidatus Hydrogenedentes bacterium UBA6118
AGCAAGCTGCCGCACTCCATATGGCCGGCCGTGCTACACGGAGGTGAGGCGAAGGCTCTTTCGGAGTGCGTCCGCCGTCAGCGGCTTGCTTGCGCTTTTCCGCGGGGAATGACCGGCGAGGGCGCCGGTCCCACACATTCGCAGGAGGCTGGCCTTCCGGCTGGCGGTCGCGTCTTGGCCAGGGCCTCAGTGATTGCGGGGAGAAAGCGGCAGCAATCCGCCGACGGCGGACGCACTCCACGGCCGCCTGCGGCGGCGGGGATCGTTGGAACGGCTTGCGGGTGTGGGACCGGCGCCCTCGCCGGTCGGCGGTTCGGGCTGGGCGGCAAAGCGGTTGAATCTCTTGTCGCGGCGTGCGATCCTCCATCTGAGAGCACACAGGGGGAGGCGCTTCGGCTTATGGACGAGAGAATGACGTTTGCGGAAGGCAAGGAGAAGGTCGCGCAACTGTGCCGGTTTTTCGAGACGAACCGGGCGGTGCTGCTCGCGCCGACGACGAAGGAGGCGCATATTCGGCAGAACCTCATCGATCCGCTGTTCGAGGCGCTGGGGTGGGACGTGGCGAACCGCGCGCGCGTGGCCCCGCAGTACCGCGAGGTGGTGCCGGAAGACAGCCTGGACGTGGACGGTCACCAGCGCGCGCCGGACTACACCTTCCGGGTCGGGTCGCAGCCGCGGTTCTACGCGGAAGCCAAGAAGTGCGGGGTGAACCTGAACGCGGACCCGGCGCCGGCCCACCAGCTCCGGCGCTATGGATGGAGCGCGAAGGTCCCGGTGTCGCTGCTGACGGATTTCGAAGAGTTCGCGGTGTACGACTGCACGCTGCGGCCGCGTCCCAGCGACAGGGCGAGCCGGGCCCGCACGCATTACTACCGCTTCGAGGAGTATCCGGACCGCTGGCGGGAGATCTGGGATGTGTTCTCGCGTGAGGCGGTGTGGTCGGGCGCGTTCGATCAGTTCGCCGCATCGCAGCGCAAACGCGGCACGTCCGAGGTGGACGATGAGTTCCTGAAGGAGATCGAGGGCTGGCGCGACGCCCTGGCGCGGAACATCGCGCTGCGCAACAAAGCGCTGTCGTCGGATGACCTGAACGCGGCCGTGCAGCGCACGATCGACCGGATCGTGTTCCTGCGCATGGCCGAGGATCGGGGGCTTGAGCCCTACGAGCAGTTGCTGACCCTTTGCGAACGACCGAACATCTACGCGCGGTTCATGTCCGAGCTGTGTCGCAAGGCGGATGACAAGTACAACTCGGGGATCTTCCACTTCAACAAGGAGCCGGGCGTGTCGGAGACGCCCGACCGCATCACGCCGAAGCTCGTCGTGGACGACAAGACGTTCCGCGACATTCTGCGCAGCCTCTACTTCGTCCACGGTTCGCCCTATGACTTCGGCGTGATGCCTGTCGAGATCCTCGGCACGGTGTACGAACGGTTCCTGGGCAAGGTGATCCGGCTCACGCCCTCGCACCAGGCCCGCGTCGAGGAGAAGCCGGAGGTCCGCAAGGCGGGCGGCGTGTACTACACCCCGGCCTACATCGTCGACTACATCGTGGAGCAGACGGTCGGCCGGGCCATCGCGGGGAAGAGCCCCCGGCAGATCGCCGGCGGCCGGTCGCGGCCCCCGTTGCGCATCCTGGACATGGCCTGCGGGTCCGGCTCGTTCCTGTTGGGCGCCTACCAGCGCCTGCTCGATCATTGCCTCAAGTGGTACGTCGACCATACGCCCGAGGACCACCCCAAGGCCGTGTACTTCGATGCGCGCAGGAAGGTGTGGCGGCTCACCATCGAGGAGAAGAAGCGCATCCTCACCACGCACCTCTTCGGCGTCGACATCGACGGGCAGGCTGTCGAGGTCACCAAGCTGTCGCTGCTGCTGAAGGCGCTCGAGGGCGAGGATGATGCCACGCTGAGCACGCAGCTCGAGCTGTTCCGCGACCGCGCCCTGCCGAACCTGGCCGACAACATCCAGTGCGGCAACTCGCTCATCGGGCCCGATTACTTCACCTCCACGCTGCTCCCTGATCCCGAGGAGATCCGCCGCGTTAACCCGTTTGACTGGCGCCACGCCTTCCCCGCCGCCATGCAGGACGGCGGCTTCGACTGCATCATCGGCAATCCGCCGTATGTGCGGCAGGAAACGCTCGGGCGGGCGGCGAAGGAGTACTTCGCGGGCGCGTACCGCGTGTACCACGGCGTGGCTGATCTCTATGTGTACTTCATCGAACGCGCGGTGCAGTTGCTGCGCCCCGGGGGCCTCTTCTCCTACATCGTCGCGAACAAGTGGATGCGCGCGAACTACGGGGAGCCCCTTCGGCGATGGCTGCAGGAACAGGTGATCGAGGAGATCGTCGATTTCGGCGACCTGCCCGTGTTCAAGGGCGCGACGACCTACCCGTGCATCATCCGCCTGGCGAAGGCCGCCGAGGACGACGCGCCGGAGAGCCCGCCGCCATTGAACGCAACGAAGATCGACACGCTCGCGTTCGCCGATCTATCGGAGTACGTTGCGCAGAGGCGGTTCACCGTGGACATCGGCAGGCTGGACCCGAAGGGCTGGTCGCTGACGGACAACCGTACGCAGGCGCTGCTGGACAAGGTGCGCGGCGTAGGCGTGCCGCTTGGGGACTATGTCCAGGGGCGGATCTACCGCGGCGTACTGACAGGGCTGAACGAGGCGTTCGTCATCGACCGGGCCACGCGGGACCGGCTGATCGCCGAGGACGCGAACAGCGCGGAGTTGATCAAGCCGTTCCTTGCCGGACGCGACGTCAAGCGGTACCAACCCCCGGCAAGCGACCGGTATCTGATCTTCGCCCGGCGCGGCGTGCGGATCCAAGACTATCCGGCCATCCAGCGCCACCTCCTGGCATTCAGAGAGCGGCTCGCGCCAAGGCCAGACGGCTACAGAGGCCGCGACTGGAAGGGCAGAAAGCCAGGTAACTACCAGTGGTACGAGATCCAGGACACAGTCGATTACTATGAGGCATTCGAGAAGCCGAAAATCATCGTGCCATCGATCGTGAAGTCGGCCTCCTATACGTTCGACACGCGATGCTTCTACTCTAATGACAAGACCTGCATCATCGCGGTTGACGACCTGTACCTGCTCGGGCTGCTGAACTCGAGAACTCTCGACTTGGTGGTGCATGCGCTCTCGTCGACCAAACGCGGCGGTTACTACGAGTACAAGCCCATGTACGTCACGCAGCTCCCCATCCGCCCCATCGACCTCTCTGATCCACCCGATCGCGCGGCGCATGACCGGATGGTGCAGTTGGTGACTTCGATGTTGGAGCTGCACCGTCGATTGGCGGCGGCGACGTCGGAGGCGGAGCGTACGTTGCTGGAACGGCAGATCGCCGCGACGGATGCGGAGATCGACCGATTGGTGTATGGGTTGTATGGTCTGAGCGATGAGGAGATTGCCGTCGTGGAGTCGGGGGAGTAGGCGGGCCGGGGGGCGGCGGGACCGGCGCGAAGGTGTGGGACCGGCGCCCTCGCCGGTCATTCCGCCCATGATAGCCGGGGGCAGCTGGGCTGCAGGGGCGGCTGGAATCGTTGGACCGACCGCATGAGGCGAAGCCTCTTTGGGAGAGGGTGTGTCTCGTTTCAAGTGGTGTTTGGAGTCGTTTGGCATGGTAGGGTCAAAGGTTTTCCACAAGCGGCGCGGTTGGGCTCGAAGGGGGTTTGTTGGACGAGGACGGCGCGGAGAATGACCGGCGAGGGCGCCGGTC
>DIWA01000023.1:0-123 GCA_002422525.1 Candidatus Hydrogenedentes bacterium UBA6118
TGGACGGGGTGGACGGGGTGGACAGGGTGGACGGGGGAAGGAATGGGTAGACAGGATTCACAGGATGGGCAGGATGATCCGCCTGCGGCGGGGGGGTGGGGGCGGAATGACCGGCGAGGGCGC
>DIWA01000023.1:163-40958 GCA_002422525.1 Candidatus Hydrogenedentes bacterium UBA6118
CGGCGGGGCTGCCGGTCTCCCACACTGGCGTGCGGTTGGGGGAGCTGCGGGACGGGGGGAATGACCGGCGAGGGCGCCGGTCCCACACGTTCGCATGCCGTTGCGAGGGCCGCGGGGGGATCGCGGCGGGGCTTGGGTCGGGCGTGGGGATCGTGAAAGAATGCCGCGGAGTCTGTGAGAGGAGGACAGGGTGATGGCGGTGGTGATGATGGTGCTGGCGGTGTTGTTGTGCGCGGGAACGGCGATGGCGGAGGAGACGTGGATGGATACGTCCGAGATGAAGGAGGGGGCGGCGCCGTCGGCGAGCGCTGACGACTATGCGCGGGCGGCGAAGCTGGACCAGTGGCATCGGCATCCGGTGTACGGGGATGCGTCGTTCGACGCGTTCGAGCGGTTGCCGGGCAACCCGATCCACCGGGGCGCGCCGCCGTTGACGTGGCCGGTGAACGGGTTCTTGTTTATCGACCCGCCGTCGGGCGACTTCTATATTTTTGTGGGGGAGTACGCCGAGGGTTACGCGATGGTCGATCGGCGGGGAGTGAACTGCACGGCGTGGCGGTCGCGCGACCGGGGCGGGAGCTGGGAGCGGCTGGGCCCGGTGTTTCCGGATGAGCCATTCACGTTCGAGGGGGATGAACAACGGCTGGGATCCGCGCCGGATGTGGCGGTGGTGTACGAGGAGGGGCGGTACCATCTGGTCTACGACTTCTCGACGGTGGGGTCGACGTGGGAGACGATGTTCCAGCCGCGGGACGGGGCGGACAACGGGATCGGGTATGCCTGGTCGGACCGGCCGGAGGGGCCCTATCATCGGGTGTCGCCGCCGGTCTACCGGAACAGCGCGCACCCGAACTATCTGAAGAAGTACCGCCGGGGGTATGCGCAGACGCTGATCCGGCGCGCGGACGACTGGCTGGTGCTGTTCATGATGGATTCGGGGCCGTACTTCGGGTGGGCGTTGGTCGGCATGACGGCGCCGGCGCCGGAAGGGCCGTACTCGAGGCCGATCTTCCTGCGGTCGGTCGAGGACACGAACTTCCATCCGCCGTTGCTGGAGTACTATCCGGCGTTCACGCATGACGGCTACGTTTATGCGCCAGCGACGTCGGTGGCGCTGAACCGGAACTTCCAGGCGGTCTTTCGCGCGCCGATCGAGGAGGCGCACACGGCGTCGGGGTGGGAGCTGTGGCAGTACGGTTCGGTGTGGCATGCGGCGCCGGTGGAGAACGAGTATGAAGGGATTTGGGGGCAGACGTACTCCGGTGTGGTGAGCGACGACGGCACGCTGTTCGCGATGTTTCCGTCGAGGGACGCGGACAACCGCGGCACGATCAACCTTGCGCGGCGGCCGTGGCGGCAGCCGTACCGCGACGGGTTCGTGGTGAGCGCGCACGGGGGACCGAGCGTGACGTTCGTGCAGCGGACGTTTTCCGAGCTGAAGCTGGACGCCGCGTTCGAGGTGCAGGGGCGGGCGGCGCTGGCGTGGGGGTTGCGGCCCGTGCTCGGTCCGGATGCGCCGCGGTCGGACGCCGCGACGGACGCCGCGCATCTGCGCGGATACATGGCGTTGCAGTTTGAGGACGACGGGACGTGCAGCGTGGTGCGGGTGGACGATGCGGGAGCGCGGACCGTGTCGGCCAAGGCGTCGTTCACGCCGGGGGCGCCGGTGCGCGCGGGGGTCGAGGCGACCGCCGACCGCACGCGGGTGACGCTGGGAGACGCCGTGATCTACGAGGCGGCGGCAGGGACGGATCCGGGGAGTCCGGGCTGGATCGTCGGTCCGCGGGGCTGGGTGCGAGCAAGTCGGTTCGAGGCGCGCGGTCCGAGCGCGCCCGGGCGGTGCGTCTACCTGAGCGGCGAGGCGCTGCTGGGGGCGGGGCAGCAGGCCGCAGATTGGGAATTCAGGGTTGAGGATCCCGCGTTCCGATTCGGTACAGGCGTCATCTCGAACGCGGAAGACGCGCGGGCGAAGTGGAACGTCGTCGGGGCGGGCCTGACGCTGTATGCGCCGCGCGGGCCGGAGTTCGGTCGGGCGCGGGTGACGGTGGACGGGGCGATGACGGAGGAGATCGATCTGCACGCCGAGGAACCGGGCGCGTCCGAGATCGTGTATGGCGCGCTGTTTGACTACGGGCTGCACACGCTGGTGATCGAGCCCATTGCGGGGCGGGTTCCGGTGGACTGTCTGGAGGTGCGGTTCTGAGGGTCGCGCGGCGGTGCGGTTCGCATCGGCTGTGTGCGAGGTATATGCTATGAGTTGGGCATCTTTGGAGATGATCGATGGTGAATACCAGACCAATGCAGATTCCCGGCCGATGGCGTGCAGGGTACGTGCTGGATTACCACACACTTAGCAGCACGTATCTTGGTGATGACGAATACGGCCATCCAAAATTCGACACTAAGAGAAGTGAAGTCGGCGAATTGCTATACCGTCTCAAGTACCGCTCGGACAAGAGCGTGCTTAACGAACTTGTTGAGGTCGCCGAAGGATTCGTTCGAGAATGGAATCCCGGGGTGACCATTCTCGTTCCTGTTCCTCCCTCCCGAGTGCGGGCTGAGCAGCCAGTACGCCTCATCGCGGAAAGACTTGGCGCGTTAATCGGCATTTCCGTTGACCTGAATGGTGTCACGCGAGTCAAGGAGATACCCGAACTAAAGAACGTCTACGCCTACGATGAAAGGCTCCGTCTCCTCAATGGCGCACATAAGGTCGAGGCATCGGTCGTCAACGGACAGAAGATTCTCCTATTCGATGACCTTTACCGGTCAGGGGCTACAATGAACGCGATTACCGCAGCGCTGTATGATGAGGGAACTGCTGCGGAGGTACACGCCTTGGCCCTAACTCGAACGAGGAGCAGATCATGACCAAGGTGTTCATAGGAGGATCTCGACGGATTTCGCGATTGAGCGCGGAGGTCAGACAGCGAATTGATCGGATCATTGAACAGGGGTTCCCCGTTCTTGTCGGCGATGCCAACGGTGTGGACAAGGCAGTTCAGAAGTACCTCCATAGTCGCGGTTACGAGCCGGTCGAGGTGTTCTGTTCAGGCGGGGAATGTCGCAACAATCTAGGCAAGTGGCCGGTTCGGGCTGTAGCCACAGGTCACGCCCGAAGAGATTTCAACTACTATGCCGTCAAAGATGAACAGATGGCCCAGGAGGCTTCCGTGGGTTTCATGATCTGGGATGGAAAGAGCGCAGGAACCCTCGCGAATGCTGCACGCCTCTTGCGCCAACATAAGAACGTCGTGGTCTACGCCGCACCGGCCAAACGGTTCCTCACTTTGAAGGGCGAGGCTGATTGGGAAAGTCTCCTATCTGGATGTGGGAGTAACGTACGAGAGAAGGTACTCACCGCTGCGACAGGCGCGGTACGAGACGCAGGCGAGGGACAGAGCAGTCTGTTTTAGCTCACGGCTGCCCAACAACCGCATCAACCCGGACTGGCAATTCCGCTGCGCTCCATTGCCAGGCGGTTATGCGTAACGTTCGGCCGTGCACGGTGCAGCGGCCGTATTCGGGGTTTGCAGACCATGGCGAGGCGCGGAGCGTATACCTATCCTTATCCGCGACCGATGGTTACGGTCGACGCGGTCGTGTTCGCCGGTGACGGCGCGGATCCGTCGATCGCTTTGATCGCCCGGCGGAACGACCCCTATGCGGGGTCGTGGGCGTTGCCGGGCGGGTTCATCGAGTTGGACGAGCGGCTGATTGACGCGGCGGCGCGGGAGTTGCGGGAAGAGACGGGGCTGGCGGGCGTCGCGCTGGAATTCGTCGGCGTGTTTGACGATCCGGATCGGGACCCGCGCGGGCGGAGCATCAGCGTGGCGTACGCGGGCCGGATCGCGGGAACGCCGCCGGCCTTGCACGCGGCGGACGACGCGGCCGCGGCGGGATGGCACAGGGCGTCCGCGCTTCCGCCGTTGGCGTTTGATCATGCGGCTATCGTGGCGCAGGCGCTTGCGCGACTGCGGTCGGCATGTGGATAGCGACGACGGCTTTGTCTGCTCGGACGGCGGTCGGCGTATGCCGTGGGCAGAAGCCTGGGAGGAGGCAGCCATGCAGGTGAGTCAGACGGATGCACTGATCGTGGTGGATGTACAGAACGACTTCTGCGTCGGGGGCGCGCTGGCGGTTCGGGACGGGGACGCGGTGGTTCCGGTGATCAACCGAATCTCCGCTCGCTTCAGCCGCATTTTCTACACGCGCGACTGGCACCCCGCGAACCACTGCAGCTTCAGCGACGCTCCCGAGTTTGTCGACAAGAGCTGGCCGCCGCACTGCGTACAGGACACGCCGGGCGCGGAGTTCCACCCTGAGCTGTACATGCCGGATGACGCCGTGGTGATCAGCAAAGCCGCCGACCCGGATCGCGATGCGTACAGCGGCTTCGATGGCACGGATTTGGCCGGGCAGCTTCGCGACGCCGGGATCCGCCGCGTATTCGTGTGCGGCCTGGCCACGGACTACTGCGTCCGCGCGACCGTGCTGGACGCGCTGTCCGAGGGGTTCGAAGCCGTGCTGGTGGAAGATGCATGCCGGGGCGTCGACATTCCGGCGGGGAACGCGGCGGCGGCGATCGAGGAGATGCGCAAGGCGGGCGCGACGGTGGTGCATTCGGGGGAGATCGGCTGATGGCGGTCTCGCCGAACTGGTTCGCGCGCGAGGGGCTGGCGCTGCTGACGGATTTCTACGAACTGACGATGATCGCCGGCTATCTGCATGAGGGCCGCGCGGACCAGCAAGTCTGCTTCGAGTATTTCTTTCGCGGCATGCCGCCGCATGCGGGGTTCGCCGTGTCGGCGGGGCTGGAGCCGTTCGTGCAATACCTCGAGCACCTGCGGTTCACCGATGAGGATGTCGCGTATCTGCGGGGCCTGAACGTCTTTCAGGAGGCGTTTCTGGAGTACCTGCGGGATTTCAAGCCGCGGTGCACGGTGCGGGCGATACCCGAAGGGACGGTCGTGTTTCCGCACGAGCCCGTGGTCCAAGTGGAAGGGCCCATGTTCGAGGCGCAGTTGGTGGAGACGGCGCTGCTGAACTTCCTGAACTACCAGACTTTGATCGCGACGAAGGCGGCGCGGATCTGTCTGGCGGCGGAAGGGGAGCCGGTGTTGGAGTTCGGTCTGCGGCGGGCGCATGGGCCGGACGGGGGCCTGAGCGGGAGCCGCGCGGCGTACATCGGCGGGTGTTCATCGACGTCCAACGTGCTGGCGGGAAAGACCTACGGGATTCCGCTGTCGGGCACGCACGCGCACAGTTGGGTGATGAGTTTCTCGAGCGAACTTGAGGCGTTTCGCGCGTTCGCGCGGCACTATCCGGAGCGGTGCGTGTTGCTGGTGGACACCTATGACACGATCGAGAGCGGCGTGCCCAACGCGATCCGCGTGTTCAAGGAGATGCACGCGGCGGGGCGGAAGGTGCGTCCGGCGATACGCCTGGACTCGGGCGACCTCGCGAAACTGAGCAAGGCGGCGTACCGGCTGATGCGGGAGGCGGGGTTCGACGATCCGCTGATCGTGGCGTCGAACGATCTGGAAGAGGATCTGATCGCGGACTTGAAGCGGCAGGGGGCGCGGATCAACGCGTGGGGCGTCGGGACGCACCTGATCACGTCGCACGATTGCCCGTCGCTCGGGGGGGTGTACAAGCTCGTGTCGGTGTACAAGGACGGTCGCTGGACGCCGCGGATGAAGACCACGGCCAACGTGGAGAAGTCGACGGATCCCTGTCGCAAACAGGTGGTGCGCTACTACAATGATGCGGGGCAACCGGTGGGCGATGTGCTGTACGAGTACGACGAGATGATCCCGGAGTGCGGGGCGATTGTCGGGCATCACCGTACGCAGCAGAACGTGCATACGCGGCTGCGGGACACGCGGCGCAGCGAGAGCCTGATGGAGGCGGTGTTTCGGGAGGGACGGCGCGTGGGCGCGGCGCCGGGGATCGATGAGATTCGCGCGCGGGCGACGGCGCAGATCGCGGCGTTGGCCGATGAGTTCAAGCGGCTGAGGAATCCTGAGATCTACAAAGTGATGCTGTCCGAGCGGATCGGTCATGCGAAGATGAAGCTGCTGGAGAGTTTGGAACCCTAGCGTCGTACGGCCCGGGCCGACGACCGAAGCCGGAGCAAGCGTATGCTGTATCCCCCCCTTGATGAGAACGTTCGGTTCACGCGGACGCTGCCGCCGGAAGGGCGCGTTCGGATGGTGCTCGACACGGACACGTACAACGAGATCGACGATCAGTTCGCCGTGGTGTACTCGCTGTTGCGTGAAGACCGGTTGAACGTGGAGGCGTTCTACGCGGCGCCGTTCTTCAACGACCGTTCGAGCAGTCCCGCGAACGGGATGGAGCGGAGCTACGAGGAGCTCGAACGTTTGCTGGGGTTGATGGGCGTTGCGCCAAAGGGACGGGTGTTCCGGGGGGCGCTGGGGTATCTGCCCAGCGGCGACACGCCGTGCGATAGCGAGGCGGCGGTGGACCTGATTCGGCGGGCGATGGCGCCGGGCGACGAGCCGCTGTACGTGGTGGCGATCGGCGCGATCACCAACGTGGCGTCGGCGATCCTGATGAAGCCGGAGATCGTGTCGCGGATCGCGGTGGTGTGGCTCGGAGGACAGCCGCTGCACTGGTCGAACGCGCGCGAGTTCAACCTGATGCAGGACGTGCCGGCGGCGCGGGTGGTGTTCGACAGCGGCGTGCCGCTGGTGCAGATCCCGTGCTTCGGCGTGGCGTCGCATCTGCTGACGACGTTGCCGGAACTCGAGGCGAACCTGAGCGGGGTGAGCCCCGTGGCGGACTATCTGGTGAAGATCTTCCGGGACTATCAGGAGGATCAGCGGGGCTGGGCGAAAGAGATCTGGGACCTGTCGGCGGTGGCGTACTTGCTCGAGCCGACGTGGGCGCCGTGCGACTGGGTGCACAGCCCGATCCTGACCGACCAGGTGACGTGGAGCGTGGACCGGACGCGGCACCACATTCGGAGTGCGAACTTCGTGTACCGCAACCCGATCTTCCGCGACTTGTTCGATCGGTTGCGGGCGAGCGCGTAGGGAACGGCGGATGAGCGCGACGCAACCAGGGAGAGACCATTCATGCGTCTGGTGCGAGTCGGCGTAGCCGGGGTGTCGGTGAAAGTTGGCGATTTCGAGGGGAACGGCGCGCGGCTGCGCGCGGTGATCGAGGAAGCCGGCGGGGCGGGGTGCCATCTGTTGGTGACGCCGGAGCTGGGACTCTCCGGATACAGCCTGGAAGACCGGGTGTGGTGGCCGGACGTCGCGCGACGGAGCTGGGACGCGCTGCAGCGGCTGGCGGAGAGTTGCCGGGGCATATCGGCGTTCGTGGGCCTGCCGGTGCACCACGACGCGATGATGTACAACGCGGCGGCGTTTCTGCACGAGGGCGCGGTGCAGGGGCTGGTGCTGAAGCGGTACCTGCCGACGTACAGCATTTTCTACGAAGGGCGGAACTGGACGGCGTGGGACGAGGGGGTGACGGAGATCAACGGGACGCCGGCGGGCGACTTGGTGTTCCGGCTGCCGTACGGGGTGATCAGCGCGGAGATCTGCGAGGATCTGTGGGCGAATCGGGCGCCGGCGATGAACCGGGTGCTGGCGGGGGCGGAGGTGATCTGCAACCTGAGCGCGTCGCCGTTCGTGCCGCGGAAGAACGTGCAGCGGCGGCGGCTGGTGCTGAGCTCGGCGGAGAGCCTGGCGTGCGTGTACGCGTACGCCAACCTGCTCGGGCTGGATAACAGCCGGCTGGTGTTCGACGGCGGGGGGTTCATCGCGACGCCGAACGGGATCGTGGTGGAAGGGGCGATTCTGTCGAAGGCGTACTGGGCGCTGGCGACGGGCGTGGTCGACTTGGATGAGGTCGCACGGGCGCGGGCGGAGAACTCGACGTGGCGGCAGGCCGCGGCGCGGAAGGACGCGGCGCGCGAGGTGCTGCGGATTGATCTACGCGGGTCGGCGTGGAAGCCGGCGCCGGTGTCGGCGTTCGCGGCGCAACTGCCCGAGAGCCTGTTCGTGCCGGAGCCGCCGGGCAAGGGCCCGGTGGTGGAGGCGGAAGAGTATCTGGATGAGCTGTTCGACGCGCTTGTGCTGGGGCTGCGCGACTACTTCGAGAAGGTGGGGGCTTTCGATCGCTATCTTGTGGCGCTGTCCGGCGGGCGCGATAGCGCGCTGTGCCTGTTGCTCGCGGTGCACGCGGCCAAGGCGCTGAACGGCGGGGAGGACGGCGATCGCGCGGGTGACCGGGTCGCGTCGGTGTACCTGCCGAACGACGTGTACAGCAGCACGGCGACGCAAGAGGCCGCGCGGGCGCTGGCGGAAGAGCTTGGCGTGCCGTTCCAGGTGGTGTCGATCGCGGAGGAGTCCGAGGTCGCGCTGCGCAAGGCGGTGGAGCTGATGGGCGGGGAGGAGCGGGTGGCGCCGATGGCCCGGCAGAACCTGCAGGCTCGGGTGCGCGGCAACATGATGCTGAACTGGGCGAACAGCAGCACGGGGCTGCTGTTGGTGACGTCGAACCTCAGCGAGGCGGCGGTGGGCTACACCACGACGGGCGGCGACAACCAGGGGGGATACTCGCCGATTGCGAACGTTCCGAAGACGCTGGTGGAGCGGCTGCTTGCGCACGTGGCGCGGCGGGACGGACTGAAGTCGGCGGAGAAGGTGTTGGCGATTCCGCCGAGCGCGGAGCTTGCGCCGGACCAGCAGGACGAGGCCGACCTGATGCCGTACGTGGTGCTGGATGATCTGCTGTTCCTGTTCGCGCGGCGGCGGATGTCGTTGCCGGACTGCTGGCGGGTGCTGGTGCACCGGCATCGGGCGTTTGACCCGGAGCAGTTGCGGACGTGGACGGCGGATTTCGGCCGTCTGTTCGCGTTCAATCAGTGGAAGCGCGAGCAGTTGCCCGTGGCGCTCAAGGTGTTGGACCTGGACCTTGATCCCAAGACGGGATTCCGGTTCCCCGTGACGCAGAGCATCCGCGACGACTTGGACGAACTCGCCGCCGCGGAGCTCGATCTGACGTAGGGGCGCCTAGAACTGGACGGTCGGGGCTTGGCGGGCCTCTTCGTTCTGCAGCTCGAAGAACTCGCGCAGACCGAAGCCGAAAATGCCGGCGACGATGTTGCTGGGGAACACCTGGACCTTGTTGTTGTTGTCGCGGACGTTGCCGTTGTAGAAGCGGAGCGCGGCCTGGATCCGGTCCTCGGTGTTCGTGAGCTCGCGCTGGAGCTCGAGGAAGTTCTGGTTGGCCTTGAGGTCGGGATAGGCCTCGAGGCGTACCATCAGCTTGCCCAAAGCGCCCTGCAGCATGTTCTCCGTCTGCGCCTGGTGGGCGGGGGAGCCGTGGTCGGCGACGGCCTGCTCGCGCAGACGGGTGACCTCCTCGAGCAGCTCCTTCTCATGGCTGGCGTAGCCCTTGACGGTGTTGACCAGGTTGGGGATCAGGTCATAGCGGCGCTGCATCTCCGTCTCGACATCGGACCAGGACTCGTCGCACTGGTTCTTGATGCGAATCAGCGCGTTGTAGATGCGGATGACATACCCGAGGATGATCACCACGGGAACCGCGATAACCGCCAGTACGATCAGTATCTCCATGGACAAGCCTCCTCTGCGTTGCAACCCCGAATCCGAGGCCAGAGTAGAGCCTGGCGGCGCCGCAGTCAACTGTCGCGAGATGCAGGCGGCGCCGCCGGGAGCGTGAGGGGGCGGCGCGCTACGGCGTCGGCTCTTCGTCGTGCGTCACGTAGATCAGGGCGTCCGTGTCGAAACCCAGGGCGTCGGCGGCGATGAGGTGAGGAGGGTCGTGTCGGACGGCGGCGTTGGCGCTGTGGAAGGATCCGGAGGGGGTTGGGGAGAGCGAAAGCGGCATGGACTGGATGGACGGGGTGGACTAACACGGACCAGCACGGACCAGCACGGACTAACACGGACTAACACGGACCAGCACGGACTAACACGGACCAGCACGGACTAACACGGACCAGGACGGGGTGGCACGGGCCAGCACGGGCCAGGACGGACTAACACGGACTAACACGGACCAGGACGGGGTGGGGAGGAGCGGAGGGGATTTGGGAGGCGGATGGGGGGGAGAGGGAGAAAGCGAAGCGGCAGCGAGCCGCCGTGCTCCAAAGGGGCGGCCGGGCCGCGCGGGGTTGGGGGGAAATGCGCAGGAGGCTCATCCGTTCAGCTCGATCCGCAGGCCGGCGCTGGATGCATTGTTGTCGACGAGCACCGTCAGCCGAGGCGGGCTACTCATGGGTTTGACCTTCGGCCCGTTCGGGGGACCGCAGTGTGAATCGCCCTGGGACGGTGTTCCATGCGTCGTTCGGGCCGGTTCCGGTGAAGACGATGGTGAATTCAAGGCCGTCGGGGCTGGTCCACTTGTTGGGGATGCACCAGTAGAACGTCGCGCCGAAGCCGCCCCAATCCTCGGCATAGACCACGGTGGTCCACGGTCCCCAGGGCTGGGGCGCGTCGAACAGGGCCAGGTTGCCCACGTATCCTTCGGAATGCTCGACGCAGAGGAGGTAGCGTTCGAGTCCGGCGTTGTAGTTCACGCTCAAACGGTGGAGGCCGGAAGGGTCGTCGAGGAGGGCGCGTCGGTCGGCCAAGTCATGCGACCATATCGGGGAGCCGGCGTCATCGCGTCCGGCGAAGATCTCGTAGGCGGCGCGTTCGCGAAGTCGATCCTTCGGGACGCGCAGGAGGTCGACGGCGCCGGGGCGCTGCATGCGGGCGGCGGGGTCGTGCAGGCGCGTCGTGTAGACGTAGACGAAGTCGTCGCGGGCGCCGGCGTAGTCGCGGCCGAATTGACAGAAAGCGGGGACCATGATGCCGTCGGCTTTGGTGAAGGCCCAGTCGGCGCGGGTCCATGTATGTCCCCAGTCGTCGGACCAGGCGAGGCGGGCCTCTTGGTTGTTCTCTTCGCCGGACCCGGGCGAGACCCACATGTAGAGGCGGTCGCCGAGGGCGAGGATGCCATAGCTCTTGCCGCTGAACTGTGCGGGGGCCTCGGGATCCTTGCCGCCCCAGACGTTGATCCCGCGGTAGTCGGACGCGTCGCCTTCGATGCGCGCGACGCCCAGGCTGACGCGACCATCCGAGTTCGTGCCGCCGAAGCCGCCGCCGTCGCCCCAGGCGGTGTATTGATGGCCGTCGGCGGCCCACGTCATGGGCCAGTTGTCGCTGCCCGGGGCCAGCAGGATCCGTTCGTCGAAGGCGAACTCCGCGCGTTCGATGATGGGAGACGGCGGACAGGGGGGTTCCGCCGCCCAGGCCGCGCAGACCGCGAGGGCCGAGATGAGGAGTCCTACCGCCGGGTAACGCATCGTTTCCGTGCCCTCGTGTTGGCCAGCTTCATTGTCGCACGTGCGGCGGCGCGATGCGAGTCGGCGGAGGCGGAGGCGCGGGTCGGCGGGCGGCAAATACGTGGCAATCCGGCGGCGCCTCCAGCATAATGGGGGCGTGCGCGTGGGGCGCAGGGACAGAGGAGCTGGAGCGATGGCAGAGATGTCGCGTCGTACATTCATCGGCGGAAGCGCCGCCGCGCTGACCGGGTTGGGTCTTGCAGGCATGGGCCATGCGGCGTCGCGGAGCGTCGTGGATGCGGCGCGGCGGGCGCTCGTGGACACGGAAGACAGCATCTCGCTGGAGCGGGCTCGGCTGATCACGGAAGGCTACCATCTGTACGCGGATGAGCCGACGGTCGTGCGGCGGGCGTCCGCGTTCGCCCATCTGCTCGACCACATGACGCTCGATGTGCTGTCGAACCCGCTGTTCGCCGGGAACACGGCGGAGCGGCCGCGGGCGTGGACGTTGCTGCCCGAGTATGGTCTGACCGTGCCGGCGCAGGCGCGGCTCGAGCACGACTGGCTGCGGGAGTTCGACCTGGCGGCGGAAGCGCCGGAGGAGATCCGGGCGTACTGGAGCGAGCGGGCGTTCGGCGGCGACGCGGGGATCGGCCATCTCGCGGTGGACCTGGACACGGTGGTGCACCGCGGGCTCGAGGCGGTGATCGCGGAGGCGCGCGCGCTGGCCGAAACGGGCGACGAGTGGGCTCGGGAGATGCGACGCGCTTGCATCATCGCGTGCGAAGGGGTGATCCGTTGGGCGGAACGGTATCGCGTGGAGGCGACGCGGCTGGCGGAGGAGACTTCGGACGCCGCGGTGCGCGCGGCGTTGCTCCGCGTGGCGACGGCGCTGGAACAGGTTCCCGCACGGCCTGCGCGGAACCTGTTCGAGGGGCTGCAGGCGATCGTGCTGGCGCATCTCGCGGTGGCGCTGGAGGGGCACGGGTACTCGGTCTCGATCGGGCTGCCGGATCGCGCGCTGGCGCCGTTTGCGGAAGAGGCGGACGCGGGCGAACTGTTTGCGGGATTCCTGCTGAAGATCGCGGCGAACTCGGTGTGGGGCGGGACGTCGAAGACGCAGGCCATCACGATCGGGGGCGCGGACTTCGCGGGCCGGGACCGGTGCAACGCGATCACGTTGGCGTTTCTCGATGCCTGCGACGCGATGCGGTTGCCGGATCCGCACGTCTTCCTGCG
The DNA here is from genome assembly GCA_002422525.1 of Candidatus Hydrogenedentes bacterium UBA6118. Classification (GTDB taxonomy): domain Bacteria; phylum Hydrogenedentota; class Hydrogenedentia; order Hydrogenedentales; family SLHB01; genus UBA6118. Next base: position 12,735 of record DIWA01000023.1, read on the forward strand.
CTGGCGGCGCGGGATGGATGCCGCTGTGAAGGCGAAGGCCATCGACATGTTGGCGCGGGGCGTGACGCAGCCGTTGCTGGTCGGCGACGAGGAGACGGCGTCGGGCCTGGTCGCCGCGGGGATCGCGCCGGAGGACGCCTGGAACTACTGCGTGATCGGCTGCAACGAGATCGGGATCCCGGGGAAGCTGTCGCGATCGGCGACGGGCCCGTCGCTGAATCATGCGGAGCAGTTGTCGGCCTTGCTGCAGGAGCCGGAGGCGCAGGCGGCGGCGGACATGGCGGCGCTGTTGGCGCGGTATGAGGCGCGTCTGACGCGCGTGCTGACGCAGGCGTTCCAGTGGGAGGACGACTGGTGGGCGGCGATGGCGGAGCGCGTGCCGACGCCGTTCACTTCGGCGCTGTTCGACGGGGCCATTGCGCGGGGCGCGGACCTGCACGCGGCGGCGAGCTATCCGCACGGGTGCCTGTTCGAGCGGGGGCTGACGAACGCGATCGACGGTCTGATCGCGTTGGACACGCTCGTGTTCCAGCAGGGGCGCTATGGGCTTGCGGAGATGGCCGGGGCGCTGGCGGACGACTTCGCGGACGCGGGGCTGCATCGGGCGATCGCGGCGTGTCCCAAGTGGGGCAATGATCTGCCGGAAGCCGATGCGTGGGCCGAGGAGCTGCTTGCGCTGCGCGAGCGGACGGTGGCGCGGATCATCGAGGAACAGCAGGGGCGGCCGCGCGTGAGTTGTCATGTGGTGCGGAGTCTGCATTGGCTGGACGGGCTGCAGCACGGGGCGTCGATGGATGGGCGGCGGCGCGGGGAGCCGTATGCGGCGTGCATCGGGCCGAACCCGCGGGATGTGCGGCGGGGGCCGACGGCGGTGCTGAACAGCGTGGCGAAGCTGCAGCCGCGACGCTACTACCGCGGCGGCTACAACCTGAACCTGACGCTGCCGCCGAACGCGGGTCGGGACGTTGCGGCGCTGGGCGCGTTGGTTGAGGCCTTCTTCGCGCACGGCGGGCAGGAGCTGCAGGTGAGCGTGCTGGATGCGGCGATGTTGCGGGAAGCCATGGAATGCCCGGGGCGGCATCCGCACGTGTTGGTGCGTATCGCGGGGTTCACGGCGCGGTTCGCGACATTGTCGCGGATGCAGCAGGAGGCGCTGGTGCAGCGGGCCGAGGACGCGGCGCTGACCGTCTGAAGCGGGCGTGGGGGCGTCGGGTTGGCCCTCCGGGGGGAGGGTTCTCTATACTCTGCTCTTGTTTTGTTGCGCGCTCCGGCGGGACGGAGTTGCGCACGGGTTGCAGCCGCTGGGAACGTACGTAGTGAAGGGTATTGTCATGTCTGAATCGTTTCGCCTGATCGAGCCGTCGCATCAGCCGCCCCTGGAGCCGAGCTTCCGGCCCGCGGTGCTGGCGAACCGCGCGTTTCGCGCCGAAGTGGCCGCGTCGGGCGCAGGCGTACCGATGGCGTTGGCGCTGGAGCGCCCCGACGGGAGCGTGTCGCGCTACGACACGATGGTGTTTCCGGAGGGGCATGCGCGCGCCGAGGCGAACCTGATGTATGTGGAGCGGCTGGTGAAGTTCCTGTTGTGGCAACGGGGCGGGCATCGGGTGTACGCCGGGGGGCCGCCGTCGGTCGGCCAGTATCTGGCGAAGGTCTATGCGCCGGACGGAGAGCGCGCGTTTGACTACCACTTCATGGGCGAGGATGTGTACGAGAAGACGTTCGAGGTGGTCACGTGCGACGCGAAGGATGCGCCGGCGGAGCAGGAGACGACGCGGCCGTTGGGACGGCACCTGGACGGGTGTCGTATCGGGTTCGACCTGGGCGCGTCGGACCGGAAGGTGTCGGCGGTGATCGACGGGGAAGCGGTGTACAGCGAGGAGGTTGTGTGGGAGCCGCGCAAGCAGGACGACCCATCGTACCACTATCGCGAGGTGATGGCGGCGCTGCAGAGCGCGGCGAAGCATCTGCCGCGGGTGGACGCGATCGGCGGCAGCTCGGCGGGGGTGTGGATCAACAACCGGCCGATGATCGCTTCGTTGTTCCGCGGCGTGCCGAAGGACCGGTTTGATGAGGTGCGTTCGATGTTCCTCCGGATCGGAGAGGAGTTCGGCGTGCCGCTGGATGTGGTGAACGATGGAGAGGTGACGGCGCTGGCGGGCTCGATGTCGCTTGAGGACAACGCGGTGCTGGGGATCGCGCTCGGGTCGAGTGAAGCGGGCGGCTACGTGACGCCGGAGGGGAACATCACGAGCTGGCTGAACGAGCTGGCGTTCGCGCCGATCGACTATAGTCCGACGGCGCCGGTGGATGAGTGGTCGGGCGACCGGGGCGTGGGCGCGCTGTACTTCTCGCAGCAGTGCGTGTTTCGGCTGGCGCCGGCGGCGGGGATTACGCTGCCGGAAGGCGGGACGGACGCGGATCGGCTGAAGGCCGTGCAGGAGCTGCTGGAATCGGGGCACGAGGGCGCGACGAAGATCTGGCAGAGCATGGGCGTGTACATGGGGTACGGCATAGCGCACTACGCGGACTTCTACGAGCTGCGGCATGTGCTGGTGCTGGGCCGGTGCACGTCGGGGCGCGGCGGCGACCTGATTGTGAGGGGCGCGATGGAAGTGCTGCGGGATGAGTTCCCGGAGATCGCGTCGCATGTGAATGTGCAATTGCCGGATGAGAAGGCGCGTCGGGTGGGTCAGTCGATCGCGGCGGCGAGCCTTCCGGCGCTGAAAAAGTGAGCGGGGATCCGCTCGGATAGGGAGCGCAGGGCATGGAACGGCGCATGGAGCATTTGCGACCCGCGGAGATCGAAGCGGCGATGTCGGCGTGTCCGACGTTGCTGCAACCGATCGGGACGGTGGAGTGGCATGGGCTGCACAACATCACGGGGCTCGATGCGCTGAAAGCCCAGGCGCTTTGCATACGCGCCGCGGAGCGGGCGGGGTGTTTGGCCGCCCCGCCCGTTTTCGGCGGGATCGGGGGGCTGGACGAGCCGCACACGTTCGTGATGGACCCGGATGACGGGTACGATTCGCGCGTGGTTCGGGGCTGGTACGAGACGCTGTGCAGGGAGGCGCATCGCCAGGGGTTCAGGGCGATGGTCCTGCTGACGGGGCACTACGGGGCGGGGCAGCAGATTCTGGTGCGGGAGACGGCGGTGCGGATGTCGCGGTTGCTGCATATGCCGGTGCTGGGCACGCCGGAGTATTTCCTTGCGCTGGACGAGGGGTACACGGGGGACCACGCGGCGTTTTTCGAGACGTCGTTGATGATGGAGCTGGACCCGGACTCGGTACGTCTGGACCGCCTCGCGGAGCTGAAGGAGGGCGAGAGCCACCAGGGCGTGGGCGGGCGCGACCCGAAGAAGTACGCCACGCGCGCGGACGGGGCGCGTTTGGCGGAGGCGATCGTTGGGCGGCTTGCGGGGTTGGCGCAGGCGATGCCGACGTGGGACGACGCGACGCTGGCGCGGTTCATCGCCGCGGAGCAGGCGCTCGTGGACCGACAGATGTCGCTGGCGGGGGAGACGGGGCAAGCCTGGGCGGCGTGGCGCAACATCCCGCGGGGGGCGTTCGCGGCGTATCCGCAGTTGCTGACCGAGGGGCGGTTCGAAGAGATCGTCGCGCTCGTGCAGGAGCTGTAGCTCGGGGCCGGTCCGCTGTGTTTGCTCAGTATCGCGGGTCGCCGGGCCCGTACCAGACGCGGTCCTTGTCGTCCCAGCGCCAGCCGCTCTGCGCGACGCCTGCGTCGTTGACGGGCATGGCGGAGGCCATGAGTCCGCGGGTCTCTTCCCACGATCTGACGCCGCTGACGGCGTCGAGCGCCTGGACGTTCTGCCAGCCCACGCAATTGGCCGTCGCGACCGCGGTCTCGGGCGGCTCGCCGCGCAGGAACGCCATGAGGAAGCCCGCGATGGAGGAGTCGCCGGAGCCGGTGGCGCTGGCGATGTTGGGGGCGGACAGCGCGGGGCCCCAGAGGGTGCGGTCGGCCCACGGTTCGACGTCGGCGGGTCGGGCGGCGCCGAAGGACCGCAGGCGGTTCGCGTCGGCGGTCTTGAGGAAGAAGCCGCGATCCCCGGACTTGAGGGAGACGACGCCGGCGCCGTAGCCAAGGAGGGCGTCGGCGATGCGCAGGTAGTCGTCGGGGGTGAGGTGTTCGATCAGCTCGGCGCCGCCGTGGGCGCGTTTCATCGCGAGAAACGCATCCGGCTCGACCATGTAGAGGGCCTCCTCGACGGAGGGGAGGAAGATGTCGACGTGGGGGAGGACGCGTTCGAGGATGGCGCGCCACGGGGCCTGGCCGGCATCGGAGTCGGGGTCGGGCAGGGCCATGTCGCAGGAGGTGGTCGCGCCGGCGTCCCTGGCGATGCGGAAGACGCGCTCGAGTTCGAGGCCGCCGTCGGCGTACATGCGCTTCATGAGCGGGGGGTAGCCGAAATGGAAGAGGCGGGCCTGGGCGGGGAGATCGGGATCGATGTCTTCGGGTCCGAAGTCGTCGTTGGCGCCGGGATTGTGGAGGAAGACGCGGTCGATTCCGGGAGGGGCGAGGACGATCGTGTAGGAGCTGGCGCTTTCCTCGACGAGGCGGACGCCGTCGGCGTTGCCGCTGCGCTGGAGCAGGTCGAGGGTGATGCGGCCGAAAGCGTCGCCGCCGGTGCGGGCGCAGAAGAGTACGCTGGCGCCGAGTTTGCGTAGAGCGATGCCGGTGTTGGAGACGGGACCGCCGGTGTTGACCACGACGGGGCCGGTGTGGAGGAGCTTGCCGGGTCGGAGGAGGTCGCCGAAGCCGCGGGCGCCGGTGTCTGAGATGGCGGGGATGATGTCGAGACAGACATGGCCGGCGGCGACGGCATCGTAGTTGCGGTCCATTTTGAGGATCCTTGCGTTGGGGCGGTGATCGGGGCGCGGCTACTGTATCGATACTCTTCGTGATTTGGATTATAGCAAAGGCTTACGCGGGGGGCAAGCGGGGAGTTTGGGCATTCTTGGGACGACTGTATCGATAGTCGGCGCGATGGGACCGGCCGGGCATTGCGCGGGCTGTGGGCGATCTCCTACACTTCACGTTGGCGGAGTGACGGCGGGGAGGGCGTCGGCGCGCGCACGGCGTGGCTGCGCGACCAAGGAGAATGCATTGGCATCGGGCGACTCAGGTCCAAAGTATGTCCGCGTACGGAACGCGATAGCGGAACGGATCGCGGACGGCCGGCTTGTTCCGGGGAGCCGGGTTCCTTCGATCTCGCAATTGATGGCGGAGTTCGGCGTGAGCAAGGTGACGGCGGTGCACGCGCTGGCGGACCTTGAGTCGGAAGGAAAGGTGCTTCGGGAGCACGGGCGGGGCACGTTCGTGACGCAGCCGGATCCGGATCGGTCGGCACGGCGGCGGGAGAGCGTGACGCTGATCGTGCCGGAGATGAAGAACCCGTACCACGTGGAGATTGTGAACGTCTTCGAGCGGGTGCTGCGTGAACAGGGCGTGGCGGTGGAGTTGGTGTGCACGGAGTATTCGGTGGAGGCGGAGCGGTCGGCGTATGCGCGGGCGAGGGGTCAGGCGCACGTGTCGGGGGTTGTGTTGATCTCGACGCCGTTGCCGCATGAGTTGGGGGCGGGGGAGCAGATCCGACAGCCGATCGTGGCGATCGACTACTGCCCGCCGGATCTGGCGGATAGGTGCGTGTTTGTGAGCTGCGACAACTTCCGCGGGGGCAGCGAGGCGGCGGAGCATCTGGTGTCGCTGGGGCACACGCGGATCGGGTACCTGGACCGGCGGTACAGCTCGCGGGAGCGGCGCGAGGGGTTCCGGTGGGCGCTGGAGCGCAGGGGGCTGCATCTGCCGGAGGAGCGGGTGTGCACGTTCGAGTTTGGGCGCCCGGTGACGCGGGAGGTGGTGGACGTTGTTCGGCGGGAGAAGCTGACGGCGCTTTTTGCGGTGAACGACATGACGGCGATGCAGGCGTTGCAGCAGTTGCGGGAGGCGGGGTACGCCGTGCCGGGGGATGTGGCGTTGATGGGGTACGACGATGTGCCCGCGGCGCGGTATCTGGAGACGCCGCTGACGACGGTGAACCAGCATGAGGATCTTATCGGGCGGCGGGCGGCGGACAGTCTGCTGGATGCGATGCACTGTCGGACGGGGCCGATGCGGTCGCGGGAGATTGTGATCGTGCCGCAGTTGGTGGTGCGGGCGTCGACGACGCCGCCGGGCAGGGCGGCGGGCGGCTGAGGGGCTTGGGCCGGCGCCGGATCGGGGCGGTTTGAAGTTTTTTTCGGGGCTTTGTTAGTCTCGGAGTGTGCGCGCGGTCTCTGCAGGCGGCGGGATCGGGTGAAGATTCAGAGGGCGTCTGTACGCGCGCGCCGGTTTTTCTCGCCCTGAACAGCGCCTTGGGGCAGGTGTCGTGTGTTCTGCGTTCGGTTTCGGAGAGGCGCGACGTGTGACTTGGCGCATCTGAAGGAGTTTTGAAGCATGCCGAAGATCCTGGTGCTGGACAATCTGAGTGAAGAGGGGATAGAGGTATTCCGGCAGGCGCCGGGGTTTGAGGTGGATGTGAAACCGGCGCAGAAGCCGGACGAGCTGGCGGCGATCATCGGCGCGTACGATGGGCTGGTGGTGCGCAGCGGGACGAAGGTGACGGCGGAGGCGATCGAGAAGGGGAAGAACCTGAAGGTCGTGGGTCGCGCGGGCGCCGGCACGGACAACATTGACAAGGATGCGGCGACGGAGCGCGGCATCGTGGTGATGAACACGCCGGGGGGGAACACGGTGTCGACGTGCGAACACACGTTTGCGCTGATGTTCGCGTTGCTGCGACGGATCCCGGAGGCGCATCAGAGCATGCTGGAGGGGCGCTGGGATCGGAAGAAGTTCAAGGGTACGGAAGTGGCGGGGAAGACGCTGGGGATCGTGGGCGTCGGCCGGATCGGCGGGGAAGTGGCGAAGCGGGCGAAGGCGTTTGAGATGAAGTTGCTGGCGTTCGACCCGATGCTGACGAAGCTGAAGGCGGAGGCGCTTGGGGTGGAACTGGTCGATATGGAGGATCTGCTGCGTCGGTCGGACGTCGTGACGATTCACGCGCCGAAGACGGACAAGACGGTGAACCTGATCAACGCGAAGACGTTGCGGCTGATGAAGCCGACGGCGCGGCTGATCAACGCGGCGCGGGGCGGGATCGTGAATGAGCAGGATCTGGCCGATGCGTTGCGGGAGAAGGTGATCGCGGGGGCGGCGCTGGACGTGTATACGTCGGAGCCGTTCGAGAACAACCCGTTCCTGGGTCTGGACAATATCGTGATGACGCCGCACTTGGCGGCCTCGACGGAGGAGGCGCAGGTGACGGTGGCGATTGACATTGCGCACCAGATGATCGAGTACCTGACGACGGGGGCGATCGTGAATGCGGTGAACGTGCCGAGTCTGGATCAGGAGACGCGCACGCGGCTGAAGCCGTTGTTGGATCTGGCGTACCGGTTGGGTTGGTTCCAGTGCCTGTTCGCGGACGGGAAGCCGCAGGCGATCGAAGTCGAGTACGGCGGCGATCTGGGCGTGACGGACATGTATCCGGTGACTGCGGCGGTGTTGCAGGGATTCCTGGCGCCGGTGGTGGAGTCGGTGAACGAGGTGAGCGCGCCGTCGTTGCTGAAGCACCACGGGATTCGGTATGCGGAGACGCATTGTCCGCAGCCGTCGGACTACGCGTTCACGATTACATTGAAGGTGACGACGGACAAGGAGTCGCACCGGGTGTCGGGGACGTTGTTCGGGCCGAGCAAGTCGCCGCGGATCGTGACGATTGATCACACGCGCGTGGATGTGCGGCCGGAGGGGTGCATTCTGGTATGCCTGAACGACGATAAGCCGCTGATCATCGGTCGTATCGCGATGATCATCGGGGAAGCGGGCGTGAATATCGCCGACATGACGCTGGGACGGGATGCGCGGGGCGGTCGCGCGGCGACGGTGTTGAATCTGGATGGTCCGTTGTCGGATGAAACGCTGGCGCGGATCATGGAGACGCCGCACGTGAACCAGGCGCGACTGGTGAACATGCAGGGCTAGCCTGCCGTGGAAGTCGGGAATTCCGCGCGTCCGGCTCGGGTTGCTGATAGCGTTTGCGTTGTGAGCGGCTTGGTACGGCGGGCGCGTGGGCCGATGCCGGGCCGCCGCGAGCGTTTTAAGGAGGACGCATGGGTCAGTACAAGCACATTTCCGTTCCGGCTGGAGAGCGGATCGCGGTGGGTTCGGACGGTGCGTTGCAGACGCCGGACCGGCCGATCGTGGCGTTCATTGAAGGCGACGGGACGGGCCCGGATATCTGGCGGGCGTCGCGGCATATCTTCGATTCGGCGGTGAAGCGGTGCTACGGCGAAAGGCGAGAGATCGCGTGGATGGAGGCGTTCGCCGGAGAGAAGGCGAACAAGGTCTGCGGAACGTATCTGCCGGATGAGACGGTGGACGCGATCCGTGAGTACAGCATCGCGATCAAGGGGCCGCTCACGACGCCGATCGGAGGCGGTTTCCGGAGTCTGAACGTGACGCTGCGGCAGGTGCTGGACCTGTTTGCGTGCGTGCGTCCGGTGCGTTGGTTCGAGGGCGTTCCGAGTCCGGTGCGGGAGCCGCAGCGGGTGGACATGGTGATCTTCCGGGAGAACACGGAGGACGTGTACTCGGGGCTGGAGCTCGAGTCGGGCACGGAGGAGGCGAAGCGGTTCATCGCGTATGCGAAGGAGGCGTTCGGCTGGGACATCCGTCCGGACTCCGGGATTGGGATCAAGCCCATCAGTGCGACGGGATCGAAAAGGCTGGTGCGGGCGGCGATCCAGTATGCGCTGCAGCACAAGCGGAAGAGCGTGACCCTGGTGCACAAGGGCAACATCATGAAGTTCACGGAGGGGGCGTTCCGGAAGTGGGGCTATGAGGTGGTCCGCGAGGAGTTCTCGGACGTGGCGGTCGGTTGGGATGACTGCGACGGCAAGCCGGGGGACAAGCTGCTGGTGAAGGACACGATCGCGGACATTTTCCTGCAACAGGTGTTGACGCGTCCGGATGAGTTCGAGGTGGTGGCGACGATGAACCTGAACGGCGACTACGCGAGCGATGCGTTGGCGGCGCAGGTCGGGGGCATCGGGATCGCGCCGGGAGCGAACATCAACTATGTGACGGGCACGGCGATCTTCGAGGCGACGCATGGGACGGCGCCGAAGTATGCGAACCTGGACAAGGTGAACCCGAGCAGCCTGGTGTTGTCGGGCGTGATGATGCTGGAGCACATGGGTTGGCGGGAGGCGTCGGAAGCGATCGTGAACGCGATGGTGAAGACGTTCCGCGAGAAGACGGTGACGTATGACTTCGCGCGGCTGATGGAAGGCGCGAAGGAGGTGAAGTGCAGCGAGTTCGCGCAAGCGGTGGTTGACAAGCTGTAGCCTGCGCGCGCGCTCCCGCGGGGGGCGTGGAAGTCGTTGGAGAGCCGCCGGCGGGATCCGCATCCTCCGGCGGCTTTTTCATGCGGTTGCGGTCTGGTATGTTACAGGTGTATTCGACGGGCAGGGGCGCTTGACGGACGGGGCCGCCGCCTTTGTCGGGGTCTGCCCGCCGGCCAACGGGGGGTGATAGGGAGGGACGATGAGGGACCAGACAGTAGATGAGGCGTTGCTCGACCGGATGTTCCAGACGCTGCGGTACTCGCAGATCGGACAGTCCGTCAATAGCGTAACGCATGACGTGAACAATACGCTTGGGGCGATTATGGCGTACTCCGAGTTGGTGTCGATGGAGCCGAATCTGTCGGAAGACGCGCAACGCATGCTGGGGGAAGTGGTGCAGGCGGTGCGCAAGGCGAGTCAGCAGTTGGGCAACCTGACGGACATTGCGCGTCCGGAGCGGAGCGATGTGCGGGAGGCGACGCCGGCCGAGCTGGCGGAACGGACGGCGGAGCTTCGGCGGCACGACCTGAAGGTGGCGCGGGCGAGGCTGGAGGTTGAGGTTGAAGAGGGGCTGCCGACGATGCGGGTGGACCTGCCGCGGCTGGTGCATGCGTTGGCGGGGCTGATGACGAACGCGATCGAGGCGCTTCCTGACGGGGGCGGGGGGACGGTGCGGCTGACGGTGCGGCGCGCGGGAGACGACCGCATCGGGTTCGCGTTCTGGAACACGGGGATGCCGGTTCCGGCGGAGACGCGGGAGGCGATGTTTGCGCCGCTGTTCACGACGAAATCGGGGGCGCACATCGGCCTCGGGCTGAACTACGCGGAGCGTCTGGCGGCATACCATGGGGGCGCGGTTCGGTACGACGATGAGCAGGGGTTCGTGATGGAGATTCCGGTTCGGGGGACGTTCGCGGGGTAGGCGACTAGCGGGGTCCGAGGACGTAGGTGATGCGGACGCGGGCGTGGCAGGCGAGGGGTCGGGTCTGGGTTCGACCGGCGGCGGTCGGGGCGGCGGTGTCCCATCGAACGGATTCGACGACGGCGTGTTTGACGGCGATGATGCGGGAGTCGAGGGCCTCCGCCGCGGCGTCGGCGGGAAGGTAGGCGTTCTCGACGGCGCGGATGATCGCCTGGTGTTCGGTGCGGGCGGCGTCTCGGGCGGCAAGGACAGGGCCGTTGACCTCGGCCTCGCATTGACGGCCGACGGCGGCGGCGGCATCAGCGATGCGCGCGAGCTGGACCATGGGATCGACGTCGACGGGGAAGCCGAGGGTCGTGAAGGCGAGGGTGACCTTCGCCTCGACGCGGCGCTCGGGGTCGGCGCCGGAATCGGTCCCTGCGGAGGGCGCGGTGTCGGCGAGGTCGGATTCCGGTGCAGGCCATGGACCTTGCGGCAGGCCAGGGGGGTGCGCGTCCACGTCGGCATGGGGCAAGTCGCCTGCGTCGACGGCGGCGTTGACGGCGTCTCGGACCAGCTTTTCGAAAGTGAGGGCCTGCTCGACGGCGGTCGCGGCCGTGGGCGCGGCATAGGTGCGGGTCAGGGTGAAGGCGATGTGGTGGAAGTCGTCTTCGATGGTCGCGCGGCCGACGCTCTCGATGGTGCTGTCGTAGGCGTCGTCGTCGGCGCGTGCGCTGAGGGTTGCGACGCAGCAGAGACCGATGATCCAGAACAGGCGGAAACGGCTGCTGTGTGGGGCGCGGTTCGCCATCTTGCGGTCAGCCCTCGGGGAAGATGCGTTGCAGTTCGCCGGGTTCGGGTTGCCGGCCGTACTCGCAGAGCTCGAAGGGCTCGATGTAGCGGGCCGACGACCGGCGGCTGTCGGGGAGCGCGGCGCGGCCGAGTTCGCCATGGGCCTCGAGGAACGGCGACCAGGCGCGCCGCAGCCAGGGCAGGCGATCGGGCCCGGGCGGCGGGACCTCGTCGAGGAGGCCGTCCAGCCAGGGGAGCCACTCGTAGAACTGCGACTCCATGGCATCGAGCATGGCGAATTTGACGTCCATAGCGGCATCGGCGTCGACGGCGACGTCGGCGCAGAAGGGTGCGGGCTTCTGGAAGCGATCGACCATGTGGAGGAATAGGGGATTGGCGCGGAGCGCGGGCGCGTCGGGGCAGAGGAGCGGGGTGGTGACCGAGAACGCGGTGTCGCGCACAATCTCCGAGGTGTAGCGATGGTCGGGGTGGTAGTCGTTGGGGCGGTGGGTAAGCACGATGTCGGCTTGCCATTCGCGGAGGATGCGGATCACGCGTTTGCGCGCTTCGAGCGTGGGCTCGAGTTCGCCGTCGGGGTAGTCGAGGATGAGGCTATGGACGCCGGCGATCCGCGCTGAACGCTCGGCTTCGGCCCGGCGCCGGGCTTCGAGCTCGTCAGGGCCGAGGGCGTGATGGCCCTTGTTGCCGTTGGTCATCGAGACGAACAGGACGCGATGGCCGGCGCGAGCCCAGAGGACAGCGGTCGCGCCGCCGAAGACTTCGCAGTCGTCGGGGTGGGCCCCTATAAAGACGGCGTTCATGGCGCGGGGGGGTCCTCAGGGGCGATGGGCGCTTCAGGCGCTTCAGGAGGAGCCGGCGCTTCGGGCGCTTCGGGCGCGTCAGGCGTCGCGGGGGCTTCGGGAGGCGCAGGGGCTTCGGGGACAGGAGGCGCTTCGGGCACAGGAGGCGCTTCGGGCACAGGAGGCATCGCGGGGGCTTCGGGGGCGAGCAACAGATCGGCCCCTGTGGGGGTGTCCGGTGGGGGCGGCGCCTCCGGCAGGAAGAGTTCCTCGGGCGTCAGGGGCGTATCGGGGGCTTGGGGCGCGTCGGCGGCGCCGTGGAAGTTGACGCGGATAGTGGTACCCTGCATGGCGGTGGTGGTGTTCGCAGGGTCGGCGGTGACGCGCATGGGATCGAGGAGGGCGGTGTCGGCGCCGGGCTCGAGCAGAATGCCCTCGGCTTCGAGGGTGATGAGCGCGGACTCGGGGATGATGCCGTTGACGGCTTGCATGATGTCCAGCGAGCCGACGAGCAGATCGTCGCGCTGCTCGTTGTTGACGATGGCGGCGAAAGGCTGAATCTCGCGTTCTTCGTTGAGGACGAACGCGCCGCGTACGATGGCGGGATGGTGGGCGAACGGCTCGCGTACGGAGAGGATGATGTCGAGCAGAAGCTGATCAGGGAAGGGGGGCTCGACGTCCAGGGTGAGCAGGCGGACGCGTTCGAGGCCGTCGGCTTTGACATCTTCGCGGACGTTGGGGGCCATGGAGATTCTGGAAAGCCTGAGGTTGACGTAGACCGTCTGTTCGAGGTCGCCGATGTCCTTCTCGCGCGTGGCGGCGGACTGAACAATGGGGGCTTTTGAGGGGGTGTCCGAGGGGGCGTCGGCCGCGCGCTCGACGGGAGACGCGGGGAGTTCGCATCCGCAGATTCCAACCAACATCAAGGCAGCCGCGAGTAGCCGGGTCATTGTCGAGGTATCCTCTCCTGCGGTGGTTTGGACTTCGCGGGCCGTCGTGAGCCCGATGAACGGCTCCCGAACAACCGGCCCGGGTCTCCGGGGCGACGGCGTATGACGGAGGCCATTCTACCAACCGGAGGGCGTGAATCCCAGTTGTCGCGGGGGATCCGCTTCCGTCCGCCTGCGTGGGGCTACGACGGTTGGGGGATCGGGGAGGCGGCATGGACGGGGTGGACGGGGTGGACGGGGTGGACTAACACGGACTAACACGGACTAACACGGACTAACACGGACTAACACGGACTAACACGGACTAACACGGACTAACACGGACTAACACGGACCAGGACGGGCCAGGACGGGCCAGCGCGGACCAGGACGGACCAGGACGGACCAGGACGGGCCAGGACGGGCCAGCGCGGACCAGCGCGGACCAGGACGGGGTGGGGAGAAGGGGCGGCGAGCCGCCGCAGTCCAAGGGCGCGGCCGGGCCGCGCCGGAGTGGGGAGAGGGGGGCATCGTGAATGGTCGGGTCGGTCGCGGAATGACCGGCGAGGGCGCCGGTCCCACACAGGGGGGTCAGTCGGGGCGGTCGGGAGGGGGCTGATCGTGCGGCTTGGTTGAGGCTTGCCTGAGGGCGTTGCGGAACTCCTGGTCTTCGAAGGTCTCCTGGATGAGTCTGCGCTGGGCGGCGGCGTACTGGAGGCGGATGTAGCGGAGATCGAGGAGGGCGAGGTAGACGGCGACGGCGATGAAGAGGAAGAAGAGGCCCCAGTAGCCGACGAAGTACCAGACGGAGGTGCGCAATGCGAGGCGCAGGGCCTGCCACCGGATGCCGGCGCCCGCGATCAAGCACGCGGCGACGAGCGACAGGGTCCCTGCGGTTCGCCAATGGCGTTGGGTCAGGTGCATTTCGTCTGCCTGGCGGGGCTCATTGGTGGGGCACCCAGACGCGCTCTTCGTACTTCTCGCCGGAGGGCGCGGTGACGATGCGGGTCTCGTAGTGGCCTTCGGCGGGTTGGCTGACGGGCGCGGCGACGGACTGTCTGCCGATGCCGCCGCGTTCGTCGACCTGGTCGCCGATGAGGGCGCCGGCCAGGGCGCCCGTGCCTGCGCCGATGAGGGCGCCTTCGCCCTGCTTGCCGGACTGGTGGCCGATGATGGCGCCGGTGGCCGCGCCTAAGGCGCCACCCAGCACGGCGCCGTCTTGCGTGGGGGTGGTGTTGCATCCGACGGTCGCGGGGAGAAGCGCCGCAGCCAACAGGAAGATCGCGATGTTGGTCTTCATGGTCTTGTCCTCGTCGCCTCAGGGGCGCTTGCGGTGCGGAGCATGCATCGGCCGCACCTTCCGCAGCAATAGACGAACGCCGGCGGCGGATATTCAGTTGACGGGTCAGGAGTATTGCGCGACCACGGCGAGGCCCGATGCGACGCTGGTAAAGGTGTCTCGGTGCAGCAGTTTGTCCTCGCCGTAGCGTTGGACGAGCATGCGGCGGACGGCGGGGATGAGGCAGGTGCCGCCGGTGGTGAGGACGCAGTCGATGTCCTCGGGACGGACGCCGGCGGCCTGTTCGCCTTCGAGAATGGATCTGCGCATATCGTCGAGCAGGGGGGCGATGATATCGGTGAACTCGGAACGCTCGACCTCGACGGAGATATGCATCGCGTCGGCGTGGTGGAGCTCGATGGGGGCCCGCCACTCGGTCGAGAGCATCTTCTTGGCCTGCTCGACCTTGCGGACGAGCGGGTAGCCGTAGTTGCGCTGGATCAGGGTGCGGAGTCCGCGGATGGCTTCGGGCTGCGTACTCGAGCTTTCGGCGGCGATGAGCCAGTTGATGGTCTCTTCCGTGTTGAGCTTGTAGAGGTTTTGCCAGTCGCAGATGCTGCTGTAGATGAACTGCGGCATGGGGAGCTTGGAGGGGCCGTAGCGGGATCGGCTGCCAAGACAGGGGAACACGCGGGCGCGGATGAGCTCTCTGTCGATGGCGTCGCCGGCGACGGGGACGCCGGAGACGCTGAGGATGCGGCTCTCGGCGAGACGGGCGGCCTGGCTGTGGGAGGCGCCGGTTTCCATGATGCATACGTCGCAGGTGCCGCCGCCGATGTCGACGACCATGAGGCGCTGGATGCGGTCGGCGGAGACGGCGTATTCGACGCAGGCGGCGACGGGCTCGTAGAAGAAGGTGATGTCTTTGAAGCCGGCGATGAGGGCCGCGCGGCGGAGGCGGTCTTCGGCGAGGACATTCTCTTCGTCGCGGTTGGAGAAGCGCACGGGGCGCCCGAAGACGGCCTTCTCGACGGGGCGGCCGGCGCGCTGGTCGACGGCGCGCTTCATGGGCGCGAGGATGTACGCGACGAGCTCTTCGATCTGGTAGTGGCGATCGAAGACCTCGGTGCCGTCGAAGGAGCGGTTGCGCAGATAGGTCTTGAGCGACTGAAAGAGCCGGCCGGGGGAGTTTACTTCGACGGTGGCGT
The DNA here is from genome assembly GCA_002422525.1 of Candidatus Hydrogenedentes bacterium UBA6118. Classification (GTDB taxonomy): domain Bacteria; phylum Hydrogenedentota; class Hydrogenedentia; order Hydrogenedentales; family SLHB01; genus UBA6118. The sequence goes on from DIWA01000023.1 coordinate 28,054, forward strand.
GGGCGCGGACGGCTTCGGCGGCCGCCTCGTCCTCGGGGGGACGATAGGACTCGGACTTATCGGGTTCGGATGCGACGTAGCCTTCGATCGACACGCCGAGGTCGACCCGCTTGAGGATCACCTCGCGGTCGACGTTGCGTTCGATGAAGGTGTTGGCGGCGGTGCGGCCGACGAGGCGTTCGCCGTCGCTTGAGATATAGAGGAGCGACGGCAGGGAACGCGGGTTGTCGTTGGCGGGATCCAACGGAAGCACTTCGACGCGGCGCCCATCGGAGAGGGCGACGCTTGAATTCGTAGTTCCGAAATCCAGCCCGCAGAATAGCTCGGTCACGGCAATTCCTCGGAAATCCCCCAGCACAAAAACCGCCCTCTCTGGGGGCGGCAAACGCATATAGTGCAATCAAGGGAAACGGCGTGTCAAAGGTCGGATATTCCGCGTAGAAGCGCGTCGGATACGGGAACTACGGAATGCGGGGCCGCGGGAAGCGGTTACAGGGGCGCGGCGCCGCGGGTGCGGCGGCGGACATTTGCTGTTGGCATAGGAGCGGGGTTGTATGTATCTTGTTGGGATGAACGACGATCCTGGCTCTGAAGAGAAGGCCGACTGGTACTACATGGAGGACGGTCGGCAGTGCGGTCCGGTGACGCACTCGCAGCTTGTGGCGATGCGACGGGCCGGACGAATCCGTGGGGACACGTTTGTTTGGCACCCGTTCCTGATGGAGTGGGCGCGGTACGATGATGCGTTGCGCGCAACGGCGGGGGTGGGGCCGGCGACGGCGGAGGAAGGGGCGACGGAGACGTGCTCGATGTGCGGGCGGCAGTTTCCCGCGGACGAGGTGATCACGTTTGCGGGGACGACGCTGTGCGGCGAGTGCAAGCCGCTGTACTTCGAGGCGGTGCGCGAAGGGGCGGCGTTGCCGGGGGTGTTGGCGTTGGCGGGGTTCTGGCCCCGCTTTGGGGCGAAGATGATCGACTGGCTGTTGCTGGCGGTGGTGAACACGGCGTTGTACGGCTCGCTGACGCTGTGGGTTGCGGGTTCGCCGGAGGAGGACATCGCTTCGTATCTTATGGTGCAGGGGGCTCTGATGGCGGCGCAGTACGTGATCGGCGCGACGTATACGGCGTATTTCCTGGGGGCGTTCGGGGCGACGCCGGGGAAGATGGCGTTTGGTCTGCGGGTCGTGACGGCGGACGGGGGGAAGGTGTCGTATCTGCGGGGCGGGGCGCGGTATTTCGCGGAGCTGCTGAGCGGCATCGTGCTCTATGTGGGGTACCTGATGGCGATCTTTGATGGGGAGAAGCGGGCGTTGCACGACCATCTCTGCGGGACGCGGGTTGTGCATGCCGGCGGAGGGAGGCGATAGATGCCAAGGCGGATGTTCGCCTGCCCGAACTGCGGGGAGCCGTGGCCGGCGGATCTGGCGAATCGACTGATGCCGGGGCGGTGTCCGTCGTGTCGGGCCGAGGCGCGTCTGCATGTGTTTCCTGCGCTGTTCCGATCGGAGTCGACGGGGGCGGAGGGGGAATCGGCGGCGCTCGACGGGGAATCGACCTGTTTTTACCATGCGGGGAAGCGGGCGACGGTGATCTGCGAGGGGTGCGGCGCTTTCATGTGTCCGTTGTGCGACGTGGAGCTGGCCGGACGCCACGTGTGTCCGCGCTGTATCGAGCGGGGGCAGGTCCCGGAGGCGCGGGAGACTATGATTCCGCCGCACACGCGGTTGGACCAGATCGCGGGTTCGCTGGGCCTCCTTTCGCTGCTGACGTTTTTCATGTGTTTTCCCGGCATTATTCTGGGACCGTTGGCGGTGGGGTTCGGGATCGCGTCGCTGGCGCGGCCGCGCGGCCCGGTTCCGTATGTGCGGTGGGGCGCCGCGGGGGGGATCATCGGGGGGAGCGTAGCGACGTTGCTCGCGATCGTCTGGATGTTGTTCTTCTTTTCCGCTTTCACAGCGGCGCCGTGAGGTCGAAGCGATGGCGTATGTTCCAGAGCGTATAGATGGGGACATGACGGGGGGGCGGCGTGCGTACCAACGTCTCCCGGGCGTCGGGGGCAGCGGTCTGTGGCGGTCGCGCACGGAGACGTGGCTGGGGCCGGACCACCTGCTGTTGGTGGAGGGGGTGTATACGGAGCGCTATCGCAGGGTTGACCTTGCGGATATTCAGGCGATCAGCTATGCAACGACGCCGGGGGCGTTGCGCGCGACGTGGGCGTTGCTGACGGGGGCAGCGTTGATGTTCGGGGGAGGGCTGCTTCCGATCGCTTACGGCGCGGCGCCGGGCGAGGTGCTCTGGCTTCAGGCGTTCACGTTCCTCCTCGTGGTCGCGGCCGGGGTGAACGCGGCGCGCGGACCGAGCTGTCGCTTCCTGTTGAAGACGGGGGTGCAGACGATCGAGGTTCCGAGTCTGCGGCGTGTGCGGAAAGCGGACAAGGTGTACGAGGTTTTGTTGAACCGCGTGGAGGCGGTGCAGGGGGCGGTGTCGACGCCGGAGGCGCCGACGCGGTTGTCGGCGCACTTCGCGGCGCACCCGGAGCTGCTGCGGACGCCCGGACTTCGGGTGAGCCGGGCGCGGCTGCATCTGCTCGCGTACGCGGCGGTGTTGACGTCGGCGGCGGTCAGCGCGGTCGACTTGGCGATCCCCCTGGACATGGTTCTCTCGGTTGCGGGGATGGTGGGTCTGGCGGGCGCGGTGCTGCTGCTGGCGGCCGTGGCCGAGCAGCGCGATTCCACCGTGCCGCCGTCGTTGCGGGCGCTGACCTGGTGGGCGCTGGGGGCGCAAGCGGTCTCGTTCGTGCTTTCGGTCGCGGCGGGGATCGCGATCGTGGTGACGCAGATCGATCCCGGGACGCCGCCGGACCCGGTCATGTTTGAGACGATTCCGCCGGAGTACCGGCAGCCCCTGGATCTGCTGGGGTTGCTGTTCGACCTGCCGTTCGCGTTGCCGGGCTTCTTCATGACGCTCTCCTATCGTCGTAAGCTGCGGCGACCGGCTCGAGACGCCCAGGCGACGCCATGAAGGCGCCTTCGCCCGTCGGCCAACGCTGTGTGAATCATCCGGAGCGGGAGTCGTCGGCGCGGTGTCTGAGTTGCGGGCGATTCTACTGCAGAGAGTGCGTGACGGAGCACGACGGGCGGATCATCTGCGCGGCGTGCCTTGCGAAGGCGGGGGAAGGCGGGGGCGACCGGCGAAGGGGGCTGCATGCGTTGGGGACGCCGGCGGCGCTGATCGCGGCGCTGGTGCTGGCGTATGCGGCGTTCTACACGGCGGGGCGCGCGTTGATCGCGTTGCCGAGCGCGTTCCACGAGGGGGCGGCGGCGGCGAGCGACACGTCGACGTACGGCATGCATGAGGATACCCCTCGGCCATGAGGCGCGGGCTGTTTGAACGGCGGACGACGGAGGCGGCGGGACCCGGGGCGATTGATCTGGCGGAAGAGGCGGTGCACCTTGTGCGGCTGGCTCCGGCGCGTACGCTGGCGGCGTACTACGTGGGGACGCTGCCGTTCGTGCTGGGCCTGTTGTACTTCTTCGCGGACATGGCGTACGCGGGCGACGCGGCGGCGCGATGCGGGGCGGGCGCGCTGGCGCTGACGGGGCTGTACGTGTGGATGAAGTGCTGGCAGGCGGTGTACTGCCAGGGGCTGCGGGCGTATGCGGCGCAGGACACGCCGGCGTCGTGGACGTGGGGGCGGCTGTTGCGGATGGGGGTGCGGCAGGCGATCTTGCAGTCGACGGCGCTCGTGGCGTTGCCGGCGGCGCTGGTGGTCGTGGCGCCGTATGCGTGGATGCATGCGTTCTACTACAGTGTGAATGCGCTCGACGGGGGGGATGTTGAATCGCCGCGTGCATTGGCGGAGCGGGCGTGGGCGCAAGCGCGGCTGTGGCCGATGCAGAACCATCTGTTGATCTGGCTGCTCTCGCCGGGACTGCTGGTGCTGTGCGCGGCGCTGTACCTGGGCGTGTTGCCGGTGATCGAGGTCGCGGGGTCGGCGTGGGCGGAACAGATGGCGTGGCTGTACGCGGTGATCCTGCTGCTTGCGCTCGTGCCGCTGAGTCCGCTGGGGATCGTGTTGTCGCTGAACATGGCGATCGCGATCGGGATGATCCCGATGCTGCTGCGGACGTTGTTCGGGGTTGAGACGTTCTTCTCGCTGAACGCTTCGGTGCTGATGAGTTCGATGTTCGCGGCGGTGGTGTGCGGGTTGGCGTACCTCGCGCTGGACCCGTTGATGCGGGCGGCGTATGTGCTGCGTTGCTTCTACGGGGAGTCGCTGGAGACGGGCGAAGACCTGCGGGTCGCGCTGCGGTCGGCGAGGAACGGCGCGAGGAACGACGGGGCGCGTCGGGCGAGACGGACGGGGGCGCTGGTGTTGTTGGCGGTCGCGGCGGGGCTGTGCGCGGGGCCGGGGCAGGCGCAGGCGGAGACGCCTTCGGCGGGTCGCGCGATCGCGCCGATGGAGCTGGACGAAGCGATCGACGCCGTGCTGCAACAGCGGGAGTATTTGTGGCGGTTGCCGCGGGAGTACGTGGCTCAGGGCGAAGAGGGCCCGTTCTCGCAGTTCATGATGGGCGTGGCCGAGACCGTGCGGGAATGGGTGGACGCCGCGGGGGATCGGGTTGCGGGGTTCATCCGATGGATTCGGGAGTTGTTCGGAAGCGCGCGGCCGGGGATGGGGGGCGGCGGCGCGGACTGGGGGCGCACGGTGACGGCGCTCGGCGTGGGGTTGCTGGCGTTGGCGGCGTTGCTGACGGTGGTCCTGGCGCTGCGGCTGTGGCGACGAAGTCGGTTCGAGCAGGTGGAGGCGATCGCGACGGAGGACGCGGCGGCGGTGGACCTGGAGGACGAGGAGGTGTCGGCGGCGGACCTGCCGGAGGACCGGTGGGTCGGGCTGGCGGAAGACCTGGCGCGGCGCGGGGAGTATCGGCTGGCGTTGCGCGCGTTGTTTCTCGCGGGGTTGGCGCGGCTCGACACGCTGGGGCTGATCCGGCTGGCGCGGGGGAAGACGAATCGGGACTACCTGGCGGAGCTGGCGCGACGGGGCGGGGACCGACCGCAGGCGGCGGAGGCGTTCCGCCGGTGTATTCGCTTGTTTGAGGGCGTATGGTACGGCACGAGGGAGGCGAACGCGGAGCTTCTGGAGCAGTTGGGCGGCGAGCAGCGGAGGATGACCGATGGGTCGGCGGAGTGACTGGGGCGTCGCGCTGGTCGCCGTCGGGACGCTGATCGCGTTCGGCTACGGCGTGGCCGTACTGCTGCGGCTCGGGGCGGGCATGGGCTCGGCGCCGCCGCCGTATTCGACGTACCGCAGCGATCCGCTGGGGATGAAGGCGCTCTATGAGAGCCTGGACCGGCTTCCGGGGGTGCGGGTTGAACGGAACCTGGAGCGGATTGAGCGTCTGGAGGGGGGGCCGGGCACGACGGTGATCCTGGGGGGTGTGGAGGTCTACGGCGATATCGATGAGGTGGAGCGGCCCATCGTGGAGGCGCTGGAGCGGCTGGCGTCGGAGGGGACGCGGGTGGTGCTGGCGTTCGCGCCGGATCCCTGGGGGGCGACCGAGCTCGGGCCGAAGTACTCGTCGTTCGAGGAGTTCCTGAAGGACACGCAGCCGCGTTCGCCTGAGGAGGAGGAGGAAGAAGAGGATGCGGGCGCCGGCGAGGGGGATGCGGCGGAGGCGGAGACCGACGAAGGCGACCGGCCTCCTTGGGAACGTCCGGACACGGTGTCCTTGGCGGAGCGCTGGGGCGTGCGGTGCGGGGAATGGGCGATCGGGATCGAGCCGCAGCAGGGCTCGTTCGACTTCCGCTACCGGCCGGTGACGGTGACGCGGGCGGAGGGGGTCTGGGATGGCTTGCCGGAGGGGTTGCCCTGGCATACGGCCCTGCACTTCGAGACGACGGACGGGGCGTGGCGGCCGGTGTACATGCGGGATCCGTACCCGGTGATGATGGAACGCGCGTTCGGGGCGGGGTCGCTGGTGTTGTCAGCGGACAGCTACTTCCTGAGCAACGAGGCGCTGTTGCGGGATCGGGCGCCGGGGTTGATCGCCTGGCTGGCGGGCCCGGCGGAGCGGGTGGTGTTCGACGAGTGGTTGAAGGGTTTCGAGCGTCGGCCGGGGGTGATGGGGTTGATGCGGCGGTACGGCTTGCATGGGGTGCTGGGCGGGCTGTTGCTGACGGCGCTGCTGTTCGTGTGGCATCGGGCGTCGCCGCTCGTGCCGCCGCCGGCGTCGGAGGGCGACGAGGACGGCGTCGTGGCGGGACGCGACACGGCGCAGGGGCTGTCGAATCTGCTGCAACGGAATATCCCGCGGTCCGCGTTGCTGCGGGTTGCGTGCGAACAGTGGTTGAAGGAGCATCCGCAGCGCGGATCGGCGCGGTATGCCGAGGCGCGCAGGGCGATCGCGGAGACGGCGGAGGCGGCCGGCCGGGGAGCGCGCTGGACGGACGCGGAGATCACGGCGCGGTATAACGCGCTGGCGCGGCTCGCGGGCGAGCAGGGCGGCGGAATGCGGACGCCGGGAACGGGGAACAGAGGAACCGACTGAGGAGGGTGCGATGTCGACCGACCTCGCGTATGTGACGGAGACGCTGGCCCGGGCGCGGGCGGAAGTTGGGAAGGTGATCATCGGTCAGGAGGCGGTGATCGATCAGGCGCTGACGGCGGTGTTCACGAACAGCCATGCGCTGATCGAGGGCGTGCCGGGGGTGGCGAAGACGCTGCTGGTGCGTACGCTGGCGCGTGTGCTGGGGTGCGCGTTCGAGCGGATCCAGTTCACGCCGGACCTGATGCCGGCGGACATCACGGGGACGAACGTGTTCAACCTGGCGCGGAACGAGTTCGTGCTGATGAAGGGGCCGGTGTTCACGTCGTTCCTGCTGGCGGACGAGATCAACCGGGCGCCCGCGAAGACGCAGTCGGCGTTGCTGCAGGCCATGCAAGAGCGGCTGGTGACGATCGACCGGGAGACGCACGCGCTGCCGCCGAACTTCACGGTGTTCGCGACGCAGAACCCGATCGAGTACGAGGGGACGTATCCGCTGCCGGAAGCGCAGAAGGACCGGTTTTTGCTGAAGATTCAGATGGAATGCCCGGATCGCGAGGAGGAGTTGAACCTGGCGCGGCGGATGTTGGGCGCGGACGCTCCGGAACGGGTGTTGGCGGCGGGCGCGGTGGAAGAAGTGCTGGCGGCGGACGAGCTGCCGCGGCTGCGGGCGGTGATCGAGACGTTGACGGTGCGCGAGGAGCTGCTGACGTACGTGGTGGACATCGTGCGTCGAACGCGGAAGCATGAGGCGGTGCTGGTGGGGGCGGGGCCGCGCGCGACGCAGGCGATGCTGTTGGCGTCGCGGGTGACGGCGGCGCTGGACGACCGGGACTATGTGACGCCGGACGACGTGAAGGCGATGGCGCGGCCGGTGCTGCTGCACAGGTTGATGTTGCAGCCGGAGTATGAGATCGAGGGGCTGGGCGTGGGCGACGTGATTGACTCGATTCTGCGGGAGACGCCGGTGCCGCGATGATCGTTCCCCGACAGCGGTTGGTGTTGTGGGCGCTGGCGGCGCCCCTGCTGGCGAGCGTGGCCGCGCTGGCGCCGGGGACGCTCGCGATCTGTCTGGCGGCGGGTCTTGCGCTGCTGGGCGTGGCGCTGGCCGACGCGGCGCTGTCGTTGGGGCGGCTGGACGGCGTGCGGGCGAGTCTGCCGACGCTGGTGCGGCTGGTGCATGGACGGGAAGGGACGGTTCCGGTGACGCTGGAGGCGGCGGGCGAGCGACCGGTGACGGTGCGGCTGGGCCTGCCGTTCCCGGACTCGTTCGCGACGGAGACGGACGCGATCGAGACGACGTTGCCGGCGGGGAAGGCGGCGACGGCGGCGGCGGCATGCACGCCGCGTCGACGCGGGAGCTATGTCATCGACCGAGTCTACCTGGAGCGCGCATCGCGGCTGGGGCTGTGGTCGGTGCGGGCGGTGCGGCCGACGACATGCGAGGTGCGGGTGTATCCGAATCTGCGACGGGATCGGCGGCTGCTGGCGGCGCTGTTCCTGAACCGGGGGAGCTACGGCATCCACGCGCAGCGGCAAGTGGGGAAGGGGCGGGAGTTCGAGCAGTTGCGGGGGTACATCCCCGGCGACGGGCTGGAGGACATCCACTGGAAGGCGACCGCGAAGCGGGGGCATCCGATCTCGAAGGTGTATCAGATCGAGCGGACGCAAGAGGTGTACGTGATTCTGGACGCGTCGCGGCTGAGCGCGCGCGCGCCGGGGGATGTGACGCGGGAGTCGGAGGCGGAGGGGGACGCCCCGGCGCGGACGCAGGCGGAGCGGTTCATCCAGGCGACGCTGGCGTTGGCTTTGGCGGCGGAACAGCAGAACGACCATTTCGGGTTGGCGGTGTTCAGCGACCGGGTGCATCGGTTCCTGCCGGCGCGCGGCGGGGCGACGCACTTCGGCGCGTGCCGCGAGGCGCTGTATACGCTGGAGCCGCATCTGGTGAACCCGAACTTCGATGATCTGGCGACGTTCCTGCGGCTCCGGATACGGCGGCGGGCGCTGCTGGTGTTTCTGACGAATCTGGATGACCCGGTGATGGCGGAGGGGTTCGCGCGGGCGGTGCGGCTGCTGGGGCGGCATCACCTGCTGCTGGTGAACATGCTGACGCCGCCGGGGGTGCGGCCGCTGTTCACGGGACCGCCGCTGGAGCATGCGAACGAACTGTACGGCCGGCTGGCGGCGCACCTGCAGTGGCGGGACCTGCGCGAGCTGGACCGGTCGCTGCATCGGTTGGGGGCGACGTTTTCGCTGCTGGATAACGAACAGATGTCGGTGCAACTCGTGTCGCAGTACATCAACGTGAAACAGAGGCAAGCGTTGTGATTGCCGATCTACAGCGGTTCATCGCCGAGGAGCGCCCTTACTGGGAGGAGCTGGAGGCCTTCCTGGAGCGGGTGGAGGCGGGTCCGGGGGAGCGGTGGGACCTGGCGGGGCTGCGACGCTTTTTCTATCTGTACCAGCGAACCGCGACGGACCTGTCGAAGGTGCAGACGTTCGCGTCGGAGCCGGCGCTGCAGAGCTACCTGGAAGACCTGGTGGCGCGTGCGTACTGCGAGGTGCATGAGACGCGGCGCAAGGGGGGGCGGTTCGCGCCGGTGCGGTGGTTTTTCCAGACGTTCCCGCAGACGGTGCGACGGCGTTGGCGGGCGCTGGCGCTGGCCGTGGCGGCGACGTTGCTCGGGGCGGCGTTCGGGGGCGGGGCGGTGATGGTGGACCCGGACGCGAAGGAGGCGCTGATGCCGTTCGCGCACCTGCAGGACGACCCGTCGGAACGGGTGGCGTGGGAGGAGCGGCAGGAGACGGATCGGCTGAGCGGACGGAAGACCAGTTTCAGTTCGATGCTGATGACGCACAACACGCGGGTATCGATCACGACGATGGCGATGGGGATCACGTACGGGATAGGGACGTTGATCCTGCTGTTCTATAACGGGGTGATTCTGGGCGGGGTGACGCTGGACTACGTTTCAGGGGGGGAGACGGTGTTTCTGCTGGGGTGGCTGCTGCCGCATGGGTCAGTCGAGATCCCGGCGATCATCATCGCGGGGCAGGCGGGGCTGGTGATCGCGGGGGCGTTGATCGGCTGGGGGGTGCGGATGCCGCTGAAGGCGCGGCTTCGGGCGGCGGGTCCGGACGTGGTGACGCTGATCTTCGGGGTGGCGCTGCTGCTGGTGTGGGCGGGGGTGATCGAGGCGTTTCTGAGTCAGTACCACGAGCCGACGCTGCCGTATGCGGTGAAGATTGCGTTCGGCGCGTTGCAGCTCGGGCTGCTGGCGCTGTTTCTTGGCTGGTCGGGTCGGGACGCGTCGCAGGACGGGGAGGCGTGACGGATGGCGCCGCTGAACACGCTGACGATTCGCACACCGGAGGGGATCGCGTTTTCGCTGACGCTGGCGGGGCCGGCGGCGCGGTTCCTGGCGTGGCTGATCGACACGGCGGTGGTCGTGATGGCGTTGACGGTCGCGTCGCGGTTCCTGCTGCCGGTGCTGGCGTTGATGCCGGACCTGACGAACGCGATGATCACGCTGTTGGCGTTTCTGGTGCAGACGGGCTACGCGATCGCGTTCGAGTGGTTCTGGCGGGGGCAGACGCTGGGCAAGCGGCTGCTGCGGCTGCGCGTGATGGACGAGGCGGGGTTGCGGCTGCAGTTCCACCAGGTGGCGGTGCGGAACCTGTTTCGGCTGGTGGACATGCTGCCGGCGGCGTACCTGGTCGGGGGCGCGGCGGCGTTTTTCAGCAAGCGATCGCAACGGCTGGGCGACTTCGCGGCGAACACGATCGTGGTGCGGACGCCGCGGCGGCGGGAGCCGGACCTGCGGCGGATCCTGGGGGACAAGTACAACTCGTTCCGGGAGCACCCGCACTTGTGCGCGCGGCTGCGGCAGGCGGTCTCGCCGGAATTCGCGCGGACGATGTTGCAGGCGTTGCTGCGTCGCGACACGCTCGCGCCGGACGCGCGGGTGCGGCTGTTCGGCGAGCTGGCGGCGATGCTGCGGGAGACGGTGCGCTTCCCGGAGGAGGCGACGTTTGGGTTGACGGACGAGCAGTATGTGCGAAACGCGGCGGACGTGGTCTTCCGGACGGGGGGACCGGGGGAGGGGTAGACGGGGGGATGAAGGAGACGGCGGCGGGTCGGGGGACCGCGCCGCCGGGGGTGTGATGGGGTCGGCCGCGGGGGGCGGCGTGTCGGTTGCGTCAGTTGGGGGCGTCGGGCAGGCCGGGGACGTGTTCGGCGCCGGTGACGATCTGGATGGATGCGTCGCGGAAGTCGTCGCCGACGGGCTGGAAGCGGCCTCCGAGGACTGGGGCGAGGAAGGCCTCGGCGACGGCGGAGAACGCGAGGTTGTTCTCTGGGCGCGCGAATCCGTGGCCTTCGTCGGGGAAGAGGACGTAGGTGACGGGTATCGACTTCTCTTCCATGGCGGCGACGATCTGATCGGCCTCGGTTTGTTTGACGCGGGGATCGTTGGCGCCCTGGCCGATGAGGAGCGGGCGCTGGATGCGGTCGACGTAGGTGAGGGGCGAGCGCTCGGTGAGGAAGGCGCGGCCTTCTTCGGTGGTGTGGTCGCCGACGCGGGTCTTGAACATGTCGAGCACGGGGGCCCAGTAGGGCGGGATGGACTCGAGCAGGGTGATGAGGTTCGAGGGGCCGACGATGTCGATGCCGCAGGCGAAGACGTCGGGGGTGAAGGTGAGGCCGACGAGCACGGCGTAGCCGCCGTAACTGCCGCCGTAGATCGCGACTTTGTCCGGGTCGGCGATGCCTTGCCGGACGGCCCAGTCGACGGCGTCGATCAGGTCGTCATGCATCTTGCCGCCCCATTCCTTGATGGCGGCGTTGAGGAATTCCTTGCCGAAGCCGGTGGACCCGCGGAAGTTGACGTCGAGGACGGCGTAGCCGCGGTTGGCGAACCACTGGGCCTCGGGATCATAGCCCCAACTGTCGCGCGCCCACGGCCCGCCGTGGACCGACAGGACCATCGGCAGACCCTTGCGCTGCCGCCGGACGGGGAATGTAATGTAGCCGTGGATCGTCAGGCCGTCGCGGGCCTTGAAGGAGATCGGCTCCACGCGGGCCAACTCGTATTTCGTCAGGTCCGGCTTGTGGACGAAGAGAAACGTGCCCTTGTGGGTCACGGGCTCGTACGCATAGAACGACACAGGCCCGTCATCTTTCGTGAAACTGACGAGCCAGGTCGCGTCGGCATTGTCCCGGTCCGAGACGGCGAAATCGCCGCGATCCAGTTTGGCGATGGCCTGGAAATCGTCCTTGATCGAGTCGTCCAACACGGTCCATTCGGTCCTCGCCCGCGTGAAGGCGACCGCCTGGACCTGATAGGTGTCCGGATGGATCATCACGTCGCTCACGTCGTACTGCGGGTCCTGGGCGAGGACCTCGGTCTGCTTGTCAGCGAGCCCCATCTTCACCAGCCGCCCGGTGTTGGCGTTGCGCGAATCGATGAGGTAGAGAGCATCGCCGTCCTTCGTGAAGCTGACCGGGGCGCTGGTCAGACTATCCTCGGCGCTCCAGGCAACGATCTTCTCCCACCCGACATCCTCCCTCGGCCGGACCAGCAGGTCGAAGCCGCCCTCCGGCGTCCCGGCCATCGCGGCGCGGACCTTGAACTGCGCGTCGGCCACCCAGCCGACGATGTTGCCCGGGTTCTTGGCGACCAGCTTGAGATCCCGGGTCCGCAGGTCGAGATGGTACACATCGTGGACATTCGGGTCCTCGCGATTCATCGCGATCAGCAACTCATTGGGGAAATGCTTGTCGCTGGCGACGATCTGGGTCTGGACGTTCTCGAATGGCGTGAGGTCTCGGGTTCCCCCCGAATCCAGATCGACCGCGAACAGCCGCCAGTTCTCGTCGCCGCCCTTGTCCTGGAGATACATGATGTGTCGATTGTCCTGGGCCCAGAAATAGATCCGGATGCCGCGGTCGGTGTCCTTCGTGACGGCCTTGTCGTCGTCCTTGCCGACCGTCTTGACCCACACATTGAGCACATCGTTCACCGGCGCCAGATAGCTGAGCCTCTTGCCGTCCGGCGAAATCTGCGGCCCGGTCTTGACCGGATTGCCGAACAGCACCTCCCGCGGGATCAACTCCACGGGCTTACGCTCGGCGGCCCGGCCGCACGGGCAGGAAATGAAGGAAACCAGCAAGCCCCAAGCAAGGACCGGAACCAGCATCGACTTAACGTTCTTCATATACGTCCCCTTTCCGAGCACATCCAAGTGGGTTCAACACACGCTCAAGTCGTTTACTATGGGTCAAACCGGTAGAAAAAAGCAAGAGGGCAGATGATCAAAATACCGCTGAGAGGCGAGAACCTGAGAGTCACAGAT
>DIWA01000007.1 GCA_002422525.1 Candidatus Hydrogenedentes bacterium UBA6118
TGCAGTTCGACAAGGGCTACCTCTCCCCCTACTTCGTCTCGGACAGCGAGGCCATGCAGGCCGTCCTCGAAGACGCCTACATCCTCATCCATGAGAAGAAGATCAGCTCCCTCAAGGACCTGCTGCCCCTCCTCGAGCAGATCGCCAAGAGCGGCAAGCCCCTCCTGGTCGTCGCCGAAGACGTCGAGGGCGAGGCCCTGGCCANNACATCGCCATCCTCACAGGCGGCAAGGCCATCACCGACGATCTCGGCATGAGCCTCGAAAAGCTCACCCTCGCCGACCTCGGCCGCGCCAAGCGCGTCGTCGTCGACAAGGACACCACCGTCATCGTCGAGGGCGCCGGCTCCAGCGCCGACATCATGGGCCGCATCAACCTCATCCGCCGTCAGATCGAGGAAACCACCTCCGACTACGATCGCGAGAAGCTCCAGNNGTCGGCGCGGCCACCGAGGTCGAGATGAAGGAGAAGAAGGCCCGCGTTGAAGACGCCCTCCACGCCACCCGTGCGGCCGTCGAGGAAGGCATCGTCCCCGGCGGCGGCGTCGCCCTGCTCCGTTGCCAGGAGAACCTCGAGAAGTTCGAGCTCGCCGGCGATGAGGCCATCGGCGCCAAGATCGTCCTCCGCGCGCTCGAAGAGCCTCTTCGCCAGCTCGCCGCAAACGCCGGCGACGAAGGCGCCACCGTCGTGCAGATGGTCAAGAGCAAGAAGGGCGCGGTCGGCTACAACGCAGAGACCGGCGAGTACGAGGACCTCATGAAGGTCGGCGTCATCGACCCCACCAAGGTCTCCCGCAGCGCGTTGCAGAACGCCGCCAGCGTCGCCAGCCTGCTCCTTACCACCGAAGTGCTCATCGCCGAGATCCCCGAGCCGGAGAAGGCCCCCGCGGGCGGCCCCGGCATGGGCGGCGACATGTACTAGGCCGTTTCCCATATACCCTCGCGAAGGACCTCGCCCGACCCCGGGCGGGGTCCTTCCGCTTTCCCCATGCAGACCCCGCCCCCGCCACGACCCGCGCCTCACCGCTGGTTGCCCAAGAGGAACCTCTTTCGCCCTGCCCCACACCACATATTGTGGTAACATATCCGCCCAGCAATATATATTGACAGCCGCCGGATCCCCTGCTATACTCCCTCCTCAGAGGTTGGCGCTCGGGCGGGAGCGTCGGCGATTCCATCCCACAAGCAGATCGAGGTTGCGCGATCGCTCGTGCGGGGGTAGAATATAACTGCTCGTTCTTTCAGTTGCATCGCCATCCCGCACCGCGCGCCTTCGCCTCACAGATCCGGACCCTCCGCGCCGCTGCAAGCGCGCGTCCGGCATCCAACGCGTTCGCCGACACGGCTGCATGCATCGTCGACGATCGCGCATCAAGGTCGGTTGCATCGGCACATAGGGCGACCCCGACCGCGCACGTGCGCGGCGGGATCAGGAGAAGAGGGGCCGCAGTCGTGCGGGAGACGGAGCCGAAGGTCTTTCTGGTGGGCGAAACCCGGGTCGTGGACGAAGGCCTCTCGGCCTACCTCGCCCACCTCGGCGTCGAGTCATGGACAACCGACGCCCCCAGCGATGCGGAACGGCTCTCCGAGGTCATGGGCCGCCTGTGCTACCGCTCGTTCGAACCGGGACTCAACCCCAACGTCACCCGCGTCCGCGAGGGCAACGCGCGCTACCTTGCCAACATCCTCGCCTCGCGCCACGGCAGCGTGCTCGAACACGCCATGGTCAACTTCATCTTCGCCGACGTCAGCCGGGTCTTCACCCACGAACTCGTGCGGCACCGCGCCGGCACGGCGATCTCACAGGAATCCCTCCGCTTCGTGCGCCTCGAGGAGCTGTCCGCCTGGATCCCGACGCATATCCGCGAGAGCGAGGAGGCCATGGAGCTCTTCGTACGCACCTACGAGCAGCTCGAACAGGTCCAGCGCGACATGGCCCGCCTCTTCGAGATCGACCACGAGAAGCAGTTCGACCGCAAGAAGAAGCTGACCTCCGCCTTTCGGCGCCTCGCCCCCGACGGACTCGCCACCACCATCGGCTGGTCCTGCAACCTGCGCACCCTGCGGCACATCCTCGAGGTGCGCACAGACCCGCACGCCGAAGAGGAGATCCGCCTCGTCTTCGGCAAGGTGTTCGAAGTCGTCCAGAAGCGCTATCCCAACGCGCTCGGCGACTACATCGTGGAGACCGTCGACGGTCTGCCCTGGGTGCGGACTGAATACCGCAAAGTGTAACAACGCGTCTGCGGGCGGGAGCGGAACCCCATCCGTCGACCTTACAGATGAATGGTTGTGGCGCTCGTGATACGGCTTCGCCGGTGAGCCCATGGGGATATCAAATCGGCGGAAGTCGAACACGACGCGACTTCCTCGCAGGGAGGATATGGTTATGCTGTTCCCAGTCAGAGAACGGTTCAGGCTGGATGAGGAGTTCCTGGCGGAATACGCCGGGCGGCAGCCCGAATGGGGTCCGCTGGGCTACGTCACATTCAAACGCACCTACGCGCGCACCCTGCCCGACGCCGGCGGCCGCACGGAGGAATACTGGGAAACCTGCCGCCGCGTCGTCGAGGGCTGCTACACCATCCAGATCAACCACTGCCGCAACCTGAAGCTGCCCTGGAACCCCGACAAGGCCCAGCGGTCCGCACAGGAAATGTACCGCCTCATGTGGGGCTTCAAGTTCCTCCCGCCCGGCCGCGGCCTCTGGATGATGGGCACGAACTACATCTACGAACGCGGCAGCGCCGCCCTCAACAACTGCGCCTTCGTCTCCACCGCCGAGATCGACTTCACCTTCTCCGAGCCCTTCTGCTTCCTCATGGACATGTCGCTCCTCGGCGTCGGCGTCGCCTTCGACACCAAGGGCGCCGGCACGGTCCGCGTCGTCGAGCCCCAGCGCGCCGAATACACCCACGTCGTCGACGACTCCAAGGAAGGCTGGGTCGACCTCATCCGATGCCTCCTCGACGCCTACGTCGGCGCCTGCAAACGACCCGCCCGCATCGACTACTCCCAGATCCGCCCCCAGGGCTCCCCGATCCGCACCTTCGGCGGCATCGCCCCCGGACCGGGACCCCTCATCGAATGCGTCGAGAACATCGACAAGGTCCTCAAGCCGCGCATGGGCCAGTGGATCAGCTCCACCGACATCACCGACCTCATGAACGTCGTCGGCAAGTGCGTCGTGTCCGGCGGCGTCCGCCGCACCGCCGAGCTCGCCCTCGGCGCCCCCGACGATGAGGCCTACCTGAAGCTCAAGGACCCCGAGATCCACGGCGATAAGCTCACCGCCTGGCGGTGGGCCTCCAACAACAGCGTCGCCACGAACACCGGCATGGACTACTCCAGACTCGGCGCCCAGACCGCCAAGAACGGCGAACCGGGCTACTTCTGGCTCGACAACGCCCGCGCCTACGGTCGCATGAAGGACGGCGCCAACTGGCGCGACGCAAAGGTCGCCGGCACCAACCCCTGCGCCGAGCAGAGCCTCGAGTCCTACGAGATCTGCAACCTCGTCGAGACCTTCCCGTCGCTGCACGCCTCGTTCGACGAGTACAAACGCACCCTCAAGTTCGCCTACCTCTACGCGAAAACGGTCACCCTCGTCCCCACCCACAATGAGCGCACCAACGCCATCATGCTCCGCAACCGACGCATCGGCCTGTCCCAGTCCGGCATCGTCGAGAGCTTCGAGCGCCACGGCCGCCGCACCCATCTCGAGTGGTGCGACAAGGGATACCAGTACATCTGCGACCTCGACCGCATCTACAGCCAGTGGCTGTGCATCCCCGAGAGCATCAAGAAGACCAGCGTCAAACCCAGCGGCACCGTCTCTCTGCTCCCCGGCGTCACCCCGGGGATCCACTACCCCCACGCCAGGCACTACCTCCGCGCCATCCGCCTCGACAAGACCAGTCCCCTCGTCGAGCCCTTGCGCCAGGCCGGCTACCACATCGAGGAATCCGTCTACGGCGACAACACCTGGGTCGCCTACTTCCCCGTCATGCATGAGAACTTCGAACGCTCCAAGACCGACGTCTCGATCTGGGAACAGGTCGAGAACGCCGCCCAGATGCAGTACTACTGGGCCGACAACCAGGTCAGCGTCACCGTCACCTTCAAACCGGAGGAAGCCAAGGACCTGCCCAAGATCCTCGAACTCTACGAGACGCGCCTGAAATCCGTCAGCTTTCTCCCCCTCACCGACCATCAGTACGCCCAGGCCCCCTACCAGGAGATCAGCGAGGAGATGTACCTCCACGCCCTCTCCCGTCTGAAGCCGATCGCCTTCCAGGGCCTCAATACCGACGAAGCCCAGGACCTCTACTGCGACGGCGACAAGTGCGAGGTCATCCTGCCCGCCCGCGTTCCGGAGACGCCCGAGTTCGACTTCGAGCAGCCCGAAGAAGCGGAGACGGAAGTCGCCTCCGAAGACGCCGGCGTCCCCTCCTGACGACGGCCGCCCAAGCCCCCGGCGGAGCGGTTCCCCGTTGACGGAAGCCGTTCCGCGGACTATCCTTACCGCCATGCCGTCGCGCCTCGGGTCCCCGGGGCGCGACATACGCGAACAAGACCGCGGGCGCCGCGCCCGCCTCAACAACGGGAGTGATCGACATCATGAGCAAGCGCATCTTCAGCATGGCCCTCGTCTGGGCGCTGACCCTGGCCGCTATCGTCGGATGCGGCGGCAAGGCCTCCGAGGGCGACGGCGCAAGCGATGCCGACGACGCGACGACGGATGCTGCGACCACAGAGGAAATCACGGATGCCTTCGCCGACGAGACCGCCAGTGAGACTGCCGACGACACCGCCGACGCCAGTGACAACGGCGGCTTCTCCATCTCCGGCGACGGCTTCGAGTTCAACGCCGGCGACTCCCGCATCACGATCCGCTCCGAGGACGGCGACGTCTCCATGCAGTTCGGCGACGACGCGGCCATCCCCGAGAACTTCCCCGATGACGCCCCGGTCTACGACGGGCTCGTGATCACCGGCGCCGCTTCCGGCGCGCTCGGCCAGGAGGGCTTCTCCGTCACCGGCCAGACGCCCGACCCCGTGGCCAAGGTCGCCGAAGCGCTCAAGGTCGCGGCGGAAGGCGAAGGCTGGAAAGAGGAGATGGTGATGTCGCAGGGCAGCGACACCCGCATGATGAACTACGCCAAGGACGGCCGCGCCCTGAACTATGTCATCTCCAGGTCGGACGACCAGACCTCGGTGCACATCACCGTGGCGGCCGACTGACCGCTGCCCTTGCAGTGAGTGACGGGAGGGGCGACACATGAACGCACGCAAGATCTGGTTCCCTACATGGGCCGCGGCATCGCTCGTCGTGGCGAGTTGCTGGCCGGGTTGCTCCTGCGGTTCGGACCCCGACGCCGCCCCTCCCGTACCGCATACCCACGACGCCCCTCCGGCCGCGGCGCCCGCCGCGCCCCCGCTGGACCTCGACGCCGACACGCCCGGCTCCGACGCCCCGACCGTCGCCCCCGACGACCTCATCGGCACGTCCTGGCGCGCCGGCGACCTCGAGTTCACCTTCGAGCCGAACGGCGTGGTCCGCGTCCGCGACGACCGCCCCGAAGCCCCCGACCGCGCGCCCGGTTCGTGGAAGCTCACGGGCGCTCAGCTCACCATCCGCCTCGACGACTACGAGTACGTCTTCGAGGCCCAGGGCCCGACCATCCGCTACGGCGACGCGCCGCTCCAGCGCGTCCTGCCTTGATCCCCCCAGACCTGTCCCGGGCATAGATCGCGTTTCCCCTGCGTTTCAACCATGACGCCGCTGGAACGCCCCGGGAAGTGCGCATACCCGGTCGGACTGGTGTAGGCCCATTCGCTCCCCGGCCCGACGCCGCCCCCTGTTCACCACATCTTGCAGCGGCGACTGAATCCCGAAGGCCCTGGCGCCGTCTAATCTACTGACCGCCGTCCGGCAGGAACCGGCGAACGCAGCGGCGAAGGAACTTTCCCCGCGCAATGGACATCAATTCAGTGTGTATGCTGACGAGTGCGCCAAGGCAGAAGGCGGGACCGCCTGTGTTCACGATCGCCTGGAAAGATAGAGAATACCCGATGACTACCAGACAGCAGACAGACAGACGCCGTCACCCGCGCGCAAACGCGCGGGTGGGAGCATGGCTGTCCTTCCCCGGCGAAGCAGCCGCCCGCGGCGCCGCCACCCGCGACCTCTCCCTCGAAGGTGCGCGCTTCTCGACCCGGCGCAAGGTCGAGAACGGGACCCCCGTGCTCATCGGACTCGAGCTGCGCGCCGACATCAGTCCCCTCGAGTGCAAAGGGCGCGTCGCATGGACGCGACCCAATGCCGACGGCAGCTACGACTTCGGCCTGCGTTTCGTCGACCTGCAGTACAACGAGACCGAGTCGATCCGCGCCTTCCTGGACGGACGCCGCCGCGACCGCGTGCTCGCCGCCGTGTAGCGCACAAACACGCCCCCAAGAACGAAAAACGGGAGACGCGACGAACCGAAGTTCAAGCGTCTCCCGTTTCTCATCGATCAGGCGCGATCCGCGTCCGCGGAACGTCAAGCGTCTCAGACCGCCTCCGTCCGCCGCGACGCCGTCCGCAGATCCGCGAACTCCGACGAAATGTCGTCCATCCCCGCCCCCCCGAACTGCTCCTCGCACAGCGTGAAGTACAGCCCGCGGTTATGCAGCAGCTCCGCGTGCCGCCCCGCCTCCACAATCCGCCCGTTCTCCAGCACAACCGCCATATCGCAGTCGACGATCGTGCTCAGCCGATGCGCGATCACCAACGTCGTCCGCCCACGCATCAGCTCCATCAACGCATCCTGGATCGCTTGCTCCGCCCCGGAATCGAGGCTCGACGTCGCTTCGTCCAGAATCAGGATCCGCGGATCCCGCAGGAACGCCCGCGCGATGCTCACCCGCTGCTTCTGTCCCCCGCTCAGTGTCAGTCCGCGCTCACCGACCACCGTGTCGTAGCCCTTCGGAAACTCCTGCACGAACTGGTCCACATGCGCCATCTCCGCCGCCCGGCGCATCTCCGCTTCCGTCGCGTTCCGCCGCCCATACATAATGTTCTCGCGCAGCGTCCCGCTGAACAGAATCGAGTCCTGCAACACCATCCCGATGTGGTCGCGCAACGATCGGATCGTCACATCGCGCACGTCCTGCCCATCGATCCGCACCGCCCCCTGCGTCACGTCGTAGAACCGCGGCACAAGGTTCACCAGCGTCGACTTGCCCGCGCCGCTCCGCCCCACCAACGCCATGGAAAGCCCCGGCTCGATCTGCAGATGCACGTCGCTGAGCACCGGCGCATCCGGCGCATAGCCGAACCACACGTGGTCGAATTCGATCGCGCCCCGTCGCACGATCAACGGCTTGGCCTCCGGCGTATCCGCGATGTCCGGCACGGTGTCCAGCACCTCGAACACGCGATCCAGCGCCGCCAGCCGCTCCTGAAGCAGCGCCGAGTAATCCGCCAGGCGTCGCGTCGGCAAGTACAAGTGACTCAAAAACCCGTAGAACGTCACCAACCGCCCGATCGTGAACTGCGGATCCGTCGCCACAAGATAGCCGCCGTACGAGATCACCAGAATCGGCCCGAACGACTGCAAGAACTCCGCGATCGAGTTCAGCGTCACCCGCACGCGCACCCGCGCCAGCACGCGATCGTAAAACCTCCGATGATGCTGAAAGAAACGCGCTTCCTCCGTCTTCTCGCGCCCATGGGAAATCACCACCTGCAAGCCCGCCAGCTTCTCCGTCACCTCGCCGGACATCTGCTCCATCTGCTCCTGCACCTTGCGCGAGGCCGCGCGGAGCTTCGGATTCAGCGCGTGGAACACCACCCCGTAAAACGGCAGCGTGAACAGACTCACGACCGCCAAACGCAGGTCGTAGAACAGCAGAACGATCACCACCCCCACCAGGAAGAACACATCCATCGCGATCGCCACGATCCCCTGGTTCAGGATGTCCTGGGCGGCGTGCATGTCGTTGATCAGGCGCGACGTGCTCTGCCCCGTCCGCCGACTGCTGTGATAGCGCAGACTCAGCCGCTGCATGTGGCGAAACAGATCGCGCCGGATGTCGAACACCACCCGGTTCCCCGCCACGCTCGCCAGATACGACCGGTAATACGTCGCCCCGGACCGCACGATGAAGGAGATCGTCAGCAGCCCCAGCACGAACCACAACGACCGGTAGTCCCCCGTGCGCTCTATCTCCGGAAGCACGTGGTCAATCGTGTAACCCAGCGACCACGGCAGCAGCAATGCAAGCGAAAACTTGAGCACGCCCGCCACGATTGCGCCCGCGATAAGCGCCCAGTATGGCCGCGCATAACGCATGAACCGCCAGAATGTTGGACTCATAATCCAAGAGTATACCACACGCGAAAATGCGGCCCCGGTCAGTCCCGCGAACCTCGCCGCATGAAGGGCGAACGTAGGTTTGACACCAAACGCCGCCCCGTCCAACCCAACGGCCCCTTTCCGTGTGGGACCGGCGCCCCCGCCGGTCAGCCCCCGCTGGAGATAGCCCCGCCCCCGCGACTAGAATGCAGGTGTGGGACCGGCGCCCTCGCCGGTCATTCGCCCCCCATTGTGTGGGACCGGCGCCCCCGCCGGTCATTCCTCCCCCCTTGTG
>DIWA01000073.1 GCA_002422525.1 Candidatus Hydrogenedentes bacterium UBA6118
CTCCACGGCCGCCTGCGGCGGCGCATGCCCCCCGACCGAACGCTTGAGGCGGAGCCTCTTTCGGAGTGCGGCAGCTTGCTGCCGCTTTCTCTCCGCGGTGGCTTCGGTCTCGCAGGAAGCGCCAACGGATCGCTGGTCACAACCCCCCCGCAGATGTGTGGGACCGGCGCCCTCGCCGGTCATTGTGTGGGCACGGCGCGCCACGCGCGCCTACGCGCGTGTCGTCAGCCGTCAGCAGCAGCCGTCGCGCATGGCCTCGATGTAGTCGCGCGCGATCTTGAGATCCTCGAGCGCTTCCGGGGCTTCGCAGAGGGGCGTCCGCTTTCCATGGATCGCGTCCAGGAAGAACTGCGCCTGCTGCCGCATCGCGTGCACCCACGGGAGCCGCGGCCGTATCTCGGTCGGCCTCGCGCCGTCGCCCGGGTCGCGGTACACCGTCACGACTCCGGGGCGGTTGTGCGCCAGCGGCGCGGGGAGCTGCACCTTCACGAAGCCGTGGTGGAAGGCGACGAGCGCCTCCTCCTGCCAGTCCACGGTGGTCTCGTAGGGCGACATCTCGATGATGCCGGGCACGCCGCTCTCGCTGTGCACCGCCAGGATGCGTCCGGCCGGATCCGCATAGGAGAACGCGTACGGTTCGCCAAACAGGTAGCGCATGTAGTTGACCTGGTGGATGTAGTAGTTGACGAACGCGCTGTAGGCCTGCTGCATCTCCTCGTCCATGTCGCTCGGCAGCGGGTCCCAGTCCATCGGCGGCAGGGGCTCGTCGCTCTGGAGCAGCGCGGCGAAGCCGTTCGCCACCCAGTCGCCCGCGGGCATACAGATGCGCACGTACCGCATGGGACCGAGCTCGCCGGTCTCCTTCAGCCGACGGATCTCCTCGACCGCATAGACCGATGCGGGGTCGCTGCGCTTGTGGTAGCCGAGGTAGTGGCGCGCGGAGCTCGACCGGAGGGCTTGCAGGATCTTCTCCCCCGCCTCGATCGAGCAGGTCAGGGGCTTCTCCGTGAACACGGGGACGCCGGCCTCGAACAGATCCGGCAGCAGCACGCCGTGGCGGTTGAACGGCTGCGACGCAACGATACCGTCGAGCTGCTCGCTCGCGAGCATCTCCGTGTGGTTGGCGTAGGTGCGCGGGATGCCGTAGCGCTGGGCCACGCGTCGGCCGAGATCCGTACGCAGCTCCGCGAGCGCGACCACTTCGCAATCGCCCAGCACAGCGTAGTTCTGCAAATGGGCGCACTGGCCCATGCCGCCCACGCCCACGAACCCGATCCGCAGCTTGCTCATCTCGATCCCCTCCGCCGGATGGCGTGCAATGGCCCCCGGACACGCGTTCAGGGGCCTCGCCGCCGATGTTCACCTGTGCCGCGCCTGGTCTGCGCCGCGCTGTGCGCGCCTCAGAACCGCAGGCTGGTCTCAAACGTCAGGTAGATGCTGTCGTCCTTGTCGGAGCCCTGGTTCGTGACCAGGCCGTTCCAACTGGTGAAGCTGCCGTCCACGAGCCCGTCGCCCGGGAACAGATAGCTGATCTGACCCTCAAAGGACAGGTCCTCGGTGTAGCGGTAGACCCCGACGAGGTCGATCTCCCAGCCGAGGTCGTCCGCGCCTTCCGTGGTCCAGAAGCTCAGGCCGGGCGCGACCGGGATACGGAGGCCGCCGAAATCCCAGTAGACCGGCGAGTCGAACGCGTTCAGCGCCTCGAAGTAGGTCAGGCTGGCGATCACCGTGACGCTCTCGGTCGGGTGCGCCATCACGCCGCCCCGGCCGATCCACACATTCGAGAGATCGTTGTTGAGGTCGAAGAACCCGCTGCGCATCGTGTCCGAGAACAGGCGGTTGAAGCTGACGCTCGCTTCGGGCTGGTCGAACGGCCACAGCCAGTCGAACAGACTGATGTCGCGGTTGTCCTCGCCGCCGTAGTAGTCGAAGCCGAGGAACACGCGCGGCTGCCACATCGCGTCGAAGGTGTAGCCCGCTTCGATGGTCCCGGCCCAGTTGGCGTACTCGGCGTCGTCGTCGCCGTAAAGGAAGGGCTTGAAGATGTAGCCGACCTGGCCGGCGTCGCCCCACTGGTAGGCGGCCTCTGCATTCAGGTCGAACCCGCCGATCATGCCGCTGGCGCGCAGCCCGATGGTGTGGATGTTGGTCGCGTCGTAGTCGTCGACCCCGAAGACGTCCTCCAACCGCTCCGCGAAGAACCCGAGGTTGGTGTCGTTCAGGCCGCGGGCGTCGCGAAGCCACAGCCAGTACGCGTCAAACGTCCAATTCTCGATCGCGGGCGTGCTGGCATAGAGGCCGTAGAAGGTCACATCGCCGTCTTCTTCCGCGAGGCCGCCCTCAGCCAGCATGGCCGCCCAGGCGTCCACGGAGAACTGGTCGGTGGGTAGGTCAACCGCAGCGCATCGAAGCTCAGCCCGACGAAGTAGGGGCCGAAGTCCTTGTTGCCGACCAGCCACTCGTTGCCGAACGACAGCTCCTGGCGGCCGATCCGGGCGCGCAGGGGCAGGCCCCACATGTCCGACGCCTCGACGTAGGCCTGGAAGATCTCGACGTCATCGATCGAGTTGGCGGACCGGTCCACGCCGGTGACCCAGTCGGACCGGAAGTCCTCGCCCCACCACTCGTAACTGTCGAGTTCGATGAAGGCCGAGACCTCGTTCGTGAAGTCCGCCTTCACGTTCAGCCGGGTGCGCTGTTCGAAGAAGTCGAACTTGTTCGTGTTGTCGTCCCAGGCGTACGGGCTCAGGATGCCGAGTCCGTTGCCGCGCACGGAAGCCGGCGCGCCGCCCGAGCCGATGTAGCTGACCATGTCGCCGATGGGACGCGCGCCCAGCCAGTCGACCAGCGGCAGCGAAGGCCAGCGCAACGCGAACGACCCCGGCGTCGGATAGTTGTTGATGATGTGGTTGTAGCGGATCCGGACCTCTCCGCCCACCTCAACGTTCTGGAATTCGCCGTACGCCGGCAGCGCGCCGGCCCCGAGGATCACCGCTGCCGCAAGCAGCGCACTCAGGGTTCTCATGGCACAGCCCCCCAAAAGGTTGTTCGTGAGTATCTGCCCCTTGCCCGACGATTCCAGAGCGGCCGGGCTTGCGCTCGAAGACATAACCTACTTGCCGCGACGCTCCGGATCAAGCGTTTTCTACGCGTCCTGCTGATTCCGCGACGCCTGGCTGCGGTTCACGGCGTCCCGTATGCGCTCGATCGCGTCGAGGTACGAGTCGCTGTTGTACACGTAGGACCCCGCCACGAGCACGTTCGCGCCTGCCTCGACCACCAGCGGCGCGGTCGAGTCGTCGATGCCTCCGTCGACCTCGAGGTCGCGGTCGCCGAGCATCGCGCGCACCATCTGGATCTTGCGGAGCATCTCGGGGATGAACTTCTGCCCGCCGAACCCGGGATTCACCGTCATGAGCAACACCATGTCGATGTCGTCGACCAGATACTCGATCTCGTCCTGCGAGGTGCCCGGATTCAGGACGATCCCGGCCTTGCAGCCGAGGTCCTTGATCTGATGGATCACCCGGTGGGGATGCACCGCGGCCTCGACATGGAACGTGATGATGTCCGCGCCGGCGTCCGCGAACCCCGGCACGTAGGCGCCGGGATCATCGATCATCAGGTGGACGTCCATGGGCACGGAGCAGTGCTGGCGCAGACTCGCGACCACCGGCGGGCCGATGGTGATGTTCGGCGCGAAATGCCCGTCCATCACGTCGACATGGATCAGGTCCGCGCCGGCGTCGATCACGGCGCGCACTTCCTCGCCGAGCCGACTGAAGTCCGACGACAGAATTGAGGGAGCGATCTTCAGCTTAGCCACTGGGCGTTCCTTCCGGGGGCGCGGCGTATCGCGTCACAACGGGATCCGCATCCCCTTCGTAGTAGTAACTCTGCACGCGGACGCCGTCCAGATAGACCTCGACGGTCACTTGGTCCCGGAACCGAAGGGGGATCGTGAACGGCGTTCCGCCGGGGTACCGAGGCGGCTGCCCCGCCTCGTAGTCCTTCGGCTGCGGGAACAGGGTCCACGACACGCCGTCCTTGTTGATCACGTCAAAGCGCACCCGCCGCTCGACCCAGGACTCGGGCGTCACGTAGCGAATGCGGATCTCGCGCCAGGCGCCCTCGACAGGCTTCGAGCTGCGCACCTTGAACGAGACCTCGTCGTCCGCACGGACCGTCGTGCCGGGCGGCGGGGTCTGTTCGAGCACGACGTCCATCGGCGCATCCGGCGCGTCCACGAGGATCGGGACCGGCTTGAGCCCCATGCGCTCGATCGTGCGCACGGCGTCGTCCTGCGGCATGTTGACCAGATCGGGCATGAGGAAACCGCGCCCGCCCGCGCCGCTGCTCACGAGCAACGCGATGGTCGCGCCGATGGCGGCCGCCTTGCCCGCGGGGGGATCCTGACCGATCACGATGTCGGGCGCCGTCGGATGCGGCATGTGCGACACGGGCTGCCGCACGGTAAACTGGCCCGTGCGCGCAAGCGTCGCCTCGGCCTCGGTCTGCGTCTGCCCGATGAGGTCCGGGACCTCCGCGAGGTCGGCCCCCATGCTCACGGTCGGGTAGACCTTGCGCCCCTTGCGCACCACCTTGCCCGCCCGCGGCCGCTGGGAGATGACGTGGCTCTTCGGCACACTTTGGTTGAAGCGCTCGCGCACCTCGCCCACGGCCAGCCCGCTGTCCACCAGCGTCGTGTAGGCCTCGGCGAACGGCATGCCCACGATGGCGGGCACGGTGACGTAGTCGCCCCCGGCCACCGCCCGCATGAACACGTAGTAGCCCGCGACGGCCATGACGGCGAGGAAGAACACGGTGGCCGCGCTCCACTTCGCCGACCACCAGATGAACCGGAGCAGAAAGGCGCAGACGTTCAGGATCGCTTCCGCAAGCGCATCAAGTAGAACCCGTCCAGACCATCTCTTTCGGCGAGCGTCTTGTACTGTCCTGTCCCTATCTTCCACTGGTCCATCCACGGCGGGCCGTCTTCCAGGGCGACGGGTTCCGAGTCGGTGATCACCTGCATCACACCTGTAGTTTCCTGCGGGGTGAAGGTACAGACGGCGTAGATGATTGCGCCGCCGATCTTACAGAGTTGCACCGCACTCCGCAACAGCTCGACCTGCTTCTCCGCGAACTCCGGCAGGCGTTCCGGCCGGATCCGTTCCTTCACCTCCGGGCGCCGCCGAATCGTGCCGAGGCCGCTGCACGGCGCGTCGACCAACACGCGGTCAAAGGTCTGCGCCCGGAACGGCGGGATGCGTCCGTCGGCGCACGCGATCGCGACGCCCGGCGCGCCGAGCCGCTCCACGTTCTCCTGCACGAGCCGGAGCTTGTGCGCATGCGCGTCGACGGCGATGATCGTCGCCTTCCCGTCCGCCAACTCGCTCAGGTGGGTCGTCTTGCCCCCGGGCGCGCTGCACAGGTCCAATACCCGTTCATCGGGCTGGGGTTCCACGAGCCGCGCCGCGAGCATGGCCGCGGGGTCTTGCAGCATGCATGCGCCGTTCAGGAACAGCTTCGATCGCACGGGCGGACGCCCGTCGACGACCGTGACCTCGTCGGGCACGGCGGTGCGGGGCGCGGCGAGGTAGCCCGTGGACTCCAACCCTTCGCACAGCGCTTCCCGGGTGATCCGGAGCCGGTTCGCGCGGAGCGTCACGGGGGCCTCCTCCGCGAGCAGCGCGCAGAGCGTTTCGAGCCGCGCAAGATCGCCGTCGACCTCGGCTCGGAGCATCTCCACCAGCCATTCGGGCATCGAGTAGCGCACGGAGAGACGCGCCGCGGGCGGCCCGTCGGGCAGAACGACGTCTTCGAGCCGCTCGGGAACGCGCCGGAGCACGGCGTTCACCAGCCGGGCGGTGCCGGCGTGGCCATGCTTCGCGGCCAGGTCCACGGAGGTATGCACCATCGCGGGAAAGGTGACCTGCCGCAGGAACAACGCCTGGTACACCCCCATCCGCAGGATGACGCGGATCGGGGCGGGCAGCTCGGCGAGCGGCTGACGCAACAGACCCGCCAACACGTGGTCGCAGAGGCGCGCATTGCGCACCGTGCCGTAGACCAGTTGGGTCAGGAAGCGCCGGCCCCGCTCGGACACCTGGCGCCGCCGCAGCCCGCGGTCCAGGGCGACGCTCACATACGCCCCGTGCTCGAACACGCGGAGAAGGATGCGCACGGCGGAATCGCGCACGAGATCAAGCGGCACGGTCAAGGCGCTCCCGCGGCCGAGTCGTCGCCAAAGCGCATTCCGGGCGTCAACCGACGGCCCCGAACGAACTCCGCCGCCGACATGCCTCGCTTGCCGGCCGGCTGCACGCGCAGCACCCGCACCGCGCCCTCGCCCGCGCGCACGACAAACCCTTCGGCGTCGACCGCGGTCACTTCGCCCGGCGCGCCCGCGTCCGCCGCATCGAGCGGCTCCGTCTGCAGGATGCGCAACGGCTCGCCCTGGAACGGCGTATGCGCCGCGGGCCACGGCTGCGCGGCCCGCACCAGGTTATGCACGCGACGCGCCGGCTGGGTCCAGTCGATCAGGCCGTCCCGCTTCTCGAACAGCCGGCAGTACACCGCGCGGGCTTCATCCTGCGGCGTGAACACGGCCTCGCCCCGCGCAACCAGCCCCACGCCCTGCACCAGCAGATGCGCCCCGCGCTCCGCCAGGCGCTCCGACAGCGTCGCCGCCGTGTCGTCCGGTCGAATCGGCATCTCCTCCTGCAGCAGGATGTCGCCGGCGTCCATCTCGAGCGACACGCGCATGATCGTCACGCCGGTGACTTCGTCGCCGTTGAGGATGGCCGACTGGATCGGCGACGGACCGCGGTATCGCGGCAACAGGCTCGGGTGCATGTTCAGCCACCCCAGCGGCGGCACATCGAGGAGGGGCTGCTTGAGCAGCCTGCCGTACGCCGCCACAGCACAGAGGTCGGGTCGCTGTTCGCGGAGCCAGGCCTCGAACGCGCCGTCGTTCAGCTTCGTCGGCTGCACCACGGGGATGCCGTTCGCCTCCGCCCACGCCTTCGCGGGCGGCGCCTTGAGCTTGCGGCCGCGCCCCTGGGGCCGGTCAGGCTGGCACACCGCCGCGACGACGTCGTACGCCGCCGCCAACGCGGCGAGCGACGGCGCGGCGATCTCCGGGGTGCCGAAAAAGACGATGCGCACGCTCAGACTGCTCCCGCCGGGCCAATCAGGTAATGCCCGGAATATCCAGCCCGCCGGTGATCTCGCGCATCTTCTCCTGGATCAGCTCCTGGATCTTGTGTGCGCACTCATTCACCGCGGCCTGCACGAGGGTCTCGAGCATCTCGATCTCCTCGGGATTCACGATCTCCGGGTCAATGGTCACGCG
Source organism: Candidatus Hydrogenedentes bacterium UBA6118 (assembly GCA_002422525.1). Classification (GTDB taxonomy): domain Bacteria; phylum Hydrogenedentota; class Hydrogenedentia; order Hydrogenedentales; family SLHB01; genus UBA6118. The sequence continues at coordinate 7,358 of DIWA01000073.1, forward strand.
GAGCAACTCGAACTTCCCCGACATCTCGACGGACACCATGCCCCCGCCTGACGTCGCCTCCGCCGACAACGCCCCGAGCTGCTCCTTCATCTCCTCAATCTTGGACTTCATCTCCATGGCCTGCTTCATCATGCCGCCAAGATTGCCCAGACTGCCCAGTCCCTTCGGTAACACGACGCCTCCCGTCCATTCCGTTGACGAACGCCCATCCCGCGGGCGTCCATGCGTTCCACAGCGACAGACGAGTATACCTGCGCCGCGCAAACCGCGCAATCGCGACGGCGCCGCGGCGCGAACCGCAGCGTCCAAGCAGCGGCGATGAAGCCTCTTGACAGATGCATGCAGAACCGCAGTATATTATGTCGCGCGCGGCACGCGCGGCTTGTTTCGGTTGGGTCCGTTCCCTGCGACCAGGGGGAGGTTGTGTCTTGTGCTCTTCAATTCCCTGACTTTCCTCGTTTTCTTCCTCGTGGTGCTCGCCCTGCACAACGCCCCCTTTCCCTGGAGGGTCAAGAAGACCAATCTCCTGATAGCCAGCTACGTGTTCTACGCGGCGTGGAACCCGCCCTTCGTCATCCTGCTGTGGATCTCGACAATCGTGGACTGGTTCGCCGCACGTCGGATCCATCGGGCCAAGACGCTGGCAACACGAAGGCTGTTCCTGCTCGTCTCGCTGTGCTGCAACCTTGGTCTGCTGGGGTTCTTCAAGTACGGCGGATTCCTGCTCGACAACTTCATCTATGTGCTTGCACAGTTCGGAGTGCATTTCGAGCCGCTCGCTGTCGATATCATCCTGCCTGTCGGCATCTCGTTCTACACGTTCCAGACCCTGTCGTATACGCTCGACGTATACAAAGGGAACGCAAAGCCCTGGCAGTCTTTCCTTGATTTCGCCCTGTTCGTGACGTTCTTCCCCCAGTTGGTGGCCGGACCCATCGTTCGCGCCGTGGATTTCCTGCCGCAGTGCATCACGCCGAAAAGAGCAACGCAGACCGAGATGTCCTGGGGGCTTGTGCTGCTGCTTGTCGGCCTGCTGCAGAAGGTGGTGGTCGCGGATGCGCTGATGGCTCCGATCAGCGACCGCGTCTTCAACAGCCAAGACCCGCTGATATGGCACAATGCCTGGGCCGGTACCCTCGCGTTCTCAGTTCAGATCTTCTTCGATTTCGCCGGGTATTCCACTTGCGCAATCGGCGTCGCGCTCTGCCTGGGCTTCTATCTGCCGGACAACTTCAGGTATCCCTACGCCGCCATCGGGTTCTCCGATTTCTGGAAGAGATGGCACATCAGTCTGTCCAGTTGGCTCAGGGACTACCTGTATATCCCGCTCGGCGGCAACAGGAAGGGACGCGTCCGCACACACGTCAACCTGATGGTCACGATGCTGCTGGGCGGGCTGTGGCATGGCGCTTCGTGGACGTTTGTCGCGTGGGGCGGGTTACACGGCATCTACCGCGTCATTGAGCGGTTCGCCGCGCGCGCGGGCTTGGTCCCGACCTCCGACAGCGCCCTCTGGAAGCGGCTCGCCGGGGTGTCGCTTACCTACCTCGCCGTCTGTTTCACTTGGGTCCTGTTCCGGGCTCAGTCCTTCGGGCAGGCCTTCGATCTGGTGTCGAGCATGGTGGGCATGCAGTCCGAGAACGCGGTTGGCGTGATCTCTCGCGTCGATATCATGACTGCGTTCCTCGTGAACGGTTGCGTCCTTGCCCATCACTGGTTCATGCGCGAACGCAGTCTGGTCGATGTCTTTGCTGGCTTGCGCTGGCCCGTCCAGAGCGCCGCGATCGCCGCGATGCTCCTGCTGCTGTTCTGGGGGTCCAATGGTGGAGACGAACGTGCATTCATCTACTTCCAGTTCTGACAACGTTCTCCGAGCCCCAACCACCCCCAAGGCGTGGCTAGGGGGCGTGGTCCTGTTCCTGGCGCTGCTGGGGACGCTCGAGGTCGTCGCCCGCGCGGCTGGATACCATCCCACGGTGCCAGACTCCAAGGAATTGTGGGCCATGCAGCGAGATGCCGTCAGAGAGAGCGGCCCGGAGAGCGTGGTCCTGCTTGGGGCCTCCCGTATGCAACTGGATGTGGATCCTGAGATCCTGCAAGATGCGCTTGGTGGGAGGAAGGTCTTCATGCTGGCGGTTGACGGCAGGCCACCGATGGCCACGCTGGAGCACTTCGCCGAGGACGACACCTTCCGCGGAACTGTGGTCTGCTCCTTCGCCGCGAGGTGGCTGAGTCCCCAACTCTGGGATGACCAGACGGATCACCTGGAGTACTGGACACACGACTGGCCGGACAAACGATCAACAAGTGGAGGCCTCGCCCTAAGCGCGCGTCTGCATCTGCAGAAGAACTGCGCAGTCTTACACGAGGGACTGACGCTTGCCTCGCTCGGGATGCGACTGAATGGCCGACCATACCACCCCTACTTGACGACCCGTCCGTCTCGCTACCGAGCCGCGGACTATCAGGCCATGGGTGAGTACCTGCCCCTGCACCTTAGCCGACGCGTCAAGATCGCGACGGAGCAGTACTCCGAAGGCACAATGTCGGTTGACGAGTTCCTCGCCCAGTGCGAGCGCGTGGAACGCGCTGTGCGCGCCATACAGGACAGAGGAGGCCGAGTCGTGTTCGTGCGCCTGCCGACCTCTGGTGAGGTCTGGGATCTGGATGAGCAGTACTATCCCAGGAAGCAGTACTGGAACGTGTTCGCGCAACGCACGGCTGCGGCGACGATACACTTCGAGGACTACGAGACGCTGGCGTCCTTCGAGTGCCCGGACGGCTCGCACCTGGACTATCGCGACGCCGCCGTCTTCACGAGGAACCTCGCGGAGATACTCAAGGAGAAGATCGAGTAGCACACCTGCTGGCATCCCCTCATGGTCCACATCGCAGTCTGAGTAAGTGAGCGCTCGCGACATGCGCCGCGCGGTACCCAGTCCGGTCGCCCTCATCGGCGCGGCGGCATTCTGCGGCATGGCCGCACCGGGCCCGGGGGAGCGCTTCGGGAATTTGCTTTGTCGGCCGCGCCTGATGTACCATTTTCTGTCTTTCTGTCTCGTTTCCCCGCCGAAAGCAACCGCGGCGCACTGCGCCGCTCGAGGACTCCGCCTTACATGACGCCGCTTGATCGCATTCGCAACCTCGCCATCATCGCCCACATCGACCATGGGAAGACCACCCTGATCGACAGCATCTTCCGTGCGGCGCATGTGTTCCGAGAGAATGCGCAGGTGGCGGAGCGGGTCATGGACAACAATGAGCTGGAGCGGGAACGCGGCATCACGATCCGGTCGAAGCATTGCACGGTCGCGTGGCAGGACTACCGCATCAACATCATCGATACCCCGGGGCACGCGGATTTCTCGGGCGAAGTGGAGCGGATCTTGTCGATGGTGGACTCGGTGCTGCTGCTGGTGGACGCGAACGAGGGGCCGATGCCGCAGACGCGCTATGTGCTGATGCGTGCGCTCCGGCTCGGGCTGCATCCGATCGTGATCGTGAACAAGGCGGACCGCCCCAACGCGGACCCGCACAAGGCGTTGGACAAGACCTTCGAGCTGTTCCTCGAGCTGGGCGCGACGGATGCGCAGTGCGATTTTCCCGTGCTGTACGGCTCGGGGCTTCACGGCTGGATGGTGCGCGACCTGGAGCGCGACCCGCACGAGGGCATGGACGCGCTGTTCGAGACGATCGTGGAGCGCGTGCCGGTTCCCCGCGGCGATGAGAACGCGCCGTTCCTCATGCAGGTGAGCACGCTGGGCTGGCGCGACCACATCGGCCGCACGGGCACGGGCCGCGTGTTGCAGGGACGGCTGCGGCGCGGCGAGCCGATCTCGGTGATCTCCACGCGGGCGCGCCGGGCGGAATGGCAGCGTCAGAACGCGGACGATGACGACTGGGAGGTCGTCGGGGTCGAGCTGGAGAAGGCGACGTACCTCTGGACCACGAAGGGCCTCGACTCGGTGGCCTGCGATGAGGTCGGCGCGGGCGACATCGTGACCATCGCGGGACCGAAGGCGCTCGGCATCGGCGACACCTTCGCCGCGCCGGGGCTCGAGGACTGCGCCCTGCCGCCGCTCGACATCGAGGAGCCGACGGTGTCGATGCTGTTCATGGTGAACAGCGGGCCGTTCGCCGGCCGCGACGGCACGGCGGTGACCATTCGCCAGATCAAGACGCGACTCGAGCGCGAGCTGCGCACGAACGTGGCGCTGCGGGTCGAGGAGACGGGACGCGGCGACGCGATGAAAGTCTCCGGCCGCGGCGAGCTGCATCTGGCGATCCTCGTCGAGGAGATGCGCCGGGAAGGCATGGAGCTGTGCGTGTCGCCGCCGGAGATCATCACGCATCGCGACCGCGACGGAGCGCTGCTGGAGCCGTTCGAGGACCTGACGATCGACGTGCCTGTCGACTACCAGGGCACGGTGATAGACAAGCTGACGCGCCGCGGCGGGCGTCTCGCGAATTTCGAGAACAGCAACGCGGGCACGGTGCGCCTGCAGTTCCGCATCCCCACGCGGGGTCTGATCGGGTTCCGCAGCGAATTCCTCACCGACACGCGCGGACTGGGCATCATGGCGTCGCGCTTCATCGGCTATGACCGCTGGGCCGGGGAGATCAGCGGCCGGAACCGCGGCTCGATGATCAGCATGGACACCGGCGAGGCGACTTCCTACAGCCTCGAGAACCTGCAGCAGCGCGGCGAGTTGTTCGTGTCGCCCATGGACCCCGTGTATGAGGGGATGATCATCGGCGAGCACGCGCGCCCGGGCGACCTGCCCTGCAACCCGACGAAGCGCAAGGCGCTCACCAACCACCGCGCCTCGACGAAGGACCAGACCGTGACGCTGGACGTGCCGCGGGCGCTGACGCTCGACGCCGCCCTCGAGTGGGTCGCGCCGGACGAACTGGTCGAGGTCACCCCGAAGAGCGTGCGCGTTCGCAAGGCGCTGCTCACCCTCGAAGACCGCAAGCGCCTGAACAAGCAGCAGGCGGCGGCCGGCCAGGCGCGGTAGCCCGGCCTTCCCGCTCGCCCGACCGCGCGGATCCGCGCGCTATTCGGCGCGGATCACGAAGTAGCGCGCCTGGTTGGTCTTCGGCAGCGTCACGGTGAGCGATCCCGTCTCGGCGTTGTACTGGAACGGCACGGCGTAGGCCTCGCCGCCGGGGTAGCGCAGTTCCGCCCGCGCGGCGCGTCCGGCCCATCCCCGCAGCGGGAGCGTCACGGTGTCCTCGGCGCCCTCGCGTCGCCACACGGCCAGCAGGACGCGATCGTTCGCTTCGTTGGCCAGACCGACCGCCGCCCATGCGGCCGCGTCGCCGATGCGACTGAACCCGATCGGCCAGAACGGGAACGCCGCGTGGAGGCGCCCCCGCTCCTCCTTATACACCGCCACGGCCTCGTGCACGAGCGCGCGGTTGACCTCATCCGACGCGTCGATGCGCCCGGACAGGTAGAAATTGCCGCAGAGCCCGTTGACGCAGGTGAAGATGGTCTCCTCGCCGTCGGCCCGCGCGGCGCGATAGTCCTCCGAGCGGACCGTATCCGGGTCGTGCATGTCCAGGAAGTACAGCGGCGTGGGCGTCGCCCAGATCCCGAGCTGCTCCGGCAGGATGAACGCGAGCTGGCCCGTCAGGATCGACGGACACAGATACGGGATTTCCTGGTCGCTGAAGCTGTGCAGGTGGAAATGGCTGCCGATGCCGTTGTCCTGCCGCATCCCGCCGCTGCCGCAGTTCTCGAGGATCAGCCCGGGATGCCGCGCCCGCACCTCGTCGGCGAAGCTGTACAGCGCGCGCGTGTAGTCGATCAGGCCATCCGCCGCCGAGTCGCCGGCCGTGTCGTCGCCGAGCTGCGTACACTCGTTGTGGTCGTTCTTGAAGAAGCCGACGCCCATGGCGACCAGGCGATCGATCACGCCGTGGAGATGGGCGCGCACTTCCGGGTTGCACAGGTTCAGGAAGAGCCGCGGCCCGCCGTTCGCGCGCCGACCGTGGCGACAGAGGAACCAGGCATCCGGCTTCTCTTTCGCGATGGGCGTGTCCTCGCCGCAGACCTCGAACTCCAACCACAGCCCGGGGATCATCCCCCGCTCACGGATGTAGTCGAGGATCCCCTGCAGGCCGCGCGCGCCGAACCGGTCCGGGCTCGGCTCCCACATCCCGAGCCCGTTGCCCCACGAGCCTCCGCGCGGCGTGAACCACCCCGCATCGATGCAGAACCCCTCGACGCCAGCCTCGGCGGCGGCGTCGATCACGGGAAGCGACCGCTCCTCGCTCGGGTCCGCCCAGAGCCCGTTCATGTAGTCGTTGTAGAACACGGGGCACGGGCCGTCCCACGCCGGCTCGGGACGCAACACGGCGCGGCGATAGCGCGTCAGCGCGTGGACCGCGTCCGTGAAGTCGCCCGCGCAGCACCCGGCGGCGGCGGGCACGGTGGTGAACGCGGCGCCGGGCTGCAGGGTCTTGGTCCAGCCGATATGCCGCTCCGACGCGCCGCCCGCGTGCAACTGCAGCGCCCCGAGGTCCCTGCCGTGGACGCCGCGCGGCGCGACTTCGTAGTGCCAGCTCGAAGACGTCTCGACCTGCAGGAACCAGGTCTTTCCGGTCTCGAGATCCTCGAGAACGGTCATCGGAACGTACTTCGCGGTGCTATAGCTGCCGATCGAACGCACCTGGAACGCGGTCGACTCCTGATGCATGGAGGCCGGGTACACGCCGAGCGTTTCCAGGTCGGCGGCGCGCCACTGCCCCTCCCCCTCCCAGGTCTGCAAGCCGTAGTGCACGCGGATCTTGCGCGGGTCGTTCCACGGCAGGAGCCCGTCCGTCGCGACGCCGCTGAGGCACAGCGAGGACAGATGCGCCAGGACCAGCGGCGCGCCGCCCTCGTTCACGGCCGTCGCCGTCGCGCGGACCACCGGCGCGCCCGGCGCGAACGCATAGTCGACATGCACGACCAGCCCCAGCTCCGCGTGGCGGTAGGAAAACCGCGCCGACGCCTCGTCGCCCGACCAGTCGGTCATCGCCATCTCCATGGGCAGGTTCGTGTAGCTCGACGTCATGGCCTGGCCGAAGCCCCATGCCTTGCCGAGCACGCTGAGCTGCAACGGCGGCTGGGGCGTCGCGGCGACGATGCCGCGCGGGTCGTCCGCTGTGTTGCAGGTCGTCTGCCGCCAGCCCTGCGGGGTCTGGACGAAGACGATACGCATGCCTTCATGTGCGATCACCAGGCGCTCGGCGGACTCGGTATAGGTTGCCATGAGATGGATACCCCCTCGGAAAGTGTGTGAAGCCGCAGGAAACTCGGGCCGATTCTACCGCGCGCCCGGCGGGCGAACCAACCCGCGGCCGTGGAGCGAGCAATGACCGGCGAGGGCGCCGGT
>DIWA01000020.1 GCA_002422525.1 Candidatus Hydrogenedentes bacterium UBA6118
ACGAATACTACAGCGCAATCGCCTCGGCGCGCACGACGTGCGCGCGTCCCATGCATGGCCGGGACGGCGGGGGGTGCGCGATGCGTTACGGCAGGTGCGGCTTCGTGTCCGGCGGCTCGGACTCCTCTTCCGCCGCCCCCTCGACGAGCCGCACTTTCATCGGGCTTATCGTGTCGATGTGCACGTCGCGCTGCGGGTACGCGATCACGATGCCGGCCTCGCGGAACAGCTTGTCTATGCGGAACCGGATGTCGCTGCCGACGATGCGTGCATCTACGTTCCTTCCCACCTCGATCCAGTAGTACAGGGTGAAGTTCAGCGCGTCCGCCGCGAAGTCATCCAGCACCACCAGCGGCTCCGGATCCTTCATGACCTGGCCATGCTCCGACACGGCGCGCATGAGCATACGCTGTGCGTCGCGCAGCGGCGATCCGTAGGCCACCCCCACCTTGATCGCGTAGCGGACCTGGCGGTCGGAGTGCGTCCAGTTGGTTACGGTTTTCTCCAGGAAACTGCTGTTCGGCACGAGCATGTCGACGCCGTCGAACCGATGCAGCAACGAGCAGCGCCCGCCGACGTTGGCGATCCGCCCCCCGACGCCCTCCACCTCGACGATGTCGCCGACTTTGATCGGACGCTCGAACAGCAGGATGAGCCCGCTGATGAAGTTGTTGATCAGGTTCTGTGCGCCGAAGCCGACGCCGATGGCCAGCGCGCCGCCGAAGAACGCAAACACGGTCAGGGGGATCTCGACGATCGCCAACGCGCTGAACACCACGGTGATGAACAGGACATAGTAGACGGCCTTCTCTACGAGGGCCGACACGGCGTCGTCGAAGTGGAACCGCGTCCCCAACAACGCCCGCAGGAACCGCGCGGCCCGCCGCGAGAACAGCAGCCCCAAGGTCAGCAGAAAGAGCGCAAGCACCACTTTGCGCACGGTGATGCCCCGCGTCCGCTTCACTTCCTGACCGTCGATGACGACGGTCTCCTCGGTCACGGTGAAAATCTGGTAGTTCCAGATCCTGGAGACCTTGCTCCACCCAGTGCGGATGCCCGCGGCGATCTGCTCGCTCAGCGGAATGCGGGAGCGCAGCGCGTCGACCTCCGCCAAGCGCCGGTTCATCAGCATTCCGACGGAATCGATCAGGGTCGAGCCGCGGAGCAGCACGGCCTCGCGATCGCGGAGCGCGTTCAACACCTCGCGACCAATCGCGATGTCGCCGAACTCCGGCGTCCACGCGGCGAGCCGCTCTTCCTGGCTCAGGATCCGGCTGCGGATCAGCGACAGGTTGGACTCGAAGTAGGTCCGCCACCCCTCGAGGCTCTCGATCTGCGCGCGCAGATCAACCGCCAGCTCGTTCAATTGCTCCGTGGCGATCGACGGATCGCGCCCGAGCTCGAACCGTTCCTCCCACATGGTCCGCTCGACCTCGCGCAGCACGCTCAGGATCCGGATCCCCTCGACAACGCCCGTAAGCGCCTGCTGGATGCTCCGCCGCATCTCGACAGCTTGCTGCAGCCGCGCCGTATCCGCCGCGTTGCGCTGCTGTTCCTCCTCGTCGACCGCCGACCGGCCGCGCGCCACGGCAAGCGCGGTGCGGGCGTCCTCCAGGTCCTGCCGCGCACGCGCTTCCCGCGCGACTGCATCGTCCAACTCTTTGCTGAGGCCGGCGATGGCCTCATCGATAGTCGCGAGGATCCCTTCGAGCTCCTCGGTCGCGAAAACCGCGCGCGGCTCCGCCGCGGCCAGTTGCCGATCGAGGAACGAGAGCTCCGCCTGCACTTGGCGTCTGGCGATCTCCAGCGCTCGTTTCTGCGCGTCCTCCAGCGCCACGGACGCCGTTTCCAGGCGTTGGCGCAGCGCATCCCCTTGCTGCAGCCAGCTCTGCCGGGCCTCCGGCGTCGCCCCGAAAGGCGCCGTCTCCAGAGGGTTCCCGTTCGGCGTGACCGGTCCCCACCGCCGCCGGAGCGCGTCCGTGGAGGTAGTGACAAGCGACTCCTCCACATCCAGCGCGGCGAGCTCGAGCTGTTTGGCGCGCACCCGGTCGCGAAGGCCGTCCACGAACAACACCGTGATCTCGACGTCGGCCCCGAACCCCTGCCACTCGTTCGCCTCCTCCTCGATGTCGGCGAGGGACTCCTCCAGCGAGGCGATGCGCCGCAGCGTGTCCATGTGGCGCTCGAAGATCTGGATCAGATCACGATACTGCTCGATGCGCCGCGCATGCTCCTCGGGAAACGCTCCGAGCTGCATGATCCCCATCACGTCCTGCACCGACTGCAGACGCGTCAGCTCCTCCTGCACGCTGTCCCGCCGTTCCGTCAGGCGTTCCAGTTGCTCTTCCAGCGTGAGGGGCGTCGCCGGTTGCGCCGGGGCGGGCGCCTCCGGCGCCCCCGTCGGAAGCTGCAACGTCGGGAGCTGGGCGAACGCGAACGGGGCGGCGAGGATCGCCGCGGCGGCAGAAACGACAAGGAACAGAGGGCAACGGCAGAGCCTATACAGCATACTTCCCTTTACTCATGGTTCTGGTTCGGTTCAGCGTTGCGCGAGATCGGCGGAGACGCCTGTGCGGTCCGCATACCCGTCGCAACCCTCCTGCGTCTATAGTACACAGCGACGCCCGCGCTTGTCATGCCGCCCCCAGGCGACGCCTGTACTACGGCGCTTCCCCCCGGATAACCGCGGGAACGGCCGGACGGAGCGTCGCCGCGATGCCGGCCTCGGCGATCTCCGCATCCTCGACGTCGCCGCCCAGGCGGACCAGGGCCGTCGTCTCCTCACGATACCAGCATGAGACGGCCAAAGACACGCCAGTGATCTCCGCGGTCTCTGTGGGCGGGACGCCCGCGCCGCGAACGCCCGGCGGCGCGTATTCCAGCGCGATCCGCATGTTGATACAGCGGAGCGGATGTGGTAATTTATCCCTCCTTACGTCCGCGATCATCTCCCGCGCCAACGCTGTGGTGCGGGAGTGCGCTTTCGGCGGCGTTTGTCAGTATCCATCGCTGCCGCATCTAACCTGATGAAGCCTTGGGGCGGCTCACGGGCCGGGGCGCGCTTGCACGACGCGGCCGCCAAGTCCAGTCTGCCGAGACCGCCCGCCGCACTGCATGGGAGGTTCCAGCCGGTGTACGTTCCCTCGAAGCTGTTTCTGACGCGCGGAGTGGGTAGGCACAAGGAGAAGCTGGTCAGCTTCGAGGAGGCGCTGCGCGCCTGTAAGATCGCCCAGTTGAACCTCGTCCGCGTGTCGAGCATCTACCCGCCGGGCTGCAAGATCGTCCGCAAAGAGGAAGGCCTCAAAGAGCTGTCGCCCGGCCAGATCGTCCATGTCGTCATGGCCGAGGCGGCGACGAACGAACCGCGCCGCCTCATCGCGTCGAGCGTGGGCATCGCTGTGCCGCGGGACAAGGGGCAGTTCGGCTACCTGTCCGAGTACCATGGCTATGGGCAGACGGACGGCAAGGCGGGCGAGTACGCCGAGGATCTCGCGGCGCAGATGTTCGCCACGATCATGGGCGTCGAGTTCGACCCGGACAAGAGCTGGGACGAGAAGAAAGAGATTTGGCGGATCAGCGGCAAGTTCCTGAAAACCAGCAACATCACGCAGAGCGCCCTCGGCCACAAGGAAGGCGGGCTGTGGACCACGGTCATCGCGGCGGCGGTGTTGCTGCCGTAAGGGAGTGCCCCCTATGGCTAACAAACAATGGCTGTCGGGCCGCCGGATCGCGCCTCCCGCGGTGACGCGCGGCATCGGCGCGCGCGAGCTGATCGATCAGAGCTTCCTCGCCTACAACGGCGCGCGCCTGCGCGAAGCCTGCCGCGTGTTCGTCGACCGCATGCTGGCCGACGATGTGACCATCGGCATGTCGGTGAGCGGCGCGCTCACGCCGGCGGGGCTTGGGGCTTCGTGCCTCGCGCCGCTGGTCGAGAAGGGCATGGTGGACTGGATCGTCAGCACGGGCGCGAACCTGTACCACGACGCCCACTTCGCCCTGGGCATGGAGCTGCACGCGGGCTCGCCGTTCGTGGACGACATCGCCCTGCGCAAAGACCAGATAATCCGCATCTACGATGTGCTGTTCTCCTACGACGTGCTGCTGGACACGGATGCGTTCTTCCGCGAACTGTTGCGACTCGACGACTTCCAACACACGATGGGAACGGCGGAGTTCCACTACCTCGCGGGCAAGTACCTGGCGGCGCGCGCCGAGGCGCTCGGCATGGACAACGCGAGCCTGCTCGTGGCGGCGTACCGCGCGGGCGTGCCGGTCTACACGTCATCCCCGGGCGACAGCTCGATCGGGATGAACGTGGCCGCGTGCGCGCTCGAAGGCAACGCCTGCCGGCTGGATCCCCTCGTGGACGTGAACGAGACCGCCGCGATCGTGTACGACGCCACCCGCAAGGGCAAGAGCGCCGTCCTGATCCTCGGCGGCGGATCGCCCAAGAACTTCATGCTCCAGACGGAGCCGCAGATTCAGGAGGTGCTCGGCCTGGATGACGCCGGGCACGCGTATTTCCTGCAGTTCACGGATGCCCGGCCCGACACGGGCGGCCTGAGCGGGGCGACGCCCGCGGAGGCCGTGAGCTGGGGCAAGGTCAACCCGGAGACCCTGCCGGACTCCGTCGTGTGCTACCTTGATACCAGCGTCGCGCTGCCGTTGCTGACGGCGTATGCCATGGATGCGCACCCGGGGCGCACGCCGCGACGGCTGTACGATCGGCGCGCTGAGATGTTGGAGGCGCTGACGGCGGCGTATCTTGCGTTGCGAACCGAGCAGGAGCATGACGGATGACCTACCAAGGCAAGGTCCGCGGAGCGGACGACAACTTCCTGGCCCTGGACATTGCGGACGCCCACCCGGACACGGCGGGGGCCGTGATCCTGCCCGTTCCGTTCGAAGCCACTTCCACCTTCGGCCATGGGTCGGCCGCGGGGCCCGATGCCATCGTGTCCGCTTCGCGCGAGCTGGAGCTGTTCGACACGATGCTCGGGGGCGAGCCGTACCGTCTGGCCGGCGGCATCGCGACCCTCCCAGACCTCGACATATCCGGGGTGGACGGCGCGCGGCTCTGTGAACGGCTCGAAACCGAGGTCGGCCGCTGGATCGAGGCCGACAAGTTCGTCGTCACCCTGGGCGGCGAGCATTCGAGCGTGGTCGGCGCCGCCTACGCGCACGCGAAGCGGTTCTCCGATCTGTCGATCCTGCAGCTCGACGCGCACAGCGACCTGCGGCCGGAGTATCACGGCAGTCCGTGGAACCATGCGTGCGCCGCGGCGCGGATCCTGGACGTTCACAGCGAAGTCGTGCAAGTCGGCATCCGGTCGCAAGCCGCCGAGGAACGCGCGATCAGCGAGGAGCTGGGGCTGGCCGTCTTCTATGCGCACACGGTGCACGACCATCCGGGCGGCGATACGGGCTGGATCGAGGACCTGCTGCACAAGCTGCGGTCGAACATCTACATCACGCTGGACTGCGACGTGTTCGATCCCTCCCTGATCCCGGCCACCGGCACGCCGGAGCCGGGCGGTCTGACGTGGATCCAGATCGACCGTCTAATCCGCAAGCTGTGTCGCGAGCGCCGCGTCGTGGGGATGGACGTGAGCGAGCTCGCGCCCGTGAAAGGGTTGCACCACCCGCAGTTCAGCATGGCCAAACTGATCAGCCGCGTGATCGGCAATCGGTTCAAGGCGCTGGCCAGGCGTTCCTGAGACCAAGGGACGCCGTTAGATGCTGGCCTGACCCGCCGATCCGCAGGGATCCGGCGGGTCGCGCTTGTCTACGGCCGGTCGGAACGCCGACGCCGTGGGGCTCGGCGCGGCGGTTCGACCTCTGAGAGGGATCAACATGAAACTCGGCGGCTTCTGGCAAGGGCAGATCGCGCCGATCCGCAACCGCCTGCTCTCCGGCTTCCTGGTGATCGTGCCGATCGCGGTCACCCTCTTCGTGCTCGGGATCGCGTTCAAAGCCACGGTCGGAACCGTGGCGACCGCGATTGACGTTCTCCTGAACGGGATCCCGCGCACGGTGGTGTACATCCTCTCCGTGGGAATTCTGTTCGGCGTTCTGTATTTCGCCGGGCTCCTGGCCTCGTTCGTCATCGGCCGGAAAGCCATCGCGATGGGCGAGCGCCTCGTCGAGATGATCCCCGTCGTGAAGACGGTCTACTCGGCATCGAAACAGGTGATCCACTTGCTCAACCGCGACGCGGCGGAGACGCCGCGCACCACGGCCCTGATCGATTTCCCCGCGCCCGGCATCAAGGCCTTCGGCTTCGTGACGGGACGCATCCGGATGCCCGACGGCCGCCTGTGGATCAAGGTGTTCATCCCGACCACCCCGAACCCCACCACGGGCTTCCTCCAGATCGTGCCGGAGGAACGGTGCATGCTGCTCGATCTGTCCACGGAGGATACGTTCGGCGTGATCATGTCGGCGGGGGTGTTGGCTCCGCCCGATCTGACGCCGCACATCCTGCCGCACGCCCCGACCCCTTCCGCGGACGAGGCCCCTCCGGACGAGAGGGCCACGCCCGACATGGAGCTGCTCAACCCGTAGCGCGGCCCGCCCGCGGACGCAAAAGGACCCGGCGATCGCGGGACGGCCGGGTCCGTGGGAACGTGGGCTACTTCTTGCCCTTGGGCTTCTTGGCGGTCTTCGGAGCCGGGGCCTTCGGGCTCTTGTCGGCAGGTTTGCTGTTCGCCATCGTGGTGTTCTCCTTGCGTTCGTCCAAACGCACTTCTTCGTACCCGCGGGCCTATCCGCACGGGTACACGGCAAATAAGGTAACGACGCACGGCGAACCGTCGGTAAAGCGCTGGTTAAGTTTCGGTAAAGACCGCGGAGCGGGCGGCGGCTTGTCAGTCCGCCGGATGATCGGTTCGGTCGGCTTCCGCCGCGGCGGATCGGATTCGGCGCAGCGCGGCGCTCGGGGAGGGACCCTTGGTCTGCCGGGACGGGGCGACCCGGCCATCGGGGAGTTCATGGTGCGGAGCGACCGCGCGCGAGAGCGCGCGCACGAGCGATTCGCGGGCCGCCCGGCGATCGAGCAGCCACTGGACCTGGGGCGCATCGCGCAGGAGCGGCGCGAAGATCTCGAGACACAGCAGCGCGTGGCCGGCGGTCAACTCGTGCGACCGGGTGAGCGCGGGGGCGGTTACGGAGCATGCCATGGGTCAGTCCTCCTGGCCTGGCGCGAACCGGCGACGCGCGGGATGCGGCCGCGCGCCGCGCCGAACAGGGCGCGAGGCGAGGCCGATCGATTGCAGCGGGACGCCGCGGACGGCTTCAGGCGGGTTGGTCCTCGAATCGGTAGCCCAATCCGCGGACGGTTGTGATCAGCGCCGGATGCGCCGGATCGTCCTCTATCTTTCGGCGAATATGCATGATGTGCACGTCGACGACCTTGGGGACGCCGTAGTACGCGTGACGCCACGCCTGGTCGATCAACTGGTCGCGACTGAACACGACCCCCGGTCGCCGCGCCAGGGTCATCAGCAGCTCAAACTCGATGGCGGTCAACACGACGAGCCGGTCATCCTTCCACACGCGTCGGCCCTCGGGGTCGAGCCGCAACCGACGGAACACGTAGGCATGGGACGGCCCGGCCCGATGCGAGCGGCGCAGGATCGCATGCACGCGCGCCACCAGCTCTTCGAGGTCGTAGGGCTTGGTGATGTAGTCGTCCGCGCCCAGACTCAACGCCATCACTTTCACCGCGCCGAGCGACGTGGCGCTGAGCATCAGCACGGGCGCGTCGCCCTGCTCGCGCACCCGGCGCAGCACTTCGATCCCGTCAATCCCTCGCTGCGATCCGGGCCCGACACGCCCCGGAAGGGCGACATCGAGCAGCAACAGATCAGGTTCGTCGAGACGGACGGCCTCGAGCGCCGCATGGCCGTCGGCCGCGCAGGACACCTCGAAGCCTTCGAGCAGCAGCCGCGCCTCGAGCTCGCGCACGAGCGCGCGGTCGTCGTCCACGATCAGTATGCGGAGCGGCCCCACGATCAGCCGGCCTCCGCATTCGATGCGCCGGGCCGCGCGGATGTCCGTCGCGGCAAGGCGAACCAGAACGTCGCGCCCGCATCCGGCGCGCTCTCCGCCCAGATCCGCCCGCCGTGCCGCTCGACGATGCGTTTCGCCAACGCGAGTCCGACGCCGGTTCCCTCGAACGCGTCCGGCGTGTGGAGCCGCTGGAACAGACCGAACAGGGCGCCTGCTCGGGCGGGATCGAACCCAACCCCGTTGTCGCGCACGAAGTAGACCGCTTCGCCGCCCGCTTTGCGCCCGCCCACGGCGATGCGCGCCTGGGCCCGGGGCCGCGTGAACTTGAGCGCATTGCCGATCAGGTTGGCGAACACGTGGCGGAGCAGATCGCGGTCGCCGACGGCCCGGGGCATCGGGGCGAAGTCAACGCGAATGTCGCGATCGGCCGCGTCGCGGGTCAGCTCCGCCGCAACGCTTCGCGCCAGCGCGCCCATGTCCACCGTACGCATCTCGGCCGTCTGCCGCACCACGCGGGAAAACGCCAGCAGGTCGTCGATCAGCGCGCTCACCTGGCGCGTGCATTCGATGATCATCTCGACGCGCTGCACGACATCGTACGGCAGCCGTTCGGCGTGTTCTCGGAGCACCATGTGCGCGATACGATTCGCGAACCGCATCGGCGTGCGCAGTTCGTGCGACACAAAGGCGCTGAACTCCTCGAGCTCGCAGCCTCCCGCCGCCCGTTCCGCGACCGCTTCGGTCAAGCCAACCTCCTTGGGCCCGTCGTCGTCCCTGCGTGCGGCCTCCGGCAGCAGCCTGACCGCATACAGCGTCGGCCACGCCTCCCCTAGACGCGGCAGCATGCGCACCGATGCCGCGTGGGCGCGCCCGGCCAGCTCCAGGGTCGCGCCGCCCTTCCCCGCCCCGGAAAGCGCATCGGCCGACCAGGCGATCCGCGCGCGCGAAAGCGCCGATTCGGCAAGGCCCGCGGCGGCCTCGGCGGGCGCATTCCACGCATGGACCGCTCCCTGTTCGTCCGCCACAAGGCACGGCGAAGGGTCATCGCGGATCAGCGCCGCAAGGAACGCGCGCAACTCGGTCAGGTCCACATCCATCTCCCCGGCAGCGTCGCCGCCGCACGCCAAGCCCACGCGGATTATACGCCAGCTCGCCGCGCTCCGCCCTCCGCGAGACCGTCCAGACGCGACGAGACCGCCCGGACGCGAAGGTCGCAATCACCGCCAGCGGCTCGATCAGGGTGGATCCAACGCCGTTTGTACTGCTCCTTCCGCTCCTTCTTCTCCGGTTCACGGGGCTGTTCCTCAACGGTATGGATCCATGGTTGGACGAGGCGGCCTCCAACAGGACAGCCGAGGACGCCCCGGGGCATAGCGGATGGGGAATGCGATGCGGCGAAGCGACTTTTGGGGCCCGGGCCAAGCGGGGCTGAAACCACGCTAACCGCATGCACTTGGCGCATTATAGCCGACGACGTTAGCCTTGCGCAGGAGTTCAGGACCGGCTTACTCCCGCCTTGCCCCCAGTCCCCCCGTTTCGCGTAGACTCATTCCGAAACGGAGGAGAACCCCCATGAGACCGCCCCTTGTCCTCGCCCTCTGCGCCGCCTGCGCAATCATCGTCGCGCCCGCAACGTCGTCCGCCCAGGAGACGAAGCCCCGCGTGATCGTGTCCACGGATGTCGGCGGATCGGACCCGGACGACTTCCAGTCGATGGTCCACTACCTGATCTACGCCGATCGGTTCGACACGGAGGGCCTGATCAGCTCGCCGCCCGGGGCGGGCCGCGCCGCGCACCTGCACGAATGCATCGACGCCTACGCCGCCGACTACGAGCGCCTGCGGACCTGGTCCGACGCGTACCCCGCGCCGGACGCGCTGCGCGCGGTCGTGCGGCAGGGGGCCACGGAGCCGCAGGAAGGCGAGACGCCGCCGGAGGAGATCAGCGAGGGCGCGCGCCGCATCATCGAATGCGCCCAGGCGGAGGACCCCCGCCCGCTCTATGTGCTCGTGTGGGGCAGCATCACGGACGTGGCGCAGGCGGTGCACAAGGACCCGTCCATCAAGGACAAGCTCCGCATCTATTCGATCGGCTCATGGAACACAAGCAGCGACCGGCGCGCGCGCGACTACCTGTACAACCGGCATCCGGACCTCTGGTGGATCGAGGCGGACCACACCTTCCGGGGCATGTACATGGGCGGCGACCAATCGGGCGACTGGGGAAACAAGGCGTTCCCCGAACGCTACATCGCGGGCCGCGGCCGGCTGGGCGCGCTGTTCATGGAGAAGAAGGCGGACATCAAGATGGGCGACTCGCCCAGCGTGCTCTACCTGCTGCACGGCGACCCGGACGACCCCGCGTCGGACCACTGGGGCGGCGCGTTCGTTCGCCCGGACCCGGAGGGCCGTCCCACGTACTGGCACGACAATCCGGACCCGGCGTTGGCGTTCCGCGACCATCCCGGGGCCGCGACGGTGAACCGGTGGCGACGCGAGTATCTGGCCGACTGGGCGGCGCGCATGGAACGCGCCGCCCGTCCGCGCGCGGAGTGAGCCGCGGCTACGCCTCCGTCAGGATGAGGCAGCCAGTGCGGCCGTCGCGCTCGATATGCGGGTTCGCGCCCCATGCCGCGCGGGAGATCTGCCCGCCCTTGGCGTCGAGCTGCGTGAATACGAAGTCGAACCCGATCGCCTCGCCGTCGGAGAAATCGTGCATGTCCAGCGCGTCTTCGGGGATGAAGGCGGCCCAGGGCAGCGTGACGCGCACGCGCGCGGCGCCGTCGGGCTCCGAAGCGACATCCACCGCGACCGCCGCCGCGTCGGCCTGGCCGCGAACCACATGCGCCTTGACCGCATCGCCGTCCGGCGCGACCCGGAGCAACACCGTTTCGGACAGGAAGCCCGGCCCGAGGTCGTCTTCCCGGTCGCGCACGTCGAGCACGAGGTCGAGCCGCCAGGCGCCGGGATCCCCGGGCTGGCCGGCTTCGAGGGCGCCGATCTCCGCGATGGCGTAGAAGGCGTCGTCGTTGCAGCCGGGCCACACGCGCACGCTGCGCGGCGAGTCGACTTCCGGACGCTTCATCAACGCCTGCTCCGCCCGGTCGATCCGCAGCGGCTGCGTCGTGAGCGTCGCGGCATCGAGCTCCTCGATCGATTCGACGACACTGCACGTCCCCAGAGCGAACCGCGCCTCCTCGACCCGCTCGCCGCGTCCGTCTTCAATCCGCGCCCGCAGCGCCACCGTGTCCGGCAAGGAGCCGTCGCAAGGGGCCGTGATAACCTGTTGCGCGCGGAGGAAGGGCTCCTCCACATCGAACGTCAGCTCGCGCGGGTCCGTCTGCACGCCGCCGTCATCGCCCAGGATGCGCACCTGCGCGTGGCCGGGCATGTCGCTGAGGTTGTGCGCGCGCGCCCGGATCCGCAGTCCGTCTTCGTCGCGCCGGACGACCTGGAACGTGAGCGCCATGGTCCCGTAAGCCGGATCGAAGCGCCGCGCGGCGTCCATGATCTGCACGCGGACCGGGATGTTCTGCGGGCATTTGGGCTCGCACTTGCCGCAAGCGATGCAGTACGACGCCTTGCCCACGATCTGGTTGTAGGCATTCTGCGCCGCCTCTTTCAGGCCGTACACGCGGTCCTGGTTGACGGCGGAAAACACGGCGGGGATCTCGACGCCCGACTCGCACGGCATGCAGTAGTCGCAGCCGGTGCAGTACAGATCGGCGAGGTCCTTCAACCGTTCCAGCGTGGCCGCCACGCGCTCGCGTTCGTCCGCTGTCAACGGCTCCTCGCGACTGGCCACCGCGCAGTTCTCCTCGACCTGCTCCATCGCGCTCATGCCGGAGAGCGCGAGCGTGACGGCGTCGTTCGACAGCACGAACCGCAGCGCCGTCTCCGCCGTGGAGGAGGCGTCCTCGAGCATGCCTGCGATCGCCTCGGACGGGGCGCCCAACCGACCGCCCCCGATGGGGCCCATCACCACGACGCCGATATCGCGCGCGGCCAGCTCCGGCAAGGCCTCCTCCAGCGAGCGGTCGAGCAGGTTGTACTGCAGGGTGATCGCGGAGAACTCGCCCAGCTCGGCGATCTTCAACAGGTTCTCCGCACTGTCATGGAACGAACAGCAGATGTGGCGGATCACGCCTTCGTCGCGGGCCTCTTTCATCCACGACAGGATGCCGTTCTCCCCCTTCACCCACTGCTCCCAGAAGTTCCAGGTCATGCCGTGGAAGTTGTAGATATCGATGTAGTCGACGTCCAGCAGCCGCAGCGAGTCCTCGAGATTCCTGCGCCACTCGCTCTTGTCCGCGCCGCGGTAGTGGTTCTTCGTCGACACAACGACCTTGTCGCGCCATCCCTTCAGTGCCTGGCCCACGATCTTCTGGCTCTGGTGGTTGCAGTACATCACGGCCGTGTCGATGTAGTTCACCCCCAGCTCGAACGCCCGGTGGATGATGCGTACGGACTCCTCCGGGTCGGGATTGCCGTCGGGCAACGAAGGCAGGCGCATGGCGCCGAATCCAAGGCGAGATACGTTCAGGTCGGTGCGGCCCAGCCGTTTGTAGATCATGGGTACTCCTCAGGTGCGCCGACGTCCGGACGCGGGACGTCGCTCGCGGGGTTGTCACGGGTTTCGGCGGAACAGTAGGGGCAGAGCGCCCGCAGCGCCTCTGGCGAGAGAGGGCCGCTCAAGAACCGCAGATACGAATAGTATACCGAAGGATCGCGCCGAGGCCAAATCGGATGTGCAGGCGCACGGCGGTGTGGGACCGGCGCCCTCGCCGGTCATTGTGCGCCGTAGGAGCGCGGCGCAAATGCACCAAAGCGGCAGCAAGCTGCCGCACTCCACGGCCGCCTGCGGCGGCGCATGCCCCCCGACCGAACGCATGAGGCGGAGCCTCTTTCGGAGTGCGGCAGCTTGCTGCCGCTTTCTCTCCGCGGTGGCTTCGGTCTCGTAGGAAGCGCCAACGGATCGCTGGTCACAACCCCCCCGCAGATGTGTGGGACCGGCGCCCTCGCCGGTCATTGTGCGGGACCGGCGCGCCGTGCCCCTGCCGAGGCCTCCCAGGACAACGGGGTTGCACTCTCCTGCCTGCTAGTCTAGTCTGTTGACTAGAATCCCCAGGAAGGAGGGCTTGTCATGGGGTACCCCACCAAAGTGCAGAAGATCCAACGGGCCAAGGGGCCTGACCAGTGGTATGTCAACTTCCCTACCGCACTCGCCGAGGCCATGGACTTCGAGAAGGGCGAAATCGTCCACTGGCATATCGCCGACCGGGGCAATCTCGTGCTGCATCGCGAGCAGACGCCCCCAGCCCCGACGCGCATCAAGAAGGCGCTGCGCGCCGCGGATCCGTCGTAACGGCCTGCGAGCGTGGGCGCGGCGCCCTCGCCGGTCATTGTGTGGGACCGGCGCCCTCGCCGGTCATTGTGTGGGACCGGCGCCCTCGCCGGTCATTGTGTGGGACCGGCGCCCTCGCCGGTCATTGTGCGCCGTAGGAGCGCGGCGCACAATGCACCAAAGCGGCAGCAAGCTGCCGCACTCCACGGCCGCCTGCGGCGGC
>DIWA01000058.1 GCA_002422525.1 Candidatus Hydrogenedentes bacterium UBA6118
TGGCCGACGGCGGCGAAGGCACGGTCGACGCCCTCGTCGCCGCCGACGGCGGATCCTACATCGACTGCGACGTCACCGGCCCCCTCGGCGACCCCGTTCCCGCGCGCTACGGCCTCATCCAAGACGGCGCCGCCGCCATCATCGAAATGGCCGCCGCCTCGGGCCTCGCCCTCGTCCCCCCCGACCGACGCGACCCGTGCATCACGACCACCCGCGGCGTCGGCGAACTCATCGCGGACGCCCTCGACCGCGGCGTTCGTCGCATCCTCGTCGGCCTCGGCGGCAGCGCCACCAACGACGCCGGCGCCGGCATGGCCCAAGCCCTGGGCTACCGCCTGCTCGACGCATCCGGCGACGACCTCCCCCCCGGCGGCGCGGCCCTCGCCGACATCGCCCGAATCGACGCGTCCGCCGTCCATCCCGGCCTGGCCGCGTGCACCGTCCAGGCCGCCTGCGACGTCGTCAACCCCCTCTGCGGTCCCCTGGGCGCATCCGAGATCTACGGCCCCCAGAAAGGCGCATCCCCCGACGCCGTCCGCGACCTGGACCGCGCCCTCGCCCTGTTCGCCAACTGCATCCGCCGCGACCTCGGCATCTCCGTTCGCGCCCTCTCAGGCGGCGGGGCGGCGGGCGGACTCGGCGCCGGCCTCGTGGCCTTCACAAACGCCGAGCTCCGCAGCGGCATCGAGCTCGTCGCCGAAGCCTGTCGCCTCGAAGCCCGCCTTGCCCATGCCGACCTCTGCCTCACCGGCGAAGGCCGAATCGACGGCCAGACCGCCCACGGCAAGACCCCCGTCGGCGTAGCAAAGATCGCCGCCCGCGCCGGCGTCCCCGTCATCGCCCTCGCCGGATCCCTCGGCCCCGACTTCCGCACCGTCTACGACCACGGCGTCACCGCCGCCTTCTCCATCGCAGACGGCCCCATGCCGCTCGACGCAGCCCTCGAACGCGCCGCATCCCTGCTCGCCGACGCCGCCGAAAACGCCGTCCGACTCGCCCGCAACAGGAGCCATCCCGATGACTGACGACCCCCTCGCCGCCGTCCCGTTCCGCAACGCCGCCAATTCCCGCGCCCTCCTGACCGAACGCCTCGGCGACCGCTACAACGTCCTCATCGCCCCCATCGCCCGGCTCCTGCGCGAGGCCACCCAGCCCGACCTCCTCGTCGTCCGCCTCGCCCGCTACCTCGAGGCCTGCTCCAACCGCACCACCGAGCTGCACCTCCTCCTTGCCGCCCCCAAATACCTCGACCTGCTCATGACCATCCTCGCCCAGAGCGACTTCCTCACCGATCTCCTCTGCCGCAATCCCGAATTCATGTCCTGGCTGTGGGAAGAGGCCGAACTCATCCGGCCCGTACCCGCCGACGCCCACATGGCCGAACTCGAACGCCTCCTCGACACCCTCCCCTCGTTCGAAGCCCGCTGCCAGGCGCTCCGCCGCTTCAAACGCCGCGAGATACTCCGCATCGCCACCCGCGACATCGCCGCCTACGCCTCCATGCGCTCCGTCACCGAAGACCTCTCCAATCTCGCCGACGCCGCCCTCCAATTCGCCCTGCGCTGCGCCGACGCCGACATGCGCGACCGCTTCGGCGTCCCTCGCCTTGGCGATAACGAACCCGACGCCCCCGAAGCCGGCTTCTGCATCCTCGCCATGGGCAAGCTGGGCGGCCGCGAACTCAACTTCAGCTCCGACATCGACCTCATCTTCATCTACGCCGACGAAGGCCGCACCGACGGCGGACGCTCCGGCGCCACCAACAACGCCAACTACTTCCAGAAGCTCGGCGAACGCATCATCAAAGCCATCGCCGAAGTCACCACCGAAGGCTACGTCTTCCGCGTCGACATGCGCCTTCGCCCCCACGGCGCCACCGCGCCCCTCGCCGCCCCCCTCGACATGACCGCCCGCTACTACGAGACCGTCGGCCAGGCCTGGGAACGCCAGGCCCTCATACGCATACGCCCCGTCGCCGGAGACCTCGCCCTCGGCGAAGCCTTCATCGAACGCATCCGCCCCTTCATCTACCCCCGCTACTTCGACGACGAGACCCTCGAAGACATCCGTCGCGTCAAGATGCAGATGGAGTCCACGATCGAGGCCCGCGGCGAGACCCGCACCGAAGTCAAACTCGGCCGCGGCGGCATCCGCGACATCGAGTTCACCGTCCAGATCCTCCAGCTCCTCAACGGCGGCCGCATCCCCGATCTCCGCGCCCCCAACACCCTCGACGCCATCGCCGCCCTCGAACGCCACGCCATCCTAAGCCCGTTCGAGGCCGACACCCTCGCCACCAACTACGTCTTCCTCCGCCGCGTCGAAAACCGCCTCCAAGTCAAAAACAGCGGCCAGGTCCACGCGCTCCCCACGGCGCCCCATGAACTCGACGACTTCGCCCGTCGACTCGGCTACGACGACGGCCCCTCCTTCATGTCCGACTACGACCACCGCACCCAGGCCAGCCGCGCCGTGCTCGAACGCTTCGTCGCCGCCGAAGGCTCCGGCACCCGCTGGATCTACGACATCCTCCACCCCCAGCACGGCGGCGAAGCCGGCCTCGCCCAGCTCCGCAAGTTCGGCTTCCGCAACCCCGAGACCGCCCGCGAACAGTTCATGCAGCTCTACGCCGGACCCAACGACCGCCCCAACACCCTCCGCGTCCGACAGCAGTTCACCTCCGTCGCACCGCTCCTGCTCGAAGCCGCCGCCCGCTGCGGCGACCCCGACGCCGTCGTCCGCCGCCTCGCCCAAGTCCTCGCCCGCGTCCGCGCCACCGGCGCCCTCTACGATCTGCTCCACGCCACCCCGCTGCTATGCACCTACCTCGTCACCCTCGTCGACAACAGCCCTTACCTCACCGATTTCATCGTGCGCGACCCCGGCCTCTTCGAAGCCTTCGGCGACCCCGTCGTGCTCGAGGAGCCCGCCGCCCCCGAAGACATCCGCCGCCAACTCGCCGAGCTCTCCCGATCCGTACGCTCCGAAGCCGCCCCCTACCAAGTCCTCGCCGGCGAGACCCTCCGCGTCGGCATGCGCGACCTCTTCCTCGGCATCTCCGTCTTCGACGTCGGCCGCGAACTCACCCAGCTCGCCGAGGCCATCGTCGAGCACGCCCTCGACAACGCCCGCCGCAAGACCGAACGCCGTTTCGGCGAGTCCCCCGCGCCCTTCTGCGTCCTCGCGCTCGGAAAGATGGGCGGCGCCGAAATGGGCTACGGCAGCGACCTCGACCTCGTCTTCACCTACGACAACGAAGCCTCCCTCGGCCTGCCCATGTCCCCCCAGGAGTACTTCGCCGCCGTCGCCTCCGCCTGCCTCAACGCCCTCAAAGAGCGCACCCGCTACGGCGTCCTCTACGACGTCGACGCCCGCCTCCGCCCCGATGGCGGCAAGGGCGTCCTCGCCGTCGGCCTCGGCCGCCTCGCCGAGTACTACCGCCACGACGCCCAGGCCTGGGAACGCCTCGCCCTGCTCAAGGGGCGCCCCGTCGCCGGCGACCCCGCCCTCCGCGCCGCCGTCCAGGACCTCGTCCAGACCCTCGTCTTCGAACGGCGCTTCACCCCCGACGAGCTGCAGAACATCGCCCTCGTCCGCAACCGCGTCAGCGACGCCGCCGGCCCCCTCGACATCAAGCGCGCGCCCGGCGGCCTCATCGAAGTCGAGTTCACCGCCCGCCTCCTCCAGATCTACCACGCCGCCGAACACCCCGCCCTCCGTCGCGGCGATGTCCTCGGCGCCCTCCAGACCCTCACCGCCGAGGGCCTCCTCTCCCCCGACGACGGCGAAGCCCTCATCTCCGCCTACACCCTTTTCCGCCGCATCGAAAACCGCATGCGCATGGCCGAAGGCTCCTCCGCCAGCGAACTCCCCGCCGACGACGCCGCCCGTCGCGACCTCGGCCGCCGCCTCGGCCTCTCCGCCGACCCCGCCGAACTCACCGCCGCCGCCTGCGAACGCGTCCACGCCCTCTACGAACAAGCCCTCAACACCGTCGGCTGACCCCTTCGCGACTTCGCGCCTTTTGACCCCGTCCCCGGCCGTTGCTACCATGCGACATCATGACCACGGCCGTCTATTCCAGCTCCGCGCAGGGCGCCGTCGCCCGCATCATCCCCGACATCCTGCGCCACCGCGGGCTCCTCCGCGATCTCATCTCCAAAGACCTGCGCGCGCGCTACCGCAACGCCATGGCCGGCTTCCTATGGGCCGTCCTCCAACCCCTCCTTTTCACCCTCATCCTCGCCTTCGTCTTCACCGTCGTCTTCCAGGTCGGCGGACGCGGCGGCATCCGCCAGTCCGCCCTCGAGATCCTCAGCAAGCTCATCTTCTGGCAGTTCTTCGCAACCGCCCTCGCCGCCGCCGCCAACTCCCTCATCGACAACCGCGATCTCGTCAAGAAGGTCCAGTTTCCCCGCGAACTCATCCCCCTCGCCGCCATCGCGAACGCCCTCGTCAACCTCGCCATCGGCTTCGGCGTCCTCCTCATCGTCCAGACCGTCATGGCCGGCCCCCCGCCGCCCATCGCAATCCTCGTCCTCCCCTTCATCCTCGCAGTCGAACTCGCCCTCGTCTGCGGCCTCGGCCTCCTCGTCGCCGCCGCCAACGTCCACTTCCGCGACACCGCCTATCTCCTCGAGATCCTCCTCACCTTCGGCTTCTACGCAAGCCCCGTCCTCTACCCGATGGCCTGGGTCGGCCCCCGTTTCGCCGAGATCCCCGCCATCCGCGACGCCGGCCTCGGCGCATGGCTCGAGGCGATCTACGCCCTCAACCCCATGGCCGGCCTCCTCACCGCCTCCAGCGACCTCATCCTCGACGGACGCCTCCCCTCCGCCGCGCTCCTTGCGTCGCCAACCCTCTGGGCCATCGCCGCCCTCCTCATCGGCGGCTGCGTCTTCCGTCGCCTTTCCCCTCTCTTCGCGGACCACCTGTGATGCCCATCATCGAGGTCGACCACGTATCCAAAGCCTTTCGCCCCCGGCCGCGCACCCTCGCCCTGCTCCTGCGCGACACGCTCAAGCGCACCGACCGCCCCGCACGACGGCAGCCTTTCGTCGCCCTCGACGACGTCTCCTTCACCGTCGAACCCGGCGAGTCCGTCGGCATCATCGGACCCAACGGCTCCGGAAAGA
>DIWA01000012.1 GCA_002422525.1 Candidatus Hydrogenedentes bacterium UBA6118
GGTGGTGGCAGGGCGCGGGGAGGGCGGAATGACCGGCGGGGGCGCCGGTCCCACACAGGGGGTGCGGTAGTGGTGGCAGGGGGTGGGGAGGGATCCAGACCGCTGGATTCGGGGCGGTCGTCTTTGTAGTATGCCCGGGGTGACTTGATGGCCGCGGCGACTTGGGCCCGGACGGGCGCGGGATGGACCGGTGGTGATGATGACGGCCCCTTGACGGGGCGGGAAGGAGACAGGGGCATGCGGGCGTGTCGGCGATGTGCGGTGCAGGCGGTTGCGTTGGGGGTGTGCCTGGCGATGGCGGCGGCGTTAGGGGGCTGCGGGTCGCGGGCGGACCTGACCATGAAGATGAACCCGGGGGACCGGTTCGAGGTGGCGACGGACAGTGATGTGAGCACGGCCACGGAGATGATGGGCATGTCGCAGTCGGACAGTCAGCGGACGGGGGAGACGATGCTGTTCGAGGTGAAGAGCGTGGACGCCGAGGGCTGGGCGACGATTGAGGCGACGATCCAACGCTTGGAGACGCCGGCGCTGGAAGGGCTCGGGCCGTTGGCGGAGGGGCTGAACATCGAAGAGGCGTTGTCGCTGGAGGGGCGGACCTTCACGCTGACGATGTCGCCGAAGGGCAAGGTGAGTTCGGTGACGGGGATGGATCGGGTCGCCGCGGAGGCGGGGGATGCGCTGGTGACGGCGGTGAAGGACGTGATGGGCAAGCAGATGGAGCAGTTGCCCGAGGCGATGCGGGGCATGGAGCAGTTGCTGACAGGCGAGCTTGACGTGGCCGTGCGCAAGGGCGTGCGGGACCAGTTGGGCGATGAGGCGATCCGGGAGCGGTTCGAGTCGATGTTCGCCGTGTATCCGGAGGATCCGACGGTGACGAAGGGCGCGGTGTGGGAGCGGACGCTGTCGTTGTTCAAGGGGCAGCCGATGGTGTTGAACGACACGTTCACGCTGGAGGAGGTCAAGGACGGCGTGGCGCGGATTGCGGTGGCGTCGCAGGTGTCGCCGAACACGGCCGCGGAACCGATGAGCGTGATGGGGATGGAGATGAAGTTGGAGCTGTCGGGGAGCCGCACGGGGACGATCGAGATCGATACGGGGACGGGGTGGATCACGTCGTGCACGATGGAGAGCGAGATGGACGGCGACATGTTGATAATGGGGATGCAGGGGACGATGAAGGTGACCGGGACGGAACGGGTGGTCGTGACGCGGTTGTAGCGCGCGGGATGGACGGCGGAGACTGTGTCTGAGACGACGCTTGAGGCTTTGTTGGGTGAGGTGAGGGCGTGCCGCGTGTGCGAGCACGCCCTTCCGCTTGGGCCGCGTCCGATCGTGCGGGCGGGTGCGGCGGCGCGGGTCCTGGTGGTGGGGCAGGCGCCGGGGCTGCGGGTGCATGAGACGGGGATCCCGTGGAATGACCGGAGCGGCGATCGGCTGCGGGAGTGGCTGGGGGTCGACCGGGAGACGTTCTACCGCGAGGACCTGTTCGCGATCGTGCCGATGGGCTTCTGCTATCCGGGGCGCGATCCGCGGGGCGGGGATCTGCCCCCGCGCGAGGAGTGCGCGCCGCTGTGGGTTTCGCGGCTGCTGGCGGCGCTTCCGAATATCCGCTGCCGGGTGCTGGCGGGGTGGCACGGGCAGCGGTTCCACCTGGCGGATCGTGCGAAGAAGAACCTGACGGAGACGGTGCGGGCGTGGCGGGCGTACGCGCCGGAGACGTTCGTGCTGCCGCATCCGTCGTTCCGGAACCAGATGTGGCTGAAGCGGAACCCGTGGTTCGCGGAGGAGACGCTTCCGGCGTTGCGGGCGCGGATCGCCGAGATCCTGGGTGAGGAGGGCGCGTGAAGGCGTTGCGGATGCATGCGGTCGCGGCGGTGACGTTGGCGCTGGCGGGGCTGGTCGGCGTGGGCGGCTGGGCCGGTGAGGCGCCGCGGGCGTACCGTGTGGAGCTGACGATGCCGGCGGACGTGGACCGGCTGGAGTCGTGGGGCGTGCGCGTGGATGCGCGGGAAGGACGGACCGCGACCGTGTACGCGACGGCGGCGCAGCGGGAGCGGCTGGCGGCGGAGGGATTCGCGCCGGTTGCGCTGCCGCGGCCGAAGAGCCTGGCCGACTACCCTCCGTTTGAGGAGGTCGTCGAGACGCTCGAGGCGTATGCGGGGGCGTATCCCGAGATCTGCCGGTTGGAGGAGATCGGGCGTTCGACCCTGGGGCGGGAGATCGTGGCGCTGCGCATCACGGACCGCCCGGAGGTTGAGGAAGACGAGCCCGAGGTGAAGGTCGTGTCGACCATCCACGGCGACGAGCCGTTCGGGACGGCGCTGTGTCTGGACCTGATCGATCGGTTGCTGGGGGGATACGGCGTCGATGCGGCGGTAACGGAGCTGATCGACGAGACGGATATCCGGGTGCTGCCGATTCTGAACCCGGACGGGTATGCTGGGGGGACGCGGACGAACGCGACGGGGGTGGACCTGAACCGGGACTTCCCGAGGTATCCGGGGGAGTTCGCGGCGGGGACGGTGTACGATGGCGCGCCGGTGTTGACGGCGGGGCGCGCGGCGGAGACGGCGGCGGCGATGGCGTGGATCGCGGAGAACAGCTTCGTGCTGTCGGCGCAGCTCCACACGGGCGCGCTGGTCGCGAACTACCCCTATGATGACGACGGACTGCCTACGGGGGTGTATCAGGCGGCGCCGGACGACCTGGTTTTTCGCGAGCTGGCGATGACGTACAGCGCGTTGAACCCGCCGATGTTCGCGAGTGAGGTTTTCGCGGGGGGCATCACGAACGGGGCGGCGTGGTACGTGGTCCGCGGCGGGATGCAGGACTGGAACTATCGCTATGCGGGGTGCATGGAGCTTACGTTCGAGCTGGGCGTGGACAAGGCGCCGCCGAAGGATGCGTGGCCGGGGCTGTTCGCGGACAACCGGGATGCGATGCTCGCGTTTCTGGGTTCGGTGCATCGCGGCGTGCGGGGCGTGGTGACGGACGCGGAGACGGGCGCGCCGCTGTATGCGCGGGTGCGTGTGGAGGGCAATGCGCAGCCGGTGTTCACGGACCCGGATGTGGGCGACTATCATCGCATTCTGTTGCCGGGGCGGTATGCGCTGACCGTGGAGGCGGAAGGCTACCGGAGCGTGACGTTCGAGGAGATCGACGTCGTGAGCGCGGGGGCGGTGCGGGTGGACGCGGCGCTGGAACCGACGGACGAGGATCCGGCGCCTGATCCCGGCGACGAGGAGGCGCTGTGTCCGCTGGAGATCGCGTTTCGGGATGCGCCGGAGGTGGTGCGGGCGTTGCGGGATGTGCGCGATGACGTATTGGCGCCGACGGCGTTGGGGACGCAGGTGATCCGGGCGTACTACCGGGCCGCGCCGACGATCGCGGGATGGATGCGGGCGGCGGAGGCGCTTTGCTCCCGCGCGCGGGTTGCGCTATGCTGCACGCATGCATGAGATGTCATTCGCCGAGGAGGTGCTGGATGTGGTGCTGCGGGAGGCTTCGGCGTACCCTGATGCGCGGATAGGTCGGGTGCGCGTGCGGGTTGGGGCGCTGCTGGCGATCGAGCCGGCGAGCCTGCGGTTCAGCCTTGAGGCGATCAGCCTTGATACGCCGGCCGAGGGCGCGGAATTGGAGATCATCGAGGAGCCTCTGGACGGCGGCGCGGGGGACGGGGCGTTGACGATCGAGGAGATCGAGCTGAGTGAGTAAGACGATCAAGCTGGAGCAGAAGGTGCAGGCGAAGGGGCATGAGCTTGCGGCGGAGCTGCGCGAACTGTTCCGTTCGAAGGGCATTTTCGTGGTGAACCTGATCGGTTCGCCCGGGTCGGGGAAGACGACGCTTCTGCAGGCGATCGCGCCGAAGGTGCGGGGGCGCGCGGCGGTGATCGAGGGGGACCTGGCGACGGATGTGGACAAGCGCCGCATCGAGGAGGCGGGGCTGCGCGCGCACCAGATCAACACCGTCGGGGCGTGTCATCTGGACGCGATGATGGTGCGGGATGCGCTGGAGACGTTCTCGATCGAGGGGATTGACCTGCTTTTCATCGAGAATGTGGGCAACCTTGTGTGTCCGGCCAGCTTCGAGCTGGGCGAGGACATCAAGGTGGCGGTGGTGTCCGTGACCGAGGGCGACGACAAGCCGGCGAAGTATCCGAAGGCGATGCGCGTTGCGTCGGCTCTGATCGTGACGAAGGCCGATCTGTTGCCGCATGTGCGTTGCGACATCGATCGGATGACGCGCGATGCGCGCGAGCAAGTGCCGGATATGCCGGTGTTTGTGACGTCGGCGGAGGACGGTCAGGGCGTGGACGATCTGCTTGCGTGGATACTGGAGCGGGCGCGGGCGCGGGCGTAGGGCCGGGGCAGTCGCGCGCGACGGTTGAAGTTTCGGGCGCATCGTGCGGAGGAAGGGCCTCCGCGGGGCGCCTTTGTTGTGGACCACCACCTGTTCGAGGGGAGAGAGCCGGCGACGTCGAGGTTTGGGGCGCGCCGGGAACGAGGGGAGATTGCTAGACATGAACGTTGGCATCCGAATTCGTCTGTCCGTGATGATGTTCCTGGAGTTCTTCGTGTGGGGGGCGTGGAGCGTCACGCTCGGCACGTACCTGGGGGGCGGGCTGGAGTTCTCGGGCGTGGCCATCGGCAACGCCTACAACGCCACGGCATGGGCGGCGATCATCTCGCCGTTCTTCGTGGGGATGGTGGCGGACCGGTTTTTCCCGGCGCAGCAAGTGCTGGGGGTGATGCACTTACTGGGTGCAGTGCTGCTGTACGTCGTCTCAGGCATCACGACGCCGGTGATGTTCGTCGTGGCGCTGACGGCCTACGCGATCTGCTACATGCCGACGTTGGCGTTGTGCAACAGCGTGTCGTTTGCGCAGTTGGAGGACACGGAGAAGCAGTTCCCGGCGATTCGCGTGTTGGGCACGATCGGCTGGATCGTGGCGGGGCTGGGGATCAGCTTCGTGCTGAACCCGATCTTCAGGGACTTCAACGTCGAGGCGACCAACATCCCGCTGAAGATGGCGGCGATCGCGTCGCTGATCATGGGCGTGTACTCGTTCTTCCTGCCGAACACGCCGCCGCAAGCCAAGGGTCAGAAGACGACGGTCGGCGACATTCTGGGCATCGGGGCGTTGCGGTTGCTGAAGGACCCGTCCTTCGCCGTGTTCATGATCAGCTCGCTGCTGATCTGCATTCCGCTGGCGTTCTACTACACGTTCACGAACATGTTCCTGAATGAGATTGGTTTCGCGAACGCGGCCGGGAAGATGACGCTGGGACAGTTCTCCGAGGCGTTCTTCATGATCGTGATGCCGTTCTTCTTCGTGCGGTTGGGCGTGAAGAAGATGCTCATCGCGGGCATGGTCGCGTGGGCGGTGCGGTACGCGTGTTTCGGGTTCGGCGACGTCGGCTCGTACGCGTGGATGCTCTACATCGGCATCCTGCTGCACGGCGTGTGCTATGACTTCTTCTTCGTGACGGGGCAGATTTATGTCGATAACAAGGCGCCGGTCGAGATTCGGGCGAATGCACAGGGGCTGATCTCGTTGGTGACCTACGGCGTGGGCATGATCATCGGCAACCTGATCGCTGGTCCGATCGTGGATGCGTTCGCGACGGTCACGACGAACGATGCGGGCGAGGAAGTCGTGACGCATGCGTGGCGGAACATCTGGCTGATCCCCGGCGCGATGGCGGTCGTGATCACCGTGCTATTCGCCATCTTCTTCAAGGACACCGGCGAGAAGGCGGTGAAGGCGATGAAGGCGGCGCAGGCCGAATAGACTGGAGCGGCCGGAGCGCTCGGGGCGGAATAAGACCGACCCAGGGCGGGTTGTACTCGATTGGGCGCGCGGCGCTGGACAGGCGTCCGCGCCCAATCTGTATCTGTATGCAACCGCAACCCCCGGGGAGGATCTCGCATGCTGAAGATTCGTTTTTTGTCCTTCGCGCTCGTAGCCGCCGCGGTCATCGGACTTGCGGCCGTCCAGAACGGGCTCGTGTCGGCGCAACCGCATGCCGCGCCGTCCGCGGCGGATGACATCGACCTCAAGGCCGCGAAGGCGGTGGTAGAGGCGGCCTACGCCAAGGCGGAAGAGCTGGACACGCTGATGAACATCGCGGTGGTGGACGCGGGCGGCAACCTGAAGGCGTTCGTGCGGATGGACGGCGCGTGGCTGGGCAGCATCGACATCTCGATCAAGAAGGCCCGGACGGCGCGGTACTTCGACATGCCGACGGGCGCGCTCGGCGAGTTGAGCCAGCCGGGCGGTCCGCTCTACCAGATTGAGGCGTCGAACGACGGGCTGATCACCTTCCCCGGCGGCGTGCCGCTGCGGAATGCGGCCGGTGAAGTGATCGGGGCGGTCGGCGTATCCGGGTCCATTGTTGAGAACGACCATGCGGTGGCGGAGGCGGGCGCGGCGGCGCTGTAGCGCACGCCGTTTGGAGAGGAGTCGGACCCGCGGAGGCGTACGCCGGGTTTGACCGTCATGCATGGAAGAAGGGGCGATCCGCCGCGGTGCGGGTCGCCCCTTTGTGGTTGGGAACGCGCTGTGCGCGCGGCTATTCGGTGACGGGGACCATCCGGAGCTGGTCGACCCAGAAGGCGCACTCGGCGTCTCGGTCGACGTTATCGAGGTCGGGGTCCGGGGTGTAGTAGACCTGAACGGCGATCTGATCGGCGTCTTCGCCGGCTTCGATGGTCAGGTCGAGCTTGCGCCAGTCCACGGTGCGGCGGGCGAAGTAGGACTTCACGGATTCCTCGGAGCCATCGCTGTTCTTGACGAGGGCGATGAGGAAGGCTTCGCCGGGCAGGTTCTCGCTGCGGAACCAGCCGCTGACCTCGTAGGTCGTGCCGGGGGTGATGTCCTTGACCCACTGGCGAAGGTAGGCGGGGGAGTCGGCGACGTCGGTCATGTCGATGCGCAGGCTCTGATTGCCGGCGCGCATCTTGTTGACGCGATCGGCTTCGCAACGGAGTTCCGCGGGGTTCTCCCAGTGGTAGAGCGGGCCTTCCTCGAATCCGCCGTTCTGCAGCAGGTTCACGGACGGCTCGGGCTCTTCATCGAGCGCGACGAGCGAGAACTCGTCGACCCAGATGAGGCCGGCGGCCGGCGTGTCGGGGCGGCTGGTGATGATCACGGCGAGGGTGTCGGCGTCATCGGGTACGACGGTGCGGAGGGCGAAACTGGTCCAGCCCTGCGTGCCGGAGAGGGGACCGAAGTCCTGGAAGGTGCGCTTGGCGGGGTCTTCGCTGGAGGCGGTGGAGAGCTGGATAATCAGGTCGCCTTCGAGATCCTCGATGCGGACGAGGCCTCGGAGCTGGTACATCCGGCCGGGTTCGACGTCGTGGACCCACTGGGTGACGTTGAACGGGGCGTCCGAAGCGGTCACTTCGATACGCGCGCAGCCGCCGCTGTCGTCCTGGGCGCCCTCGGGGTCGCGCTCGACGGTCAGGGTCTCGGGAGCGATGCTCCACCAGTCGCCGCCGCGGTCGAATCCGCCGTTAACGAGCAGGTCGCCGGCGACCTTCGGGGCGGGTGGGGCCGGCTCGGCGGGTTCGGCCGGTTCGGCGCGCTGGGCCGGTTCGACGGCGGGTTCGTCCGGGGCGGTCGCGACCGGCGCTCCGGGCTCCGTCTCCGTCCGCGCGGGGGCAGAGGACTCGGGGGGAGCGGAGGCGTCGTCCGGAACCGAGGGCGCCTTACTGCAGCCGACCATCCAAGTGAGCGCCAAGATGACGAGTACGGTGGTTTTCCTCATGAGTTATCTCCTCGATGCTGCTCTTCCCCAGGAGAAGCGCGGTCCGTCTGAGCGGGACGCACGCCCCCTTGAAACCTGTGACCACGTGAAACGACATAATTACCCGCTAAGAGAACGTTCGATCCCTCGGTGCGGGTTGACGCCGCAGCGGTTGGATGCGACGCACTCGAGAGGCAAGTGTAGCCGGTATGCGCGGGTCAAGTCCACGGGGTGGGATGGGGAGAGGACGCATGGGCCAGATGGGATTCGCCTTCGTCCTGCTGCGTCGGACTACGGCGGACTACGGCGGACTGACGTGGGATGGCAAAGGGAAACGCGGCGCAGTGGTCTGGCTGCGCCGCGTGTGGCGGCCTTGTCGGCGGGAGAGGGTTCGGTCTATGCGCGGTCGAGATACACGAGCGCGGGGGCTTTGAGCAGGCCGGAGGGGACGACGACGTAGGCGTCGGTCCAGGCGTCGCCGGCGGTGACGAAGCTGCCGGGCCCGATGGCGCGGGGGTTGGGGTCGTTCAGGTGGAGGGGCCCGAAGCTGTTGCGGCGGCTGGTGAAGACCTCGATGGCCACTTCGGCAGGCTTTTCGCCGAGGAAGGGGGTGAGGTCGACCTCGTAGGGGTCCCATGCGAGGAATCCGGCTTCGCGTCCGTCGACGAGGACGCGGGCGACGGTTCCGGCGATGTTGGGGGCCTGGAGGACGACGCGGCGGCCGGGGGCGAGCTTGGGGCGCACCTCGTAGCGATAGGTGACGGGGCCGCTGTAGAACGGGAGGCCCTGGTATACCCAGTCGCCGTGCTGGAGGGTGTCGGGCGCGGCGGTGACGACGGCGCGGGCGCCTTCGAGGCGGACGCCGAACTGGCCGAGAAGGAAGACGGCTTCGAGGCCGTCGTCTTCGCGGTAGTCGATCTCGATGCGGAGGAGGTTTGCGCCGGGGCGGAAGTCGGCGGGGGCGAGGGGGATGCGGCGGATGCAGGGGTCGACCCACCAGCCGCACTCGGCGTCGGCGTTGACGGGGGCGCCGTTGAGCGAGACGCGGAACCGGCCGGGCGTCTCGATTGCGAGGTCGACGGCGCCTTGGGGGATGGTCTCGATGTCGAAGGTGTAGAGGAGCTCGACGGGTACGGTCGGCGGGTCGGCGGGGAGTTTGCGGGCCCATGGCTGGAGCA
Organism: Candidatus Hydrogenedentes bacterium UBA6118; assembly: GCA_002422525.1. Taxonomy (GTDB): domain Bacteria; phylum Hydrogenedentota; class Hydrogenedentia; order Hydrogenedentales; family SLHB01; genus UBA6118. Next base: position 8,931 of record DIWA01000012.1, read on the forward strand.
TCTCGCCGCCGCGATAGGGGGCGCCGAGGGCGTCGCGAACGGCGCGATCGACGCGCAGGATCTCCTCGGGACCGCTCAGGCGCTTGGCGTCGCCGACGCGGAACTGGGGCCGATCGAGTACGAGGACGTTGGGCTCGCCGCGCTGGGTGGACTTCGGGCCGCGCAGGGTCTGGCGCTTGGCCACGGTCCAGTCGGCTGCCCGACGGATGCCTTTGTCGGGGGTCGGCGTGATCTGGAAGAGTCTGCTGCCGGAGGCGTAGAGGCGCGTCGAGAATTCCGTCCAATCGCCCCTGGTTCGCGAACGGAGCAAGCTGCGCTCGCCGGTGACGGGGTCGTACTCGACGACTTTGCCCTTGGCGTTGACGCGGATTGCGACGGGATCGATGCGGTTGACGCGGTCGGTGTTGCAGACGAAGAGGATGTGGTCGTCACCGTCGCGTCGGAGCTGATAGAGGATGGGCGCGGCTTCGCGGGCCTGGTCGTCGCGAATGGACACGGTTCGGATTGGGTCGAGGGCGGCCAGGACGGACGCGCGTTCGAACGCGGCGAGGATGCAGGCCTCGGAGGTCTTGCGCGCGTCGGAGGAGGGCTCGCCGTCGACGTTGGGCGCGGGATCGCCGGCGAACACGACGCGGCCGCCGGCCTTGGCGAAGTCGGCGAGGAGGGCGAGGGTGGTGCGGCGGACGGTATCGAGGGGCGGGACGAGCACGGCGTCGTAGGTCGCGTGGCCGACGCGCAGGCGGGGGGAGGAGGCGGCGTCGACGGCGGCGAGGCGGCTCATCATCTCTTCGTCGCCGTAGGCGAAGTCGAGATGGGCTTCGAGCAGCCAGTCGCGCAGGGTCGGGAGCATGTTGTTGAGCGCGGCGACATCGGGTTGGAGGTGGCCGAGCATGAACTTATCGGGGTTGTCGTGGTCGAGGATGCGGGGTCGGAACCGGGCGAACATGGACTCGATGGGATGGATGACGAGGAGCTTCTGGACGGGCTGGCCGCCTTCCGTGAGGGCCACGTTGACGCGGGAGAAGTAGTCCTCGACGAAACGGTAGTGGCGCCACCAGGGGGACTGGAACGAGATTGAGGCGGGGTAATCGCGTTTGGCCTCGCCTTTCATGGTGTACCAGCTCAGGTGGTGGCAGCGGAGGGTGACGCCGAGGGCGGCCTGCCAGTCGCCGACGGCCTTGTGGCCCTCGAAGGAGAGGTCCCAGCCGGTGCAGCCGTAGAGCTCGGAGAGCATCCATTTGCGGCCGGTCTGGTATACCGCGCTCTGGCACTGCTTGGCGTTGTCGTATTCGTAGTTGTACTGCGTGAGCACGTCGATGCCGGGGGCCTGCATGTACTCGTAGAAGCGCATGGCGGCGCCGACGACGAGGGTCTGGGAGTAGAGGAACTCTTCGAGCAGGATGTGGCCGGTGGAGATGAGGTTGTCCTGCTCGCACCAGTCGTAGATTTGCTTGGCGAAGTTCGTGACGAAGAGATGCGTGGCGCAGTTGCGGAAGTCGATGCGCGCTTTGGAGGTCGGCACGCCTTCGACTTCGAGGGCCAGTTCGGGCAGGTGGTCGATGAGGTCGTAGCCGAACATCTCCTGGAATGTCGCGGGGAGCTTCGGGGTCCAGGGGAGGACGATGTAGGGGATGCCGGGGCGACCCTGGGGGAGCTGACTGCCGACGAAGGCGGTGTAGTTGGGTTCATCGGTGAAGATGCCGGGGACGGTTTTGCCGAACTCGCCGCCGATCTCGTGCCTGTAGGCTTCGTGGGTGAGTTCGATGAACTCGCGAACGGCGTCGGCGGACATGGTGTCGAGGTAGGTGTAGCCGTTGTAATAGCTTGTGCAGGGCATCATTTCGGGGCGGCAGGCGATGACGACGCGGCCGGGCTCGCCGGAGGGCTGGGCGTCTTCGGTGAGTCTGGCGATGATGCGGGCGCGGTCGCCGGCGACCACGGCTTCCCAGGCGGCGATCTGGTCGGGGGTCGGCGCGTACTGGTCGACGGGGATGATCTCGGTGACGAGGAACCGCTGGCGATGGGCCGGGTTCATGGTGGCGAGGCCGCCGGCGCAGCCGGAGGGCCAGCGGTCTTCGTCGTAGAGCCAGGCTTCCATGTCGTGCTTGCGGCATTCGTCCACGCCGGCGCGAATGGCGTTGAACCATTCCTGGCCGAGGTATTCGGTCTCGAGCCCGACGCGGGAGTGCAGGAAGGCCCCGCCCATCCCCATGTCCTTGAGGATGCGCACCTGCCTGCGGATCTCCCGTGGATCCATCAGGCCGTTCCAGGACCAGAACGGTTTGCCGCGGTACGCGTTGGGGGGGGTGCGGAACAGGTCATAGGCACGCATAGATCGCCTCCGTGAAGTGGGTCCGGCCGGAAGTGCGCATCCTAGCACAAGCGGCGGGTGCGGGGACAATCCGACGCCGGAAAAGGGGCGCCGCGCCCGCGCCGCGGGATCATGACGCGGCCAGGAGGTAGCGGAGCGCGAGGGCGGCGGCGATGAGGTACATGGCGGGATGGACCTGTTTCGCGCGGCCCGCGGCGGTTTTCAGGATGACGAAGCTGATGGCGCCGAGGGAGATGCCTTCCGTGATGGAGTAGCCGCCGACCATCATCGCGATGGTCAGGAAGGCGGGCACGCCCTCGGTGAGGTCGTCCCATGCGATCTTGCGCAGCGGGGCCATCATGAAGAAGCCGACGACGATGAGGGCGGGGGCGACGGCGGGGTACATGGCGACGAATGCGCCGGAGTCTTCGCCGTAGAAGGCGGGGCCGACGTCGACGCCGACGATCTTGATGAGGCCGCCGACGCTGATGGCGGCGAGGAAGCAGAGGCCGGTGACGACGGCGGCGAGGCCGGTGCGGGCGCCGGCGGCGACGCCGGAGGCGGACTCGACGTAGCTGCTGACGGTGGAGGTGCCGAACAGGGCTCCGGCGCAGGTGCCGACGGCATCGCAGAAGAATGCGCGGCCGGCGCGGGGAAGGGTGCCGTCGTCGCGCATCAGGCCGGCGCGCGTCCCGACGCCGACGAGCGTGCCGACGGTGTCGAACAGGTCGAGGAAGAAGAGGAGGCCGATGGCGATGAGGGCCTTGTCCCATTGGGTGAGGAGGCTGGAGAAGTCGAGCGCGAAGAAGGTTTCGTAGGAACGCTCGACGGGGGTGGTGTCCGGGGGGATGAGGCCGGTGAGGATGCCGATGGCGGCGGAGGCGATGATGCCGATGAGGATGGCGCCGCGGATGCGCCAGGAGGCCATGATGACGATGGCGAGTGTGGTGAGCAGGGTGAGGAGGGGCAGGCCGCGGTGGAGGTCGCCGACGGTGACCATGGTGGCGTTGCTGAGAACGACGACGCCGCCCCATTGGAGGCCGATGAAAGCGATGAGGAAGCCGATGGCGGGGCCGATGGAGTGTTTGAGGCAGTGGGGCAGGACGCCGATGATGCGTTCGCGGAACTTGAAGAGCGACAGCGCGACGAAGAGGAGGCCGGAGATGAAGACGATGGCGAGGCCTGCCTGCCAGGAAAAGCCCATGCCGCCGATCGCGACGGGGCCGCAGATGGTGAAGGCGAAGAGGAAGTTCTCGCCCATGGCGGGAGCGAGGGCGACGGGGTAGCGGGCGACGAGGCCCATGAGGATCGATGCGAGCGCCGCGGAGAGGCAGGTGGCGACGAAGACGGAGGCGAAGGGCATGCCGATGGATGTGAGCACGGTGGGCTGGACGAAGATGATGTAGCTCATCGTGGCGAAGGTGGTGAGTCCGCCGACCACCTCGCGTTGTATGGTGGATTGCTGCTCTTCGATTCCGAACCAGTGATCGATGCTGCGTGCGACGCCCATGATGCGGTACTGCCTTTCCGTGTGCTTTTGATGACGCGTGATGCGCCGGCTGCTACGGGTGTCCGGTCAATGCTCTCAGATGGGCCAGGGTCGAGTCGACGAGGGCCTCGAGGTCATATCCTCCTTCCAGGAAGGAGATGATACGCCCATCGGCGATAGGACGCACGGTGCGGGTCATCCGGGCGAAATCCTCGGCGCCGAGCCGCTGGTCGCCGAGCGGATCCCGCGCGTGGGCATCGAAGCCGCACGAGATGAGAAGGAACTCGGGTTCGAAGCGCGCGAGGAACGGGAGGGCGGTCTCTTCGAGCGCGTGATGCCATGCCGCCGCGGGCGCGCCGGGCGGCATGGGGATGTTGCGCACGGTGTCGTGGTCGCCGCGCTCGTCGGCCCTGCCCGTGCCGGGGTAGTGGGGGTGTTGGTGCAGGCTGACGAAGCGGGCGCGGGCGTCGCCGTAGAACGTGCGCTGCGTGCCGTTGCCATGGTGCACGTCCCAGTCGAGGATCGCGATGCGCTGGACGTCGGCGACATGCTGGAGCCACCGGGCCGTGACCGCGATGTTGTTGAAGAGGCAGAAGCCCATGGCGCGGTCGGCTTCGGCGTGGTGGCCGGGCGGGCGGATCGCGCAGAAGGCGTTGTCGACGAGGCCGTCGCGGATGGCGTTGGCGGCGCTGATTCCCGCGCCGGCGGCGAGGAGGGCGGCGTCCCAACTGCCCGCTCCGGCGGGCGTGTCCGGCCCGAACGAGACCCCGGCGTCGTTGCAGGCGGCCCGGACGGCGTCGATGTGATCGGGGCTGTGGACGCGGAGCAGGTCGGCGGGGTCGGCGGGCGTGATGTCGAGGGGCTTCAGGGCGAGGTCGGACTGATCCACGGCGCGTTTGATCGCAACGAGCCGGGCGGGTCGCTCGGGGTGATGCGGGCCGGTGTCGTGGAGCAGGAACTCGTTGCGATAGAGGAAGCCCGTGCGCGCCACCGTTCTTCTCCTTGCGCTGTGTCGCCTCGAACCTCGCCCGCCGCATCGATGGGACGCGCTGTCGCCCTGTTCTGGCTGGTCAGCGATCCGTCGTTAGGGTGAGCTGGAGGATCTGGCCGTCGAGCAGCTCGACCGGTTCGGAGGTCGCGAGGAGGGTCTTGCCGTCCTCGGCGTAGACTTGGAGCCGGCCCTTGAGATGGGCGTCGTCGCCGACCTCGATCAGGGCGCGATCGGGTCCGAGGGCCCGGGTCGCTTCGCGTTTCTCGCCGTCTTCCGTGGTGAACACGACGCGCTTCTGCAGCCAGCGGGCGAAGATGCGGTTTCGGTTGAGCGAGCTGACCTCGCCGGCGCCGTAGAGCGCGCCGAGCACGCGGTTGTCGCGGACGACCCAGCCGATCGCGACGATGTAGCGGTCGGCGGGGCCGAGGTTGCTCGCGAAATGGACCGGGTCGCCGAAGCGTTCGCCATCGCCGGAGAGGCTGTACCAGAGCTTGTCGCCGTTCTGGTGGAGGCCCATGAGGTAGCAGGGGCCGTCGGAGGTTTGAAGGACCTTGACGTCGTTGACCCACTGCGGATGGTCGAGGACGGGGCCGTCCGATGTGTAGTGATGGCCGTCCGAGCCGGTAGCGCGGTAGACGGCGCCGAAGTTGTTGAAGTCGCAGTGGTAGAGGCGGAGCTTCTCGCCCTCGCGCAGGAGCACGTTCATGCCGTTGATGTCCGCGCCGGGGAAGTCCTTATAGCCTTCGATCTCGACGATGTCGCTCTTTCGGGCCGGATAGGGGGCGGGGACGCCGTTCCAGGTCTCGCCGTCGGGGCTGCGGAAGTAGGCGGGCTTGTTCATGCCGTTCTCGTCGGGGTAGACGGTGCACATCATCTCGTAGCCGCCGTCGGGATTGCGGAAGGCGTTGACGTTGCAGACGTGGTGGAAGTCGCCGTTCTCGATGATGGTGCGGCGGGCGCCGAAGTCGAGGAAATCGGGGGTGTCGACGCAGTAGATGCGGTCGTTTCCGGTGTGGACGCCGTCCCATGCGCCGTAGAAGAGGCGCCAGCCTTCGGGGGTTTGCACGGCGGAGGGGGCGTAGATGTTGCGGTAGCCGCCGCTGAGCCGGGGTTCGAGGAGGGGGTGGCGTGCGTCGGGAACGAAGTGGAGGGCGCCGGTCGCCCAGTGCTCGGCGTTGAAGTCGCCGGCGGCGAGGCCGTGGATTTCGACGAAGCGCTTGGGCGCCTGGCCTGGTTTTCCGGCGACTTCGACGGCGTCGCCGGCGGCGCTGACGCTGAGGATCAGGGCGATGGACAGGTGCAGCATGGCAGAGCTCCCCTCCTGTGCGGACGCGGCATGGCGCATGGCGCGGGTCGCGCGCCCTTCATGGATCTACGGTTTACCCGAATGCACGGCGGGAGTCAAGGGGCGGCGTTGGCCGGGCTTTTCGTCGGTCTCGCAGGGCGTGGTATGCTCCGGCCATGCCCGTGTTTCGACTTAGCCGCAGTCTCTCGTTTCCCCCGCCCGACCTGGCCGAACCGGAGGGCCTGCTGGCGGTGGGGGGCGATCTTTCGCGACAGCGGCTGTTGCTGGCGTACTCGATCGGCGTGTTTCCGTGGTACGGCGAGGGCGACCCGTTGTTGTGGTGGTCGCCGCCGGAGCGGATGGTGTTGTTCCCAAAGGAGTTCCACTGCTCGCGACGGCTGCGTCGGGAGATCCGACGGGGGCGGTTCCGGGTGACGGCGGACACGGCGTTCGAGGAGGTGATCGCGGGGTGCGCGGGGTTTCGGGGGCCGGACCGGGAAGCGACGTGGATCACGGACGAGATGCGGGCGGCGTATACGGACCTGCATCGCGCGGGCTATGCGCACGCGATAGAGGTGTGGGAGGACGATGCGCTGGCCGGGGGGCTGTACGGGGTATCGCTGGGGGGCTGCTTCTTCGGCGAGTCCATGTTCTCGCGGCGGACGGACGCCTCGAAGGTCGCCCTGGCGCATCTCACGGCGGCGTGCATCGCGTGGGATTTCCTCGTGATTGACTGTCAGCTCAGCACCCCGCACCTGGCGTCGCTGGGGGCGCGGGAGATCCCCCGGGATGCGTTCCTGCGGCTGTTGCGCAAGGGGATGCGGAGGCCGACGCGTCGGGGGGCGTGGACGGAGGACTTCGCACGGGTGACGGAGGCGAAGGAGGGCTAGACGCGGGGGCGGAGCGGAAGTAGTGGGGCGCCGGCGGGACCCGCAACGCTTCATAGCGTACGGCAAGGAGGAGCGACTTGCCCGCCGACGCCCAGCAGGACTGACTGGATTCGGGCGTACAGACGGATGGGGCGGGGTTGAGGTTTCACCGGGGGCGGCGCGGCGTCGTTTTTGGGGGGCAAGTGGCGAGGGGTTTGTCGTTTCCGGTATACTTTGCCGCGGAATTCGCTCGAACCGGGGCGTTTTCGCCGTAATTCCGACTCCCGCCGTTCGATCGACGGCGTTCTCACCAGTCAGTACAGGGAAGAGAGGTGCACACCATGGCGATTCTGGAAGGCAAGGTGCTCGTCGCGCAGGGCGGCGGACCCACGGCGGTCATCAACGAGAGTTTCGTGGGGGCGGTGTTGGAGAGCCGCAAGTTCCCGCAAGTGACGCGGGTGTACGGGGCGATCCACGGCGTGCGCGGGATCATCGAAGAGGATTTCTATGACTTGACGGAGGCGACCACGCACAACCTGGAGGCGGTGTCGCAGACGCCGTCGTCGGGACTGCTGTCGACGCGCGACAAGCCGGACGTGGAGTACTGCCGGAACGTGTTCAAGGTGTGCCAGGCGCACGGGGTGCGGTACTTCTTCTACATCGGCGGGAATGACAGCGCGGACACGTGCCGGATCGTGAACGAGGAGTCGGACAAGGCGGGGTACGAACTCCGGGTGATCCACATTCCGAAGACGATTGACAATGACCTGCGGGTGACGGACCATTGCCCGGGCTACGGCTCGGCGGCGAAGTTCGTGGCGCAGGCGTTCGCGGGAGTGAACTTGGACAACCGGGCGATCCCGGGGGTGTATATCGGGGTTGTGATGGGTCGGCATGCGGGCTTCCTGACGGCGGCGTCGGTGCTGGGACGGAAGTATCCGGACGACGGTCCGCATCTGGTGTATGTGCCGGAGCGGCCGCTGACGAAGGAGCGGTTCCTGCGCGATGTGAAGGCGGTGTACGACAAGTACGGCCGGTGCATCGTGGCGGCGTCGGAAGGGATCACGGATCCGGAGGGCACGGCGATCGCGTCGCAGTTCACGGGCGGCGAGAAGGACGCGCACGGCAACGTGCAGCTCTCGGGCACGGGCGCGCTGGGCGATCTGCTGGCGTCGTGGGTGAAGAACGAGCTGAACATCAAGCGGGTGCGGGCGGACACGTTGGGCTACCTGCAGCGGAGCTTCCTCGGATGCGTGAGCGAGGTGGATCAGTTCGAGGCGCGCGAGGTGGGGGAGAAGGCCGCGCAGTACTCGATTTGGCACAACCTGGACGGTTCGGTGGCGATTCGGCGGATCGGGGACTACGCGGTGGAGTACTTCCTGGCGCCGCTGTCGGACGTGGCGCGGGTGAGCGCGTCGATGCCGGACGAATTCCTGAACGCCGAGGGCAACGGCGTGACGGAAACGTTCGTGCGGTATGCGCGGCCGCTGGTCGGGACGTTGCCGATCATGGAGCGCATCGCGGCGCCGCGGGTGGAGAAGATCCTCAAGGCGTAGGCGAGACGGACGGACAGAAACGAGATCCGGCGGGGCGTTCGCGATTGACGGGCGCCCCGCCGTTGTTTTTTGCGCGGGCGGGATGCGGGCGCGGGGCCGCTAGAGGTAGCCCCAGCGACGGATGACCTCGTAGACGACGATGCCGAAGGCGGTGGCCACGTTGATGGTTTTCTTGTGGCCGCGCATGGGGATCCTCACGACGGCGTCCGCCAGGGCGAGGGTCTCGGGGGCGACGCCGGTGACCTCGTTGCCGAAGATGACGGCGGCGGGTCGGGGCCAGGCGTAGTCGGTGTAGGGGACGGCTTCCGGGGTCACCTCGACGGCGACGATGGTCACGCCTTGCTGGCGCAGCGCGGCGACGGCGTCGGAGGTGTGGGGGTAATGGGTCCAGGGGACGTAGTCGAAGGCCCCGAGGGCGGTCTTGGCCAGCTTGGCGTTGGGGGGGTAGGCGGTCATGCCGCAGAGGTGCATGTGTTCGGCGGCCGCGGCGTCGGCGGTGCGGAACATGGAGCCGGTGTTGTAGGCGCTGCGGATGTTGTCGAGGATGATGTGAAGGGGGGCGCGCTCGACGGGTTGCAGCGACTCGGGGCGGAGCATGCGGTAGTGCGGTTCGAGGTCGTTCAGTGCCATGGTGTCAGAACCCGTTGAAGGGTTTGCCGTAGCGTCCGAGGGTGCGGGCGCTGTCCTGGGTGAAGGGGAAGCGTTCGTTTGGGTAGTGCATGAACGCGACGTGGCCGTCGAGGTAGAGCACGTTGCCGCCCGCGGGGACGTGGGAGAAGTCGATGGTCTTGGTGGAGACGTGGTCCCACATGAGGGGGATGGAGCCGGAAGCGCGACCGCCGGCGGCGGGGATGGCGATGATGGCGATCACGACGAGCA
>DIWA01000001.1:0-2947 GCA_002422525.1 Candidatus Hydrogenedentes bacterium UBA6118
GACGCCGCCATCGACCACATCAACCACTACGGCTCGCACCATTCGGACGCGATCGTCACCGAGGGCTACGCCCCGGCGGAGCGCTTCCTCGACGCGGTGGACAGCGCAACCGTCTACGTCAACGCGTCCACGCGCTTCACCGACGGCTTTATGTTCGGCATGGGCGCCGAGATCGGCATCAGCACCAACAAGCTGCATTGCCGCGGTCCCATGGCGCTTAAGGAACTCACCTGCCTGAAGTACGTCATCCGCGGCGCCGGCCAGATCCGGACCTGACCGGTAGAAACGGGAATCCCACGGTGTCGCAACGCATCGGCGTGTACGGCGGAACCTTCGATCCGATCCACAACGCGCATGTGGCCATGGCCCGAACGGCGCGCGAAGCCGCACGCCTCGACGAAGTCCTGTTCGTCGTCGCCGCCCGGCCGCCCCACAAGCACGGCGGACCCATCGCCGACCCGGAAGACCGCTACGCGCTCGTCGAGGCCGCCCTCGCCGACGAGCCCGCGCTGCGTCCCTCCCGCATCGAGATGGACCGCCCCGGCCCCTCCTACATGGTCGACACCCTGCGCGAACTCGCACGCCAACGCCCGGGCGACGAACTCGCCCTGATCATCGGCGCCGATTCCCTCACCGACCTCCCCAAGTGGAAGGACTTCAACGAGATCATCCGTCGCGCGCATCTGCTCGTCGTGCCCCGGCCCGGCGACTGGACGCCGCCCCCGGAACTCGCGAACCGGTTCGACGTCCTCCCCTTCCCCAAGACGCCCCTCTCCTCCACGGAGGTCCGCACGGCCTTGGCCCAGGGCGACGCCCTCGACGACATGCTCCCGCCCGCAGTACTCCAGCTCATCCGGCAAAGGGGGCTCTATGGAACGCAAAGCTGATCCCGAGACCGCCGACGCCTATCTCGCGCTCATCCGCGAGCGCCTGCCCCAGCGCACCGTCCGACACACGCTCTCCGTCACCGCCCTGATCATGCAGGTCGCGGAACGGCTCGACCTCAACCGCGCATCCGCCCTCGCCGCGGGCATGCTCCACGACCTCCACAAGGCCGACCGCAAGCAGGATCTGCTCGACGCAGCCGAAGCGTTCGGCATCCCCATACTCCCCGTCCACCGCGATCGCCCCAAGCTGCTCCACGGACCCGTCGCCGCGGAAGACGCCCGCCGCCTCTTCAACATCGACGACGACGCCTACGAGGCCATCTACTGGCACACCACGGGCAAACGCGGCCTCGGCATGGTCGGGCGCGCCCTCTACTTCGCCGACTACTCAGAGGCCCTGCGCGATCACCCCGAGGCCCCCCGCGCCCGCGCCCTCCTCGACGAACAAGGCTTCGACGCCGCCCTGCTGTATGTGGCCGACTGCAAGTTCGCCTATGTGCGGCAGCGCCCGCCCGTGGACCCCAACACCGCCGAGTTCCACGCATGGCTGCACGAAATGGAGACCCATTCATGAGCCGGCCCGACGATTTCTCCGGCCTCGCCCGCTACTACGACCACCTCATGTCCCACGTCAACTACGGACGCTGGTACCTCGTCGTCACCGAGCTCGCGCCCCTCCTGCCGGACGCGTTCCGCCATCTCGACGCCGCCTGCGGCACCGGCACGCTCCTCCGCGCCCTGCGACGCGCGGGCTGGGACAGCGTCGGCATCGACCTCTCCGCATCCATGCTTGCCCAGGCCCGCGCCAACGAACCCGCGGTCCCCGTGGTCCGAGCCGACCTGCGCCGACTGCCCTGGAAACCCTGCTTCAACCTCACGACCTGTCTGTTCGACAGCCTGAATTTCGTGCTGGATCCGGGAGAGATGCGCCGGGCGATCGCGGAACTCGCCGCCACCCTCGACGAAGGCGGCCTGCTCTACTGCGACATCGTGACCGAGCGCATGGTCCTCGACCACTTCGCCGACCAGGAATGGGTCGAGCGCAACGCCGGCTTCTCCACCCGATGGAGCAGCCGCTACTCGCGTACGACCCGCATCAGCGAAACCGACGTCCGCATCAACAGCGGCCCCGTGTACACCTTCCGCGAACGCATGTATGCCCGCGAGGACGTCGAGCAAGCCTTCGCCGCCGCCGGCCTCACCCTGCTCGGCGCCTACGACGCCGAGACGTGGCGCGCCGCACGCGCCCGCTCGATCCGCATCGATTTCGTCGCCGTCAAGGGAGAAAGCGCCGGCCCCTCCGCGCGCGCGTTCGAGAAAGCCGCCGCCCGGATCCGTCGCATGATGGTCTGACCCGCCCTACTCGACCCCCACGATCCCGAGCGCTCGCCCGCCCTACTCGTCGCGATCCGGCCCGCTCAACAGCCGTTTCAGGTGGTACAACAGCTCGTGCGCCTCGCGCGGACTCAAGTCGTCCGGGTTCACCGCCTCCAGCTCCTGTTCCACGCGGCTCGGCTCCGGAGCCGCCGACGCAGCCCCCGTCGACGCAGGACCGAACAGATAGAGCTGCTCCGGCAGACCCGACAACGACGGCGCCCCGGACTCGAGCGACTCCAGAATGTGCCGCGCCCGGTCCAGCACCTCCGGCGGCAGACCCGCCAACCGCGCAACCTGGATCCCGTAGCTGTGGTCCGCCCCCCCATCCACGATCCGGTACAGGAACACGACCTTCCCGCCCCACTCCCGCACCGCCACGGACACGTTCCGCGCCCCCTCCAGCTTCGACGCCAGCTCGGTCAGTTCATGGTAATGCGTCGCGAACAACGTCTTCGCCCGCACATGGTCATGGATATGCTCCGCCACCGACCACGCGATGCTGATCCCGTCGAACGTGCTCGTCCCGCGCCCGATCTCGTCCAGCACGATCAGACTGCGCGCCGTCGCCGTGTTCAGGATCGCCGCCGTCTCGATCATCTCCACCATGAACGTGCTCTCGCCGCGCACCAGGTTGTCGGACGCCCCCACCCGCGTGAAGATCCGGTCCACCACGCCGATCCGCG
>DIWA01000001.1:2974-3388 GCA_002422525.1 Candidatus Hydrogenedentes bacterium UBA6118
CCACCTGCCGCAGATACGTCGACTTCCCCGCCATGTTCGGCCCCGTCACGATCACCAGCCGCGACGTCGTCCCGTCCAGCGCCGTGTCGTTCGGCACGAACGCATCCCGCTTCATCAGGTCTTCCACCACGGGATGCCGACCCTCGCGGATCTCGAGACCATCCGAGTCGTCGACCTCCGGCTTCACATACCCGTTCACCGACGCCGTCTCCGCGAGCCCCGCCAGCGCGTCCACCGTCGCCACGGCATCCGCCGACGCCTGAATCCGTCCGGCCTCCTCCGCCACGCGATCCCGCAGCTCCGTGAACAACCGATACTCCATCTGCTGCATCCGGTCCTGCGCCGTCACGATCTCCTCTTCGCGCGCCTTCAGCGTCGGCGTCACGTACCGCTCCGCGTTCACCAGCGTCTGCT
>DIWA01000001.1:3409-5363 GCA_002422525.1 Candidatus Hydrogenedentes bacterium UBA6118
CCTTGTTGTAGCCGACCTTCAGGTTCGGGATCCCCGTGCGTTCGCTCTCGTCCCGTTGCAGCGCCGCAATCCAGTCCCGCCCGCCCCGCAGAAGGTCGCGCAGCCCGTCCAGCTCCGCATCGTACCCATCCCGGATCAGCCCGCCTTCCTGGAGCGTCGTCGGCGGCGCATCCACGATCGCCGAACCGATGGCGTCCGCGATGTCCCGCAGCTCATCCATGCCGGCGTGCACCTCAGCCAGCAGCCGCGACGGCGCCCCGGCCAGTTCCGCCCGGATCCCCGGCAGCCGCGTCAGGCTCACCCCCAGCGACTGCAAGTCCCGCGCGTTGCACGTCCGCGCCGTGATCCGACCGATCAGGCGCTCAAGATCCGCGATCCCCCGTATCGCCTCGCGTAGCCCCAGCCGCCGCTCCGCATCGTCGTGCAGCGCCTCCACCGCCTCCAGCCGCGCGCGAATCGCCTCCACGTCCACCAGCGGGTGCAACACCCACTGCCGCATCTTCCGGGCGCCCATGCTCGTCTGCGTCCGGTCGAGCACCCCCAGCAGCGTGCCCTTCCGCTTGCGATCCAACAGCGACTCCACAAGCTCGAGGTTCCGCTGCGTGTTGCCGTCCAGCACCACGAACTCGGAAGGGCTATACCGACGCGGCAGGCGCAGATGCGGCGCCGCCTCCCGTTGCGTCTCCCGCAGATACGCCAGCGCCGCCCCCACGCACCCCAGCGTCTCCGGCGCATCGTCCAGGCCCACCCCCTTCAGCGTGCCCAGCTCGAACCGCTCCTCCAGCAACTCCGCCCCCCGCTGCGGATCGAACTCGTGCTCATCCCGCTCCACGAACGCGATCCCCTCAAACCGGGCCCGCAGCCGCGCGACCGTCTCGGACCCCTCGCGCGGCACAAGCAGCTCCGTCGGCGCCATCCGCGTCAGCTCATCCTGCAACACGCGCGGCACGTCGTCTTCAATCCGCGCCGCCAGAAACTCGCCCGTCGTCACGTCCACGAACACCAGCCCCGCCCGGCCCTCCGCCTCCCGCAACGCCGCCAGGTAGTTGTTCGCCCGGTCCTCCAGCAGGTCCGACTCCAACACCGTCCCCGGCGTGATCGTCCGCGTCACCGCCCGCTTCACCACCCCCTTGGCCTCGCGCGGATCCTCTATCTGCTCGCAGATCGTCACCGTGCGCCCCGCCTTGATGCACCGCGCGATGTACCCCTCCACCGCGCGCACCGGCACCCCCGCCATCGGGATGCGATCGTCCTTGTTCACCGCGTCCCGCGACGTCACCGCGATCCCCAGCAGCTCTCCCGCCTCGAGCGCATCCTCGAAAAACAGCTCGTAGAAATCCCCCATCCGGAAGAACAGCAGCGACTCGCCGCACTCCCCCTTCGCCTCAAGATACTGGCGGAGCATGGGCGTCAGCTTCTGCCGGGACACGTCGGACAGCTTTTTCCATCTGGGTTCGGGGCGATCCATAGCCGCCGATAGTATACCAACCACGCCCTCGCAGTCGCGCTGCCAATTTAGCACTCAACACGCCCGTCTGCTAGTAATTTGCCATTTTGGCAGCGACGATCGCCCCATTTCAGCGACTTTCCCCGGTTCTCCATGCCATTTGGGCAAACCTCCTCGAAATCTTCGGCCCCCGCTCTCGCCAACAGAAACCCTAACGACTTGAAACGCAATCACTTAATCGTGTACCATCCCAATTGGCACAACGGTTGCTCTCTACGACACCGTGCGGCGAACGCCGGCCTCCCGAAAGGAAGCCCAAGCCTTCGCCCGATGTGTCATTCTGGCAGACAAGCCGGGGCCGGACGCCCCCATCGGCGTCCCCCGACAACCCACGCAACCAAACACAGGAGGAAAGTCATGAAGGTTCGTCCACTCGCAGATCGCATCTTGGTCAAGCGCGAAGAGCCGAGCGAGACCGTTCGCGGCGGCATCATCATCCCCGACACG
>DIWA01000070.1:0-42691 GCA_002422525.1 Candidatus Hydrogenedentes bacterium UBA6118
TACTCCCTACTCCCTCCTCCCTACTCCCTACTCCCTACTCCGCTCTGTTGCATTGCACGCGCGCCACCGCGTACCATCCGCCCATGAGCCTTCCAAGATCTTCCGGCGTACTGCTCCATCCAACGTCTTTGCCCGGCCCCGACGGCATCGGCGACGTCGGCCCTGAGTCGGTCCGCCTCCTGGACTTCCTCGCGGACGCCGGCCAGCGCGTGTTGCAGGTCCTCCCCTTGGGCCCCACGGGCTACGGCGACAGCCCCTACCAGAGCTTCTCGACATTCGCCGGCAACCCCCTCCTTGTGAGCGCCGCGATCCTCGAGGAAGAGGGCCTGCTTTCCTCCGCGGACCTGTCCGCCCGTCCCGAGTTCCCGTCGGATCACGTCGACTACGGCCGCGTGATCGACTGGAAACGGACCCTCCTCCGGCGCGCCTGGGAAGCCTATCGCCACGATGCCGGACGCCCCGAGCAACAGGCGTTCACCGCCTTCTGCGAACAGCACCGACACTGGCTCGACGATTTCGCCCTCTTCATGGCCCTCAAAGACCGCCACGGCGGCGTCCAGTGGACGCTGTGGGACCGTCCCTTCGCCCTGCGAGACCCCGACGCGATCGCCCAAGCCCGCGACGACATGGACGACGCCATCTCGGCCATCAAGTTCGCCCAGTTCCTCTTCTTCCGCCAGTGGGACCGCTTCCGCGCGGAGGCCCGCGGACGCGACATCCGGATCATCGGCGACATCCCCATCTACGTCGCCCACGACAGCGCCGACGTCTGGGCCCATCCCGAGCTGTTCCAGCTCGACGCCGAAGGCAACCCCACCGTCGTCGCAGGGGTGCCGCCCGACTACTTCTCCAAGACCGGCCAGCTCTGGGGCAATCCGATCTACCGATGGGACTATGCCGCGGAGACCGGATACGCATGGTGGGTCGAACGGCTCCGCGCGACGCTCGGACTGGTCGACGTGGTCCGCCTGGACCATTTCCGCGGCTTCGAGTCCTACTGGGAAGTGCCCGCGGGCGAACCCACCGCCGAAAACGGACACTGGGCATCCGGTCCGAAGGACTGGATCTTCGACACCTTCAAGTTCGTCTACGGCCCCGACCTCCCGATCATCGCAGAGGATCTCGGCGTCATCACCCCCGAGGTCGAGGCCCTGCGCAAACGCTTCAACCTCCCCGGCATGGCCGTCTTCCAGTTCGGTTACGGAAAAGACGCCGCCTCGTCGCCGCTGCCCCTCCACGCCTTCCACTACCGCCTCGTCGCCTACTCCGGCGCCCATGACAACGACACGCTGATGGGCTGGTGGTCCTCTCTCGACGTCGACCCCGCCGGCCAGGCCACCAAAGCCTACGTTCGTCGCTACCTCGAAATCTCCGATGCCGACGAAGTCAACTGGGTCGTGATCCGCGCCCTCATGGCCTCCGTCGCCGACGTGGTCATCACCCCGGTCCAGGACCTCCTCGGCCTGGGCAGCGAGGCCCGCATGAACTACCCCGGCCGCAGCCATGGCAACTGGACCTGGCGCATGGCCCCGGACGCCCTCACCCCGGCGCTCATAAAGCGCCTGCGGGAACTGACGGAACGATACGGACGCCTCCCGGCCGAACCCATGGGCGATCCAGTGAAGCCCATCGACCTTCCGCCGCGCACGCAGACCCCCTGAGGCCGCCGGCCTCCCAGACGTCCTACCGGTAGACGCCCCCCCGGATCCGCGTCTCGCCGCGCACCTCCACATGCTCCGGTCCGAACGACGCAGCGCTCGGCGTCGACGCGCAGCCCCCCGTCGCCGCCGCGAGGGCGAGGCTTGCGAGCAGCGCAAGGCCGAACAACCGTCCCGTCAACCGCCGAGAACACGGCATCCGCTTGCTCCCCATCTTCATGCCCCGAGTGTACCATGCCGCCTGCACTCCCGCGTCCCGCCATGGGTCGCGCATGCTACAATGACGGCCGCAATGGATTGGGGTTACGCCGAATCGGTCTGTGACGCTCGCCCGTCACGACCCAACGCACAGCGAGCAGCATGTTCAGCAATCTCCGCACCAACCGACTCTTTCGCAAAGGCGTCCGGCGCATCGAAGCCGCCGACTATGAGCAGGCGCTCGCTTGTTTCGAACAGGTCGTCGCGCGGCGCCCGAATGACGCCCCGGCCTACAGCAACATCGGCTACTGCCAGTTCCGTCTCGGGCGACGCGAGGAGGCCCTTGCGGGCTATCTGCGCGCGCGCGAGCTCGCTCCGGACGATCCCCACTACGCCTGCGACCTCGCCAGCGTCTACCTCAAGATCGGGCGAATCGACCTGGCCCAGCGAATCTTCACCGAAGCCCTCACCCTGGACACGGCCTGCCTCCCCGCCATGGTCGGCTTGGGCGAATGCCTCAACCTGCGCGGCGCCCACGCCGAGGCCGCCGAGGTGTTCCAACGCCTCATCCGCCTCGACGAGAACAGCGTCGAAGGGCGCTGCGGACTCGGAATGGCCTGCCTCGGCGTCAAACGCTACGACCAGGCGGAGACCGCCCTCAACGAAGCCATCCAGCTCCGGCCCGACCACGCCGCCTCGCATGAGGCCCTCGCCCGTCTGTACGAAGCCGCGGGCCGCCCGCGCGAAGCCCTCGCCGCGCTCGAGGAGGCCGCGCGGTGTCAACCCTACTCCGCCCGCGCGCAATGCGCCGTCGGCGACGCAAGCATCCGACGAGGACAGTGGCAGCGCGCCCTGAACGCCTACCAGCGCGCGCTCCGTCTCCGACCCGACCTCTCCTCCGCCAAGGCCGGCCTGACCATCGCGCAGCAACAACTGGCCGACGCCGACCCGCACCCGGAACCGGAAACGCGCCAACCGGCCCCGGCCGCTTCGACCCGCGGCGCATCGCCGGCGCACGCCCCCAAGCCAACCCCGCGCGCCCAGCGCATCCCCGCCTTCGAGGACGGGGATGCCCCCTCTGCCGCGCCCTCGCATACAGCCGGCGCAACGCCGCCGCTGACCGACGCGCCGGACCTTCCGGACTTCGCCGATGCGCCTGCCCCGCGAACCCCTCCCGAATACGCCGACGCGCCCTCCTATCCAGACCGGAGCCCCTCCTGGGCGCCAAGGGAAGCCCCGGCGCCGCCCGCGGGAATGCCCGCCGACAAGTCCGCCGCCCGTTTGGCCGAGATCGGCGAAGACGCTTTCCTGGCCGGACGCTATGCCGACGCGCTCGAGGCGTGGGACGAGGCCGCACGCATCGACGACCGCGACCCGGTCCTGCACAACAACCGCGCGGCCGCGCTCCTCGAGCTGGGCGAACACCGGCTCGCGGCCGAGGCCTGCCGACGCGCCCTGCAACTCGACCCCCGCTACGCCGTCGGCCGCGCAACGCTCTGCGAAGTGCTCATCCGCTCCGGCGACCGCCCGGCCGCCCAACGCGAGCTGCCCGCGCTCCGCAAGCTCGACGCCCGCCTCGCGGACGCCGTCGAGGAGATGCTGCACGGCTGACGCGTTTCGTCTCGCCTCCCCGCTCTGCTAAAGTGAGGCGCGGAGGGCGCTGATGCCCTCCGGGACCTGACACAGGGAGGCGAACATGGTGAGCAGCGTTCACCCGGGTTGGCGACGCGTCGCAGCGGCGACGCTGGGCATGTTGATGATTGCGGCGTGCGGCGGTTGCGCCATGTTCACGGAACGCGACCAGGTCTACATGCGCGGCGGCGCCCTCATGCGGGGCGGCAGCCCGCTCACCCTCCGCGGCATCGAGGCGCAGACCCTGGCCGATCTCGACGCGTCCGATGGCGACCTCGTCACCGCCCTCAACCGCGCCGCCGCCCACGGCGCCGACGCCGTGTGGTTCGACCTCCCCGCGGCCGACGGCGAGCCCGCGGTGTCGCAGCCGATGCACGAACGCCTCCGCCGCATCGTGTTCCACGGCACGTGGCGACGCCTCGGACTGGTGTGTCGCGTGGCGCCGGCGGGACCCGACGCAGCGCGTGCCGTCGCAGGCGCCCTGCGGGATGACCATGAGTTCATCTACTGGGTCGACGCGGATCTCGACACGGTCGCGGCGTTCCGAAAGGCCGCGCCCCGGCTGGTCGTCGCCGCCGAACAGGGCGGCCGCCTCCAGATCCGCCGCGAGACCCCGCAGCCCCTCGCGGACGATCAGACCCCGCCCCCGACGATCTACGTACTCGAGTCCGCCGATGATGCAGTGACCGCCGGCGCGCACTTCCTCATCGTCGGCGATAACGACGCAACCTACGCCGCCCTCGACCGCGTGATGGCCGATCCGGCCGAACACACGGAATGGACGCCCGACAACGCGGTCTTGTCCGACGAGGAACGCGCCGAGGGCTGGCTCGCCCTCTTCAACGGCCGCAACCTTGACGGCTGGATCATCACCGGCGCCAACAAGCACGGATTCGCCGCGGAGAACGGCATGATCGTCTGGAAGGGCCGCGGCGGCGGCGTCCTCCAGACCCAGCGGCGCTTCTCCGACTTCGCCCTCCGCTTCGAATTCCGCATCGCCGAGGGCGGCAACAGCGGGGTCTTCCTCCGCGCCCCGCGCACCGGCCGCCAATCCAAGATCGGCATGGAATTCCAGATCATGGGCGACTATGGCGTCCCGGCCTACAAAAACGGGACCGGCGCGATCTACGACGTCGTCGCCCCCGCGCAGAACGCTTCCCGCCCCGCCGGCGAGTGGAACGAAGCCGAGGTCGAGCTGAACGGGGCGCATCTGCGCGCGACGCTGAATGGCGTGCTCATCCACGACCTGGACCTCGACGCGAACGAAGAACTCCGCTACCGCCTGCGCGAAGGATTCATCTGCCTGCAGGACCACGGAAGCCAAGTCGCCTTTCGCAACATTCGCATCAAACCGCTCTGAACGCCCGCGCCAACAGCCCGCGTTCCTAACCACATATCGCCGGACCCGGCCAGGAGAGCCATCGCCATGCGCATCCTCGTTCTGCTTGCCCTCGTCGCGCTCGCCATCCTGGGCGCGCGCCCCGCGCTCGCCGCCTCCTTCATCGACGAACTCGTCCCGAACGAACAGGGCTTCGAAGGCGCCGTGGAGGTCGTCGATGCCGTCGTCGACGGCGAGTACGGCGTCGTCACCGTCCGCGTGCCTTACCTGAACATGGAAGGCCAGTCCGCCGCGGGCCTGGCGCGCATGATCGTCCATCAGTCGGCCATCGCATCCGGCGCCCCCCTCCCGGCCTTCTGCCACGTCCACTACGAGAAGGACGCCGACGGCGCGAAGTTCTGGGCCGACCGGGGATGGGCGGTCTTCACCTCGCACTACGACGAAGCCCATCCGATCGACGTCTCAACCGGCCACAGCTACAACCAGACCCTCGCCACGCTCCAGTGGGTGCGGCGTCTGCCCTTCATCGACCGCACGCGCCTGCACATCGACGGCGGCAGCCAGGGCGGCTACATGGCGCTCGCCATGGCTTCCGAGATCTTCCCCGTCGCCGCGACCACCGCCGATTGCCCCGTGGTCAACTGGGCCTACAACTTCGCGTACTTCGAAGCGAACCGCGCCATCTCCGGCGCGCCCAACCCCGACCCGAAGGCGTGCCCCTTGCCGATCATGGCCGGCGTCCTCTTCCTCGGCGACATGACCTACACGCACTTCGGCGACGACCTGTCCGACGAGACCTGGTATCAC
This sequence comes from Candidatus Hydrogenedentes bacterium UBA6118, assembly GCA_002422525.1. Taxonomy (GTDB): domain Bacteria; phylum Hydrogenedentota; class Hydrogenedentia; order Hydrogenedentales; family SLHB01; genus UBA6118. The sequence continues at coordinate 5,635 of DIWA01000070.1, forward strand.
GTCAGTCCGCTGTCCTACCTCGATCGCATCTCCGGACCCGTCCTCGTTACCGCAGCCACCGGCGACATGCTCGTTCCACATGAGCAGTTCACCCGCCGCTATCCCCGTCCCGTCGACCCGGAGCGATTCCCGGAAGGCTACACGCGCGACTTCGACGCCGTGACCGCCTGCGCCCCCGCCCGCAAAACGATCGAGGAGGCCCTCCCCGCCGACCGTCTCGCAATCCAAGTCGTCCCCCTGCCCGAAGAGGCGCAGGAGATCTCCATCGCAAACCTCACCGGCGACGAACCGATGCCTGACAGTCCGCCCTACCTCGATCGCCCCTGGTCCAAGGACCATCAGTGGACTCTGCTCTTGATCGACGAAGGGCCCGCCGCCCCGCAGGCCGGACACTTCACGCACCGATGGGACACCCTTCCCTTGGCCTTCACGGATCACTATCGCACCGCGCCGCCCTCGCCGGACATCCTGAACCCCGGCAAGCTCGACCGCCTCATGCAGCGATACGCCGGCGAGCTGGAGGACCGCGCGCGCCTCAAAAGCGGCGCCCCGGCCATGCGCAGGAATTTCGCCGCGCTCGACCGCCTCGACGTCCTGACCGGCCTCCTCGACTACGCCGAACTCGGCGCGGACCACGCCGCCCGCCTCACCGAGCTGTACGCCGCCGGGCGCCGCACACCCTTCGGACCCGAGCTCGACCTCGCGGCCCTGCGGGCCCTGCGGCAAGAGCTGATCGAGGCGCTGCATCCGTGACCGACCATGCGCGTCTGGAACGCGCCGCGGCCGTCGCTGCCCCATTCCGCAAGGCCCTGCTCGCATGGTATCGCCGCACCGCGCGCGACCTGCCCTGGCGCCGCACGAAGGACCCCTACGCCGTCTGGCTGGCCGAGATCATCCTCCAGCAGACGCGCGTCGATCAGGGCACGCCGTACTACGAACGCTTCCTCGAAGCCTTCCCCACGGTCGAGGCCCTGGCTGGGGCGAGCGATGACGAGGTGCTCAAGCACTGGGAAGGGCTGGGCTACTACGCCCGCGCCCGGAACCTCCACGCCTGCGCGCGGCGCGTCGTGTCGGACCGCGGCGGACGCTTCCCCGAGACGGCCGCCGGTCTCCGCGCGCTCCCCGGCATCGGCCCCTACACCGCCGCCGCGATCGCCGGCATCGCCTTCGGCGAACCTGTCGCCGTGGTCGACGGCAACGTCATCCGCGTCCTCACCCGCCTGTTCGACATCGACGCCCCGGTCGAAGACGCCGCCGTCCGGAAGCTGCTCGATGCGCTCGCCGACGCCCTCGTCTCGCCCCGATCCCCCGGCGACCACAACCAGGCCATGATGGAACTCGGTGCCTGCGTCTGCACCCCGCGCACCCCCGACTGCCCCGCCTGCCCCGTCGCGAAGTGGTGCGCCGCGTCCGCCGCCGGCCGGCAACACGCCCGCCCCGTGCGCCGCCCCAAGAAGCCGACCCCGCTGCACGAGGTCGTGGCCGCCGTGATCCGGCGCGACGGCGCCTACCTTCTCGGCAAGCGACCGCCCGAAGGGCTGCTCGGCGGACTATGGGAATTCCCCGGCGGCAAGGTGCAGCCCGGCGAGACGCACGCGCAGGCGCTGCAACGCGAACTGCGCGAGGAGCTCGGCGTCGACGTCGCCCCCGGCAAGCTCATCGCCTCCGTCAACCACGCCTACACCCACTTCCGCGTGCGGCTGCACGTCTACGCGTGCACGATCGTCTCGGGCGAACCCGTCGCGCACGTCCACGCCGAACTGCGCTGGGTCGCCAAAGACGACTTCCCGAAGTACGCGTTCCCGACCGCGAACCGGAAGTTCCTCGACCTCGTCTGACTCAGCCGCGGTCAGATCGCCCGCGTCATCAGCTCCGCCACCAACCGGCTGAACTCCGCCGGGTCCGGCGGCTGACCATTCTCCGCCAACACCGCCTGCCCGTAGATCAGCTTCGCGTAGTCCGCCAACCGCGCGTCCTCCGGATCGGCGTCGTAGATCCCCTGCAGCTTGTCGAGGATCGGGTGCTTCGGGTTGATCTCCAGAATCCGCTTGATCACCGGCACGTCCTGATTCGTCGCGCGCAGCAACTGCTCGAGCTGCGGCGGCAGGTCCCCCGTATCCCCCACGAGACACGCCGGCGACGTCGTCAGTCGACTCGACAGCCGCACCTCCTTGACGTGCGCATCCAGCGCCTGCTGCAGCCGCTCCAGCAACGAGGCGTGGGCCGCCGCTTCCTCCTCGCGTTCGTCCTCCGACCGCTCCTTCTCTGTGTCGTCCGAGAGGTCCACGGCCCCCTGCGCGACCGACTGCAACGGCTTGCCCTCGTATTCGGACACGACCTGCGTCCACAGCTCGTCAATCGGGTCCGTCAACAACAGCACCTCGTACCCCCGCTCCCGGAACGCCTCGAGATGCGGCGACGCCTCGACGGCCCCGCGCGTCTTCCCCGTGATGTAGTAGATCGCCTGCTGCGACGCCGGCATCCGTTCCACATACGCCCGCAGGGTCGTGAGCTCGCTGTCGGAGCGCGTCGAGCTGAACCGCGCAAGCCCAAGCAGGTCGTCGCGGCGGCTCGCATCAAGGTGAATCCCCTCCTTGAGCACGCGCCCGAACTCCCGCCAGAACTGTTCGAACCGCTCCGGCTCCGACGATTCCATCTGCCGGATCGTGTCCAGCACCTTGCCCACGATGCCCCGCTGCATCTGCTGGATCTGCCGGTTCTGCTGCAACAGCTCGCGGGAAATGTTGAGCGACAGGTCCTCCGAGTCGACCACCCCGCGAATGAACCGCAGATAGTCCGGGATCAGCGCGTCGCAATCCTCCATGATGAACACCCGCTTCACATAGAGCTGCACGCCGTGACGCCCGTCAATCCGGTACAAATCCATCGGGGCGTGCGCGGGAATGTACAGCAGGATGCGGTACATCAACGTCCCTTCGAACTCCGCCCGAATCCGCGCCAGCGGCTCCGTCCAGTCGTGCGCGATGTGCTTGTAGAACTCGTTGTACTCCGCGTCCGTCACTTCCGACGGCGGACGCAGCCAGATCGCCTTCATCGAGTTCAGCGTCTCGTCCCGCTTGACCAGCTTCTCCTCGGCCCCCTCGACGGGCTTGCCCTCCGCATCCCGCTCGACTTCCCGCCGCTCCACTTCCATCCGGATCGGATACGCCACGAAATCGGAGTACTTCCGCACGATCTCACGGATCTTCCACTCATCGAGGTACGCGTCCAGATCGTCTTCCGGATCGCCCTCGGCCAGGTGCAACGTCACCGTCGTACCCTGCTCGGAACGCTCCCCCTCGTCGATGCTGTAGTAGCCCTTCCCGTCGGACTCCCACCGCACCGCCGACGCCGTCCCCGCGCGCCGCGTCACGAGCGTAACGCGGTCCGCGACGAGGAAGCTCGAGTAGAACCCCACGCCGAACTGACCGATCAGCTCCGGCGGCGGCGTGTCGCCCTTCAACTCCTTCAGACGCGCGACGAACGCCTTCGTCCCGGACTTCGCGATCGACCCGATCAGCTCGATCACCTCTTCCCGCGTCATCCCGATCCCGTTGTCGGACACCGTCACCGTCCGCGCATCCCGATCCACCGAGATCCGGATGTGCAATTCCGTATCGGAAGGCAGCAGCTCCGGGTTCGAGATCGCCTCGAACCGCAGCCTGTCGAGCGCATCCGAGCTGTTCGAGATCAGCTCGCGCAGAAAGATGTCCCGGTTCGAGTAGACCGAGTGGATCATCAGATCCAGAACCTGTCGCGCTTCCGCCTGAAACTCGAACGTCTGTGCTCCGGTGCTCATCTATACGATTTCCTTCTTGCTTGGGAGGTCTGCCGTGGGCGCCCGCGGACTGCGGAGCGCACGCGCCCCGACCAGACAGGATACTGACTCGACCGGGCGCGCGGCAATTCGGCGCACCCCCGCGTCCGTCAAAGCAGAACGGGCGGACCCCGAAGGATCCGCCCGTGGTCAACGCTCAGGTCGGCTGAAAAACTACCTGCCGTAGACCTTCTTCATGTCATCAAGCGACATCGGCTTGTAGTCGCCCGCGTGCCCCGCCTGACCGAAGGCCTCCATGCGTTGCAGGTACACCTGCTTGGCCGCTTCGCGCGCCGGACCGAGCCAATCGCGCGGGTCGAACTTCTCCGGCTTCTCGAAGAACACCTTGCGCACCGCGCCCGTCATGGCAAGACGACTGTCCGTGTCCACGTTGATCTTCCGCACGCCGTGACGGATGCCGTCCTGAATCTGTTCCACCGGAATCCCGAACGTGCCGGGCATCTTCCCGCCGTACTGGTTGATGATGTCCACCAGCTCCTTCGGAACCGAGCTCGAACCGTGCATCACCATGTGGCAGTTCGGCATGCGCTTGTGAATCTCATGGATGCGGTCCATGGCCAGCGCCGGAGGCAGAGTCTCGCCCGTCTTCGGGTCCTTGCGACCCGACTTGTACGCGCCGTGGCTCGTGCCGATCGCCACCGCCAGCGCGTCCAGCCCCGTCTGCGCCACGAAATCCTCCGCCTGCGCCGGATCCGTCAGGTGATCGCTCACTTCATCCGCCGACAAACCGGCCCCATGCCCGTCTTCGATGCCGCCCAGGCAGCCCAGCTCGCCCTCAACCGTAACGCCCAACGGATGCGCCAGTTCGACCGCCGCCTTCGTGATCGCGACGTTCTGCTCGTAGGTGTTCGGCGTCTTGCCGTCCTCGGCCAGCGAACCGTCCATCATCACCGACGTGAAGCCGAGATCGATCGCCTGTTTCAGCGTCTCGATGCTGTTCCCGTGATCAAGGTGCATCGCCACCGGAATGTGCGGATACTCTATGACTGCCGCTTCCATCAGCTTCTTCAGATAGATCATCCGGCTGTACTTCAGCGCGCCGCGGCTCGCCTGGATGATTACCGGGCTGTTCGTCTCGTTGGCCGCCTCCATAATCGCCTGGATCTGTTCCATGTTGTTGACGTTGAAGGCGCCGACGCCATAGCCGCCCTTCGCGGCCTCGTCCAGGATCTGTCGCATGGGTACGAGAGGCATGGTGTAGATTCTCCTATGCGGTTAGGCACGCTCGCGGTGCCGATCGGTCCAGTACCAGCCTTGCTTGCACACCCCGCACACAGTCGGACAGAATAGGGTACCCCGCAGTCAAGACACGCGCAGCGCGGCAGGCGACTGTAATCGCGCGGAGTATACCATCGCCGTCACGGCGGCTCAAATCGACCTTCGCCGATCGCCGCGACCTGGTCCCGCGCCTTGCAGACTCGCGGCAGGACCGATATCGGCCCGGAATAGCCCCGCGCGAGGCCGTGTTCGGCTTCTCGATTACATGGAACTCAGGAGACTCTGATGAAAGTCATCCTTGCCCGGCCCCGCGGATTCTGCGCCGGCGTCGAACGCGCCATAAAATGCGTCGAGGAAGCCCTCGAACGCTTCGGCGCCCCGGTGTACGTCCTCAACGACATCGTCCACAACGCCCACGTCGTGCAGGAGCTCCGCGAGAAGGGCGCCGTCTTCGTCAAAGACCTCGCCGAGGCCCCCCGCGGCGCGCACGTTCTCTTCAGCGCCCACGGCGTCGGACCCGACCGCTATGAGATCGCCAGCAAGTACGACATGCAGGTGATCGACGCCACCTGTCCCCTCGTCGAGAAGGTCCACAACGAGGCCCGCCGCTTCGCCGCCCGCGACTACACCATCATCCTCATCGGCGAACCCGGCCACGATGAAACCGTCGGCACTATGGGCTGGGCCCCGCGGCATATCCGGCGCGTCCTGACCGAGGAAGAGATCGACGCGCTCGACATCCCCAACCCCGACCATGTCTCTTACATCACCCAGACCACCCTCAGCGTCGACGATTGCGAGCGCGTGATCGCCGCGCTCCGACGCAAGTTCCCCAACATCCAGGGCCCCCCGAAGGCGGACATCTGCTACGCCACCTCAAACCGCCAGGCCGCCGTCAACGAGCTCTCGCCCCGCGTCGACCTCGTCCTCGTCGTCGGCGATCGCGAGAGCGCCAACTCGAACCGCCTCGCCGAGATCTGCCGCGCAAGGGGCAAGCCCGCCCACCTGATCAGCGACGCATCCGCCATCGACGAACGCTGGCTCGACGATGTCAACGCCATCCTCATCACCGCCGGCGCTTCCGCCCCCGAACGCCTGGTTCAGGGCGTCGTCGACTTCCTCCGCGCCCGCGGCCCGGTCGACGTCGAGGAATCGGAGGGCATCAACGAAGGCGTGCATTTCAGGCTCCCAAAGGAACTCGCCGACCGCTGATCCCCGCCCCCTCCCCGCATCCGCGCGACCGCTCCGCGCCGGATTGCTCCTGGACGCCTCCGCCGTCGTCCGTCTATCATGCACGGGTCCTGTACCAGGGCCGAGTGAACCCGAATGCCGCCGTCAACGTACGATAGCCGGAGCCCCGACGCGCCGCGGAGCGACGAAGCGCTGATGCGGCGGGTCGCGGACAACGATGTGGTCGCGTTCGCCGAGCTGGCGCGCCGGTATCAGCAGCCGCTCTACCGCTTCGCCTGCCGCATGCTCGGCGACGCCGCCGACGCGGAAGACATGGTGCAGGAGACCCTGCTGCGCATCTACCAGGCCCGAGCCCGGTTCCGCCCCGACGCGACGTTCAGGCCGTGGGCCTTTCGCATCGCCGCCAACCAGTGCCGCGACCGGCTGCGCTGGCGCCGCCGCCGACGCGAGGCCCCGCTCGAGGCCGCCGCGGGACGCGCCTCCGGGCTCGCCAACCCCTCAGCCGAGACGGAAGCGCATGAACTCGAGGACCGGCTCGCGCAGGCGATCGCCGCCTTGCCCGAAAAACACCGGGCCGTGTTCCTCATGGCGCGCTACGAAGGCATGCCCTACGACGACGTGGCCAAAGCCCTCGGCATCCCCGTCGGCACGGTGAAGTCGCGTATGAACAAGGCCGTGCGCCTCCTGCTGGCCGCGCTCGAGACGCCGGAGACCGCCCCGTGAACGTGTCCCGCGATACCTTGACCGCCTACCTGCTCGGCACGCTGTCCGACGCCGACCGCGCGCGCGTCGATGCGGCCCTGGCCGAGTCCGCCGAACTGCGCGAACGCCTCGAAGCCCTGCGCCGCGATATCGATCGCCTGGATGACCTGCCCGACACGACCCCGTCCCGCGACCTCGTCGACCCCGTGCTCGAGCGCATCGCCGCGGGCGCCGGCGATCGCCCCCCCACACGGTTCGGCGCCCCCCAGATCGTGCGCATCGCCGTGTTCGCGACGACCCTCGCGATCATGGCCGGCGCGCTCGCCGCGGCCTTCCACGCCATCCGCGTCGAGACCCACAACGCCTTCGTCCAGAACTCGCTCAAGCAGCTCGGACTCGCCATGAAGATGTACGCGAGCGAGAACAACGGCGCCTACCCCCCCGTCGCCCCGTACCCCGGGGTCTGGACCTTCGACCTCCGCGTGCTCTATCCGGACTACATGAACGACCCCAATACGCTCGTCAACCCGAAGCTCCCGGACGCCCCGGAGCTTCGTCGCCGCCTGCACGCCGCTCTCGAAGCCCCCGAGCCGGACTGGGAGACGGCCATGCGCATCGTCGCCAAGAGCTACATCTACACCGGCCATGTGATCCGGAACGACGAAGACGCGACCTTCCTCGCGCAACAGGTCGCCGCCGGCTGGCCCGCAACCGATCCGGACGTCGCCGAGCAGATCCAGGCCCGCCTGCATCCTCCCCGCGAAGGCGTCGAGCGCTTCTTCATCACCGACATCAACAACCCCGCCGCCGGCGCCTTCGTCCAGTCCGACCTCCCCCTCATCTTCGAGGCCCCTCCGCCCGGCAAACAGCGCCCTCGCCCCATCTGCGTCCTCTACATGGACGGCCACGTCATGACCGTCTATCCCGGACAAGGCTACCCCGCCTCCCCCGGCGCCCTCGAGCTGATCCAGTCCCCCGCGAACGACGACTGACTCAGCGCCGAATGCTCTGCCGCCGCTGACCGGCCATGTCATCCGCGTGCGCCCGCACGCCCCGCTCCCCCCTTGTGTGGGACCGGCGCCCTCGCCGGTCATTCCCGCCCGCGACAACCCCCATCCCGCCATCCCGTCCGTGTCTGTCCGTGCTCGTCCGTGCTCGTCCGTGTCTGTCCGTCCTGTCCGTGTCTGTCCGTGTCTGTCCGTGTCTGTCCGTGTCTGTCCGTGTTCCCCCTCCCTGTTCCCCCGCATTGCCCCGCGCCCGCGCACGGGTCTACACTGCCGCCAGATCGGAGGAGCCCACCCATGCTCGAAATGGTTGACCTCGACGCCTCGCTCGACAAAGAGACCTACCAGACCCTCCAGGACGCCCTGGACGTCCGGCTCGGCGCCCTCCAGCGCGAACTCAAAGCCGCCGGCATCCCCCTCGTGGTCGTCTTCGAGGGATGGGACGCCTCCGGCAAGGGCGACCTGATCAACCGCCTGCTCCGCCCCCTCGATCCGCGCCTCTTCAAAGTCCAGGCCACCTCCCCCCCGACCGCCGAGGAAACCCTGCGCCCGCCCATGTGGCGCTTCTGGCGCACGCTCCCCAACGACGGCGACATGGCCATCTACGACCGCAGTTGGTACCGCCAGGTCCTCGACGACCGCGTGGACGGCGTCATCCCGCAAGAAGCCTGCGGCGCGGCCTACGAACGCATCCGCACCTTCGAACGCCAACTCGCCGATCACGGCGCCGTGATCGTCAAATTCTGGCTCCACATCAGCCGCAAAGAGCAGGGCAAGCGCTTTAAGAAGCTCGAGAAAGACGAAGCGCTCGCGTGGAAAGTCACCAAGGAGGACCGGCGCCGTCACAAACAGTACAACCAGTACTGCCTCGCCGTCGAAGACATGCTCCGCGAGACCTCCACCCCCTACGCCCCATGGAAAGCCGTCCCCGCCCACGACCAACGCTACGCCGCCGTCCAGATCGCCGAGACCATCGCCGCCGCCGCCGCTACCGCCCTCGAACGCCCCGACGACGCCCCCGACCCGGAGCCCATCCGCGTAGAACGACGCACCAGCCCGCTCGATCGCGTCGACCTGAGCCTGTCGGTCTCCCGCGACAAGTACGACGAACGCCTCCCGAAACTGCAGGCCGAACTGCGCCGCCTCGAACACATCATCTACGTCAAGCGCATCCCCGTCGTCATCGTCTACGAGGGATGGGACGCCGCCGGCAAAGGCGGCAACATCCGCCGCATGACCCGCGAACTCGATCCGCGCGGCTACGAGGTCGTCCCCATCGGTCCGCCCACCGGACACGAAAAGACGCATCACTACCTCTGGCGCTTCTGGACCGCCGTGCCGAAAGCCGGACACATCGCCATCTTCGACCGAAGCTGGTACGGTCGCGTGATGGTCGAACGCATCGAGGGATTCGCCGCCCACGCCGAATGGCAGCGCGCGTACCGCGAGATCTGCGAGTTCGAGCACGAACTCGTCCAATTCGGAGCCGTTCTCGCCAAGTTCTGGATCCACATCTCCCCCGAAGAACAGCTCAGCCGCTTCCAGGCCCGCGAACGCACCCCCCACAAGAGCTGGAAAATCACCCCCGAAGACTGGCGCAACCGCGAGAAATGGGACGACTACTGGGCCGCCGTATCCGACATGATCGAGCGCACCTCCACCGTCGAGGCCCCCTGGACCATCGTCGAGGGCAACGACAAGCGCCACGCCCGCTTGAAGACGCTCGAGACGGTCATCGCAGCGATCGAAGAACGGCTGTAGACCATCTCTGAATTGTCACGCCTGCTTGACGTCGCCCCGCCCCGGTGATAGACTCCCGCCCATGCCCTCTGAAGTCCATATCGCCAACCGGGTTCGGGAGATCCGCACCAAGCTCGGCATGCGCCAGGAAGACCTGGCCAACGCCGTCAACGTCAGCCGCCAGACCATCATCGCCCTCGAACGCGGACGCCTCACCAACCCGTCCATCCAGACCTGCCTGATGCTCGCCCGCGCCCTCGGCGAACCGGTCGACTACCTGTTCTATATCGTTCCCGTGCGCCGCTCCGGCGAGACAAGACCCGAAACGGACGGACAAGCGCCGGCCGCATCTCAGCCGGAACCCCCTGACACGCAACCCGAGCCCGAGCCCCCTGCGCCCCAGCCGGCGGAGCTGGCGCCCGAGCCCGAGCCCCCGGCGCCCGAGCCCCCGGCGCCCCTCCCCGAAGCCGTTGAAAGCGCGCCGGTTGCGCAGGAACCCGTAGACGAACCCGCTGACGAGTTGCCAGACGAACCCAACGAAGAACCCGCGGACGAACCGGCGCCAAGCCGGACGCCTTCGGAGCCCGACAGCAGCAGCGACGACGAAGGACCGACGCAGGCCGTCTGGGATTTCTGACGAATTTGATGAACCCGCCAACCTCACGAATAGGAGATGCTACAGTGACCGAGCCAAGGCAGAATCTGTTTTCCGAAGCCCAAGACGTCCCCACATGGACGCGGAACATCGACGCAATCGCCGGCGCCTTCCAACAGGCCCAGATCCTCATCACCGCCGTGCGCGCCAACGTCTTCGCCCAACTGGAGAAGCCGGTCGTCCCCGCCGACGTCGCGTCGGCCCTGGGCTGGTCGGAACGCGGCGTGCGGATGCTCCTCGACGGACTGGTCGCCCTCGGCCTCGTCGAACGCGATGGCCCGAACTACCGCAACACCGCCGCGGCCTCGGCCTGCCTGATCCCCGGCGCGCCCCACGACCAGACCCACATCATCACGCACAAAGCCGGGGGCTGGGAAAGCTGGGGCCGCCTTGAAGAAGCCGTGCGCACCGGCGCCGCCATTCCTCGCGAGAGCCCGAACCGCAGCCCCGAAGACCTCCGCGCCTTTATCCTCGGCATGGCCGACATCGGCCGGATGAACGCCGAGGCGATGCTCGCCGCGCTCGATATCGCCCCCTATCGCCGCATGCTCGACATCGGCGGCGGGCCCGGCACGTACAGCATCGCGTTCGTCAAGGCCCAGCCCGATATGCGCGCCACGGTGCTCGACCTGCCGGACGTGCTGCCCATCGGACGCGAACAGGCGGAACGCGCCGGCGTCTCGGACAAGGTGACGTTCATCGAGGGCGACCTCACCACCAGCGACTTCGGCGGCCCCTTCGACCTGATCCTGCTCAGCAACATCATCCACTCTGTCGACGCCTCCACGAACCAGGATGTCGTCCGTCGCGCCCATGCCGCGCTCGAACCGGGCGGCATGCTCATCATCAAGGATTTCCTGCTCGATTCCGGACGCGTCGGCCCCGCCTACGGACTCATCTTCGCGCTGCAGATGCTCCTGCACACCCCCGCCGGCGACACCTACACCATCGACGACGTCGCCGCGTGGACCGACGCCGCGGGCTTCCCGCCCGGCCGCTTCGTCGACCTCGCCCCCCAGAGCCGCCTCTGGATCGTCCAGCGCAAGCGGCAATCCTGAGCGCACGCCTGCCTTCCGTCGGACGTGCCGGGCCGCCCCGACACGTCCGACGGTTCCTGCAACGGCGCCCGCCTACGCCGAAGGCGCCTGGTTCCAGCAGCTCACCGGGATCTCCCCGTCGAGCCGCCCTTCCGGACAGCGCCACGTGACCGTCCGCGTCTCGCCCGGCATCAGGTCGAAGTAACTGTCGGAGAACTCCAGGTCCGCGTCCAGCGACACCACCCGCGCATAGTGCTCCGTCGTGATCGTCACCGCCCCGCACACGCCGTCGCCTTCTTGCCGCACGTGCAACCGCGTGGGCGGCGGCGCCATCTCCTTGACCACCCCGGCATAGTGCACCGTGCGTCCCTCGCCCCCTTCCCACACGAGGTCGCACACCAACATCCCGTCCGCGCCCAGCTCCGATCGCGCAACCTCGCACGCCTGCTGCGCCGACCCCGCGGTCGCCGCGACGTCGTACGTCCGCATCCACGCCGCATCGCCCCGCCACGGCTGGAACCGAACCTGCAGCCGCGCGTTCGCCGTGTGCGGCCCGTCGTTGCACACCCAGATCCGCAACGCCGACGCGCCCGGCTCAATCCCCGCGATCACCGGTCGGAAACCGCGTTTCGCCCCGTAGTACCCCGCCTTCGGGAATCCGTAGTAGTCCACCATGCTCCAACCGCTGGCCGGCCAGCAGTCGTTGTACATCCAGTACAGCACGCCCGCGCAGTCGAACGCCCGGCGCCGCAGCGCCTCCCCCGTCAACTCCATCCACTCGCACTGGATGTACTCCATCCGGCGGTTCCGAATCTCCACATCCGTCGTCTCCCCGTACACGTTCAGCGCGGTCCGCTCGAGCATCTCCGAATGCGTCATCTTCACCCCGCTGTACGGGTTCGACTTCGTGTGATACTCCAGCAGACGCCGCTCCGGGTCGGCCAAGTCCTCCAGCGTCATGAACTTCAGCAGCGACCGCAGCGGCGGCGTCCCCGGCACGCACGACTCGCTCAGGAAACGCCCCCACGTCTCGGAAATCCGCTCGCGATAGTCCTGCATGTCCGACGCGAAAAAGTCCGCGCGATACCACGCCGAAAGGTGGCAGTCCCCCCACATCGGATCGTTGTTGATCGACCCGTCGTGCGGACTCGTCTTCCAGTACGGCCGCGTCGGATCCAGTTCCGCCAGCAGCGGCCCCGTGATCTCCTCGGCGACCCGTTTGCCCGGGTACGGACCGCTCGGGTCGTGGTTCATCCCCACCTCATTATCGCCCGACCACAACACCAGGCTCGGATGGTTCCGCAGCATGCGGATCGCTTTCCCGAATTCCTCCCGCAGCGCCGCCATGAACTCCGCGTCCTCTTCGGGATACTGCGCGCAGGCCAGCAGGAAGTCCTGCATGATCATCACGCCATGGCGGTTGCACGCATCCCAAAACGGCGCCGGCTCGTAGATGCCGCCGCCCCACGCGCGCAGCATGTTCATGTTGCCGTCTCGAACGAGCCGGACCAGCCGGTCGTAGCGCTCCGGCGTCACCTGCGACGGGAACGGATCCGCCGGCACCCAGTTGCCCCCCTTGCAGAAGATCCGGCGACCATTGATGATGAAGACGCAGCGCGAACCATGCGCATCCCGCGTCTCGTCCACCGTCACCGTCCGAATCCCGAACTCCACCGTCCGCTCGTCCAGCGCCGTCCCGTCCGCGGCCCGCAGCGTCACGCGACACCCGTACAGCGGCTGCTCCCCATGCCCCGCCGGCCACCACAGCTCCGGCCCGTCGATCCCGAGCGACAGCGTCTCCGCACCCGAAGATCCCAGCGACACCGTCTCCGTCGCGACCGTATGCCCCGCCGGATCAGTGATCGCGATCTCCGCCGTCAGCGAGTCGTCCCCCTGGCGCTCCGTCTCGATCTCGAGCCGCATCTCCGCGCGTTCGCGCCCAATCTCCCCCGTCGACACGAACACGTCCGCCAGCCGGGCGCGATCATGCGCGACCACGCGCACCGACTGCCAGATCCCCATGCTCACCAGGCGATGCACCCAGTCCCAGCCGAAACCGCATTGCATCTTCCGCGCGAACACGCGGTCGTCGGAAAAACAAGACACGTACTTCTCGGAGGGCTTATCCGCCAGGGCGATGTGGTGCGGCGTGAACCTCACCTCGATCTCGTTCGTCCCCTCCCGCAGCACGCCGGTCACATCCAGCGCATGCGGCACGAACATGTTCGCCGTCGTCCCCACTTCCCGACCGTTCAGACGCACCGTCGCGAACGTGTCCAGCCCGTCGAACTCCAGCCGCTCCCACCCCGTGGCAAGACCCTTCGGCACGTCGAACGTGCGCGCATACGTCCACCGCCAACGCTCCACCCACTGGCACGCGTCAGCCTGATCGCGCCAGAACGGGTCCGGAATCCGACCCGCCCTGAGCAAGTCGCAGTGAACATGGCCCGGCACGCGGCCCGTCAACGCGATCGGATCGCCCGATCCTTCCGGGTCTTCGCCGCGAACCGTCCATTCGCCGTTCAGGGAGAGTTGTTGCGTGGGCATTGACGTACCTCTTCTGTGTCATCAGGCCGGTGGTTCGCCGGCTGCATGATCACCATGACGAGGTCGCCGTTCACAGGTCGCGATTGCATCCTGCACTGAAGTGATCGTCGCCCCAAAAGCCGACCGCCCCAGTCTAGCCGCCGGCCTTCCCCGCTTCAAGACGCCGCCCCCGACGTCTACCCCGCTTCAGGCGCCGACGGCCCCTTCACCGCCACGATGCGCCCGCGGAACGTGTTCACCACGTGCGCCACGGCCGGATCCGCAAGCAGACGCTGCCCGGTCTCCGCATCCACGGTCGGCGCGACGATTCCCGTGTCCGCCCTCTTCTCCGTGCGCGAAGCGTCCCCCGCCTCCGCCTCCGCAACCGCCGCGTCCACGCGGTAGTCCCGCACGTTCTCGCTGAACTCGGCCAGCGTCTCCAGGATGATCGCCCGCGCCTCCGGATGCACCACCGCCTGTCGCGCCCGTTCCTGATGCGCCGCGAACCGCAGCACAAGCGTCGTGCCGTCCAGGCCGACAGGCGCGGCATGCCCGAGCGACACCCCCAACGACAGGCTGTGCCCCGACACGGCATGCGCGAACGCTTCCCAGTGGTCCCGCAGGTTGTCGGCCGTGAACGTCACCCGACCCGGCCGGGCCGCTTCACCCCCATCACCACCATCATCATCATCATCATCCGCCGCCGACGCGCCGGATGACTCCCCGTCGCCGCCCTCCTCGGACGATCCCGACGAAGACGTCTTCCGCTTCTTCCGACCCGACGCGCGTCGCTCCGCCCGGGGCGCCTCCTCCGATGCCTGCTCCGGCGCGGGCTGGACGCCCGACCGGGACGACACCGGCGCCGCGGACGGCGCTACAGCCGGCGCCGTCGCCCCCGTCAACGGCGTGATGCCTCCCGCCCCCAACGCCGCCAGCTTCTCCAGCACGACATCCAGCGAGACCTCTTCTCCCACCCGCGCGATCCGGATCAGCAAGGTCTCCAGCGCGATACGTTGCGCCAGATGCGAGTCAAAATCCCGGGCCAGTTCCGCGAACTGCTCCACCAGCCGGATGATCTGCGTCAGGCTGAAGCGCGCCGCACGCGCCCGCATCGCCTCCAGCTCTTCCGCCGGCAGGTCAATCAGCCCGTCCGCATCCGCCGTCTTGCACACGAGCAGGTTCCGCAGGTACCGCAGCACATCCTGCACGAACTGCGACAAATCCTTGCCTTCGACCGTGATCGCCTCGACAAGCTGCAACAGCCGCGCCACATCCTGCGCCAGCAACGCGTCGCACAGCTCATGCATCACCTGCCAGTCGACCAGCCCCAGCACGTCGAACACATCCTCGAACGTGATCGCGCCATCCGCATACGAGATCAACTGCTCGAGGATGCTCTCGCCGTCGCGTACGCTGCCGTCCGCCGCGCGCGCCACCGCCGCCAGCGCCTCATCCGTGTACCCGATCCCCTCCGCGTCCAGGATCCGCCGCAGCAACTCCCCGAGGTCGTCGCGGTTCACCCGCCGGAAATCGTGCCGCTGGCACCGCGACACGATCGTCGCCGGCAGCTTGTGCGTCTCCGTCGTCGCCAACACGAACACCGCGTGTTCCGGCGGCTCCTCCAGCGTCTTCAGCAGCGCGTTGAACGCCGCCCCCGACAACTGATGCACCTCGTCGATGATGTAGATCTTGTACCGCGAACTCGACGGCACCATCCGGATATTGTCCCGGATGTTCCGCACATCCTCGACGCCGTTGTTCGACGCTCCGTCGATCTCCACCACATCGATGTTCACCCCCGCCCCGATCGTCTTGCAGTTCTGGCATTCGCCGCAAGGCGTGGGCGTGGGTCGATCGAAGGCGAGGCAGTTGAGGGCGCGCGCGAAGATGCGTGCGGTGGTGGTCTTCCCGATGCCGCGCGTCCCCACGAACAACAGGGCATGCGGGATCCGGCCGCTGCGGATGGCATTCTGAAGCGTCCGGGCGATGTGCTCCTGCCCGACAATGTCCTCAAACGTCTGAGGACGCCACTTCCGGGCCAGTACCAGATAGCCGTCCTGCGCCACAGCTCACCTCGGGAGTGCGCAACCCCATCGCGCACAATCGGCCGGCCCCGGGAATCCGGACCGACGAAAGATCAGATGATAAAGCCCGCGCACCCACCGTCGAACCGGCGCCCAGAACGGCCACGGCGTCGTTAGCTCGGATCAGGCAACCCTACAGCACACGAACCAAGCCGCCTGCGGCTGCTTCCTTCCGGACCTGACCGGGTTCAGCGGCGGCCCGTTGAGTAGGACCCAATCGTCAACGCCACGTGCGCCGCACCTGGCTAAAGAGCGACCCGCCCTCGGGTGGGAATTCAACCTCGCGTAACCCGGGTCTCGAGTTCAGGGGACCGGGAGCCCCCCGTCTAGCGCGGGCAAACCCAACAAACGAGCCCGCAACCGCCGTCGCGCGCTCGCTGTATCGTGCATGCCAACCTGATCAGCACGATACCACCCCCATCCGCCCCAAGTCAACGAACGCCCCATCCCCAGGAGCCGTCCCCCCGCCCCCCCGGCGACGCATCCGATCTAACGTCGATCTAACGCCAGACTCAAGAACACCGCCTTTCCCCCCGGTTCATTTGATTCCCGCCGCGCGCCGACCCTATAATCCCGCCCGCATCTCCCCGCCGGGGTGGCGAAATTGGCAGACGCGCCGGACTCAAAATCCGGTGCCAGCGATGGCGTGAGGGTTCGAGTCCCTCCCCCGGCACCATGACTAACTCCCTACGGCCCGGAGGGTTACGAAAACCGCCCCTCCGGGCCGTTCTCGTCTCTCCTCTCGGCGTGCAACATAGGTGCAACAAACCGCGACGGGTTCGCGCGGGCCCCAGAGACGGGATAGGTTCTTTCCGGGCCCTCCCCTACGGGCTCGCTACGCGGAATGTCGGCGCTTTTTCGCGCACGGCGGTAGTGATTTTCTGCGGCGACGGTGGAGGAGCTCGTTTCCGGCCTAGAACCCCCATAAACAGGGGCGATTGTGAGTTTCGCCCCCCTCTTTGAACGTCAAGTCGGCTTTACGTGGTACACTCTGAAGTGTTGGGCTAGTGAAACGGCGTTTTAGGAGGTAACACACCATGGCCCCTGAACCGGCAAGGCTGCTGACGCTGCGGGACATGTGCCAGACGTTCGACGTGTCGCGGCAAACCGTCTGGCGTTGGACGCGGCGGGGCGAGCTCCTCGAACCTATTCGTGTCGGGCGACGGTGCTATTGGCGGGCCGACGACGTGACGTTGTGGATTCGTAGACACCCGCCGGTGCGGTTCAAATACTTCCCAGGGGCGTTCCCGTGGGAGCGGGGCCAGTAGCCACGAGGGGGAGCGGGGCCATTTTCAGGCCCTGAACCGCCCGTGTTTGGCGTGTTTGGGGTATTTGCTCCCGGGGGTTCTGTAAGCCCGTGGGCCGCACACACTTAGGGGGCCGAGCAAATACGGACTCGGCCCCCGTGTTTGTCCCGTGTTTGCTCTAGGCGGCCTCCTCCTCGGCGACGAGGGCCCTCAGCACGCGCCGGGGGCGGCCTCCTCCGGGCCGTTTGTGCTCCACAAGCTCGGCGAGGCCGTGCCGCTGCAGCACGTCGACGAGGAGTTCGAGTTCGTCGGCGTCGCGGGGGCCACACGGGGCCTTGTATGCGTCGGCGACGGTGGCGCATGCCCCGGGCTGTTTGGATAGCCATCGGTACAGGCTCTCGGCCCGCACGAGCTCGGGCTCGGCCCGCGCATGGGTACGGAGTCGCAGGGCCTCCCGCAAGTAGAAGTCGGCGAGGGCGACGCCCGCCCGCATGTCGGCCTCGTCAACAGCCCCCGCGCCCCTGAATGCGGCGAGGACGCCCGAAAGACGCAAGGCATGCTCGGCGGATTTTGTCGCGTTCGGGTAGACGGGCTCCCAACGGCCCCCAGGGGCGCATTCGGCCTCTACCGCGTTGTAGTAGTCCCGCCACACCGCGCTTGCGGCCCGCGTCACGTCAAGGGCCGTCGGGCTTAGGCCGAGGGACGGAATCTTGGCGTCAAACCACGGGAGCGGCATTTGCAGCAGGGCGAGGAGCCGTTCACACCATGCCGCGTAAGCGGGACTCCGCTCGGCGAGGGCAACGCTCATCTCATCCAGGGCCTCGGCGGTGAGCAGGCGGGTTCCGCCATTGGAGGCCGGTTCGCAAATGAGCATGCGGGCGACGAGCCCCTGCTCGTGGAGCTCCTCGTCGCCGAGCAACCGTTGGGCGACGTTGGGCTGTACCATCAAATGGACGGACAGCCGCCGCGCTTGGGCGACGACGAGGCCACCGCCCCGGGTGATGTCTTTGACGCCGCGCCCGCCCCACAAGTCGCACAGGGCGCCCGCCGTCGCCGTGCGATTATCGCGGGCCATGCCCCAACCGCCGAGGAACCGGGCCCCTTCATCCGAGAACAGCCCGAGAGAGCCCGCTCCCGCCGTGAACGCGGAAACAAGGCCCTGTGCCGTCCCGGCGCTCACCGTCCACACGGGCGGCGGGGGCGGCGACGGTTCGGGGCCGAGCTCCTCAAGGGCCCGCTGGATATCGCCCTGTGCCGTTTTGCGCTTGTCGAGACGAATGCGGCGGCGGGCCTCCTCGTGGGCGTCCGCAGCGGCGCGGTAGGCCGAGCTCTCGGCGGCGTGTTCCCGTAGGAGCCGCCGCTCATCCTCCCGCACGGAGGCCAGGGCCAGGCCATCGGCCTCGGATTTTCTGTCCCCGCTTCGGGCAACCGTCGCGAAGTAGGAGCTCGTGGGGAATCGCTTGCCCCGGAACCGCACGTCGCATTGCCCCTGCACCGCAAGGGCCGTCGCGGCGAGGACGCTTGCGGCGGCGAGCTCGAGGGGCACTTCGGCGGCCTCGGCGATAGCCTCCGTCGCCCCCCGCAGCGGCCCCAGGGCGGCGGCGTCCATGGGCTCCGGGGGTTCGTCGGGGCGGATGAGCAGGGGGGCCTTGTCGGGCGTCTCTTGGGCCGCAACGGTAATCGCGGGAGCCTCGCCGGGCTCGCCCGCAACCGCCTTGTCCAGGGCCGCACGGAGGGCCTCCTCCGTGTCCTCGGGGATAGGGCCGCCGTCCCAATCGCCGCCGAGCAGGGCCGTTGCTACCCAATCGTAGGCGTCGCCGCTCGGCGGGAGCCCGGGCAACCGGAGCACCCGAACCGTTGGGGGCTCGGCGAGCCCCCTCAGGATGTCGCGGACGGCCTCGGCGTACTTCTCGCCGGGCTCGTCATTGTCGGGGAGGATGACAGCCTCGGCGACGCCCGACAAGGGCCCCCAGTCGGCCTTGTGTGCGGCCCCGCTCCCGCCCTGTGAAGTCACGGCGGCGAGCCCCAGGGCGTGCAGGGCCGAGGCCGCCTTCTCGCCCTCACAGATGAACACGCGGCCCGCGCCGTCAAGCGTGTGCAGTCCGTACAGCGGGCTCGGCGTCTCGGGGCCGCCCGCCCGCCACAAGTCGCCGGTTCGCCGGAAGTAGGGCACAACCGCCTTTCCGTCGGCGTTGTCGTAGCGGGCGACAAGGCCGAGGACTTCCTCGCCGCCGGCGGCGCGGTACGCCCATACGCGGGTAAGCTCGGCCCCGTTGTATCGCGGGGCGATGCCCTTGGGAATCTGCGGATTGCTGCTCATGAAGCGGCCCTCCGTACGCAATCGAGGGCCTCGGCGAATTCGAGCCCGCGAACCTTCATCAGCAAATCCAGGGCGTCGCCCCGGGCCCCGCATGAGAAGCACACGAACCGCCCCTCGGGCATGTGAATCCAAAACGAGCCCCGGCGCTTATCGTCGTGGAACGGACACAGGCCGCCGTCAATCCAGCCCGCCCGCATGGGGACGGGAACGCCGAGGAGCTCGGCGACGAACGAGGCCATATCCAACCGGGCGAGGAGCTCTTTGGGGTTGACACGTTCGGCACGGCGCGGTAGACTCAGGACAACGGGCCGTTGTCGAAAGGAGACACGAGATTCCGTACCATGGGGCCGTGCGCCAACACGGCCCTTTCTGTATCTGTTCATGCCGCCCCCCCTTTCGTCGCCGCCATCCCCGCCTCCACAAACTCCTGCAAGTCGGCGAGCCTGTAGCGTACGGAGCCGCCGAGCCGAGCCCAACGCGGGCCGACGCCCTGCGAACGCCACCGCGTCAAGGTTGGGACAGACACCGCCAAATACCGGGCCGCGTCCCTCGTGTTGAGTAGTCCGTTCTCGTTCATGTGATGAGACTCCTATTAGGTTTGTGTCCGCCGACACAGCGTCGGCGAATCATGTTGGATGATATTATACGATACCCCATGGGGCAAATCTACATAACATAAGGCGTAGCAAACACTTCCGCCCCGGAGGGACGCCCGGAGTTTGTGCAGGCGAAATTAGGGGCGGGAGCAAACACGGAGCAAATACGGGGCAAATACGGAATCGGGCCCTTGAGACGGCCCGTGCGTAAGCCTATTTGTTCCACAGACTTACGCGGACACGCCCGAGCAAATACGCAAACACGGCAAATACGGGGGGATTCTAAAGTCTACTTTTGCTTCTCGGCGGGGAACGGAACTACTTCGCCCTTGGGGGAATCGAACGCCCGCGCGACGGCCTCGGCCTTGGCGGCCCCGCTCGAATGGAGATACCGGGCCGTTGTTGTGAGGACGGAATGCCCCATGAGGCTCCGGACGGTTTCGATGTCGGCCCCGCTCTCGGCAAGCGTGCTCCCGTATGTGTGCCGCAAGTCATGCACCCGCGCCTTGGGGAGCCGCGCCCGCTTACGCAAGTCATACCATAGTTTCCGTGTGTCTGTGAGGGGCTCGCCGTTCTCGTGGAAAACAAAGGGGCACCCCCCTCCGCACTGCTCCCGCCATGAGTTCAGCACGTCGGCGAGGGTTCGGGACATGGGGACTATCCTCGTGCTGTATGACTTCGCATGCGCCCCCTGAACCCGAACCGTTCGCCGCTCAAAATCCACGTCGGCCCATGTCAGCATGAGGGCCTCCCGCGCGCGGAACCCCGTGTGGAGCAGCAACGTGATTAGAGGGATTCCGCAGTCCATGAACCGGGCGTCGGGCGAGCCCCAGGGGAACGGGAGGCCCCGCTCCTCACACCAGGCGAGATGAGCTCGTCGGGCCGCCCGCTGCTCCTCGTTCCGCTGCTCAAGGGCCGCAAACAACCGTTCGAGCTCGTCGGGCATGAGTCGCCGCACAGGGCGGCCCTTGTCCTCTTTCAGGGCATGGGTTCGCCGCGCGGGGTTCTCGGGGATGAGGTTCCAATCAACAGCCTTACCCAGAGCCGCGCTTAGGTAGGCCCGCTTGCGGTTTATCGTCGCCGTGGATAACTTGCGCCCCTTGGCCACCGCCGACAACAGCCCCTTGCGCCACCGTTCGATTGCGAGAGCGTTGATATCGGCGAGGCGCATGTTCTCGAGCTCGCCCAAGTCGCAGACAAGGGACTCCACCGCGCCCGCCCCGCTGCGGCGGTTCGCCCGCGCCCAATCCAGATACTCTCCCCGGAGGAAGCCGCCGAGCGTGTCGGCCTTGCGCTTGGCCCGGGCCTTGGCCCGCTCCTCGGCGACGTCCTCCCCCAGGGCGATGCGGGCGAGCAACTGCTCCGCTTGTCGGCGGGCCGCCGGTAGGGACACGGCCTTTGTAGAGCCTATGGAGTACCACCGCCGCTTGCCCTCGGCATTGGTGTAGACAACCGCGTAGGACACGCCCCCGCTCGGGAGCAGACGAACCCCGAACCCCCGCAGCTGAGAGTCGGCGACGAACGAGAGATTGCGGCCCGGTTCGCCCTCCAACCCCGCGATGTAGGCCGCCGTCAACCGTACTTTTGATGTCCTCGGCATGCTCCCTCCTCTCGGCGTGCAACATAGGTGCAACAAAGGAAATGGTATCAGATGATACCGCATGACGCAAGCCTATATAAGTAGTGCGCGCACAACCCATTGGGCCACAAGGGGTTTGGGGGACATGGGCGCTCATGCGTTGTAGATTGGAATCGCCCCGCAACAGACTCAAAATCCGGTGCCAGCGATGGCGTGAGGGTTCGAGTCCCTCCCCCGGCACCACGTTCCTCCCGCACCCTCTCGCCTCGCCTCGTTCAGCGCATCTCTTCGCGTTCAGACTCACCCGAGTCCTTCGCGACCCCTTCTTGCTTCCCTGTCCTTCCGGTCCCCCGCCCATTCCCATCGCGGATTGCGATACCGTCTGATCCGACTGTAGAATCCCCACAGGGGCGTGGTGCGGCTGGAGGAGATGCGTCGACCGGATGCCGGTCCGTACCGACGGCTGTCGAACGCACACGACGAAGGCAAGAAGTATTGTGTCAAAGCCGCGATTCGGTCTAGCCCTCCTCCGTAGCGTGTTCGTCCTCGTCCTGTGCGGCGTGCTCGCGATCGGCGCCGTCTACACGTGCTCCACCGCCCGATCCGTCGACCGCCGCATGCGCAACGACCTGCTCGGCGCAGTCAGGACGGTCGCCCGCGCCATCCCCATCGACACGGCCCTCGCCCTGACCGGCTCCCCCGATGATGAACGCCTTCCCCAGTACCAGCGACTGAAGACGCAACTCCGCGCCCTGCGCGGAGCCTATGCCGACTGCCGCTGCATCTACCTCATGGGCATGACCGACGACGGCGCCGTCTTCACCTGCATCGACTCCGAACCGCCTGGCGCTCCCGATGAGTCCAAGCCCGGCGAGATACACTACGAAGCCTCCGCCACGCTCCGCCAGGCCTTCGAGGACAACCGCGCCACGGTCGAGGGTCCCATCGACGACCGTTGGGGCGCGTGGGTCTCCGCGTTCGCCCCCTTGCGCAACCCCTACACCGACCAACCCGTCCTCGTTCTGGGCATGGACGTCGATGCCGCCGAGTGGCGTCATTACATCTGGCGCGAGCTCTCCCCTCCGCTCCTGACCACATCGCTCGTCATCATGATCGTGCTCGCCGGCTATCTCGCGCTGCGCCTCCGCGCGCGCAACGCCCTCCCCAGGCGCTTCGCCCCTGCATCGCGCCACATCGAGGCGATCATCACCGGCGCACTCATGGCCGCGCTCACACTGGCCGCGACCATGTCCGCCCGTGAATGGGAGTACCATGCCCGCGACGCGGCTTTCCGGCGCCTGGCCCACGCGAAAACCGATGCAAGCGCCGCGTCGATCCGCGACAATTGGGCGGACCTGCTCGAAGGCTTGGCCCGCTTCTGCGAGAACAGCGACCATATCGAGCGCGAGGAGTTCGCCAACTACGTCAACCATCCCGGCATGGAACCTACGGTCGGCACATGGATCTGGGCGCCCGTGGTTACGCGCGAGGAACGCGCCGCCTTCGAGGCCGAACTGGAACGCGAAGGTCGGGCGCCCCCTGTGATCTGGCAGCGCGACGACGACGCACGCGTCCCCGCGGCAGACAGACCGGCCCACTACCCGATCCGGTACATGCAGTCAAGGTACGTCGCCGAAGACGCGATCGGCTTCGACTACGGCTCCGACCCCGCGCGGCGCGCGCTCCTTGAAGAGGCCGCGGAGACCCGTCTCATGGTCGCCACGTCTGACTCGGCGGGGATCTTCAGCGGCGACTACCCGCCGCGCATCGTCGCTGTCCGCGCCGTGTTCGATCGTCGCGACCCCGAGCGCCTCCGCGGCTTCGTCCTTATGGGAATCCGCGTCAGGTCTGCATTCGCGGTCGCCGCCATGTCCACGGACGACGCGGCAGCCACCATCTGTCTGCTCCTGTTCGAGCTGCGCCAGAACGCGGAACCTCGTCCACTCGGCGGCCTGGGCATGTCCAAGCACATACCCCCTGCAACCGTCCGGATCCTGCCGCGTCTGCACAGCATCGATCCGACCACCGTCACCCCGGTGCTCGCATTCGGACGCGCCTATCTCCTCATCGCCCACCCCGGCGCTCACTACGCCGTCATGCCCGCGTCGCGCGCCGTGTGGGCGGTATCCCTCCTCGGCGCCGTGCTGACCGTCCTCTCGGCCGCCTTCGTGGGCGTACTCACCAGCCGACGCCGCACGCTCGAAACCATGGTGCAGTCCCGCACCGTCGAGCTCCGCGCCAGCGAAGAGCGATACCGCGCCCTCTTCGAGAACGCCGCCGCCCCCGTGGTGGTGTGCAACCGCGACGGTCGCATCATCGAGGCCAACGAGGCCGACACCCGGTTCCTGGGCTACCCGAAGGATGAGCTGATCGGCATGTACTGGACCCAGATCGCGCATCCCGAAGACGTTGAGTTCAACCCCGGCGAACTGGAGGCCCTGCTCGCCGGAGAGCTGCCCTCGATCCAGGCGGAGAAACGATACGTCCGCAAAGACGGCCGCACCGTCTGGGCCCTCGTCGCGCTCGCGGGCGTCCGCGACGAACACGGCGTGGTCAGCACGGTCTCCATCGTCGGCGTCGACATCACCGAGCGCAAACGCCTCGAGGACCAGCTCCGCCAGTCTCAGAAGATGGAGTCCATCGGCCGTCTCGCCGGGGGCATCGCCCACGACTTCAACAACATGCTCATGGTCATCCTCGGCCACACCGAGATCGCGCTCGGCTTGACCGACCCCTCGGACGACATCCACGCCGACCTCAACAAGATCCGAACCGCCGCCCAGCGATCCGCCGACCTCACCCGCAAACTCCTCGCCTTCGCCCGTCAGCAGGCCATCACGCCGGAGGCGATCGACCTCAACAAGGCCATCCCGACCATGCTGAACCTGCTGCGCCGCATCATCGGCGAGCAGATCAACATGGTCTGGCGTCCCGGACCGGACCTCTGGCAAGTGCGGATTGACCCTACCCAACTCGATCAAACGCTCACCAACCTCTGCGTCAACGCGCGCGACGCCATCGACGGCCCCGGCGCCATCACCATCGAGACCCGCAACGTCACCGTGGCCGACGACACGGAAGACCGCTCCCAGACCCCGCCGCCGGGCGAGTACGTCCTGCTCTCCGTCTCCGACACCGGCTGCGGCATCGAGCCGTCCGAGATCGAGCTCATCTTCGAGCCGTTCTACACCACCAAACCCCTCGGCAAAGGCGCCGGACTCGGCCTGCCCACCGTGTACGGCATCGCGAAACAGAACAATGGGTTCATCTACGTGTCAAGCGAACTCGGCCGAGGAACAACCATACGCATCTACCTGCCGCGTGAAGCCGACGCCGCGCCGACGCCCGCCCCCGAGCCGCCCGCCGCCTCCGCCCCGCTCCAGCGCGGCAACGAGACCATCCTGGTCGCCGAAGACGAGCCCGCCATCATCGCGCTCGCCCAGACCGTCCTCCAGCGATGCGGCTACCAAGTCCTCGCGGCCTCCGGCCCCCGGCAGGCGCTCGCCGCCTCCGAAGCCCACGACGGCCCCATCCACCTGCTCCTCACCGACGTCATCATGCCGGAGATGAACGGCCGCGAGCTCGGCGAACGCATCGTCGCCGCCCGCCCCGACGTCAAGGTCCTCTACATGTCCGGCTACTCGATCAACGTCATCGCCGAACACGGCATACTCTGCAGCGACGTGCAACTGATCGAGAAGCCGTTCACCGCCGCCGCCCTCACCGAACGCGTCCGCTGCATCCTCGACGGCGCCGCCCGGGCCTAACGCGCGACCGACCCCTCCGGGTCCGCCGCCCGGTCCGGGTCCGGATACAGCGTGTGATACGCCGCGTAGTTCCCCAGCACCTTCTTCACGTAGTCCCGCGTCTCGCCGAACGGAATCGCGTCGATGAACGCGTCCATGTCGCGCGTCCCATGGCGCCGCCGCCATTTGTCCAGGTTGCCGGGCCCCCCGTTATACGCCGCCAGCGCAAGCGCGACGTCGCCGTCGACCCGGTTCAGCATCCGCCGCAGGTAGTACGCCCCCAACCGCAGCGAGTTCCGCGGATGCCCCAGGTCGCGCGCCGCGTCCGCCGTGATCGCCCCCTCCACCGCCGCCATCCACTCCGCCGTCGACGGCATCAACTGCAGCAGACCCGTCGCCCCGGCCCGCGACACCGCCCGCGCCTGAAACAGACTCTCTTGCCGCGCGATCGCCAGCAACAGCAGCGGGTCCGTGCGCGTCTCCCGCGCAATCGCCCGCACCTCACCCCAATGCACCAGCGGATGCCGGACGCGCTCCCGCGCGAGGCCGAAGCCCGACGCATCATCCAGGTCGAACCGCAGATACTCCGCCACCCCCATCGCCGTGCGCGCCGCGCCGCTCGTGCTCAGGGCATGCAGCAGCGGCTCGGTCGTGGGCCCGCCGTCCAGCGCCGGCAACAACGCCAGCGCCTCCCATTCGATCTCGTCCAGCCCGTGCGCGCCGAAAAACCGCAGCCGCGCCATCCAGTCCGACCGCGCCCATGCCTCCGGGATCGCCGCGACCGGCGCCGCCTGTCCCGTTCGCGCCCGCACGAGCGTCGCCTTCCCGTCCACACGCAACGGCCCTCCCGCAAGGTCCGTCCGCCCCAGCGCAACCAGCCGGTCCAGCGCGCGGTGCGTATAGAAATCCCCCAACGCCCCCTCAGCCGCCGCCGTATACGCCGCGATCGCCCGCGCGTCATCGCCTTGGCGCTCCAGAATCCGCCCCGCCCGCCAGTGGGCCTCCGACGCATACCGGCTCCGCGGGTAGCGTTCCCCCAGCAGCGTGTAGATCCCAACCGCCTCCGCATCCGCCGACCGCGCCCGCGCCGACTCCGCCGCGCGGAACAACGCCGTGTCCGCCGAAGCATGCTCCGGACACACCGCCGCAAGCCGTTTCCACATCGCCTCGGCCCGCGCATGCTGCGCCTCGGCCGCAAGACGCCCCGCCCGCCACAGCAGCAGCGCGCCCAGCTCCTCCGACCCCGCATGCCCGGCCGTGAACCGCGCCAGCGCCGCCTCCGCAACCGCGGCATCCTCATCCTGCGCGAACAGCTCGCGGATCCGCGCCGCCTCCGCCTTGCGCCCCCACTGCCGGTCCGCTCCCGCAACCGACCCCGCTGCCGCGAACGCCTCCAGCGCCCCTTCCCGGTCCTTCTCCGCCAGTCGGACCCGACCTTCCGCCAGCCGCGTACGCGCCGCGAGATCCGGCGACAACTCCCCTCCCGAGACGACCAGCTCCAACAGCGTGCGCGCCGCATCCCGTTCGCCGTTGGTCACGAAGGTCTCAAGTGCGAGCACGCGATGCGCCGGACGGGGCCCCTTCGCCAGCGCCCGCGCCGCGACCAGCCGATCTTCCCGCGTCCGCGCCCGCGCCAGCATCCGTTCGTACAGCGCCCAGCCGCGATCGGCATGCGCCGGATCGGCTACATACGTCTCCGCCGCGACCCAGAGGTAGGGATACATCCAGAAGAGGTAGGGTGCGCCGCCGAACGCCCGGTCGAACCGACTCGCCGCCTCCCCGGAACGGCCCGCCTTGTGCAGCGCCATCCCCAGTTCCGCTTCGCCTTTGGCGACCCACGGACCCGGCGCGCAGTGCTCGAGGAAGCCCGTGATCTCGGCGATGCCGCCCGCCGCATCGCCCGACCGCAGGCGACACACCCCGGCCCGCAACGCCGCATACGGCGCAAGCGGCGCCTCAGCGTCCGCCGCGCACCGGTCAAAGGCCGCGGCCGCCTCCAAAAAACGCCCGGCTCGGGCGGCGCCGTCTCCTTCGAGATAGGCCTCCGAGCCGGGCAAGGCATATGCCGTCGCGGCGACAAGCGTCGCAGCAACCGCCGCGGCCAACCAACCTCGGCGCGGCGCATCTGAACAGGTCATGCAATCCGTTCCCGAACGGCGCGAGCGCGCCTCATCCTCATCACCATCATCATCAAGCAGCGTTGCCTGATGCGCCCGCCGCCGGCCGAATCAACAGGAATCAGGGCACGCGCACCGGCTTGCCCGAGGCCGCCGACTGCCACGCCGCCTCGGTCACCTCGATCGTCCGCAGCCCGCACTCCGGCGGCGTCTGCGGCGTCGTGCCGTTCAGCACGCAGTCCACGAAGTCCGCATCCGGGTCCGACGGGAACCCCGTCGGCAGCTTCACCTCGATCGGCTTGCCGACCGCATCCACATGGATCAGGCCCAGTCCCTGACGCAGGTAGAACGCCCCCTTCGCCCCCACGATCGTCACGTCCTCGTACCAGCTCGGCGCATTGCCAATCACCGACATGCTCCCGAGCGCCCCGTTCTCGAAGTTCATCGCCACCGTCGTGTTGATGTCCACTTCGCCCTTGAAATTCTCGGACTTCGCGAACACCTCGGCCACCTTCAGCCCGGTCACCCACATCACAATGTCGATCAGATGGCTGCCCGAGTCGTTCAACTGACCGCCGCCCGACATCTTCAGCTCCTGGCGCCACGTCTTCGCCGTCGCCCGCAGCCACTCCTGCGCCTGGATCGCCTGCACGAACTGCACCTCGCCCAGCGCGCCCGACTTGATCTGATCCCGCATGTAGCGGAACTCCGCCTGATAGTGCCGCTGATACCCGATCATCAGCACCCGCTGGGCCTTCTTCACCCGCGCAATCAGGTCCTTGGCGTGCTCGATCTTGCACACCATCGGCTTCTCGGTCTGGACATGCAGCCCCTTCTCCAGACACGTGCGGATCTGCTCGTAGTGCACCGTGTGCGGACTCAGAATCGCAACGCCGTCCAGCTCCTCGTTCGCCAGCATCTCCTCGTACGTCTTGTACTTCGGCAGCCCGTCCGTGCCCGCGTTCCGCTCATGGAACCGCTTGAACGCCTCCGGATCCGGATCCGTCAGCGCCGTCACTTCCGCCTTCTTCGTCGCCATCAGCCGCGGGTAGTGCACGTTCGCCATGCCCCCCGTGCCGATGAACCCAATGCGCAGTTTCTTCGCCATGATGTTCTCTCCTCCCGTCAGTCCCCGCCGACGGCTGCCGCATGGTAGCAGTGCGGAGCGAAGCGGGTAAAGCGCGGCGAAGCCCGCGGGCCCGCCAAAAGACATCGTTACGGCGCGAGTTCGATCTTCCGCTTCTCGTCGTCCGCCTGACGCCGATAGAACGTCGCGACATTGCCCAACACGCCCACCAGAACGCTCGACGTACGCGCCGCGATCTCCGCGCACAACGCCTGCTTCTCGTCCTTGTGGTCGATGAACTTCACCTTGATCAGCTCGTTCGCCTCGATCGCCTGCTCCACCGAACGCACCACCGCCTCCGTCACCCCCTGCTTCCCCACCTGCACCACGGGACCCAAGCCGTGCGCAAGCCGTCGCAGCTGTCGGATCTGGGCGCCTCGAAGCGTCTCCATGCTCAGCGATCGCCCGCCGGTTGCACAACCGCCGCCGCATCCGCCGCCTCGCCGCTGCGCCAACCCGCGCCGGTCGCCCGTTCCAGCGCAGCGTTCGCCACCGCATACTCGCGCAACGCCTGGACCAGGTTCGTCTCCGCGCTTGTCAACGCCAACTCCGCGTCCAGCACGTCGGACTGCGTCCCCACGCCCTCTTGGAACCGCAGTTCGGCCAACCGCAGGCCCTCCTTCGCCAGGTCCACGTTCCCGCGCTCGCTCTCGATCTGCGCCATCGCATCCTGGATGCTGATCCACGCCTGTGTCACATCCAGCTCCACCTGACGCTCGATGTCCGTGAGCTGATGCTCCAAACTCTTCGATTGCGCATCCGCCGCGATGCGTTCATGCCGCCGCCGTCCGCCGGCCACGATCTCCCATTCGGCCCCCAGCGTGAACGTCCAGCCGTCCGGCGACGCCGGGCCGGCCCCGTCTACGTTCTGGAACGTCGCCGTCGCGGCCACCTGCGGCATATACTGTCCCTTCACGCGCCGCACGTCCTCACGCGACGCCAGCACCGCCTGCTCCAGCGCCCGCACCTCCGGCCGGTGCGTCAACGCATACGTCATGTGGTCTTCCACGCGCGTCGTCGGCGGCTGCCACTCGAAGGTCGACGCCAGCCGCAGCGGCGTGTCCTGCGGCAGATACAGAGTCCGCCGCAACGCCGACAGCGCCAGCTCGCGCCGGTTCAACGCCTTCACGTACTCCGCCTCGCGCAGCCCCAACTCAGTCTGCGCCCGCAACACCTCGAAATGGCTGACCTCCCCCACATCGAACATGTTCTGCGCGTCCGACAGCGACCGCTCGAACGTGCGCACGCTCTCTTCGGCCACACGGATCAAGGCGTTCGTCAGCAGCGCATCGTAGAAGAGCTCTTTCGTCAGATACTCCAGCTCCGCCGCGACCGCTTCGCGCCGCCACTCCTGCGACTTCGCCAGGTACTCCGACGCCCGCAGAGCCGCGGTCAACTGCCCCCCCGTGTAGATCGCCTGCCGGATCGTCACCTCGGTCGAGTACAGCCGGTCGTCCGGCGTCAGGTCGGGAGCCAACGCCTGCTGCACCGTCTGCGCGCCCACACCGATCAACATCGACAACGGGATATCCACCAACGGGTCGCCCGTGATCGACCCGCCGCCGAGACCGCCCCCCGTGCTGCTCATGCCGCCGCCCAACAGCGACATCAGCCCGCCGCTCTGCTTGCGCTCGTTGTACTCCGTCTGCGTGATCCCATAGCGACCGGTCACATTGGGCAGGAGCCCCGACCGCGCGATGCCGATCTGCGCCTCCGCCGCCCGCAGCTCCTCGTCCGCCTGCAGCAACTGCGCGTTCTGCTCCAGCGCCAAGTCCACGCAACGCCGCACGTCCAGCTCGAGCACCGACCCTTCCGCCGGCGCCTCCGCGGGACCCGCCGCGCGCTCGAGGTCCAGATACTCCTCAATGTCCTCGATCATCGTCTGCGCGGACACGTCGTCCTCGTAGAACGACCGCCGAGCAGGCTTGGCCGTATTGGGAAGCGGCGCTTCCGCCTCCTCCCCGGCATCAATCGCCTCCGCCCCGGCCTCAATCGCCTCCGCCGCGGGCTCGGGCGAATCCGCCTCCTGGGCGGCGACCGCCGGACCCAACAGACACCCCGCGCAACAGACCAATCCTATGTACAAACTTCTCATCTTGGAACGTCCTCTATGGTGTGCACAGACCTATCCATGATAGCCCAGCGCCCTTCGACGTGCAAAGTGGGCGACGGGTTCAGCCCCATCCGGGGAAGAACCGACGCCCGTCCCGACGTTGATGCTTACTTGAGAGACGTCCCCGACGCCGGAGCCGTGCAACCGGCCCCAACGCAGACGTCGCAACCCGTTCCCGAAGCAGCAAA
Organism: Candidatus Hydrogenedentes bacterium UBA6118; assembly: GCA_002422525.1. GTDB lineage: Bacteria > Hydrogenedentota > Hydrogenedentia > Hydrogenedentales > SLHB01 > UBA6118. Next base: position 36,662 of record DIWA01000070.1, read on the forward strand.
GAGGAGCGTCGCCGCGCCATGAGCAGTGAGACCCTGGGGGCCGTCCGCATCGGCCCGGAGCCCGACATCGACGCCGCGCCGAACGCAGCCCCCTCCCTCGAACCCGATCGCCGGTGGCTGCGCGCGTTCGCCAAGGCCGTCTGCTACGCCACCCTCTTCCTCATCTTCATGGGCGGCCTCGTCACCAGCCATGACGCCGGACTCTCCGTCGTCGACTGGCCCACCAGCGGCGGCTACAACATGTTCACCTATCCCCTCGAGCACTGGCTCGGCGCCGAACACCGCGGCTTCGGCGACGAAGGCGTCTTCTGGGAACACAGCCACCGCCTCTTCGCCTCGCTCGTCGGCGTGCTCACCCTCATCCTCGCCGCATGGATCGTCGCCCGCGACAAGCGCTTCTGGCTCTGGCTCCTCGCCTTCGGCGCCGTCTTCCTCGTCACGATCCAAGGCATCCTCGGCGGCATGACCGTCCTGCTCGGGCTTCCCACCCAAGTCTCCGTCCTCCACGGCGTCGCCGGCCAGAGCTTCCTTGTCGTCCTCCTCATCATCGCCTACGCCCTCTCGAAAGAACGACGCGAACGCCGGCGCGAAGCCGACCCCGGCGCCCACCGTTCGGTCCGGCGCTGGGCCATCGCCGCCGTCAGCCTCGTCTTCGTCCAACTCCTCGTCGCCGCCGTCATGCGCCACTCCGGCGCGGGCCTCGCCATCCCCGACTTCCCGACCACCGCCGGCACGCTCATTCCCTCGCTCGGGCGCGACGGCCTCGAGTGGGTCAACGCCTGGCGCCAGGCCTATTCCGCCAAGATGGAAATCGCCATGACCCCCGTCACCCTCGGCCAGATGCATATCCACTTCCTGCACCGCCTGCTCGCCGTCGTCATCGTCGCCGCCGTCGTCGGGCTCAACTTCGCCGCCCTGCGCCACGCCGCCGACAACGCGCGCGTCCTCCGCTCCGTCTACATCCTCGACGCCCTCGTCCTCATCCAGTTCACCCTCGGCGTTCTCTCCGTCTGGACCGTCCGCGAGCCGTTCCTCACCAGCGCCCACGTCGTCGTCGGCGCCGCGCTCCTCGCGTGGACCATGATCGTCGCGCTTCGCAGCCTCCCCGTCGGCGTACACACCGCGCCCTCCCAGGCAGAGCCCGCCTCCGCATGAGCGCACAGCAGCAGACCCTCCGGTACGCCTCCGCCTGGAGCGCCTACCTCGACCTCACCAAGCCCCGCATCGTCACCATGGTCGTGGTCACCGGCGCGATTGGCTTCCTCCTCGGGGCCGCCGACGACATCGCCCCCCTCACGCTCCTCTGCGCCCTCGGCGGCATCGCCCTCACCGCCGGCGGATCCGGCGCGCTCAACCACTACTTCGAGGCCGACGTCGACGCCCGCATGCTCCGCACCCGCGGCCGCCCCATTCCCGGCGCCGCCGTGCCTCCCATGAACGCCCTCGTCCTCGGCGTCTCCCTCACGCTCATCGGGCTCGCCCTGCTCGTCTCGCGGGTCAACCTGCTCACCGCGTTTCTCGCCCTGCTCACCACCTTCCTCTACGTCGTCGTCTACACCCCGATGAAGCGTCTGACCTGGGCCAACACCCTCGTCGGCGCCGTCCCCGGCGCCCTGCCCCCCGTCGGCGGATGGACCGCCGCCGCCGGCCAGCTCGACCTCGGCGCATGGGTCCTCTTCGCCATCCTGTTCCTCTGGCAGATGCCCCACTTCTACGCCATCGCCTGGATATACCGCGAAGACTACGCCCGCGGCGGATTCCGCATGCTCCCCGTCATCCAACCCGACGGCAACCGCACCTTCCGCCAGATCATCTGCTGCTCCGCCCTCCTCATCCCCGCGTCCCTCCTCCCCACCGCCATCGGCCTCACCAGCCCCGTCTACGCCGTCGGCGCCGTCCTCCTCGGATGCTGGTTCATGCGCGCCGGCCTCGCCCTGGCCCGATCCGCAGACATCGTCGACGCCCGACGCCTCCTGCGCGCCTCCGTGATCTACCTCCCCGTGCTGCTCCTCCTCATCCTCATCGACTTCGCCCTGTGATTCCCCCAGTCCGTTCCCGGGAATGCCGCAGCAGGCGTGCATGTTGTATGTTTCACATGATCTCGCCCGGGAGCGCCCCATGAATCTCCAAGACTCCGTAATCGCCGTCGGCATGAGCGGCGGCGTCGACTCCTCCACCGCCGCCGCGCTGCTGGTCCGTGAAGGCCGCCGCGTTATCGGCATGACCATGCGCTTCCACCACAACGACGGCGACGACGGCGACGACGGCGGCGACGGCCACTGCGCCCCCGCCGTCCGCGACGCCAGGACCGTCGCGGAGCGACTCGGCATCCCCCACCATGTCATCGATCTCGCCGACCGCTTCGAACGCGACGTCGTGTCCGTCTTCACAGGCGAATACGCCGCCGGCCGTACCCCCAACCCCTGCGTACACTGCAACCGCCAGCTCAAGTTCGGCGGTCTGCTCGATCACGCCCGCGCCCTCGGCGCCCACGCCCTCGCCACCGGCCACTACGCCCGCATCGGCCGCCGCGACGGGCGCCCCATGCTCCGCCGCGCCGTCGACCCCATCAAGGATCAGAGCTACTTTCTCTCCGGTCTGTCACGGGAACAGCTCGCGCAGGTGCAGTTTCCGCTAGGCGAGTACAGAAAGGAAGACACGCGCCGACTCGCGCGCGAGATCGGCCTGCCCGTGGCGGACAAGTCCGAGAGCATGGAGATCTGCTTCGTCCCGAACAACGACTACCGCACGTTCCTCGATGAACGCATCGGCCCCCCGCGGCCTGGTCCGATCATCACATCCGACGGACGCGTCCTCGGCGAGCACAACGGCCTGCGCTACTACACCATCGGCCAGCGCAAGGGTCTCGGCATCGCCGCCGAACGCCCCCTCTACGTCATCCGGATCGACGCCGAACGCAACGCCCTCGTAGCGGGCTTCGAAGACGAGACCTACTCCAGCGAGCTGAGCGCCGACCAGGCCAACTGGTACATCGACCCGCCGGCCGCCCCCTTCGAATGCCAAGTCAAGATCCGCTACAACCAGCGCCCCGTGCCGTGCCGCGTCATCCCCGATGCCCACGGCCTGGCCTTCCACGTGCGCTTCCCCGACCGCATCCGCGCCATCGCCCCCGGCCAGTCCGCCGTGCTCTACGACGACGAATACGTCATCGGAAGCGGGATCATCGCCTCCGCCGTCCCCGCGCACTGAACTGCGCAACGGAACGGAACAGCGCAGACGCCCCTTCACCCGTCAGATTCAGTACGGGAAGCCCAGGATCGGCCCGAAAACCATGCCCAACGCGTAGAACGGCCACAGCACGATCTCCGTGATGTAGAAGACCCATTCATACGCGCAGTTCCGGCCCCCCGCGCCCACGCACGGGAACAGCGCCTCGGTCAGATCCCAAACCAGATCGGTCAAGTACACCATGTGGCTATCTCCATGTCCCGCTGAAGCATATCACAATTACGCCATCCCCAGAAACACGCCGACGCCCGCGCGCCGCCGCGTTCGGACCCCTCCAAAACATCACGCCCCTTCCCGTCTCCGCCGCAGCCGCCCATGCAACGCCGCCGCCCCGGCCGCTGCCGCCGCCACGCCCAGCATCGCCGCCGCTTTCCACGCGAACGGCAGGTGATGCCACCGATCCGCCGCGCTCACCTCCACCCGGATGCTCGCGACCGCCTCGCGGAACGCCGGCGCCGCGTCCTCGAACGCCTCCTCCAGCGCCGTACCCGTCACATGCAGCGTGCGCGAACCCGCCGGGATCACCGCCATCCACTGCTGCAGGTCATGATCCATCCCCGCATACCGCGTCCGCTGCGTCACGGAGAACCCCCGCGCCGGGCCCAGATCCGCTATCTCCGCCTCCAGGATCTCCATCTCGGCCCCCGCCTGCGCCGCCTCCCGCACCAGGTTCCGACGATGCAGCGCCAACGCCTCCGGCGTCACTGAAACAGGAGCATCCACCACCGTGATGGTCAGGTTGTTCATGAACGCCGTACCCGACGGATCGAACAGGATCAGATCCACCCCCGAGCCGCCCGGCCGCGACCGCGGCCCACTCAGCACGCCCTGCGCCTCCTCCGTCGCGGTCGCGATCAGCTCCTCCGACGCCGCATCCCATCCTTCCGGCGCCGTGATCCGGTAGCCCTGCCCGCTCACGAACTCCCGCGGGTCCGCGGCGGCCCCGTACGCAACCAATCCGCCGACCACGACCAGCGCGACCGCAATCCGCTGTTCCATTCTGTCCACGCCGCAGTCTACCACCCGCCCGCGCCGCGCCGCACGCCCGGGCAACGCCCCCGCCCGCGCGTCCCCGCGTCGTATTCCGATTTCCGTTCTACACCGCCTGCACGGTATGATTACCGTACTGTTGCGTGCAACGAGGAGGACTCCAGCGTGAACCACACCAGACTGCTCAGCAAGCCGCTCCCGGCCAAGGCCGAATGGGTCGAGATCCCCTATCCCCGTGCCGAGGACGAGGCCGATCCGCAGATGGATTGGCAAGGGTTCTGGGGCGCCTGGGTCTCGACCTTCGAGTTCCTGATCCTGATCACACGTTTGGTCGGCCCGAAGCTGCCCGTGGCGTGATGAAGACAGCTCGATCGCAGTCCCTCTGGCAACGCGCCCAGTCGTTGCTCGTCGGCGGCGTCAGCAGCCCCGTTCGCGCATTCACGGGCGTGGGCGGCGATCCCTTCTTCGTCTCCCATGGCGCCGGGCCCTGGATCTACACCGCCGACGGCGAGCCCCTCATCGACTACGTCTTGTCCTGGGGTCCCCTGATCCTCGGCCATGCCCATCCCGCCGTCGTGCGCGCCGTGCAGGACGCCGCCGCCCACGGATCCAGCTTCGGCATCCCGACCGAGGTCGAGCTGCGCCTCGCCGAACGCGTCGTGCACATGGTCCCCTCCGCCGAGAAGATCCGCTTCGTCAACAGCGGCGCCGAGGCCACCATGACCGCCGTCCGCCTCGCCCGCGGCGTCGCCAAACGCGACCTCGTCGTCAAGCTCGAGGGCTGCTACCACGGCCACGTCGACGGCCTCCTCGTCCAGGCGGGGAGCGGCGCCGCCACCTTGGGCGTCCCCACGAGCCCGGGCATCCCGGCCGCCGTCGCCCAATGCACCATCTCCATCCCGTTCAACGACCTCGACGCGATGCGCGCCGCATTCGACGCCCGCGGGCCCGACATCGCCTGCGTCATCATCGAGCCCGTTCCCGGCAACATGGGCCTCGTCCTGCCCGACCCCAGCTACCTCGCCGAGGTCCGCCGCCTCACCCGCGATCGCGGCGCCCTGCTCATCTTCGACGAAGTCATGAGCGGCTTCCGCGTGTCCCTCGGCGGCGCCCAAGCCCGCTACGATTGCATCCCCGACCTTACCGCGCTCGGCAAGGTCATCGGCGGAGGACTCCCCGTCGGCGCAATCGCCGGCCCCGCGGAGCTCATGGACGCCCTCGCTCCGGTCGGCCCCGTCTATCAGGCGGGCACGCTCTCCGGCAATCCCCTCGCCATGGCCGCCGGCCTCGCGACGCTGTCCGAGCTGGGCCGCCCCGAAGTGTTCGCGCGCATCGAAGAGGCCGCCGAACGCCTGATCACCGGCCTCGAGGAATCCGCCGATCGCGCGGGCGTTCCCCTCACGACCGCGCGCGCCGGCTCCATGCTCGGTCTATTCTTCAACCCGGGTCCCGTGCGCAACTTCGAGGACGCCAAGCGCTCCGACACCGCCGCGTACGCAACCTTCTTTCACGCCATGCTCGACGCGGGCGTCTACATCGCCCCGTCGCAGTTCGAAACGATGTTTGTCAGCTCCGCCCACGACGACGCCGTTATAGACCAAACGCTCGAAGCGGCGGACAAAGCCTTCGCGGCCATGGCGAAGGCCAGCCCAACCTGACATCACGCAACCGCGGCGCATGCCGGCGCGACGCCTCGTCCGTTCCGGTCAGGCCGCTGAACCAGGAGGAACACACCATGCCGAACAGGCTTTCCACCTTCGTCGCACTCCTCGCGTGCGTCGCACTGGCGGG
>DIWA01000070.1:42708-47713 GCA_002422525.1 Candidatus Hydrogenedentes bacterium UBA6118
CAGGGCGAAGGCGCCCTCATCGGCGCCGTCCTCGGCAGCCTCACCGGGCTGATCGCGCACGACATCAAGGCGCAGAAAACGCGCAGCGCCAAACAGACCGCGGAAGCGGTCGGCTACAAAGCCTCTCAGGGCGAGGTGCTCCAACTCGAAGACGCGCAGGTCCAACCCTCGAACGTGCGTCCCGGGAACCGCGTCGAGGCCACCATCCAGTACGCCTTGCTCGGCGTTCCGGACAACACCTCCGTGATGGAGCAGCGCATCATCGAGCAGAACGGCCAGGTCGTCGCGATGCTGTCCACCAAGAACTTCAAGCGGTCCGCCGGCACTTGGGTCAGCACGCTGCCCTTCGACGTCCCCCGCGACCTCGCGCCCGGCGAGTACACGCTCATGCAGATCGTCAAGACCCAGCAGTCGCAGGTCTCGCGCGCGCTTACCTTCCGCGTCCTCGAACCCATGAACTGATCGCGCTCCCCATGCGCCGGAGCGGCCCCGTCGGTCGGGCCGCTCCGCGTTCGCTTTGCCCCGGCGACCGCCAACGTCTATCATTTCCCCCGCGGTTCGTCCTGCCCGGTGCATACAGGAGTCTGATATGTCGGCGCTATCCATCGCTCGTTCCACACTCCCCTGGCTCAAGCTCCCCGCGATCGCCGCGCTCATCGTCCTCGTCGGCTGCAGCGGCCCGCCCCCCGCTGCGTCACGCGACCCCGAACCCCGCGGCGCCGAGCCGCGCGAGTCCGCCGCGTCCGATCGCGCCGCCGACCTCCCGACCTCCGCCGAGCCCGCCGAAGACGAAGAACCCGCCGACGGCGATTGGATCGTCTCGCGCATCGCGAGCGAACCCAACCACATGAACATCTACCTCGACACCTCCGACGCCTATGCATCGCAGATGACCCGCGACGTCTTCGAAGGCATGCTCGAATACGACAAAGAGACCCTCGAACTCGAACCGGTCCTCGCCGAGTCCTACGAGGTCTCCGACGACCGCCTCGTCTACACCTTCACCCTGCGCGACGACATCCACTTCTCCGACGGCGTCGCCATCACCGCGCACGACGTCGCCTTCACCGTCAGCGCCATCCAGAATCCGGCGAACGAGACCGCCGACATTCGCAACTATCTTCAGGACATCGAGCAGGTCGAAGTGCTGGACGAACGCACCATCCGCTTCACCTGCGCCAAGCCCTACTTCAAGCACCTCGCCATGATCGGCGGCCTCGCCGTCTATCCCCGCCACATCTACGGCGAAGGCGACTTCAACACGCATCCCAACAACCGCGCCCCCGTCGGCTCCGGCCCCTACATGTTCGAACGCTGGGACACGAACCAGCAGATCTCCTTCGTCCGCAACGAGAACTACTGGAACAAGGACGAGATGCCCCGCATCCTCCGACACGTCTACAAGGTGATCTCCGACGACTCCGCCGCGTTCCAGGTCCTCGAACGCCAGGAGCTCGACCTCATGGGCATGACCCCCGAGCAGTGGGTCAACCGCGCCAGCCGCCCCGAGTTCACCGACAAGTTCGACAAGTACACCTACTGGGCCACCACCGGCTACGTCGGCAGCTACACCTACATCGCCTGGAACATGCGTAAACCCATGTTCTCCGACAAGCGCGTCCGCCGCGCCCTCACCATGCTCCTCGACCGCGAGCTGATCCTCGAAGAGATCTACTACGGCCTCGGCAAGATCGTCACCGGCGGCGCATCCTCCTTCAGCGAGGAGTACGACGACACCATCGAGCCCTGGCCCTTCGACCCCGTGCAGGCCGCCGCCCTGCTCGACGAGGCCGGCTGGGTCGACTCGGACAACGACGGCATCCGCGACAAGGACGGCGTCGCCTTCCGCTTCGAGTACCTCATGCCCTCCGGCAGCCGCGAAGGTGAACAGCTCGCCACCGTCTACAAGGAAGAGCTCGCCCGCGCCGGGATCGACATGACCATCCGCAAGCTCGAGTGGGCCACGTTCATCACCAACCTCACGAAACGCGAGTTCGACGCCTGCACCCTCGGCTGGGCCATCCCCGTCGACCAGGACCCCTACCAGGTCTGGCACTCAAGCCAGACGGAGCACGGCTCCAACTACCCCGGCTTCAGCCACCCGGAGGTCGACCAAATCCTCGAAGACGCCCGCCTCGAATTCGACCGCGACAAGCGCAACGCCCTCTACAAACGCTGGCACGCCATCCTGCATGAGGAGCAGCCCTACACCTTCCTCTTCCACATGCAGCGCCTCGTCGCCGTCGACAAACGCTACCGCAACGTCCGCGTCTATCCACAGGGCTTCGCCCAGCGCGAATGGTGGGTCCCCGCGCATCTGCAGCGGTACTGAGTGAGCCGCGAGAGGTCCGCCCCCGATAGGAGCCGATTCGGAGCGACGCAGTGAAGGCATACCTGATTCGGAGACTGCTGCTGGTGATCCCGACCCTGATCGGCATCACCATGATCCTGTTCTGCGTCATCCAGCTCGCGCCCGGCAGTCCCGTGCTCCTGCGTCTCCAGAAAATGCAGGGCGCCATGGGCTCCGAATCCGTACCCCAGGAGATCATCGAGCAGACCCAGAAGCTCTATGGCCTCGACAAGCCCCTGCCCGTCCAGTACGCCCTCTGGGTCAAGCGACTCGTCACGCTGGACTTCGGCACGTCCTACAAGGACCGCCGCCCCGTGCTCGACAAGATCGCCGAAGCGCTCCCGATCACGCTTCAGCTCAACCTCATCTCGATCTTCCTCGTCTACGTGATCTCCGTTCCCATCGGCGTCTACTCCGCCACCCGGCCCCGCAGCGCGCCCGACGCCATCATCACCTTCTTCCTTTTCGTCCTCTACAGCCTGCCCACGTTCTGGGTCGCCATGCTCCTCATCTTCTTCCTCGGCGGCGGGCAACACCTCAACTGGTTCCCGATCTACGGCATCAGCTCCCTCGGCGCCGACCAGATGCCCTGGTCCCAGTGGCTGCTCGACCGCCTCTGGCACATGGCCCTGCCCCTCTTCTGCCTCACCTACGCCGGCCTCGCCAGCATCTCGCGCTTCGCCCGCGCCGGCCTGATCGACGTCGTCCGCCAGGACTACATCCGCACCGCCCGCGCCTACGGCTTCTCTGAGCGCGTCGTCATCCTGAAGTACGCCTTGCGCAACTCGCTCATCCCGATCATCACCCTCATCGGCACGCTCCTACCCAGTCTCCTCGGCGGCAGCGTCATCATCGAGCAGATCTTCTCCATCCCCGGCATGGGCCGCCTCGCCTTCGAGGCCATGCTCTCCCGCGACTACCCCGTCGTCATGGGCATCCTCACCACCTCCGCCCTGCTCACCCTCGTCGGCCTCATCATCTCCGACATCCTCTACGCCATCGTCGACCCGAGGATCCGCTTCGAATGAGCGCCGCCGTCGACACCTCCATCACTCCCGACGCTTCCGCGCGCCGTCGCAAGCAGAGCTACTGGCGCATCGTTCTGCGTCAGTACCGCGGGAATGTCCTCGGCATCGCCGCTTTCCTCCTCCTCGTCCTCTTCGGCGCGGTCGCCCTCTTCGCCCCGTTCATCGCCGCCGGCGCCCCGTTCTACCTCGTCATGGACGGCAACACCTACGTCTTCCCCAACATCCTCGACTACGCCGACCTCCGCGGTTTCCAGTTCGATCGCTGGCAGCCCCGCGAGAACGACGTCGCCCTCTGGCCCCCCGTGCCCTTCGACCCCAACCGCTCCGATCTGCGCAACCGCCTCGCCCCGCCCGACCGCGTCCACTGGCTCGGAACGGACGACCGCGGCCGCGACGTCCTCAGCCGACTCGTCTGGGGCTCGCGCGTGTCCATCTCCATCGGCTTCGTCGCCGTCGGCATCTCCCTCGCCATCGGCGTCGTCCTCGGAAGCATCGCCGGCTACTACGGCGGCGTCATCGACAGCATCATCCTGCGCCTCATCGAGATCGTCCTCACCTTCCCAACCTTCTTCCTCATCCTGGCCGTCATCGCGTTCCTTCCCCCCAGCATCTACAGCATCATGATCGTCATCGGCCTCCTCGGCTGGACCGGCATCGCCCGCCTCGTCCGCGGCGAGTTCCTCAAACTCCGCGACAGCGACTTCTGCACCGCCGCCCGCGCCTCCGGCCTCAGCGACGCCCGCATCATCTTCCGCCACCTCCTCCCGAACGCCCTCACCCCCGTCTGGGTCAGCGCCACCTTCGGCGTCGCCGGCGCCATCCTCGTCGAGAGCTCCCTCAGCTTCCTCGGCTTCGGTCCCCCGCCCCCGACCCCGAGCTGGGGCGAGATCCTCGCCCAATCCCAGAGCTACCTCCACCGCGGCGCCTGGTGGCTCGTCGTCTACCCCGGCCTCGCCATCTTCGTCACCGTCACGGCCTTCAACCTCGTCGGAGAAGGCCTCCGCGACGCCATGGACCCGAGGCTCCGCCAATGACCGCCGAGCAACCCACACAACAAGCTCCGACAGGCGACCCCGTCGTCTCCGTCCGCGACCTCCGCACCTACTTCCACACCGACGCCGGCATCGCGCGCGCCGTCGACGGCGTCTCGTTCGACGTCCCCGCCGGCCGCACCCTCGCCCTCGTCGGCGAGAGCGGCTGCGGCAAGAGCACCACCGGCCGGGCCATCCTCCAGCTCATCCGCCCCACCACAGGCCGAGTACTCTACGAGGGCGGCGACCTGGCGCACCTCACGGGCAGCCGCCTGCGCCGGCAGCGCAAGCGCATGCAGATGATCTTCCAGGATCCGTACGCGTCCCTCAATCCGCGTATGACGGTCGGCCAGATCGTTGGTGAGCCACTGGAGGTCCACAACATCCTCAAAGGCAAGGCGCTCAAAGAGCGCGTCCAAGACCTACTGCATATCGTCGGACTGAACCCCTATTTCGTCAACCGCTACCCGCACGAGTTCTCTGGTGGTCAGCGCCAGCGAATCGGAATAGCCCGGTCGCTGGCCGTCCAGCCGTCGTTCATCGTATGCGATGAGCCCATCTCTGCGCTGGACGTCTCGATCCAGGCGCAGATCATC
>DIWA01000050.1 GCA_002422525.1 Candidatus Hydrogenedentes bacterium UBA6118
GGCAGGGAGGCAGGCACGGACGGGCACGGGGGGGCACGGGGGGGCACGGACAGGCACGGACGGGCACGGGGGGACACGGACGGGGTGAGGGGGTCAGTCGGGGGTTGGAGAAGGCGTGGGTTCGGGTGTGGGATCGGGGATGCCGGGGGCGGCGCCCATGCGGCGGACGGCGGAGGGGCGTTCGTCGCGGCCGGGGATGTAGGCGCCGGCGGAGACGATGAGCTTCATGGCTTCTTCGACGGGGATGTCGAGCTCGAAGACCTCGTCGGGGGGGAGGTACATGAGGAAGCCGGAGGTTGGGTTGGGGGTGGTGGGGAGGAAGACGGCGAGGAGGTCGCGTTCGAGGGATTCCTGAACGACGCCGTATTCATCCGAGGTGATGAAGGCGACGGCGTAGACGCCTTTGCGGGGGTACTCGACGAGGCAGACGCGTTGGAAGACGGCGCCCTGGCGGCCGATGAAGGTGTCGCGGATCTGCTGAACGGACCGGTAGACGCGGTTGACGAAGGGGATGACGTGTACGACGCGTTCGCCGAGGGCGATGATGCGCTGGCCGATGAAGTGCCGGGTGAGGATGCCGGTCATGTAGAAGAGGGCTACGGTGAGGAAGAGGCCGAAGCCGTGGACGTACTGGATCTGGCTGAGGAAGGCGAGGGCGCTGTGGCGGAGCCCCCAATCGCTGAGGAGGAGGAAGAGGGTCTTGATCTGGCGCTCGATGCCGAGCACGAAGCGGTTGACGAAGAACCAGGTGATCCAGACGGTGGTGATGAGGGGGAGCCAGACGAGGATGCCGGCGACCATGGTGCGCCAGATGTTGCGCCAAGCCTCGCGGAACAGGCCGCGAATGCGCTTGCGATCGGCGGGCTCTTTAGTTTTCTTCTTGGCCATCTTGGTCCTGCGGGGCGTCGTCGGTGATCTCGAGGCGAACGCGGGAGATCTGGTTGGCGGCGCCCTCGAGTACGGTCAGACGGAGGCCGTGGTGTTCGGTGACCTCGCCCTGAGAGAGTATCCGTCCGGCGAAGCGCATGGCCAGTCCGCCGATGGTGTCGACTTGGTCGTCGTCGATGTCGCGGCCGACGGCGCGGGAGACTTCGTCGAGCGAGGTGCGTGCGTCGATGACGTAGGCGCGGGGGCCGACCTGGACGATGGCCTTCTCCTCGCGGTCGTGTTCGTCCTGAATTTCGCCGAAGATCTGCTCGAGGATGTCTTCGATGGTGACGAGTCCGTCGGTGCCGCCGTATTCGTCGACGACGATGGCCATGTGTTGTTTGGCGCGTTTCATCTCGGCGAAGAGGTCGTCGAGCTTGATGGTGTCGGGGACATGGAGGACATCGCGCATGAGGCGGCGGATGTCGGGGTTGTCGGGCTGATCGTCCAGGAGGAAGTCGTGGGCGTTGACGACGCCGACGATGTGGTCGATGCTCTCGGAGTAGATGGGTACGCGGGTCATGCCGGAGGCGACGAAGAGGGTGAGGAGTTCGTCGCGGGCGGCGGTGTCGGGGAGGGCTTGTATGTCGATACGAGGGACCATGATCTCCTGGGCGTGGATGGAGGGCATGTCGATGACGGAGTGGATCATGCGTTGTTCGTCGGGATGGAGGGCGCCATGGTCGGCGCTTTCGTCGATGAGGACGCGTACGCCGTCACGGGAGAACATGAGGGGGCTCATGCTTTCCTCGGCTGCGCCGACGGCGCGGAGCATGCGCTGGGTGAGGAGACAGATGGGGCGTTGGATCAGCCAGAGAGCGCCGTGGAAGATTTCGATGAGCGGGAGAAAAGCGGGGACGAAGCGGTTGGGATTGGCGCGGAAGACGCTCTTGGGGATGATCTGGGAGAAGACGAGAAAGAGCGGCGCGGCGATCGCGGTGGCGAGGAACTCGACGTAGCGGTCGGAGACGCCCCATCGCATGAGTTCGGCGGCGAGCGCCATGGTTCCGGCGACGATGGCGAGGTTGGCGCCGATCAGGAGCGTGGTGAGCAGGGTGCGCGGGTTGTCGAGGTAGGTGAGCACGCGTCGGGCGCGCGGGTCGTTCTCCTCGTCGGCGAGGGCGCGGATGCGGATCGCGTTGAGGGAGACGAAGCCGGTCTCATAGCCTTCGAAGAGGGCCAGGAGGATCATGGCGGTCAGGAAGATTGCGATGGCGGCGAGGAGCGGGGTCATGTCGTTCCCTCCGCGGTGCGACCGTCGGGCTCGGGGGTCTGTTCGCGTCGGAGGATCTCGACGAGAACGGAGAGGAGGCGTTTGCCTTCACAGGTTTCGACGGTGTAGACGGCCTGCGGGTCCGTGACGATGTCGCCGGGTTCGGGGACCTTGTCGAGCTGGTCCATGAGGTAGCCGGCGAGGGTTTCGTGTTCGGTGTGGTCGATTTCGATGTTGAGTATTTCCTTGACCTCATCGAGTCGGAGGCAGCCTTCGACGCGGAAGCGGTTGGCGTCGAGGCGGACGTAGTGGGGCGGTTCGTCGTCGTCTTCGTCGCGGATGTCGCCGACGACTTCCTCGAGGGCGTCTTCGAGGGTGGCGATGCCTTCGGCGCCGCCGTACTCGTCGACGACGATAGCGAGATGGGATCGGCGTCGACGGGCGTCTTCGACGAACTGGCGGACGGTCATGGTCTCGGGTACGAAGTGGGGCGGGCGGAGGAGCGGTGCGATGGGCTGGTCCAGGCGGCCCTTGGCGACGAGGGGGATGAGGTCTTTCGCGACGAGGATGCCGATGACGGAGTCGAGGCTGTCACGGTAGACGGGCATGCGGGAGTACTCGTGTTCGCGAATGAGCGCAAGGGCGTCCGCGACGGTGCTGTCTTCGGGCAGACAGACGACGTCGGGGCGGGGCACGAGGATCTCGCGGAGGAGGACGTTGCTGAACTCGAGGATGCCGCGGATCATCTGGCGCTCGTCTTCTTCGAGGACGGCTTCGGCTTCCGAGCCGGAGAGGACGGAGCGGAACTCGTCGTCGGTGATGAAGGGGACCGCGCGGAGTTCGTGGAGGTTGAACAGTCTGAAAATGAGGTCCGTGACGGCGATCAGGCAATCCCTGAGGGGGGTGAGCGCCTTATCGGCGATGGAGAGCGGTATGGCGACGGCGCGGGCCATGCGCTCGCCGGCGGCGGCGGCGAGGACCTTGGGGACGACCTCGCCGAAGAGGACGAGGACGACGGCGGCGACGAGGGCGGCGACGAGGTAGGTCCACGCGGGGGAAGCGCCGATCAGGACGGCGAGCGTGCCCTGTATGCGTACGCCGAGGATAACGCCGGCGAGGACGTTGGCGATTACGTTGCCGACGAGGACAGTGGTGAGGATGCGGCCGGGGTTGTCGAGCATGCGGACGATGACGCGGCCGAGGGCGGTGTTCTCTTGTTCGATCTCGCGGAGGCGGACGCGGCTGATGGAGAACAGGGCGGTCTCGGATCCGGAGAAGAAGGCGGACAGGCCGAGCAGGCACAGGAGGGCGACCGCGACCGGGGCGGTGAGGGTTCTGGGCGGCGGAGGGGCTTCCGCGGCCGGTCCGGCCGCAGCGGGCGCCCACGCGCCGTAGAACAGGATCAGCAGGACGAGGGCGACGGCGCCGTAGCGTACTGCAGCGCGCAAACTCGGTCTCAGCGGGTCGTCGTCATCAACCACGACGGCGAGCTCCTTCTTTCGGGGCGGGCCATGCCGCATCGATGGGAATGCCGAGGGTGTGGGCTTGGCGGGCGGCCATCCGGGCGCGTTCCTCGGCGGTTGCGTGATCGTATCCGAGCAGGTGCAGCATGCCGTGGCAGAAGAGCAGACGCACTTCGTCGCGCATGGCGGCCGCGCGGTCGGCGGGATCGGGGATGTGGGCGAAGCGGCTCTCGACGGTTTCGAGCGAGATCACGATGTCGCCGAGGATGCGTCGTCCTCCGAGCTCCGGGCCGTCCTGACTGAAGGAGAGGACGTCGGTGGGACGGTCGATGTCCCGGTACTGCTTGTTGAGGTCTTGGATGAAGGCGTCGTCGCAGAAGAGGACGCTGAGTTCCAGGGCGCCGGTGAGGCCTTCCTCGGCGCAGAGGCCTTCCGCGATGCGGGTGAGGACATCGCGTCGGTAGAGGCGTTTGCGGGCGGAGCGGTTGGAGATGATGGGCTCGATGTTCATGATTCGACGCCTCCGCTCGCCGACTCCGTGGGCTCGGAGAGGCGGATGATGCTGTCCTCCGACGTCTCTTCCCGAGCGGGTTTTCGGTCGGGATAGGCGATGCGGCGGTGCATGGAGCTGAGGATCTGCCGAGTCACGGCTTCGGCGATGGTGTCGAGGTCGCGCAGGGTGAGATCGCATTCGTCGAACTGGCGGTCCTCGGCGCGGCTCGAGATGATCTTGTCGATGAGCTCGCGGACGCGCTCTTCATTGGGGTTCTTGAGGGAGCGGACGGCGGACTCGACGGCGTCGCAGATCATGAGGATGGCGGTTTCGCGGCTCTGGGGGCGCGGACCGGGGTAGCGGAAGTCCTCTTCGAGGACGCCGCCGTGTTTCTGCTGGGCGACGGCCTGCTCGTAGAAGAAGCTGATGCGGCAGGTGCCGTGGTGTTCGTAGATGGCGTCGATCATGGGTTTTGGGAGGTGGAACTCTTTGGCTATTTCCGCGCCTTCGGTGACGTGGGAGGCGATGGCGCGGGCGCTCATGCGGGGCGAGAGGGCGTCGTGCACGTTGGCGCCGGTCTGGTTTTCGGTGAAGTACTCCGGTCGACGCAGCTTGCCGATGTCGTGGTAGTAGGCGCAGACGCGCGCGAGGAGGCCGTTGGCGCCGACGGCGGCGCAGGCGGCCTCGGCGAGCTGGCCGAGCATGAGGCTGTGGGCGTAGGTGGCGGGGACTTCGATCGCGAGGCGACTGAGGATCTCGTTGTTGAGGTCGGAGTACTCGAGGAGTTGGATGTCGGTGGTGATGTCGAAGAGGCGTTCGAGCGGGGGCAGCAGGCCGGGCACGAGGAAGAGGCAGATCACGCCGTTGAAGAGCACGAGGAAGAGACGGTTGGGGCCGTGGGCGACGAAGCTGTCGACGGCGAGGGTTACGGCGGCGGCGGCGAGGAGGCCGATGGCCGTAGCCTTGAAGGCGGCGCGGCCCATGTCGCTGCGTTTGCGGACATCGTAGATGCTGAGGACGCCGGCGATGGACATGGAGGCGCTGACGATGAAGAGGCGCCAGTCATAGTTGTACTGAATGGAAAGGAGGACGGCGGTCATGAGGCTGGTGGCGGCGCCGATTCGGGTGTTGAGCAGGATTGTGACGAGGATGGCGCCGGCCGTAGCGGGGACGACGAATCCGGTCGGTTCGATGTAGTAGACGAGACGGGCGAGGACGACGGCGCCGCAGATCACCAGGAGGGTGAGGGAGAGGTCGCGGAGCTGCGTGTCGCGGCGGTCGGGGATGAGGACCTCGACGATTCTCATGAGTCCGAGGAGGATGAGCGCTACAAGGATGGCGTTGGCCAGCAGGGCGGAGTAGAAGGTGCGGGTCTGCTCGTCGCCGCGGGCTTTGAGGGAGAGCATGGTCTGGTAGTCGGAGCGGCTCTGCTCGGTCCAGCGGGCGTCGCGGAGCTGGATGGGCTCGTTCTTCTCGACGACCTTCATGACGGGCTCGACCTTGCGGCGAGCGGACTCCTGGAGGCCTTCGGTGGTGACGGCGTCGTACACGAGGGTCTCGCCGACGCAGGCCTGGGCGATCTGTGCGGCGGCTTCTTGCAGGGCTTCGCCGGACTCGCCGGCGCCGAACTCGGCGAGGCGAGCGCGGATGCGCTCGCGGAGCATTTCGCGGGCGACCGCGGGGGTCGGGGCTTCGTCGCGGATGTGCTCGCTGCTTCGGGCGAGGTCGTCGACGAGGCGATCGCGCAGGATGGTGATGCTGCGAGGGGCTCCGTCGGGGGGTTGGGCGGGCCGGCCGATCCGTGACAGGGTTTCCTCGGTGAGGACGCCGCGGGCGAGCACGTATTCGAGCTGTTCGCGGGCGACGTTCGCGAGGCGACCGGCGGTGGAGAACTGCATGGGCGCGGGGAGCTCTTCGAGCCCGGCGACCACGGGCTCGTCTGGTCCGTCGGTCTGGATGACGCGCGTGGGGACGGACTCGGGCGCGGGGGTGAGCCAGGGGATCAGCACGGCGGGGTCGTCGATGTCGTCGAGCGGGGGCTGTCCCGCGAGTTGGGCGGCGACGTCGGCGACGGCCTCGTTGATGATGGCCTGCCGACTGCGTTCGGGGCTGGAGGCGAGCAGTGCGGCGCGGATGGCTTGGTCGACCTTGGGTTGCGCGTTGCGCAAGGCTTCGACGCGTCGGTCGAAGAGGGCGAGCTGCTGGTTGACGCGGGCCTCGTCTACGTGGAAGGCATCGGGGACCTTCGCGACGGCGAGCTCTTCGGCTTCGCGGGTGGCGGCGAGATCGGGGGCGCTGAAGCGGAATTCGGCCTTGATGGTCTCGGTGGCGAACCCCTCGGTCTCCACGCCGTACTCGGCGGCGGTCTTAGGGGTGTAGTCTTTGGTGACGGCCGCGACGAGGACGACGAAGGCCCCCAAGGCGATCAGCCAGCGCATCCATTGTTGTCTGCGCTGTTTCGCCTGCAGCTCTGTTGCGGCCCGCACCGCGGCGGGAGCGTTGCGCCCTTTGCGGCGCGAGGAGTGGTGGATGATCATTGTTTCTCGCCGGCTTCCGGCGGCGCCTCCGAGCAGGTCTGGGCGGCGGCGCGCTGATCATCGGCCTCGTAGGCGTCGACGATGCGTTGCACGAGGGGATGCCGCACGACGTCGTCGCGGTTGAGGCGCGCGATGCCGACGCCCGGGGTGTCTTCCAGAACCCGTATGGCTTCGACGAGACCGCTGCGCGTGCGCTTTGGGAGGTCGATCTGGGTGATGTCTCCAGTGATCACCGCGCGGGACCCCTCGCCCAGGCGCGTGAGGAACATCTTC
>DIWA01000003.1 GCA_002422525.1 Candidatus Hydrogenedentes bacterium UBA6118
GGCACGGTCGGCGATATCGAGAGCCTGCCGTTCCTTGAAGCGATCCGGCAGTTCTACCTGGACATCGCCCCGACCCCGTGCTGCTTCATCCACGTGACGCTGCTCCCGTTCATCGAGGCGGCGGGCGAACTGAAGACCAAGCCGACCCAGCACAGCGTGCGTGCGCTCCGCGACATCGGCATCTCGCCGAACGTCATCGTCTGCCGGACCGGCGTTCACTCTCTGGGCGAACCGCAGCGCCGGAAGATCGCGATGTTCTGCAATGTCACGGAAGACGCGATCATCAGCGCCGAGGACATTTCGCCGATCTACGCGATTCCGCTGAACCTCCACCGCCACGGGCTGGACGAAACCGTGATGCGTACGCTGGACCTCGATGCGCCTCCCGCGGACCTGGCGGCGTGGGAAGCGATGGTGGATCGGATGCGGAACCCGAGTCGTGAAGTCCGCATCGCGGCGGTGGGCAAGTATGTTGAGCACGAGGACGCCTACAAGAGCATCAACGAGGCGCTCACGCACGCGGGCGTGGCGAATGACTGCCGCGTCCGGTTGCAGTGGGTTGACGCGGAGCAGTTCGAGAACGGCGTCGACCCCGCCGATGTGCTCGGCGATTTCGCCGGCGTGCTCATCGGGCCCGGGTTCGGCACGCGCGGCGTCGAGGGCAAGATCCGGACCGTGCAGTACGTGCGCGAGTCCAAGAAGCCCTTCCTCGGGATCTGCCTCGGCATGCAGATCGCCGTCATCGAGCTGGCGCGCAACAAGCTCGGGTTGCAGGACGCCAACAGCACGGAGTTCCAGCCGGACACGCCGCACCCGGTGATCTCGCTGCTTACCGAGCAGCAGGGCATCGCCGACATGGGCGGCACCATGCGGCTCGGGGCCTATCGGTGCCTGCTCAAGCCGGGCAGCAAGGCCCACCAGGCCTACGGCAAGGAAGTGGTATACGAGCGTCATCGGCACCGCTACGAGTTCAACAACGCGTACCTGGATGCGCTGCGAGACAAGGCCGGGTTTGTCGTGAGCGGCGTGCATCCGCGGCGCGACCACGAGCTGGTCGAGATCGCCGAGCTGGATGACCACCCCTGGTTCTGCGCCTCGCAGTTCCATCCTGAGTTCACCAGCACGCCGTTGCATCCGCAACCGCTGTTCCGTTCGTTTGTGGCCGCGGCGTTGGAGGCCGACCAACGCCGGTAGCCGCGGCGTGCGTCATCTGTTGGGGGCGAGAAGAGCATGAACGATCGAGAGCGGTTTGTCGCCTGCGTGCTGGGCGAACCCGTGGACCGGCCGCCGTACTGGCTCTACTGGGGCCCGTGGCCGACCACTTGGCAGCGCTGGGAGCGCGAGGGCAAGCCCGCGGATATCGAGAACGCCCGCACCTGCTTCGATCCGGACCATCCCCCGGTGATCATCCCCGTCAACGCAGGGCCCTGTCCCCGCATCGAGCCGCGCGTCGTCGAGGAGGACGACGTGAGCGTCGTCTCATACGACTCCTGGGGGATCAAACGCCGGGACTTCAGACACACCCAGTCCATGTCCGAGTTCATCGAGTTCCCCGTGAAGCGCCGGGCGGACTGGGAGCGGTTCCGCAAGGAACGACTGGACCCCGCCCACCCGGACCGGCTTGCCGGCGACTGGCTCGCCCACGCGACGTACTGGCGCGAGCAAGGGGCGCCGCTGCAGCTCGGCTACTACCCGGACGTGGGGCTGTACGGCGCGGTGCGGTGGATGCTCGGCGATGAAGAGTGCCTCGTGACGTTCTGCACCGACCCGGACCTCATCCACGAAATGATGGAGCACATGACCAATGTGTACCTGGCGGTCTTCGGCGAGGTGGTCAAGCACTGTCGGGTCGACGTCATCCATATGTGGGAAGACATGTGCGGCCGGCAGGGCCCGTTGATCTCGCCCGATCAGTGGCGCGCGTTCATGGGGCCGCACTACGCCCGCATCCGCGCGTTCGCCGACCGGCATGGCATCCCGGTGCTCTCGGTGGATACCGACGGGCAGCCTGAGCTCATCATCCCGCCGATGATGGATGCGGGCGTGAACCTCCTCTTCCCCATGGAGGTCGCCGCCGGGTGTGACGTGAACCGCACGCGCGCCGAGCATCCGAGTCTCGCCCTGATGGGCGGCATCGACAAGCGGGCGTTGGCCGACGGCCCCGATGCCATCGAGGCGGAGCTGGAGCGGATCCGTCCCGCTGTGGAATCCGGACGCTATATCGCGGATCTGGATCACCTCATCCCCGATGACGTATCGTGGGATAATTACTGCTACTACGCACGGGCGTTGCGCGACCTGGTCGGCAAAGGGTAGCCCCGCTCCGATGGGCGATGATCGTCTGAGCCGGGCCCGCTGCGGACGGAGGCGCATCGCCGTCGAGAGGACTGAGACATGACCCGCCCCAAGCGCGATGGGGATACGACCAAGGCTTCGGCGCCGCCGGAGTCAAGCGTGTGGTCGCTCGTTGACGGGACCCTCGCGGTTTTCGCCGTGCTGCTGGCCCTGGCATCGCTCGCCACGGCCTGGCTTCGGTTCGATGGCGCCGTCGGCATGCTCTGGTCTCTGCACGGCCCACTGGAAGCCGCGGGCGTCGTCGTCGCGCCCTACCCCGCGGCTGTCCGGCTCTACGCGTTGGCGCCTGTCCTTCTGGTCGTCCTCGGCATCGCCTCTATCGTCGCGCCGGCCCTCCGCCGCGTCTCCGCGTGGCTGCTCTTCGCGATCGGAACGGCCATGGTGGCCAGCGCGCTCTTTCCGCCCATCCTGATTGGGTTGCGGTCCACCGTCGCGTCCGGATCGCGCGCGGCCCTGTTGGCCTGCGGTCCCGGCATCCTCCTGTTCGCGGCCTCGGGCGTGGTGATGCTCGCGATCGCGTCGCGCCGACTGGACCAGACGGACTACGACGCCGCGACTTCCTGGCGTGGGTTTTGGGCGGTTCTCGGCTGCGTCGCGCTCATTTTCCTCCTGTTCGGCGGATTGTTGGCGGCGTTTCCCTCCGGCGGCGGCGTGCGGTTCACGGCGGAGGCGACGCCCGACGGCGTCGTGACGATCGCCTGCGAGAACCTGGAGCGCCGGTCGGTCGCGATCAGCGTGCCTTGGCCGTCGGGCGGCCCCGGCGTGGCGTTGGAAGAGCTGCGCCTGCCGAGGTTCGGGTTCTCGCTCGAAGCCCGCGCGCCGGACCAAACGGAATTCGAGCTCGTCGTCGACCCGGGGCAGGCGTTCTCGGCCCGGGGCAGGGCGCTGCGGCCCTTCGAACTCGTGCCCCTCGACCCAGGCGCCGAACTTGAAGTCGTTCTCGATCCGGATGCGCTGCAAGAGGTCGCCGGCCCGCTCGATGCCGTGCGTTTGGTCTTCTCGGACCAGCGCGGACGTCGGCTCGCTGAGTTTGCGACCGCCATCCCGCATCCTTCGCCGTCTCGCGAAGAGTTGCCGCAGGTCGGAGCGGAACCGGCTTCGACCGAGATGCCGTCCAGCGAGCCCTACGCTCCGGCGGAGCCCGAGCCTCCCTCTGAAGTCGCGCTGCCGGCATCTCCCGCCACGCCGCCGCCCCCAGCCGCGCCGCCGTCGCCCGAGTCCGTCGCGCCCGAGTCCGTCGCGCCCGCCGCGCCGGCGCCTTCCGGTCCTACGGTGCGGGTGCGCGCGGTCGTCGGTTCGCGCCTGGCCTTCACCGTGCGCATGGCGCCCGACGGACGCGCGGAACGCACGCTTGCGGGTGTCGGCGACGAAGTGGCGCCCGGATGGGTGCTCCGTTCGCTGGACCCACAGGAGCCGTCCGCGGTGTTGAGTCACTCGGCTACGGGGGCCCTGATCACGGTCGATGCGAAATCCGACACGGAGCTGAAGGTCGAGGAGTAGCGGCTGGAACAGCCAGCCTCAGGGGAAGACCCTCGCGGAGGCGATGTAGAACAACGCGCAGCGGTACGGATCGTAGCGATCCTCTGCGCGCCAACTCTCAGCGAGTTGTCTCAGTCCGGCCCTCACCTGCTTCTGAATGGCCGCATCGTCCGCCGCGCATATCACCGCCTCGCACAACGCCTCGAGCTGCGCCGTTCGGTCCCGTTGCGCCGCGTCCCGTAACCGCGATTCCAGCACGTCGTGCGGCGGATAGGACGTCAGTTCGTCGGAACAGGCCCAAGCCGCCAGCGGGGGAGGGGGCAACCGGTCCGCGGGCCAGGCGCCTGGGCCGGCGAACCGCTCCGGCGATGGCTGCCCGAGCGCTTCGAGGATCCATGCCGCATGGTCGAGCGCGGCATCAACGACATACGCGTCATCCGGTCTCGAGCGGAAGCGCCCTGAGTCGGCGTCGAACGAGGCGACGGGGAGCCCGGACTGCGGGTCACGCCAAGCGGCGATCCGTTGCACGACCGCCGTGAGCGCGGACGCGAGATCCGTCAGCAACGCGGAACGTTGCTCGGGGGCGAGCCTCGCGGCACAGGCGTGCGCAGCCCACAGGAAGGCCGCGTTTGCGCGCAGGTCGGTCCATTCCCGCGGGACCGCCGGCGTCGCATTGCCGTAGATGCGCGAGGGTACGCTCGCGCCTGCGGCGTTCGTCATCTCGTCGCCCGTCGCGGCGCGCGCAAGGAACCGCAGAAGCTGCTCCGCTTCGTCCTCGCAACCGGCCAGCGCAAGCGCCTGCACGGCCCACGCGCTGCGCACGGGGAGGCACAGAGCATCTTCGCGGTCCCCGTGGCCTGGCCGCGTCGCCATGGCGCCCGTCCCGCGATCGAGGCCGAGACGCAGTCCGGTCAGGCAGAGACGCTGCACCGCCGCGATCGAGGCGTCTTGGCTCTGCGCCGCGTCCGCCAGCCACGCCGCGGCCGCTGCGGCGATCGGTTCGGCCGGATCCGCGCGCCGAGTCGCCAGCAGCTCGCGCAAAGCGGCCAGGTCCGGTGCGCAAGCGATGCAGACCTCGCCTGTCCAGCGGGCGCCGTCTCGCTCGGTCGGCACATGGATCGCCGCGTCCGGATGGCCGACGCTTCGGGCCGCGCCATCGAGCGCGTCGGCGGCGATCTGGGCCAGCGCGGCGCTGTCACGGTCCCGCAGGCCGCATTGGAACCCCCGCAGCTCTCCCTTGGGCGCGATTCCGATCCACGCGCCCGCGCCCAGCGCCGACCAATCCGCTTCGAGCGGGTGCCGACGCGCAAGGGCGCGCGCCAGGTCCCACTGGGCGCGACCCGCCCGCTCAGGCCGAGCGTGGATGACGGCCGAGGTCTCAGGGTCGTAGAAGCAGACCATCCCGTGCTGCGCCGCGAGCGTGGCCTTGGGCAGCCCGATCTCGGGCGCCATGCGCGTCCTCGGGGCGATGGGGGAGTACCAGTACACGTTGGGCGGTGCGGCGGACCCCTCCCCAAGCATCTCGATTTGGATTCGGGCGTACAGCATGTCGCGCTCCGGATGCACGCGCCACTGAAGACGGGCGACGAGGTCGGCTTCCGGCAGGACGAACGCGGCCTGCGCCGCATAGCCGTGTTCAGCCACGGTGAACGCCGCCGCCTGCCAGGGGCCGTAGCCCACTGGATACGCGCGGCCCGCCGTCACCGCGACCCAGCCCGCTCCGAAGGGAACCATGCCGTCCGCAAGGGCGGGGAGGCCCTCGGTCGTCGGGGGGATATGGTCCGCACTTGTCGGACCCGGCCAACGCAGCACGCTGATCCATCCCGCGCCGTCGATGCCCGCAGTGAGGGCGCCGTTGCCGATCACCGCCGCTTGCTGCGCGGGCGCGCCGCTGGCCGCCGTCGGGAGCAGCAGCATGCAGACCAGCGCAGACGCGAGCGCCGATGGACTCCGTAGGCCAGACATCACTGCGGCGCCTCGGACTCGGGCGCAGGCCGCGCCAGCTCTCCCTCGAACGCTGCCACGCCGTTGTCTTGGTCGATCAGCAGGCGAGCACGGCCCAGTTCGCTCGCGGCACGGACCAGCGGCATCCAGTCCGCCTCGACATCCTCGCGGTTGCGCTCAGCGAAGGCCTCCCAGTCGGCCAGGAGCGGCAGCCAGGTCTCGAGCGTCTGCGCTATCGCCTCCCAGTCCGCCTCGACCACGGCGTCGGCGTAGACTTGGTCGCTCGCGTGCGCTCCCGCGGCAAGCTCCGCCATGGCCGGTTCCGTGGTCGCGGCCAGCCAGAGGCCGTCCCGGCCCGCGAGACACAGGTTCAGGTCGTCGCCGAGAATCGGGGACGCCGTACCCGGGGTTCCGCTCCACTCGAAGGGAGTGCGCGGCAGACCGGTTGTGAGCGGGAGGAGGGGATGTTCATCGACGGAACGCGACGCGCACGCGAACGCAGCCGTCAGCTCCGGAACGGGGGTCTCACCGATGGCGCGCACAGTTCGCACAGAAAGGGCGGTCTGCTCCAGCGGCGCTTGCCAGCCTGCGTCCGGCATCGTCAGGCGCCAGTCGCGGATCGTCTGCCGGACGCGCTCGCGCACGATGGTCGCCGCATCCGACGGCGCACAGAGGTCCACGAGGCGCTCGGCGACCGCGGCGACATCCCTCCACGTCGTTGCCGCGATGCTGAAGCACTGCGGTTGCGAAGTGCGGGCCGACAAGGTGAGGGGCGTCGCACGCCGCGTGATCGGCGCGTGCGAGAAGCCCGCGACTGGAATCGACTCCGCTGCCGTGATGCGGACCCGCCCGCGTACCGGCGCTTCCCATGCTACGTCGAGCGCGCGGGGGTCCATCGGCGCCTCGGGGGAATCCGCACCGCTTTCCTCGGCCGACGTTCCGGTCTCAAAGACGCCCGCCGCAAGCGTATCGCGTACATACGCTTCCCTTCGCGACGCGATCAGATACCCGTCGCGCCAAGCGTATCGCCATTCCGAGAAACGGTGGATGCCTTGGTCGTCGGATGAGGTGAACGCCGCGTGCAGCCCGGCCGTCAAGCGGAGCAGGGCCCCTGGATAGACGCAGAGGCCCGCGCCTGCGGGCGACCGCGCGACCAGCAGCCGTTTGCCCATCCAGACCCGCCATCGCAGCGCGTTTGGACGAATGCCGGTTTGGAGGCGAGTCGCTAGGGCCGCGTCGGCGTAGAGCGGTTGCAGGTCCTCCTGAAGGGCCCGGGATGCGGATGTCTGGCGGAGGGCCCGTGAGAACGCGCCGGCGTCGCTCAAGCACGCATGCCAGAGTGAGTCGGGAGGGCGGTAACCGTAACCGGCGGGGGACGAGACCAACGCGGAATCCGTCGCAACGGCGATCGCGAGAAGGCCGAAGCCGATCGTCCAGCCCGATCGGAGCGCCGCGCCTGTCCGAGAGATCCAGTGCAGGAAGCCCATGGGGAATTCCCTTCCGGCGGGATGCATCGGCCGCCGCGGACGTATGGGAGCGCCGTCGCCGGGTCGCGGCGTGCGCGTCGGACTACTCCGCACCCTCCGACGCCCAGACCGACTCTTTCTCCTTCCGGCGGCGGTCCTCGATCGACTGCAACGTGTCGACGAGTTCCGCCCGGACGGACTCCTGGCTCTCCGGGGGCGCCCCGGCGAGTCGCTGCTCATGGTTCAGGCGCGCTTCGGCGATCTGGGCATCGTACCGCTTGTCGATCTCCGCGATCCGTTCGCGTTGCTCGTCGGTCAGCTTTCGCGTGGGGCCCTGGTCCCGCTCAAGTCGTTCCATGGCAAGTTCGTAAGCGCTCTTCAACGCAAATGCCTCCCTGTCGGCGCCGCTTGCCCCGCTACTCCACCGAGAACTCGTCGTTGAGGATGCCCGCGATGAACCGTTCGATGGAGACGGGGTAGTAGCGACTGTTGGGCGTGATGATCAGACCTGTCGTGATGTCTTCCTGGCGCTCCATCTCATCCAGTTCGGCGCTCAGCACGCGGTCGACGGGTGCGTCCAGGTGGGTCAGCTCCAGATACTCCGACTTACACGCGACCGGCCGATCGCGCATGCCGATAAACCCGAAGATGCGCCCGACGAGCTGGGTGTCCACGTTGTCGCTTCCGAAGATCTCGTCATAGCTGGGGTCGAGATGGCGCGGGCGCAGCAGAAACCGCGGAGACACCTGCACCTTGCCGCGGACGCGCGTCGTCGAATGGCCGGGCTCGAACGAGGCGCCCAGGCACACGTAAGGCAGTTCGTGATAGCCGCTCACGATGCCATACGTCGGGCGTCGGATCACCTCCGTCTTGGCGTAGATCTCTCGCATCTCACTGAAACTGAGGGACATGCAGACACTTTCCCTGCGGATAGCCGTTCTCTACGAGTCTTCTGTATGAGTCTACCGGAACCCGCCGCGACACGGCAAACCCCCGCATGCCCGAGTCGCGCCCGAGCGTCTGATTGACTCCCCTCGGAGCTTTGTAGGAAGATCGGCTCCCGAATGTGACCGGAGGATGCCATGAACATCGCTATCGCGGGAGGAGGGCGCGTCGGGTTCCACTTGGCCCGCCTGCTGTCGGTCGAGGGGCACGACGTCACCATCATCGATGCCGACCCCAACCGGATCGAGCAGGCCGACTACGCGTTGGACGTCCGCACAGTGAACGGAAGCGCCGTGTCTGTGCTGCTCTTGAAAGAGATCGGCATCGCGTCGGCGGATCTGTTCGTGGCAGCGACGGGCGCGGATGAACTCAACCTGATCGCGGCCGCCACGGCCAAGGGCCTCGGCGCCAAGCAAACCGTGGCGCGGGTGGACGACCCGACCTACATCGAATCGAGCATCCTCTACGAGACCATCCTGAGCATCGACTATCTGCTCAGCCCGGAGGCGCTAACCGCGCTCGAGATCGCCAAGTTCGTCGAGAACCCGGGCATCCTCGCCGCGGAGGACTTCGGCCGCGGCCGCGTGCAGATGCGGCAGATCCGGGCCGACCGGACGCCGACCACCAACGGCAAGACCCTGCGCCACATCACCGCCGCGGGCGGCGGCGTGCTCTTGGGCGCCATCAGCCGCCGGGGCGAGTCGTTCATCCCCCACGGCGACACCGTGGTCGAGCCGGGCGATGTCGTGACGCTTGTGGGTCGGCGCGAGCTGCTGCCCGACTTCCAGGCGTTGTTCCAGAACACGGTGTCGGAAACGCAGAGCGTCGTGATCATGGGAGGCGGGGCGATCGGGCTGCATCTCGCGCAGCTCCTGGACAACCGCGATCGCTCCGTGAAGCTCCTCGACTGGAATCGCGCGCGCTGCAACGTCCTGGCGGCCCGGCTCAAGCGCGTGCGGGTCGTCTGCGGCGATGCCACCGCGCGCAGCACCCTCGATCAAGAGCACGTCGACAAGGCGGACCTCTTCGTGGCCACCACGGACGACGACGAGCACAACATCATGGCGGGCGTGTTAGCCGAGGAGGTCGGCGCGGCCCACACCGTCGCGGTGGTCCACCAGCCCGACTTCGCGCCGCTTGTGGCGCGCCTGGGCATAGACCACGCCGTCACCCCGCGCGCTTGCCTGGCCAACCGCATCTTGCGACTGGTGCATCAGCGCGAGGTCACGACGCTAGCCGTGTTGCAGGAGGGCCAAGTCGAGGTCCTCGAGTTCGACGTCAAGCGGGCAAACGCGATCACCGGCCGCAGACTCAGCGAGATCAACGACCGCATCCCCGCCAACGCACTCGTCGCCACCATCCTCCGCGGCGACGATGTCATCGTGCCTGGCGGAGACGACGTGATCGAGGTGGGGGATTCGGTGGTCATGATCGCCGCGCTCGATTCGATCGAGGCGGTGCAGCGCCTGTTCACAAGGTAGCGCCGCCGCAGAGCCTCCCGCTCCGGTTCGCTCCCTCAGACGCAGACCGCAGACCCGGCTCAGTCCGACGAGGTCGCTTCCGCCGGACTGCGCTTGTGCTTGCGCCGCTCCTCGCCGCCGTCCTCGTCATCAATGAGGCGGTGGTCCCGCGCATAGTCGTGCAGACGCTCTCGCAGCAGCTTCCGGCCGCGGTACAGGCGCGACATGACCGTGCCCAGCGGGCAATCCATCGCGGACGCGATCTCCTTGTAGGACATGTCCTCCAGGTCGGCCATGATCACCGCATTGCGGAAGTCATCCGGAAGCGACTCCACCGCCTGCTTCACTTCGTCCTCAAGCAGTTCGAGCAGCTCCTCCGGCCCGCGCCGAACGGGTTCATACCCCACATCGGGATCGGGAGACGTATCGGCCGCCGGCTCGGCGCCGGTCAGTTCGACGAACGTCGGGCGCCGGGCCTTTCTGCGGTACTCGTTGATAAACGTGTTGCGCAGGATCGTCAGCAGCCACGCCTTGATATATGTGCCCTTCTCGAACTTCGTGTGGAAGCGCAGGGCTTTGACGACGGTGTTCTGGGTCAGATCCTGAGCGTCGGCGGCGTTCCGGGTCAAACGGAGCGCCACGGCATATAGCATGTCGAGATGCTCGAGGACGAGCTTCTCGAAATCGGGGGATCGAGGCTCTATCTCAGACTTGGTTTTCGCCACGTGCAGAGTTCCTACAGTCCTCGGTATCCGCCCGAGCGCGGGTGGACACCAGACAAGTCGGGATTATTCCCGACGGACACTCTGATCCTACCAGTCTTTGCGTGGATCTTCAATGTCGGTTGAGCGCCGCCCCTTCGCGAAGTGCCGATCGGCAAACGGTTTGACGCGATACGCCCGCCTTGCTATGCTCAGCCGTTGGTCTTTGGGAGCCGGGGAGCGAACCATGGCAGTAGAAGCGACAGCCTACGCCCGCGCGGGCTTGATAGGCAATCCGTCGGACGGGTATTTCGGAAAGACAATCAGTGTAACGATTTGCAACTTCTGCGCAAAGGTCAGCCTATACGAGTCGCCTCAGCTCGAGATCATCCCCAACGTCCAGGACCGTTCCGTCTACGGCGGTCTGCGCGAGTTGGTTGACGACGTCAAGGCCTACGGGTACTACGGCGGCATCCGTCTGATGAAGGCGACGATCCGCCGGTTCGTCGAGTACTGTGATGCCCAAGGCATCACGCTGCCCGCCCGGAACTTCTCCATCCGCTACCGATCCACCATCCCCCGGCATGTCGGACTGGCGGGCTCCAGCGCGTTGGTCACCGCGGCGATACGATGCCTGATCGAGTTCTATGAAGTGGACATCCCGATGCCGGAGCTGCCGAACCTGATCCTCAGCGTCGAGACGCAGGAGCTGGGCATCTCCGCCGGGTTGCAGGACCGCGTGATCCAGGTCTACGGCGGTTGCGTCTACATGGACTTCGCCAAGGAGTTGATGGAGTCTCGGGGACATGGGAACTACCGTCCGATCAACCCGAGCCTGCTGCCGAACCTGTTCCTCGCGTATCGCACGGACTTCAGCGAAGGCTCGGAGGTCTTCCATAACCCGATCCGGCGGCGCTGGCTGGACGGCGACGCCGAGATCGTGCAGGCGATGCAGGATTTCGCGGGGTATGCCGAGGCCGTGCGGGAGCTGCTCGAGACCGGTCGCGGAGCCGAGATCGGGCCATGGCTGGACCGGAACTTCGATCGGCGACAGTCCATCTCCGTGTTGAACCCGAAGGACGTCGAGATGATCGAGCGTTCGCGCGCGGCAGGGGCCCACTGCAAATACGCGGGATCCGGCGGGGCCATTATCGGGACCTACCCGGATGAGGCGACCTACGACCGCCTGGTTGAGACGTTCGAGAACTCGAACGTGATCGTCCTCAAGCCCCGCATCCTTCCCTGAGCATGGGCCTACGCCGGCACGAAGCCGCGCATGTACGCCAGGCTGCGCTGCGCGATCGCCTCCGGACCGGGGTCAAACGCGAACACCTCCACCGAGACGTAGTGCGGGTAGTCGATGTCGCGCAGCGCTTCGAAGATCGGGCCGAAATCCACGTCGCCCCACCCGGGTCCGTTCAGGTTCGGGTCATTGGCGTGGTAGTGCCGCAGATACGGCGCGAACTCCCGGATCAGCGCGGGCCGATCCGCCTGCTCCGTGGTCATCGCCTTGGTGTCCAGCATCATTCGGAAATGCGGCTCGTCTACGGCCTGAACCAGGTCGCGCGTCTGGGCCGCCGTGTAGCAGAAGTCCGTCTCCGCCGTGGAGAGGGGCTCCATGCAGATCGTGACATCGCAGGCTTCGCACGCCGGCATCGCCCTGCGGAAGGTCTCGACGGCGTTCTCGAACGCCTGCTCGTAAGTCAGCGGCGCCACGAGGTTGCGCTGTTGCGGCGACCCGAACACCATGACCGAGCCCCCGACATCCCTGCAGAACCGGGCCAAGTCAGCAAGGTAGGCGGCCGTTCGGTTCCGAACCTCGGCGTCCGGATGGGTGACGTGCATGCCCTCCGTGCCCGAGAGCAGCCAGTGCAGGCCGATCACCTCAACGCCGTTCGTCTCAGCGGAGGCCGCGATGCGACGTCGCTCCGCCGCGGGGATGTCCGTGACGTACTGGGACAGCGTGAACGGCGCGATCTCGATCCCGTCGTAGCCCGTCTCCCGTACGAAGGCCATCGTGCGATCCACGTCGCCCCAGTCCTTGAAGATCTCGGAGCAGATTCCGAATTTCATCGCTCTTTGGTGGTCCCCGCGCGTGGCGCTTGGTCCTGCGAGCCCCGCAGCGCTGGATTCGCGGGGTCGTAGACGAACACCTTGTTGCCTCCGGCCCGCTTCGCGTCGTACATGACCGCGTCGGTGAACTGGATGAACGAGCGCAGCGAGTGTCCTTCCCGGTAGGCCATGACGCCGACGCTCAGGGTGAGAGCGTCGAACTGATGCGCCTCGAAGGCGCGCCGGATGCGTTCCGCGATCGCCTTCGCCCGTTCCTCATCGGCCTCCGGCAGAATGACAGTGAACTCGTCGCCGCCGTAGCGGCAACCGATGTCGACATGGTCGCGCGTGCTCTCCCGAATCACCTCGGCCACCGTGCGAAGCACCCGATCGCCCTCGATGTGGCCGTGCGTGTCGTTGTAAGACTTGAACCTGTCCACGTCGAGCAGCGCCAGAGACAGTTGGCGCCCTTGCCTGCGGGCGCGCTCGATCTCCGCCCCCAGCCGCTCGTAGAACGCCCCCTGGTTGTACAGTCCCGTGAGGCTGTCCTTGGCCGAAAGCTCCTTCAGCTCGTGTTCGAGCCGCTTTTGCTCCGTGATGTCTTTGCAGATGATGAGCGTGCACGGCATGGCGTCGTCCGGGGTTGCGACGCGGGACACCGACATGCTCACGGGGATGCGTTCGCCGTGTACGTTCAGCAACTCCGTCTCATAGTTCTGCAACGGGCGACCCATGCCCAGCAGCCGCTGGAAGTAGCGAACCTCATCCGCGCCGCCCGAGAACAGATCGTCCGCGGCGAGGCCGGCAGCATCGCCTGCGTCGTAGCCGAGCATCTGCAGCGCGCCGTTGTTGGCGAAGCTGATCACATGGTTGTCGTCAAACGTGATGATGGCGTCGACCGTGGAATGAAGGAGCGCCTCGAAGTAGTGTTTGCGTCGCCGCAGATCGGCGTTGGCCTGCTGCAATCGGCTGTTCTCGATCGCCAGGCGGCGTCGCTCCAGGGCGGAGGAGACGGCAGACTCGATCTCGGTGACGTTGAAGGGTTCAAGAATGCAGCCGTCGGCCCCGTGGTGCATGACCTGCAGCGCTTCGGGGAGGGTCGCCGGTGTGGCTGCGGCGAGGATGGCGAGAAAGGGGTCGATCCGTTTGGCCCGTCGCACGACCTCGGCGCCGCCCATTTCCGGCATTCCCAAGCCCGTGACCAGAAGCGCGTAGCGCCCCCCTTCCAGTAGCCCAAGCGCTTCGGCGGGCGACGTTGTCGCATCGCATGGGCGGAGCTCTGCCCCCAATCGTTCCCTCAGCAGCTCAACGACTTCACGATCGCCGTCGACCGCCAGGATCCGTTCCGTCGCCTCCTCAGATCCCCCCCTCATCGAGGCGGACAGGGAAGCTCCGTTTCCCCCCGCAGCCATCGAGGCGGACTCCATGAATGATCAGAGCCACTTCACGACGATGATCATGACGACGAAGGCGCCAAGACCCAGCGCGGTCTGCCACTTGTTCGCCGCCTTCTCGGAATCCCATTCCGCGCCGCCCTGGAACACGCCCTCGATGCCGGTGCGCTGCATCCGCTCCGGATCCATCTCGCCCGCGTCGCAGGTCTGATCAAACCACCCCAACAGCGTGGTGAGCATCAGGCACAGCAGCAGCGCGCACAGCGCTCTCTTTGTTCTCATCTGGCCGGACTCCTTACCAGGATGCCATCCTACCCGGGCGAACCGCACGCCGTAGGACATGGACGGCATGCTGTCATCCTGATTCCATTCTACCTGCTGCCTCTCGGGAGCGCAACCGCGTGCAAACGCAGAACGGGCGAGGAAGGCTGTTCTGCGCTCCCTCGCCCGCTCGTGATGGCGAAGTGTTCCGGCCCCGCTCCCCGTTCATCGGCCAACGGACGGGAAGCCGGGCCTCGGCGTCGCTATTTCGCGACGGCCGGCATCAGTTCCGCCGCCGCGGCTTCCGTCGCCGCCGCCGCAGTCCTGTCTTGCTCGATCTGCACCCGAAGGTCGCGGATCTCGTCGCGAAGCTGCTGCGCTTCATCACGAAGCTGCTGGATCACGGAGACCAGCCGCTCCGCTTCGCGTCGCGCTTCGTCGGCTTCCTGCGCGCTTTCCAGGGCGACCTGACGCAGCGAAGCCACGTCCACGATCACCCCTTCGGCGGCGGGGGCAGGAGCCGCTTCCGTTACGACGACGTCCACAGACGCGGCCTCGGGGGCGGGGGCTTCCGCTACCTCTTCAGCCGGCGTCTCGGGCGCCGCGGCGACCTCTTCGG
>DIWA01000053.1 GCA_002422525.1 Candidatus Hydrogenedentes bacterium UBA6118
CTTGAAACGAGACACACCATCTCCAAGAGCCGCCTGCGGCGGCAAGGCGGATCTGGACGGATTCTTGCGGGGTGTGGGACCGGCGCCCTCGCCGGTCGTTCTGACGCCAACCGCCTCGGCTTGTGCTATGCTTCCGCCTGATCTCATCGCGTTGAGGGAACGACATGGCTGCGTCTGAAGGCAACATCGTACTGGTCGGCATGCCCGGCGTGGGGAAGAGCACGGCGGGCGTGCTCTTGGCCAAGGCGTTGAGCCGGGCGTTCGTCGACACGGACCTGCTGATTCAGAGCCGCGAGTGCCGCAGACTGCAGGACATCATCGACGAGATCGGCGTGGAACGCTTCCGCGCGCTCGAAGAACGTTACGTGCTCACCTTCGAATACCGCGAGACCGTGGTGGCGACCGGCGGCAGCGTGATCTACAGCGAGCCGGCCATCGCGCATCTGCGCCGGGGCGGCGTCGTGGTCTATCTGGAGCTGCCCTACGCGGATCTGGTCCGTCGGATTCGCAACCTCGACGATCGCGGCGTCGTGCGTGCGCCGGGCCAGTCGTTCGAGGCGCTCTACGAAGAGCGCCGACCGTTATATGAAGCCGCGGCCGATGTGACCGTCGCCTGCGCCGGGCTCGACCACGAAGGCGTCGTCGCGGCCGCGTTGCAGGCCATCGGACGCGTTGCATGACCGCCGTCGGTCGGGAGAATCGCCATACCATGAGACCGCATCGCCGTATCGGGTGGATCGTCGCGCTGATTCTGATTCAGGCCGCCGGCTCGGCCGCGGGCGCATCGCTTGTCCGACAGGAAACGGTCGAGTTCGGGCCGACCCCGCAGACGCGCACGGACGTCTACCCCTTGGCCGCGTCCCCGGATGCGCCCGCCGACGCGCGCCCGGGCTTCCTGCTCGCCACCGACCTCCGGCGCGGGGGCGGGTCCGCCGTCGTGCGTCTGCCCGATGGATCGCGGGAGGCCGAGGGGACCTTCGGCGAGGGCGTCGGTCGGTTCGCGCGCGTGCTGAGTCCGGCGGACGGCGACGGCGCGGGGGAACTCGAGGTGTCGACGGAGCTCGCGACAGGGTCGTACCGGTTGTACCTTGTTGACGCGCCGCCTCCGGAAGCGTACTGGCCGCTCGCGGCGCACGGCGGCGTGATCTTCGCGATCGGGCTGGTCGTGCTGGTCGCCATGTCGCTGCGACGCCCGATCCCGGTTGCGTGGGTGGCCGTCGGCGTCTGCGTGTGGGTCGCCGGCGTCGTGCTGCACTGGGTCTGGACGTCGCGCGTGGATCCGTTGCTGTTCCCCTGGCTCGCGGATCGGCTCGCGCCCACGTCCGCAGCCGCGGTGCGCGCCGTCTACATGGGCATCGTCGCGGCGGTCTTCCAGTTGGGGGCGATGGCGGCGTTGCTGCCGCTGCTGCCGGCATGCGAGAACCCGGCGGCTCGGGCGAAGGCCCTGGCGGCGGGGTTCGTCGGGGCGGCGTTTCTCTTCGCCGGGATCGACCTGGTCGCCGATTCGGCGTTCATCATGAAGGAAGGGGCGGGTTCGGACCAAGCCGCGGTCGAAGTGGCGATCGAGTTCGCCCGGACGCCCGGCTACCTCCTCGCCAACATCCTCGGGCGCGTCTCCGTGCTCGCGACAGTGTACGCATGCGTCGTCCTGCTGCAGCGAGGCCGCAACGGACGGTTCCGCCTCGCCGCGCTCGCGTTCATCCTCTACGCCGCGCACGCGCTCCTGCGCGCGTTGCCGGAGGCCTTCGGCGATCCCCTGCCGCAGTCCGCCTGGTGGGCCGCGACGCCGCTGCTCATCGTCATGCTGCCGATCGCGATCTACGTGTACCGGCGCACGGCGGGGGCGGATGCGGACGTCGAAGCGTCCTCCTGACCGCCTACTTCCTGCGCCGTCTGCGAACGGCGGATGCGGAGAGCACGAGGAGCGCCGCGGCGTAGCTGAACTTGCCGCCCGCGCCGCACATCGGCAGCGACCCGCCCGATTCCACCGGCGCGAACACGGCCGAGATCGACGACACGTTCGCGGTCAACGCGCCCGGCGCGACGGTTGCGGTGTCCGTGCCGCGAACCCATGCGACCGGATCCGACAGGATGTCGAAGCTGAGCGCAGGCCGCCCATCGAGCGCCAGCGTCACCGGCTCCGAGTCCGCCTTGGCCAGCGAGACGCTGCGTCCGTCCGTGTTTTCCAGTCCGCTGAAGTAGAGCGTGATCGGCGCGACCGACAAGCGTTCCGCGGGCAGTTCATAGTAGGTCGCGCCGGCATTGGCGGTCACCACGACGCAGACCTGAGCGTACAGCCCCCCTTCCGCCAGCGGGCCGCGCGTCTGCCCATCCGCCACGGGGTCCGCGCTGCCGAGCAGGGCCTCGAGCGTGTCGGCGACGGAAAACAGCAGCACGCCCGTCTCGCCTTCGTGGAGCACGGCCGACGGAATCTCGACGACCGCCGCGCGCGTGGGCGCATAGGGATCGGCCAGCGCGTGGCGCGTGCTCGAGCCGTCCTGCACGGGGTAGAGCGGCGCGGCGAGCGTCTGGCGCACGCCGGCCGCCGGCCGCTCCAGATCGCCCGAGGGAAGCGGGCTGATGTTGTACCAGGTCTCGCCGCCCAGCACGACGTCCAGCGGGACCTGGTCCGGCCCCCCCGCTTCCGGCTGGAACGCCTCCTTGCGGACGGTGAACGTCGCCTCGCCCTGCGCCTGCTCGAACTGCAGGATGTTCGTGGCCACCGCCCGCAGCTTCACCGTGTTTTCTTCCGCCGTGGTCGCCGCCCATGCGCCCGCGCCGAACGCCGGGCCCGCGGTCGACACCGCGGCCAGGCGTTCCGCCTTCGCCTCCTCGTCTTCCGGAGGCGCGTCATCGAGGTAGTAGTCCACTTGTAGAACGTCCTCGGCGCGTTCAGGGCGCACGCTGAACCCGACGTGGACCAGATCGGCCGACGCCGGCGCGGCGAACGCCTCTCCGGAGCGCGGCGACGTGACGGCGAGCCGCGTGCTGGGAGGGGGAGCGGGTTCCTGCGTCGAGATCGTGAAGACGATGCCGCGCGACACGGTGATCGTCGGGGTCGACTTGGTCTCGGCCTCCGCACGCAACTGGAATTGGATGGTGAAGTCCTCGGAACCGACCGGCAACGGGAGGTCGTACTGCGCTCCAAAGTCGTCGACGGGGTTGGTCGCCTCGGCCAGCAGGGTGTCGTCCGCCGACCCGCTGCCGATGAGGTAGTAGCGCACCGCGGCCGTGTCGGCGGGGAAGTCGGTCTGTGCGCGCAGCGTCAGGGAGTAGCTCGTCGTGCCCGGCGACACGACGATGGTCCCGTCCGGGACGGGCGCAAGGATATCGACCGAGCTGAGCAAGCGGTTGACGGTGAAGGCGACCGTGTCTTCCGCGCGAAACGTCGGCCCGGTCACCGCCACGGCGCGGAGGGTGAACTGCTGCGAGCGGCTGGCGAGCGGCAGCGAGACGGTCGCCGTGTACGGCGGCGTCTGGCTGATCGCCGTGGGCGTCACCGGCTCGGTCTGGCCCCGCGGCGTGAGGTAGTACTCCATGCGCGTCGACGCGCCCGCCGGGCCTTCGTCCGTCTCCGTCTGTGTATCCACCGTAATGGCAAGGGGATACACATCGTCATCGCCGACGTCCGCCGAGGCGAGATCCAGCGATGCCCCGTCCGCCGGGTTCGTGATGAACACGTTGTTCACGTACGTGATCTGCGCGGCGTGCACCGCCGGCAACAACCAGGCGGCGGCGCCGCGGGACCCGAACCACGGCCCCGCGCTCGTTGCGGCCAGCGCCGCCGACAGCCCCAGCACGGCAAGCAACGCCCCCGCCAACGCCCCCGCGCGCGACCGTCGCCCCAACCCCATCTCGCTTCGGTTCCTGAACATGCTCACTCGGCCCCCATCGGGTTGTCCGTGTCCGCACGACCGTTCCGGCATGGAACCGGTCCGGCCGGATCGGCGCCCAACTGTCGGGATGCTGTCGTCGCCCGCGAGACGCGAAGCGCCCCGGGACGACCCCATTCTAGCAGAC
This sequence comes from Candidatus Hydrogenedentes bacterium UBA6118, assembly GCA_002422525.1. Lineage (GTDB taxonomy): Bacteria > Hydrogenedentota > Hydrogenedentia > Hydrogenedentales > SLHB01 > UBA6118. The sequence continues at coordinate 4,021 of DIWA01000053.1, forward strand.
GGGAGCGCGCCGCCTCCCGTTGACGGGGCGCCGGACTGATTCCGGCCCGGGGAACTTTGCCGGCGTCGCGGGCGATCGTACTCTTGTGGAGCGGAGGAGGGCGCAACGTGTCGGGACCCATAGCGTCCGGGCGCGGTTCCGGAGATGCGTCGGCGACAGCGAACACCGTGCGTATGTTGTGCGGCGAGCGTGGTTTGCGTACAATCCCCGCGCACGAGTGGGCTGTTGAATGGCGCGAAGCTGCAGATGCGGGACGATAACGCTTACCCTCCTCATATTCCTCTGGGGCGGAACGCTCGCCGGTGCGCAGACGCCTCCGCTGGTCGTTGAGGTCCACGCCGACCACCCGCTTTTCCTGTTCAACACCGCGCCCGAAGACCCCCGCGCGCCCGCTCCGTCCGGGCTACAGGTCGTCGCGACCTGGGAAGCGCTTCCGGAGGCTTTGCGCCCCTTCTCCGTGATGCGGATCAGCGCCTCGGACGCCGACGTCGAGGCGCGCCGGCGGACCCTCGTCGCCGCGCTTGACGTCTTGCAGGCGGCGAACGTGCCTGTTGCGGTGGACCTCGGCGGCGGCGATCCGCCGACCGTCCTCAGCGTGGCCGTCGCGGAGGAGCTGGTTCGCACGTACACCTGCATCAAGGGCGTGGGCGTGCGCGATCTCCCGTTCAATGACTATCCCCGGTTCGTCGGCGACCCGGAGCTGGCCATGCCCCCGCAAGGGCGCTGGCTGCTGGGGCTGCTCGAGCGCATTCCCCAGTACGGCCGGTTCATCGCGATCCAGTCGGACGGCCTCGGATGGCCCCGGTTCCTGGCCAACGCCTGGTGCGCGCCGATCTACGACAAGGTGCGGGAGAACGCGGGCTACGTCCTCCCGATCGCCGGCGGCTCCTCGCCCCACACCTTCGCCGGGCTCATGGCGCTCGAGGGCCTGTGGCTCGACGGGGCCGTGGAGCAGTGGGGGGTCGCGGCGACCTCCGCCTGGTACACGGAGTCGCGGTTCATGGGGCCTGGTCTGTTCGGTCCGCCGCCCGGACCCGGCGCCATGCCCCCGTCGCTGTACCGCGCGATGGTCTACAACGGCGCGATGATCGGCGCGGCCGTCTACGCGTTCGACAGCGCGCCCGATCTGTGGGCGGGGGATCGGCGCATGATGTGGGACGCCGCCATCGCGCCCGCCCTGCGCGAGCTGATCGACCTGCGCCTGATTCCCCGGCGCGAGTTCGTCGCCGAGAAGACGAAAGTCGCGTGTCGGTTGCAGAGCGTCAACAAGCCGGCGGACTTCCAGGCCAACGTGCGCGACATCGACGGCGTGCTCGGCGAGGGCCTGCTCATTCATGGGGCCTACGGCATGGAGATGCCCGGGCAAGTCCCTGAACTGATACCGAACACCGGCCGGCACTACTGGGTCCCGCTGCTGTCGCCCCGCGCCTCCGAGGAGACGTTGCAGCGGTTCGCCGCCGCGCCCACGGCGGGCACGCTGCCCACGGCCGCCGCGTGGACCGAGCTGCTCGGACGGAGCTATACGCCCGACGGGATGGGAACGGCGTTCATCAGCCGCATCGGCCGGGCCGTGTTCGTGCTCAACACCCGCGAGAACATCGAGCAGAGCCAGACCTTCCGCCTGCCCGCCATGCCCGCGCCGGTCCGCGGGATCGAAGCGCGGCGCATGCCGGAGGGCGTCGTGGTCACGTGGCCGTTCCGCGAGGGCGACGTCGCCTATCGCGTGTACAAGCGCGCCGCGCCCCGGAGCGGACTCACGCTGGTTGCGCCGGACGTCGATGGGCGCCAATGGGTCGACGCGGACCTGGCCCCGGATGCCTCCGCCTCCTACGCCGTTACGGCGTTCACGAACGAGGAGGAGCCGTTCGAGGGGACCGTCGGCTACGGCGAATACCTCGCCCTGAGCGCCGTCGAGAGCCGCATCGCCGAGGAGGTGTCTATCGGGCCGCTGTTGGACTACGCCCGCGGCCGTGCGCTGGACGACTTCGTGGACATTCGCCCCGAACCCGCCCCGTGGTGGCCCGCCGCCGAAGGGCTTCCGCCCGAACACCAACCGGTCGCCGAGGAGATCGCCCGACGCATCGTCGCCCTGCAGCAGGCCTTCGAGGTCGAAGACCTCGATGCGGTGCTCGATCTCTACACTACGGACTATGAGGACGAACAGGGCTGGGGATTCCAGTACGCGCGCCGCGCCTACCAGTGGTTTTTCGAACGCTACGACGCGTGCCGGATGCACCGGCAGATTCGTCGGTGGAGCATGCCCCCCGGGCCCGACCCGGCCGAGGTGCGCGTCGTGCTGTACTGCCGCTTCACCGGCGTCGCGCGGACCGATACGGCCGGCCGCGCGTCGCACCTCCCCGTGCACTTCCCGCGATCCGAGTCCGGCGAGATCACGCTCACGTTCTCGCGCAGCGAAGGCGCTTGGCGCATCCGTCGCGCCGACCCCGCCCTGCCCAGTTTCGCCGATATCCTGAGCTACTCGCGCAGTCCCGACGACTCCTACGTCCCCGGTCCGGACGTGTACCGCCGCTGACGCCGCGCCGTAGGGGCATGGCGCGCGGATCAAGGGCACGGCGCGCGGATGCGTTGGCGGCTTCTGGTTCGTCTGTTATACTCCCCCAGGCCTTCCTTCCCGCGGGGTTCTCGGATCCCGCCGCGGCGGAGGGGGATGCATGCACAGTCTGCGCCGAACCGTCGACAGTCGGTTCGGCCGATCCATGGGAGGTCAACGATGCGATACAGCACTCTCGGAAACTCCGATCTGCAGGTTCCCGCCATCTCGTTCGGCGCATGGGCGGCCGGCGGATGGATGTGGGGCGGCACGGACGACGCGGCAGCGATCGAAGCGATGCGCCGCGCCATCGACCTCGGCGTCACTTGTATCGACACGGCCCCGATGTACGGCATGGGGCACAGCGAGCGCCTGGTGGGCAAGGCGATCCGCGGGCGGCGCGACGACGTGATCGTGGCGACGAAGTGCGGTCTCCGCTGGGACAAGGAGGAGGGAGAGCCCTCCTTCACCACGACGGGGTTGGACGGCAAGTCGTATTCCGTCTACCGCAACCTGCGACCCGAGTCGATCGCCTACGAGTGCGAGCAGAGCCTGCAGCGCCTCGGTATCGATACGATCGATCTCTATCAGTGCCACTGGCCCGACCCGACGGTCCCGATCGCCGACACCATGGGGGCGCTGGCCAAGCTGCGCGAACAGGGGAAGATCCGTTGGTACGGCGTGAGCAACTTCACCGTGCCGATGCTCGAGGAGTGCATCGCGGCGGGCGGCGTGACCAGCGATCAGCCGCCGTACAGCCCGTTGCGGCGCGATATCGAGGCGGATGTATTGCCGTTCTGTCGCGAACACAACATCGGCGTGCTGATCTACAGCCCGCTGGACAGCGGCCTGATGACCGGCCGCGTGACGATGGACCGTGTGTTTCCGGAGACGGACCTCCGCCATGGGCACCCGTGGTTCCAGCCGAAGAACCGCAAGCGCGTGATCGATATGCTGGAGAAGGTGCGGCCCATCGCCCAGGGACACGGGGCGACGCTGGGACAGACCATGCTGGCGTGGCTGCTGGCGCAACCCGGCATCACGACCGCGCTCGTGGGCGCGCGCAGTCCGGAGCAGGTGGCGGAGAACGCCGGGGCGGCCGATGTGCGGCTGAGCGACGAGGAAGTCGCTGCGATCCGCGGTCTGCTGGACGCGCTGGGCGGACCGGAGAGCTGACCGGGCCCAAGGAAAACCCGCAATGGGCGGAGGCCGGGTCCTCTTCGTCGAGGGCGTTGGCTCCGCCCGCAACCGTGGGAGGGCGTCACCGATGATGTCCGGTATACTGATGTTGCTGAGTTGCGCGGCGGCCGCGAGCGGGGGCGACGCGGCGTTCGTGCTCAGTGACGACGGCAACGCGCTGTCTGTGTTCGAGCAGGGCGCGCCGGTGCTCGTGTTCCGCTACCGGCCGGCCCCCGCTCCCGAAGGCGCGCCCGACCACCTGACGCGCGCCTGCTACGTCCACCCGCTCTACGGTCTCGACGGCGACGTGATCACGCAAGATTTCCCCGAAGACCATCTCCACCATCGCGGCGTGTTCTGGGCATGGCCGGGCTCCACCATCGGCGACCGATCGCTCGACACGTGGCTGCTGGCCGAGGCGCACCCCGTGTGGGAGCGATGGATCGAGCAGGAGGCCGAAGCGGACCGCGCCGTGGTCGAGGCGGAGTCGGTGTGGGTGCGCAACGCCGAACCCGACACGCCCTGCGTGCGCGAACGGGTGCGGTTCGTGGTGCATGCGAAACGACAGGACGCCCGCGCGATCGACATCACCCTGCGGCTGCACAACCCCACGGACGAGGTCGTCACGATTTGCGGGGAGCTGCCGGCCGGCAAGGGCTACGGCGGACTGTGCATCCGGCCGGATGCGCGCCGGGGTCCGCTGTCGTTCGTGTCGGCGCAGGGAACGGCCGAGGAGGACGTGCTGAAGCTGGAGACGCCGTGGGCGGCCGTGCAACTCCAGCCCGACGCACAGGGGCGGAAGGCCGCCGTGGCCGTGTTCCAGCACCCCGGCAACCCCGACTACCCGCATCCGGGCTGGATCTTCCGCCACTACGGGTTCCTGGGCGCCTCCTGGCCGCACACGCAGCCGGCGACGCTCGAGCCGGACGCGCACGTGGAACTGCGCTACCGCCTGCTGATCCTGCGAGACGCCGAGCAGGAGGACCTCGCGGCGCGCTACGCGGCCTATGCGGCGGAGGCGACCGAAGCGCCGTGATCGGCGGCGTCGACTCGGGGCCGCGCGCCGGGGATCCGGTTCGATTCGCCTGAATTCATGCTATCCGGTTGATCCCGCTCCGCATGGTCTGAAAGAATGCTCCGGTTTGCGCTGGTTGACTGCATCCCTCTACGCGTGAAGCGGAGGCTTCGTGCCAGCTTTTGCAGCGGAATTTAGGGCCCGTTCCGCAGTGTTAGACGGATCAGGCGGGGAGGGAGCCGTTTCCTCTCCGCCCGAGTCTGTAGGCAGCGGACCCCGATGCAGTATGTGGGCATGACCATGCGGCCATACCTGGGTTCAGAAGTTCGAGGGAATCAGGCGTGACCTCCAAAAAACGTTGGGACGAGATCTACGCGGGTGACAACCCGCTGGCGCTCCCCCAGAACATTGTGCGCGGCGTGCGTGAGCGTGCCCGGAAGGGCGCCCGCAACGGTTCCGTGTCGGTGAAGTACCTCTGGCTGTATGTGTCCGACGTGGCCCTCGGAAAGCACGTCGCCGAGGGCGGCGCCATGTCGGCCGAGGACTGGCTGAGCGTCGTCGACGAGGCTGCGGCGCATGGGTGCAAGTACGCAATCATCAGCGTCGGGGATGCCTTGCGCGACCATCCCGAAGTGCTCGAGATGGTCGTGTGGGCGCAGAGCGCACACGGCATGATCGTGGGCATCCACATGTACGGCGAACCCGTTGCCGAGGAAGACGTCGATCTGCTGGTCGGCCTCGACCAGGCCAAGACCTGCTTCTTCGCGCCCAGGCCGACGCTGGATGCCATCGCGTTCCTGCGCGACCACGGGTTCGCGGTTCTCTCCGCTGAGGAGGACCACCACCACGACGCGACGCCGGAGTGCCATTTGCCCGAAGAGATGACCTGCGTGAACGCATCGGGTCGGATGTACACCTGCGGGCTGGTTCTGGGCGACGAGTCCTATGGACTGGGTCATGTCCTTGAGCGCAAGCTGACGACGGTCATGCACGACGAAGCGCTGCCGCACTGGATCCCGAAGGGACTGGACAAGAGCCATCGCCACTGCAACGGGTGTCCGCCGCTGATGATCAAACGCATGCGGGAGCTGGCGGAGCAACGGGAAAGCGCACGCGACGCGGACGAGGCGGGATCGCCTGCCTGAATCCAAGCTAACCTGTTTCGGCACAGCGTATTAGGCGTTGGTCGGCTCAGCTTGACAGTCGGGGGAGCATCTGATATCATTCGCATTCGCATTCGCTGAGCGGGAGTAACTCAGTGGTAGAGTGCAACCTTGCCAAGGTTGANNGGGCCGCTAGCTCAGCTGGTAGAGCAGGGGACTCTTAATCCCAAGGTCGGGGGTTCGACTCCCTCGCGGCCCACCATTTTTTTTGCCCTGGACGACCCTGCCGCAGGATGTCGGCGGGTTCGCCGGACCCATGCGCACGGCGCCTCCGATTCCCTCGAATCCGGGCGAGTGGCGGAATTGGCAGACGCGCTGGATTTAGGTTCCAGTACCGTGAGGTGTGCGGGTTCGAGTCCCGCCTCGCCCACCAGTCCGACGAGTTCCGGGGCGCGCCCGTTCAGCGCCCCCGTGGCGGAAGCAACCTCAATAGACAGCGAGTGACAGGCAGCCATGACCGAGAACGAGACCAACGAAGCGATGGATGAAGGCGCGGCGGCCGTCGACGCCGAGGCGCAGGACGACGCCGAGGCGCATGACGAGGCCGAGGTTCATGACGACGCCGAGGCGCAGGACGACGCCGAGGTTCATGACGACGATCATGACCACGACCATGACCACGACCACGACCACGACCACGGGCCTTCGGAGTTCGAGTTCGTCGAGGACCCCGAGTTCAAGATCGACTACAAAGGCGACTGCGCCTACGAAGTCGGGGTCGTCATCCCTGTGGCGAATGAGGCCAAGCAGGCCGACGAGATATTCCAGGAGCTGTCGGAGGAGGCCGAGATCCGCGGGTTCCGTCGCGGCCGGGCCCCGCGCAAGCTGATCGAGCGCAAGTTCTCCCGGGTGGTCAAGGATGAGGTCGAGGGCAAGCTGGTCAGCGCCGCCTTCAGCAAACTCATTCGCGACAACAAGCTGAACCCGCTGGACCTGCCTGAAGTGGACGGCCTGGAAGCGGCGAAGGAGCGTCCCGCCGGCACGCCCCTCGAGTTCACGCTGAAGTTTGAGGTCAGCCCGCGCGTCGAGCTGGGCAAGTACCGCGGCGTCGAGATCGAGCGTCCCGTGCTGACGTTGAAGCCCGAGGACGTGGACGAGCAGATCAAGCAGATGCTTGAGCGCAGCGCGACCTATGAGCCGCTCGAAGACGGGACCGCCGCCGAGGGCGACCAGGTGGTCATCGACTTCGTCGGTAAGATCGACGGCGAGCCCTTCCCAGGCGGCTCCGCCACGGACTATCCCTACATCCTGGGCACGAACCGCTTTTTCCCCGAGTTCGAGGCCGCGATGGTCGGGGCCGCGCCGGGCCAGGAAGTGTCGTGCGAGGTGACCTTCCCCGACGACTACCGCGAGGAGTCGCTGCGCGGCAAGCTCGCCCAGTTCACGATTATGCTCAAATCCGTGGAGCGCCGGGTCATCCCCGAGGCGACCGACGAGTTCGCGAAGGGGCTCGGATACGACAGCCTGGAAGCCATGCGCTCCAGCGTCGAGGAACGGCTGCGTGCGTCCGCGTCCGACACGAGCGCGCGCCTGGCCGAGCGCAACGCGATCAACGCGGTCATCGAGAGCAGCACGTTCGAGATGCCCAAGTCGCTCGTCGAGCGGGTCGCCGCGGATTACTACGCGGATTCCGTGCAGGAGCTGATGCGCATGCGGGTTCCCCGCGCGATGATCGCCGAGCAGGAAGAGGAACTCCGCACGCGCGCCCGGGATACAGCTATTGATGAGATCAAGCGGCTTATCATCCTGAACGAGATCGGCGAGGCCGAAGGGATCGAGGTCACCGAAGAGGACTTCGAGAGCGAGATGGAAGAGATGGCCGCGCGCACAGGCGTGGAGCTCGACATGCTCGGCGCCTACGTCGGCGAGGATGCCGAGCGTCGCAGTCGTTACGAAGACCGCATCTTCCGCGCCAAGGCCCTCAAGGTGATCCTCGATAACGCCGTCATCACCGACAAGGAAGTGACGGAGGACGAGCTCGAAGCGCGGGATGAGGAAGAAGAAGGCGAAGCGAGCGGTGACGAAGGGTCCGATGAATAGCGTGTTATCCGACGTGCAGGCGATTACGATCTACGAACAGACCAGTCGCGGGGAGCGTCCTTACGACATCTACTCGAAGCTGCTCGGCGAGCGCATCGTGTTTCTCGGCATGCCGATCGACGACTACGTGGCGAACTACATCATCGCCCAGTTGCTCTATCTCGAGTCCGAGGACCCCGACAAAGACATTCAGCTCTACATCAACTCGCCGGGCGGCAGCGTCACGGCCGGGTTGGCGATCTACGACACGCTGCAATACATCAAGCCGGACATCGCCACGCTGTGCCTCGGCCAGGCTTCGAGCATGGCCGCGGTGCTCATGGCCGCGGGAACGAAAGGCAAGCGCGTAGCGCTGCCGTATGCCCGGTTCCTGTTGCACCAGCCGATGGGCGGTGTGCGGGGGCAGGCATCCGACATCGACATCCAGGCGCGCGAGATTGTGCGCATCGGCGAGATGTTGGATGAGATCCTCGTGCGCCACACCGGCCAGCCGCTCGAAGTGATCCGGCGCGACAGCGACCGCGATTTCTTCATGAGCGCCCACGAGGCCAGGGACTACGGCCTGATCGACGACGTGCTCGTGCGCGAGGCGGTCGCCGAATAGCCGCTTTGGGGGGGAGGACGGCTCCGCTCAGGAGACTGTCCCGACCAGGGCCGTGCAGGCGGTTGGGCGGCGAGGGGAGTTGCGGAGCCGACGGAAACGTGGGAGAATGGTGGGGAGGGCGGAGCGACGCCCGGGCGGACAGGTGATCTGTTGACAAATTCGCCGCCGGGTGCTATAAGAAGTCACTGCAACGCGCTCAAGGAGGTATGAATGGCTCCACATCGGTCTCGAGGCGTCGTCCCCACCTGCTCCTTCTGCGGGAAGCGGCAGGACGAAGTCAATAAGCTCATCGCCGGTCCCGATGTGACGATCTGCGACGAATGCGTCGCGCTCTGCTCGGATATCGTCTCCCAAGACCGCGCCCGCAAGGGCGTCAACCGCAGTCTGCGCGTCCCGAAGCCCATCGAGATAAAGAGCTTCCTGGACGAGTACGTCGTGGGGCAGGAACGCGCGAAGCGGGTCTTGTCTGTCGCGGTGCACAACCACTACAAACGCATCGCCGCCGGCGGCGAGATCGACGGCGTTGAAATCCAGAAGTCCAATATCCTGCTGATCGGCCCGAGCGGCTGCGGCAAAACGTTGCTGGCGCAGACGTTGGCGCGCATGCTCGATGTGCCGTTCGCCGTGGTCGACGCGACCACGCTCACCGAAGCGGGATACGTCGGCGACGACGTCGAGAACGTGATCCTGAAGCTGCTGCAGGCGGCCGACTTCGATGCGACGCGGGCCGAATCCGGGATCATCTACATCGATGAGATCGACAAGATCGCCCGGAAGAGCGACAGCCCGTCGATCACGCGCGACGTGTCCGGCGAGGGCGTGCAGCAGGCCCTGCNNGCGGACGCAAGCATCCGCAGCAGGAATGCATTCTGGTCGACACGACGAACATCCTGTTCATCTGCGGCGGGGCCTTCAACGGACTGGACAAGATCATCCAGCGGCGCACCCGGCAGAATTCGGTCGGGTTCCGGGCGGATATCCAGTCGAAACGGGATCGACGCATCGGCGAACTGCTCGAGTTGGTCGAGCCGGAAGACCTGATCCAATACGGCATGATCCCGGAGTTCTCGGGGCGTATCCCCGTCGTCGCGACGCTCAACGAGCTGTCCCGCGACGACTTGGTGCGGATCCTCGTCGAACCGCGCAACGCCCTGGTGCGGCAGTATGAGAAGCTGTTCGGGCTGGAGAACGTGAAGCTGAAGTTCCAGGACGACGCCGTGCAGGCGATCGCGTCGAGCGCGTATGACAAGGACACGGGCGCGCGCGGCCTGCGGGCCATCATCGAAGAGGTGATGCTCGACTTGATGTTTGACATTCCTTCTCGGTCCGAGGTGAAAGAGTGCGTCATCACCCCGGGCGTCATCAGCAAGAAAGAGGAGCCCCTCATCGTCTACGAGCATGCGTCCAGCGACTCGGAGCAAGGGGGCAGGTCCTCGGCGTCGGCTTAGGCGGCGCCTGAGCCGACTTGCGCAGCCGGTTTCCCTCGCTTCGAACGGCGCAAGAGGGTTTTGACGCAGAACGCCGGGAGGGCGAGCCCTTCCGGCGTTCTGTTGTGTTTTCACCGTACCGGGGCGGAACGCCCTGCAGCTTGGAGTAACCACGCACGTGCCTCGCAAACCCCGACCGCGGACTGCCGTCCGCACCGAGAAGCTGCCCCTGCTGCCGCTGAGGGAGACGGTGATCTTCCCCCGTATGGTGTCGCCGTTGCTCGTCGGCCGCAGCGAGTCGATCGCCGCCGTCGACGAAGCGTTGACGTTTGAGAAGCCGGTGTTTCTGTGCACGCAGCGCGACCCGGAGGTGGAAGAGCCCGAGCTCGGCGACCTCTACACGATAGGCGTCGCCGCGTCGATCCTGCAAACCCAGCAGATGCCCGACGGCTCGTTGAAGGTGGTGGTCGAGGGCCTCGGACGCGGCAGGCTCGTTGAGATGAGGTCCCGCGAGTTCTGCTACGAGGCCACCGTCGCGCCCGTGAGCGACACGGGTTCGGCGCCGGACGACGAGACGCAGGTGCTGATGCGCACCGCCGTCGACCAGTTCGACACCTACATCCAGCTCGGTCAGCGGGTGTCTCCGGAGGTGTTGGACGCGCTCCGGACGGTCGAGTCGCCCGGCGAGCTTGCGGACATGATCGCCGCGTACATCGGCCTCAGCGTCGAGGGGCGGCAGGCGCTTCTGGACGCCCTCGATCACAACGAACGGCTCGAACGCCTGGTCGAAGGGTTGATGCGGGAGAACGAGCTGCTGGACCTCGAGAACAAGGTGCGCGATCGCGTGCGCGAGCGCATCGACCGGGGCCAGCGCGAGCACTACTTGCAGGAGCAGCTTCGCGCGATCCACCAGGAGCTCGGCGGCCGCGACGAGGACATGGACGACGCCGCCGACCTGCGCGAACTGGTCGCCAAGGCCAAGATGCCGAAGGAAGTGCGCGAGAAGGCCGAGCGCGAGCTGGGCCGGTATCAGCGGATGCCTCCGATGAGCCCTGAAGGCGCCGTGATTCGGACCTATCTCGAGTGGCTGGTCGACATGCCCTGGCGCAAGCGCACCAACGACACACTCGACCTGATCGCCGCGCGCAAGGCCCTCGACGAGGACCACTACGGCCTGGCCAAGGTGAAAGAGCGCATCCTCGACTACCTGGCCGTGCGTCAGCTCAGCGGCAGCTCGAAGGGGCCGGTGCTGTGTCTGGTGGGTCCGCCCGGCGTGGGGAAGACGTCGTTGGGCAAGTCGATCGCACGCGCGATGAAGCGCAAGTTCGTGCGCATCTCCCTGGGCGGCGTGCGCGACGAAGCCGAGATCCGCGGCCATCGCCGCACGTATATCGGCTCGCTCCCCGGCCGGATCGTGCAGAGCATGAAGCGGGTGGGCGTGCGGAATCCCGTGTTCATGCTCGATGAGATCGACAAACTCAGCATGGACTATCGCGGCGACCCGTCGTCGGCGCTGCTCGAGGTGCTTGATCCCGAGCAGAACAACGCCTTCAGCGACCACTATCTCGAGGTGGACGTCGACCTCCACGAGGTGTTCTTCATCACGACGGCGAACAGCGAATACGATATCCCTGAACCGCTGCACGACCGCATGGAAATCGTTCGGTTGTCCGGCTACACGGCGAACGAGAAGGCGGAGATCGCCAAGGGCTTCCTGATTCCCAAACAGATGAAGGAGGGCGGGCTGACCGATGAACACATCCGCTTCGAGGACAGCGGGCTGGACACGCTGATCGCCCGCTACACGCGCGAGGCGGGCGTACGCGAGTTGGAGCGGCGGATCGCTCAGGTCTGCCGCAAGGTGGCGCGCAAGGTCCTGGAAGAGGGCGTGGCCGAGCCCTTCGCCGTGACGGACGAGAGCGTGCGTGCGCTGCTGGGACCCGAGGAATACTCCGACACCCGCGCCGACGCCCTCGAGCAAGTCGGGCTGGCGGTCGGCCTCGCGTGGACATGGTCCGGAGGCGATATCCTCAACATCGAGACGAGCGTGATGAAGGGGAAGGGCGAGCTGATTCTCACCGGCCAGCTTGGCGAAGTGATGAAGGAATCGGCGCAGGCGGCGTACTCCTACCTGCGGGCGCACGCGGCCGAGCTCGAGATCCCCGGCGATTTCCATCAGTCCATCGATATCCACGTGCATGTGCCCGAGGGCGCGATCCCCAAGGACGGGCCCTCCGCCGGCACGGCCCTCGCGGTCAGCATCGTGTCCGCGCTGCGGGGCCAGGCGCCGCGGTCCGGCCTCGCCATGACCGGCGAGCTGACGTTGCGCGGCCGAGTGCTCCAGATCGGCGGCGTGAAGGAGAAGGTGCTTGCCGCGCACCGCGCGGGGATCCGGACCGTCATCCTGCCCAAGGAAAACCGCAAGGATCTCGTGGAGGTGCCCAAGCAGGTGCAGGACGAGCTGGAGTTCGTGTGGGTCGACCATGTCGACGAGGTGTTCAAGACGGCCTTCCCGACGAAGCCGGCGAAGAAGAAGCGGGCGGCGTCGAAGAAGAAGGCCGCTCCGCGCGCGCGAAAGGCGGCCGCGAAGAAATGAAGGTCCTGACCGCCCGGTTCGTGAAGAGCGCGCTTCACCCCGCGGATTTCCCCGCCGACGGCCGCCCGGAGATTGTGTTCGCCGGGCGATCGAACGTGGGCAAGTCGTCGCTGTTGAACCAGTTGCTCGGACGCAGAGGGCTGGCCAAGACCAGCAAAACCCCGGGCAAGACGCGCACGATCAACTACTTCGCGGTGAACGAGAAGGTCTACTTCGTCGATCTCCCCGGCTACGGGTTCGCGAAGGTCCCCAAGAACCTCAAAGAGACGTGGGGCGCGATGATCACGTCCTACCTGAAGGGACGGCCGGAACTCCGCCTCGCCGTGCATCTCATCGACGCGCGCCATCCGCCGACCAAGAATGACCATGAGCTGCTGGCCCTGCTGGACGAAGCCGAGACGCCGACCCTGCTCGTCGCGACGAAGTTCGACAAACTCAAGCAGTCGCAACGGGCCGCGGCCATCAACAGCATCCGCCGCGATCTCGAGCTGGACGCGGATGCCCTGGTCCTGCCGATCTCGAACGTGACCGGCGACGGCATCAAGGACCTGTGGGCGGTGTTGGACGAGCAGATCGCCGCTTTCTGACCCGCGCGGGCGCCGTTCGCCCCGAGGCCGTGTTTGGCCGTCCTCTCCCGATTCGCCTATACTGCAAGCATCCAGCGGGGCTACAGGACACCATGCAAGCCGAAGACCGTCCCATACACTTCTCGACCGAGCTTATCTACGCGCCGTTCGAACTCAAGCTCCCGGCGCTGCAGCGGCTCTACTATGACCTCTCGCAGGACCCCAAGGCGGCCTACGACAATGCTGAGCTGACGCCTCCCGGGCCGCCCAGGTTCCACTCGAAACGGGGCGAGAAAGCGCAGTCCTTCGCGCTGTTTCTGCCCGACCGGCTGGTCGCGGTGGAGGAATGGGTCGATCAGCCGTTCGCGAGGTTTCTCGACCGCGTGCGCGCGATCGGCGCCGGGTTCGTCAACGCCTTCGAGATCGAGGGGTTCGTCGGCCAGACCGCCACGGTGCGGACCACGTTCGGGATGACGCACTTCGACGATGCGCGACAGTTCCTGCTCGACCACGTCTGCAACCAGACCGACCGCATCTGGCGGCATTTCCAGCGGCCGATCGGCGTGGGCGGCATCCGGTTCGTGCTGCCCGGCTCCGCCGAGCATCCCGGCACGCTCCATGTGATCATCGAATCCTATCGCTACAGCCGCGATGAAGTGTTCGTCGAGGTGAAGGGCCTGTTCGGGCGCCCCGAGGTCGCGGAACGCTCCATCGAGGACCTGATCGCGAACATCGAAGGCGTTCGGCGCTTCATCAATGAGGCCGTCTATCCTTATCTTCAGCAGTTCGACGTCATACAGGAGAACCCGACATGAGCACGGCGCGCGTATCGCTGTGGCCTGAGCTGCAGCGGGCCACCATCAGCCCCATGATCTACGGCCATTTCGCGGAGCACCTCGGCCGGTGCATCTACGAGGGGATCTGGGTGGGGCCCAAGTCGCGCATCCCGAACGACGGGGGCCTGCGGCTCGACGTGCTGGCCGCGCTGCGGCAGCTTCGCGCGCCCGTGCTGCGCTGGCCCGGCGGCTGCTTCGCCGACGCCTACCACTGGCGCGACGGCGTCGGCCCCGCCAAGCAGCGCGCCGAGACGGTCAACCTGTGGTGGCATCAGGCCGAGCCGAACGACTTCGGCACGGACGAGTTTCTGCGGCTGTGCAAGGCGGTCGAGTGCGCCCCGTACATCTGCGTGAACGTCGGCTCCGGCACGCCCCAGGAAGCGCTCGAATGGCTCGAGTACTGCAACTACGCCGGCGAGTCGACGCTGAGCCGACAGCGCGGAAAGAACGGTTCCGCGGAGCCCTATGGCGTGAAGTACTGGGGCATCGGCAACGAGAACTGGGGGTGCGGCGGCCGCTTCCGCGCGGAGGACTACGCGAAGGAATACGTGCGCTATGCGTCGTACATGCGCGGCTTCGACCCCGCGATCGAGATGGTCGCCTGCGGCTTCAGCCCCGGCGAGACCGGTTCGGAGTGGGCCGGGTGGAACCAGACGTTCTGCGCGAACATGCCGCACGCCGACCTGATCGATCACCTGTCGATCCACCGTTACTTCAAGCGCGGCGCGGGCGCCACGTTCTCCGACAGCGAGTACCATTCCCTGTTCGGCGACCTGCATGCGCTCGAGCGCGACCTGCAGCTCACCGACGCGCTGCTGAGCTACTTCTACCCCGACAAGCCCGTCGGCATCGCGGTGGACGAGTGGGGCGTGTGGCATCCGAGCGCCGTGGTCGACAACGGGCTCGAACAAGAGGCCACCCTGCGCGACGCGGTGTTCGCGGGCGCGTGCCTGAACCTGTTCAACCGCCATGCCCACCGGGTGACGATGGCGAACCTGGCCCAGACCATCAACGTGCTCCAGTGCGTCGCGCTGACCCAGGGCGGCAAGATGATCCTCACGCCGACCTACCACGTGTTCGACATGATGCGGCCGCACATGGGGGCCCGTCTCGTGACCCACGAACTCGAGTGCGACACCTATGAGACGCATCCCGTGTCGTTGCAGGGCAAGCGGCCCGTGGACGAACTGAGCGTATCGGCATCGTTCGCGGACAATAAGCTCTTCCTGACCCTGGCCAACCAGACGGTGGACAAGGACATCGAGACGAAGATCGTGCTGAAGGGCGTGAAGGCGCAGGGGATTTCGGCCAAGGTGCTCAACTCCGCCGACGCCCGCGATCAGAACACCTTCGCCAACCCCAAATCCATCGCGCCGGCGCGACAGAAGTCGGAAGGCGCGAAAGACGAGTGGGTGCACGTCGTGCCCGCCCATTCGTTCGCCGCCGTCACGCTCACGCTCGACTGAACCGGGGCGCCGCCGAGCCATGTCGCCCTCCGTGTCCGTGGTCATGCCCATGTACAACGCAGCGGACACCGTAGCGGCGGCGATCGCGTCGGTGCGCGCCCAGACGTTCGCCGATTGGGAGCTCATCGTCGTCGACGACGGCTCCACGGATGCGTCGGTCGCCGAGGCGGCGCGATCCGCACAAGGCGACCCGCGGATTCGCATCGGCGCCCGCGAGCATGGCGGCATCGTCGCCGCGTTGAACGTTGGGTGCGCCGACGCGCAGGGGCGGGTCCTCGCGCGGATGGACGCGGACGACGCCATGCATCCCGAGCGCTTGGAGCGCCAGCGCGACCTTTTGCAGCGCGATCCGCGCATCGGCCTCTGCGGCGCGCGCGTGCGGATGGTCGGCGAGGCCCTCGGGTCCGGCAGGCGACGGTATGAGCGGTGGATGAACCGGCTGCTCACGCACGAAGACATGACCCGCGAGATCCTGATCGAGTGTCCGATCGCCCATCCGACCTTCATCCTCCCGCGCGAAGCGTTCGAGGAGGCCGGCGGCTACGTCGACGCGCCCTGGCCCGAAGACTACGACCTGCTGCTCCGGGTCGTGCGTGCGGGATGGCGGCTCGCCAAGACGCCCGAGACCCTGCTGGATTGGCGGCACCGCGCCGACCGCCTGTCGATGAACGATTCCAGGTATGATGAAGCCGCGTTCCGCGCCCTCAAGCGGCGGCATCTCGCGCTCACGCGTCCGGAGGCCGGGCGCAGGGTCTACCAGTGGGGCGCGGGCGAAGTGGGCAAGCGTTGGCTGCGCGAGTGGCCGGAGGACCAGCGGCCCGAGGCGGCGGTCGACATCAACCCCCGCAAGATCGGTCGGGTTATACACGGGTGTCCGGTGATCGCCGCGGACGAGCTGCCTCCGGCCGACGAGGCGTTCATCATCGTCGCGGTCGGCGCTCCAGGCGCGCGCGACGAGATCCGCGCCTGGCTCAACCCGCGCGGCTATCAGGAGGCGCGAGACTACCTCTTCGCGGCCTAGGCCGGCGGCGCGTGCGCCGACGGATTCGCGAGGCCGTGTAAACCTTCCGGGGCTTGGACACGTACGTGAAGTGAACCAGGAATCGCAGATGGATCTGACCGCGGCGAGCGACGAGGAGCTGGCCCTCGCGCTCCAGGCGGGGGACGACCGGGCTTTCGAGGAGCTGGTCCGCCGACACCAGGGGCGGGTGTACGCCGTCGCCTATCGGTACACGTCGAACCGGGAGGACGCCCTGGATGTCGCGCAGGACGCGCTCATCAAGGCCTACCGTAAAATCGACTCCTGGCGGCCGAGCGGCGGGTTCGTGCCGTGGTTGATGCGGCTCGCGGTCAACCAGGCGATCGACCATTTGCGCCGCCACAAGCGGCATCGCCATGCGGACTTGGACGAGACGTACGCCGTGGGCGACGGATCGTCGGCCATCGAGCCGCGGCTTGAGGACACGGCGCGGCAGGTCGCGGCGAACGAGATCGATGCGCGGGTGCAGCAGGCGCTCGATGTGCTGTCGCCGTCCCAGCGGGCGGTGTTCATCATGCGGCACTACGAGGGCCTGCAATTGGCGGAAATCGCCGAGGCGCTCGGTTGTACTGTAGGCAGCGTGAAGGTGCATCTGTTCCGAGCGTTGCGGAAGCTCCAGGTGGAGCTGCGCGACCTGTACGAAGAGTGAGTGGGGCGGGAGCGGTCGCTCCCAGCGGGTGAGACGACGCGATATGTGGTTTGGCGAATCCCGAAAGGCGTCGATGGCGGCGTCCTTGTATGAACCGCTTGATGAGCGGGAACAGCGCAGACTCGCGCGAACGCTCGATCGGTCCGAACGCGCACGACGCGAGTTCGAGGCCCTGCAACGGGTCGTGGCGTCCGTTCCGCGGACCCGACCCGAGCCCGGGGTAGACCTGCTTCCGCGCGTTCAGGCCCGGTTGCGCGCGACCGGACGCGTGCGGCGGGCCCCGGCGCATCGCCTGGCCGTTGCGAGCGCGGTGTGCGCCGCGGCGGTCGTCGCCTTCGCCGGGCTGTTGTCCGTGCAGGAGATGCTGCACTCGGGCGGCGACCCGACGCTTGTCGCCACGCCCGCCGACCGGTCGCCGGCCGCGAACCTCTTGCGGGAGGCCGCGGCGCGCGCCGAACAGGCCGATTTCGGCGGCGCGTACATGCTCTTGCGGACCATTGTCGACCGGTATCCCTCCGATCCCCTCGCCGGAACGGCGCAGCTCGAGCTGGCCCGGCTGCAGTTCGACCAGTTCGCCAACTATGCCGAGGCGTATCGGGCGTACCGGGACCTGCGGGAGACGTACCCGGAGGTGTTCCGGTCGCGTCCCGAGAACGCGGATCGCCTGGACGTGCTGGCGGAAGCGCGCCGCGTCGACTACGCCTCGCTCGAGGAGCTCGACGCCGCAACCCGGCGTTCGGGGGGGATAGAGGCGCTCGAGCGCGTGATCGCCCGCTATCCGGCGACGATGACGGCCTCGCTGGCCGCGGAACGCATGGCCGAGCGCATCGCCGGCGCGGATTGGAGCGCGGGGGGCGGCGCCGCGCGTCTCCGCGCCCTTGAGGAAGCCCGGGACCGCTGCACCGATCCGGTGGCCGCGGCCCGGCTCAATATCGAGATCGCCGACGGCTACTGGCGGGATCTGCACGATCCCGTTCGCGCCCGCGACATCGGGTCCGAGGCGCTGGGTTGCGGGAACCCCGAGGTGGTCGAGATGGCGCAGGCGTTTCTGCGCGAACTGGGTCCCGCCGCCCGCTGACGCAGCGGTCTTGGCGGCGATCGGCCCGCGCCCGGGTGGAGCGTGCGCGCTCCGTGTGATAACATGTTGCGTATCAGTGCATTGACTACGCTTCGGAGTAGGTGAATTGGTCGGACAGCAGGCGTTTGAGAAGCATCTGGTGCGGGAGGGGGTCGTAGACGAGGAGCGGTTGCCCCGCGCCCTCGCCGAGGCGGAACGGGCCGGCGTGTCGCTGGTCGATGCCCTGGTCCAGACGGGCCTCGCGTCGTCGGACCGCGTATACGAGGCGCTGGCCGGGTTCTGCGAGCTGCGCTATGTGGTTCCGTCGAAGCTCGACATCCCCGCCGATCTGGCCCAGAAAGTCCCCGCGCGCTTCGCGAACCACTACAGTTTCGTGCCTGTTCAGGAACGCAACGGGACCATGGTCGTTGCGGTGAGCGACCCGCTGAACAACCAGTTGCTCGATGATATCCGCACGGTGCTGAAGCAGCGCATCGAGCCGGTCGTCGCCACGCCGGATGAGATCACGCGCGCGCTCAAGGCGCTCTACGGCATCGGCGCCGACACGGTCGAGCGCATTCTGGGCGACTCGGAGGCGCACGGCAACGTGGTGAGCCTCGACAAGCTGGCCGCCAACGCGGACTTGGGCGACGAGAAGATCGACGCGTCGATCATCAAGTTCGTGAACCAGCTCTTCTCGGAGGCGATCCGATCCAACGCCACCGACATCCACATCGAGCCGTTCGAGGAAGAGCTGCGGGTGCGGTTCCGCATCGACGGCGTGCTCCACGGCATGCCCGTGCCGCCCTCGATCCGCGGGTTCCACTCCGCCATCGTGTCGCGCGTGAAGATCATGTCGAACCTGAACATCGCGGAGAAGCGTCTGCCGCAGGACGGCAAGATCCGCGCGGCGCTGGGCGAGGAGCAGTTCGACCTGCGCGTGTCGATCCTGCCCACCCCCTACGGCGAGACCGTCAACCTGCGCATCCTGAACCGGAAGTCGATGTTCATGACGCTGGATCAGCTCGGCTTCGACCAGCGCGACCTGTCGCTGTTCAACCAGTTCATCCGGCGTCCGCACGGGATGATCCTCGTGACCGGCCCCACGGGAAGCGGCAAGACGACCACGCTCTACGCCGCCCTGAGCAAGCTGAACAACCTGGAAAACAAGATCATCACGATCGAGGACCCGATCGAGTATCAGTTGCAGGGGATCACGCAGACCCAGACGCAACAGCAGATCGGATACACCTTCGCCAGCGCCCTGCGGGCCATGCTGCGCCACGACCCCGACATCATGCTGGTGGGTGAGATTCGCGACCAGGAGACCGCCGAGATGGCGGTGCGGTCGAGTCTGACGGGGCACTTGGTGTTCAGTACGCTGCACACGAACGACGCCTCCGGCGCGGTGACGCGCCTCACGGACCTCGGTCTCGAACCGTTCCTGATCTCGAGCACGATGGTCGCGTCGATCGCCCAACGCCTGATGCGGCGCGTCTGCTCCGACTGCGCCGAGCCGTTCGAGCCGGACGATCAGCAGTTCCTGGACCTCGGCATCGATGTGAAGGAACGCGAAGGCGCGACTTTCCGTCGCGGACGCGGCTGCGACAACTGCCGTCACACGGGATATCGCGGACGCATGGCGATCTATGAGATCCTGCCGTTCACGACCGCGATCAAGGAGCTCACGGTGGAGCGGGCCTCGTCCGACGCGATCAAGCGCCAGGCGCGGCTCGACGGCATGCGCACGCTGCGCGAGTCGGGCTGGCAGCGCGTTCGCCAGGGCGTCACCACCTTCGAAGAGGTGATGCGCGTCACGGCGGATGCGGACCTGGGCGTGTAGAAACGAGGCTGCGCGATGCCGCGATTCCGATACGAAGTCAAGAAGGGGCCCGGGAAGCCCCTCACGGGCGTGCTCGAGGCGGAGACGCAACGCGCGGCGCTCGCGCGTCTGCGCGACATGGGCTATGTGCCGATCTCGATCAAGGAGCACACCGGCGGCGAAGAGAAGGACACGCTCCGACAGGCGTTGCAGCGGATTCGGTTGCAGGACCGCAACGTCTTCTTCCGCCAGCTCGCCAATCTGTTTGAATCGGGCATGACGCTGACGCGGGCGCTGAGCACCATCGCCCAGCAGACGCAGAACCCCAAGATGATCGCCGTGGTCGAGCGGCTGCGCGAGGATGTGCAGGGCGGCACGACCTTCGCCGAGGCGCTCGAACATCACCCGCAGATCTTCCCCACGATGTACTCGAACCTCGTGCGGGCCGGCGAGTCGGGCGGCATGCTCGACGAAGTGCTCTGGCGCATCGTCGCGTTCGGCGAGCAGGAGGAGGAGCTGCGCGGCAAGGCCAAATCCGCCCTCGCCTATCCCGTCTTCCTCCTCATCATGGGCGTGGCGGCCGTGTTCATCCTCGTTTCGTTCGTGTTCCCCAAGTTCACGAAAGTGTTCGAGGACTTCAACGCCACGCTCCCCTGGCCGACGTTGGTGGTGATGGCACTCTGCGATTTCATGGAGCGCTACTGGTGGGCGGTGCTCCTTGTGATCGTCGGCGTGGTTCTAGTACTCATGAAATGGCTCAAGACCGAGTCGGGCCGGATGTCATTTGATGTGTTCATCCTCAAGGTCCCCGTCGTGGGACAGGTGGTGCAGAAGTACCAGATGGCGCAGTTCGGTCGCGTGCTCGGCACGTTGTTGGACAACGGCGTGCCCGTTCTGACCTCGCTGCGCATCACGGTGCAGACCCTGTCGAACGCCGCCATCGCGGCGGAGCTCGACGCCGTGCACAACCGGGTCGCTGAGGGTGAGAGCATCAGCAACAGCCTGCAGCACACGCGGCACTTCCCGCCCGTCGTGGTCAGCATGTTCGCGGTCGGCGAGGAGAGCGGGCGCGTGGGAGCGGTGACCAAGCGTATGGCCGACGCATACGACAACGAGGTGGATCGCGCCGTCAAGACGATGACGGCGCTGTTCGAGCCCATCATGATCGTGGTGATGGGGGGCGTCATCGGCTTTCTGGTGATCGCGATGCTGCTGCCCATGCTCACGCTGAGCGCCAACGTCGGGTAGCGTCGTGTCACCCCGTTTCGACGGCGGTGCGTTAGAATGACAAGAGGAGGGGACGGTCCCCTCAGAAGAGAAGGAGTATCATGCGCGGGAATTCGAGCGGTTTCACCCTGATCGAGCTCATCCTCGTCATGGTCATCATCGGGATCCTGGCCGGGGCTGTGTCGCTGAACCTGTCGGGCCGAACGCAGGATGCCATGATCGCCCGGGTGCAGAGCGACCTCAAAGTCTACGAGACGGCCATCGACCTGTATGCGATGGACCATAACGACAAGTTCCCAAAAGCCCTCGGCGATCTCACCGGCGGGAAGCGGGACTATGTGAAGGAGATCAAGAACGATCCGTGGGGCAACCCGTATATCTTCCGGGTTCCCGGCAAGAACCGCAAGCCGTACGACTTGTACTCGCGGGGACCGGATGAACAGGCCGAGACCGCGGACGACATCTCCGTGTGGAAGCTGGAAGACGCGAACCCGCGCGACCGCGAAGAGCGGTAGCGCGACCGCGGCCGTGGATGGGGGTATCGCAGCGAGGGGAGCGCGACTGCGCCTGCCGATGACCCCGCCGGCAAGGAGGGGAGCGGAGGCGCGTCTTCGTCCTGACGCCGCGGGATACACCCTCCTCGAGCTGATCGTGGTCGTCGTCCTGGTCGCGATAATGACGGCGGCGGTCACGCCGATGTTTCGCGACTCCCTCTTCGGCGTCCGCGCGGACCGCATCGGGCGCGACCTGGTTGCGACGCTGCGCCACGCCGGCGAACTCGCCATCATCCAAGAGACCGAGATCCGCGTCTATCTCGACCGCAAGGCGGGCGCTTACTGGCTCGCGGCCCCGGGGCGCGATGAAGACGGCAAGGAGGACTTCTTCGCGCTCGACGGGAAAGACGGCCTGCCGCAGTACCTGCCGGATTCGATGAAGTTTGACCGGATCTCCGCCCGGCGCGGCCGCGGATCTTCCGACCTGTTCTATGTGCGGTTCCACCCCGGCGGCGCGAGCGACATGGCGACGATCCGCCTGGAAAGCGGCGACAAGGACCGCCTGGAGATCGAGGTCAAGGGCACCGCGGGCCAGATTGGGGTGAAGGGATCGTGAACACGCGTCGCGGCTACATCCTGCTCGAATCGGTCGTGGCGATGGGCGTGCTCAGCGTCGGCATCGTCGGGATCAACGCGTCGCTGCGTCAGGTGCTCCTCACGCGCGCGCTCGCGGAAGACTACACGCGCGTCCGCTTCTACCTCGACGAGCTCGTCGCCGCCGCCGAACTGCGCTACCCCGTCACATCGTCCGAAGAGAGCGGATCGTACGGAGAGGAATCGCGCTTCCGGTGGTCGCGCAAGATTGAGCTGTACCCCATCCCGATCCCGCCCCTTCCGGTCGAACTCACGCTCGAAGAGGTGCTCGACCTGCAGGACACCGTCGGTCAGCTCGCCAAAGTGACGGCGCGCGTGGACTGGACCCGCATGGGCTCGCCGTACTCCAGCCGGACCGTGTCTTTCCTGCCCGCGGAGCAGGTCTTCGTGTATCCCGAGGAAGCGCTTATTCCGGAGGGCATCCCTCGTGAGGAGTAGGCGCGATGGCGGATCCGGAACGCCCGATCGTCGCGGGGCGCGGAGCGGGCAAGGCTTCACGCTGGCCGAGCTGCTCGTGTCCGTGACGCTGCTCGCATCGGTCATGGCCGCTGTATATACCGCCTTCAGCGGCACCGCGCGCATCGCACGGCTCGGCGAGGAGAACCTCGTCACGCAGCAGCGGGCGCGCATCGCGTTGGATGCCATGGAACGCGACCTTCAGGGTATCCTCCCCTACACTTGGCATCTGTTCGAAGGGGACGGCGAGAGTTTCGAGCTCTACACCCTGACGGGGTCGATGCAACCGGAGCTCGGCGACTTCCCCCGCATGCTGTGGGTCAGCTATCGGCTCCGCAGGGCCGGTCAGGGCCGCGGGTCCGTGCTCGTTCGCGAGGAACGTGAGGTGGAGGCGCCCTTGCCGCTGAAGCTGCCCGACATGGAAGAGCCCAGCGACGTTCCGATCGAGACCGGGCGGAAGCGGAACTACGACCTCGCCGAGGGGATCGATGGGCTTTCCATCGAGTACATCTGGGTGACGATCCCGCCCGAAGTCGAACTGAGCGAGGGCGACATGGCGGTGGCCCCGGAGCCGGCGCGGCTCGTCGTTCGCCAGGACATCCCGGACGATTGGGAGCTTCCCCAAGCGATCCGCATTCGCATGACGCTCCTCGACACGTCGGCGCCTTCGGGCAAGCGGGTCTTCACGTCGCACGTCGTGTTCCGAGGCGCGCCGCCCTCGGTCGATCCGGATGAAGCGGAGGTGACGATCTGATGCGTTCGACGCCCCCGCGAGGGACCGTCCGCGATCGCCAGGGCTTCGTGCTGGTATGCGTGCTGTGGATCCTCGCCATTCTCACCGTGATGACCCTCGGTTTCGGCCGGCGCGCCTACCTGGACGCACGGGCCGCGTCGCTCACGCTGGACCAGGCGCAGGCCCGCCACATAGCGCGCGGGGCCGTGCGGCGCGGCGTGGCTGAGGTGCAGATGCGGCTGCTCCTGCGCGATCGCATCCGCCTTCCCGTTGAGTCCGGCGGGTCTGAGAGCGGTCGACTCCGCCTGCGGATCTACGGCAGCACGGACCTGCGCGACGACTTCGAAGGGCTCTTCGACGGCGACTACGCCGAAGAGCGCTGCGGCGTTCGGGTCGAAGATGAGCAGGGGCGGTTCAATGTAAACACCGTTCCGGAGGAGATCCTGGAGAACCTCGAGGACCTCGAGTTCGGCGTTGCGTCCGCCATCCTCGAACGCAGAGCCGAAGGCGAGGACGGAGGCGAGTCGCCGCAGCCCATCACGGTGCTCGAGGAGCTGTTGCTGTTCGAGGACATCAAGCCGGAGGACTGGACCGGGGACGGAGAACGCGCGGGGTTGCGCGACCTGTTCACCGTGTTCGGCGAAGACGAGGCGCGTGTCAATGTGAACACCGCTTCGAGGGAAGTCCTGATGCTGCTGCCGGATATCGAGGAGGATGTCGTCGACGCGATCCTCGCCTACCGAGCCGGTCCCGACGGGATGCTGTTCACGCAGGACGACCAGGAATTCGAGGATATCGCCGAGATCTCCGGACGGATCGACGTGGACCCCGCTGCGCTCGCGCCCATCGCCGCGCATTGCATGACCCAATCGGAGTTCTTTAGAATCACTGGGTTTGCCACACGACGACAAGGGCGCATTCGCGCCCAGTGTATGGCGGTGTGCTCCATCACCGACCAGGCAACCGAGATCCTGTTGTGGAAGGAGGAAGTAGGTGGCCCGTAAGAGTGGGCACATCAGCATCTTGCAGTTCGGCGAAGGCCTCATTGCGCTGCTGCGTGTGCGACGGTCCGCGAAAGGGCTGGATATCGTCGCCTTCGAGACGGTCCGCGGCGACTGGTCCGCAAGCGAAGGGGCGTTCGCCGAGGCGCTCCGGGAACTGGTGAAGCGGCTTCGTATCGCGGACGACGACGTCTACACCGTGTTGCCGCGGCATCTGATGACGACGCGCATCCTCGAGCTGCCTTCCACGGACCCAGACGAGATCCGCGGCATCGTGGAGTTGGGCGTCGAAGAGTACGTGCCCTATCCCCCCGACGAGGTCGTGACCGACCAGTGCATCCTCCAGCGCATGCCCGACGGTCAGGCGCGCGTGCTGGCCGTGTTCGCGCATGACGATGTGATCAACAGCCACGTCGCCGTACTGCGGGAAGCCGGCGTCGAGCCGAAGAGCATCCTGGTCAGCACCGCGTGCATCGCGTCGGCGCTGCTCGCCGGCGGGCGCGACGAGTCGACCCGCTACGCCTTTGCGGACCTGAGCGCCGGCGGCCTCGAAGTGCTGATCCTGGGCGAGCGCGGCTTCGAGTTCGGACGCGGCGTGGCCGCCGCGCAGGACTGGACCACGCTGGGACAGGAAGGCTCCGAAGCTTTCGAGGAGCTCCTGATCGAGCTGCGCGCTTCGTTGTCGGCCTATCGTCGCGAGTCGGTCGACGGCATGGGCGCGGAGCGGATCGAGCTCGCGTCGCCCTATGCCGATGTCGCGGGCGTGGGCGACATGCTGGCCGGCGAGACGGGCCTCGAATGCGGGGCCGCGCGCGTGCCCGCGGGTCTCGTGGCCAAGGGGCTGGACGAACTGCAGGGGCGGTTTCCGGCCGCGTTGCTCGGCGCCGCGCTCACGGCGCAAGACCGCGCACGGGTCGCGATCAACCTGTTGCCCCGGTCCGTCGTGCATGCGCGGGCGACCGCCCGGTCGCGGCGAACGGCCTACCTCGCCGGCGGGCTGATCGGCGGGGTGCTCGTCTGCGCCATCGGCCTCTACGCCGTCAACATATATCAGCGCACCGCGTATATCCGCGATCTGGAGTCGCGGGTGGAGCAGGTGCGCACGGTCGCAGAGGTCGTGCGCGCCAAGCAGTACAACCTGCGGCAACTGCAGACCCGCGTGGACCGAACGGGTACGGCGCTCGAGTTGTTGGCCAAGATCTGCGAGCTCGCGCCCGCGTCCGGCCTCAACATCAGCAAGTTCTCGTACACCCGCAACAAGGAGATCGTGGTCGAGGGGCACGTGCTCGACATGACCGACGGCGATCGGTTCGCGCAGATCCTGCGCGACGAAGGCGGACGCGACATCCCGCTGCTGGCGGCGGCGCGCCCGGGCCGGTCGGCGCGCGAGGAGTACCTGGGGCAACAGGTCTGGCGCTACACCATCTCGATACCCTACCCCGATGTGACGTTGGATGAAGGGGAGGGCCTGGCCGTTGAATAACCTGTGGGCGTCCATGTCGAAGCGCGAACGGACCCTGGCCCTGATCACCGCCGGGGTGGTCGTGGCGTTGGTGGGCTGGCTCATCGTGAGTCGTGCGATCGGCGCGGTGGCGCGCCTCGACGCGGAGATCGAGTCGCTCGAGACGGATCTCGTCAACCTCACGTCGCAAGCGGCGCGGCTCGAACCCGTCGATCAGGTGTACAGCGAGGTCGTGGAGGCGCACTCGAGCGAATGGACCCAGGCGGAGATCTACGCGATGCTGCGCGCCGAGATCGTGCGCCTCTCGTTGGTCGATCCGCCGCCCGAGGGAGCGCTTCCTGAGACGTATCGCGGCGCGAAGCTGATCGACATTCCCACGTTCCCCCAGGGCGTGCTCGACGACCCGGGCGGGGGCTATCGCGAATACCACATGCGCGTGCGCACGAACCCGACCGACATCAAGAACGTGGCGCTGTTCCTGCAGCGCCTGCAGGAAAGTCCGCAGTTGCTCCGGGTCGACCGCGTCGAGATCACCCGGCCGAATCCGGCCATGCGGGTCGTGCAGGCCGACCTCACGATCACGCGCGCCCTGGTGGCCGAGGTGGAGGCGGGCGACACAGCGCCGCGCGCGGGCCTCGGCGGCAATCTGATCGAGAACCCGGACTTCGACGACTGGGGGCAGGACGGGACGCAGCTCGCAGCGTGGACGACTGAGGCGCTGGCGATCGAGATGCTTGTCGGCGCGGACATTCCGGACGGCGGCCGCGCCCTCTCGGGAACGGCCGTGGACGGTCCGGCCCGGCTCTACCAGACGGTCGAGCTGGCCGGCGGCGCAACCTATGACCTGCGGATCTCGGTGGCGGCCGATGCAGAGGCGCGGCTGGGGGTGCAGTACGAGGAATCCGGGGCATGGTTCGGACCGGATGAAGCGCCGGTGTCGATCCTGAACGACGGGCAATGGCGTCGCTACCATCTCGCCTTCACCACGCAGGGCGATCCGAGCGACCGCGTTGTCGTGCGTGCGCCCTGCATCGAGGTCTCCGGCGAGGGAGACATCCGCGTGGACGAGGGCGAACTGGTTCGCCGGATGGAGTGAGGCGCGTATGACGACGAATATGGCGCGAGTCCTCTTTGCAGCGGGCGTCGTCGTGCTGGCGGCGCTGGCGGTCGCGATCGTGATGACGGTGGTGAGCAGCCCCGTGGCCGCGCGGCGCGCGGAGTTGGAGACGCAGCTCGAGACGGCCCGGATCGTCGACTTCGCCAAGCCGCCGCGCATCGAGCTTCCCTATGATCGCTTCCACGAACAGATCACCGGCAAGCCCGCGCTCTGGAGCCCGATCGCCGAGCCGCCGAAGGCCCCCGCGAAGCCGCCGGAGTGGGATAAGCTCCTGCAGGGGGTCCGGCCGACGCGGCAGGAGATCGGCACGGGCAACAGCCGCAAGGTCAAGGTGATGCTCTCTCCGAACGACAAGCAAGGGCGCTGGGTCAGGATGGGCGAGGCCATCAACGGCGCGATCATCACGGACATCACCGCGACCGACATCGAGTTCACCATGGAACAGAACGGCATCGCCTATACGCATCGGCTGGGTCGGTCGTGACGCCGGGCGTCCTCATACGGGCTGCCCGATGCGTTGGAGAGGCAGGCGTTCGCGTTCGTTGCACGCGGAACGGCTTGGAAGGTTCGATAGCCCGTCGGGGATTGTGATAGGGTGGCGCGGCAAGGCGGGTCGGTGCGTCGGACGCGGCCATGCGCGCGTTGCTGTCCGGGGAAAGAGTAAGATCACATCGGGGTCTATGTACATGCGTTCTGTGCCTGGTCGTTTTCTGATGTTGCTGGGGTGTCTGTGCCTGTGCGCCGCGATGGGCGCGCACGCGCAGCAGTCGCCGGTGTCTCCCGCGCCGACCCCCGGCATCGGCGAGGCCCTGCCTGAGGGCCCTGCGCCGTCGGCGGAACCAGGCATCGCCGATTCGCCGCCGCCCACGCGATCCGCCGCGGAAGGGATGGAGCGGAGCACCGTGCACTCGGTGCGATCAGTCAGCGGGTCGCAGGGCGCGCGATCGTTCGGCAAAGGGGCGTTTGAGCCTTCCATGCGCCGCCCGATTGAGTGGGGCGATGTGCCGGAGACCGGCGAACGCATGAGCTACTCCGCGACCGCCGGGCCGTTGTCCGTCGTCGAGCTCCTCGACGCCATCGCCGTCGCGACCGGCTGGAATGTCGTCTCCTCGAAGGGGATCGAGGACCTGAAAGTGCGGCTGTGGACGACGAGCGTCACGCCGCGGGAGCTGCTGCGTTTCCTGCGATTCCACGGGGTGTACTACGCGTTCGACGACGAGTACGACCTGCTCCAGGTCATGTTGGTGGAGGAGCACATCAAGTCGCGCTTCGGCGAGGTCGAGAAGCAGGTGTTCCCCGTCGCCTACGCCGAAGTGCTCGACATGGAAGCGATCATCCAGGCGCTGCTCTCCGAGAACGGCAAGATGCTGGTCGATCCGCGCACGGGCAACATCATCGTGTGGGACACGCCCGACAACCTGACCGAGATGGAGGAAGCGCTGGTGCGCCTTGACAAGCCCGTCGAGCAGGCCATCTTCGAGCTTCGCCACACCGATGCGCTCAACGTGGTCGAGAGCATTCAGTACATGCTGTCCGAGGTGGGCAACGCCTACGCCGACCCGCGCTCGAACACGATCGTCGTGCAGGACCTTCCCTCGCGCCATGATCAGATCCAGACCGTGATCGACGCGCTGGACCGGCCCCTCGAGACCCGGACCTGGACGCTGAGCTACATCGAACCGGACCTCGTGATCGAGCGGCTCGGCGAGATGGTCCCCGCGGAGATGGGCCAGATCTCCAGCGACGAGGACACCCACCAGGTCAGCGTGACCGCGATCGACGAACGCCTGCAGGAGATCGACAAGCTGATCGCCGACTGGGACGTGCCCCGCAAGCAGGTGGAGATCGAGGCCTACGTGGTCTCGATGAGCAGCGGCGTCGCGCGCGACCTGGGCATCAACTGGAACTACTTCGACGAGAGCAGCGGCACCTCGTTCGCACTGCAGAGCGGCTCGGCCGACCCGTCCTATGACGTGAACTCCGAAGGCCAGCGCCTCACGATCGGCCGCCTGCCCTTCCAGGTCCCGCTCGTCAACTGGTGGACCGGCAACGCGCTGACCGACGCCGCCGGCAACGTGATCCTCGATCCTGAGTTCAAGGGCAGCCGCATCAGCGCCGTCATCAACTACCTCGAGGAAGACAAGAAGGCCAAGGTGCTGTCGCGGCCGCGGGTGGCGGTGCTGGACGGCGAAGAGGCGGTGTTCAAGAACACGCGCGATCTGCCGTATCAGACGGGCGGCTATTCCGACTACGGCTACACGGGGGGAGCGCCGGGGCAGGCGAACTACAACCGCGTGATCCCGCTCCGGACCGAGTTCGTGTCCGTCGGCACCGTGCTCAAAGTGCAGCCTCGCATCAGTGAAGACGGCAACATCGTGATGGACGTCAGCGCGGAAGACAGCGACGCGCGCTCCGACGTGGTCGTGGTGGGCGATCAGCAGTCCACCGTGCCGAGCAAGTCGGAGAGCAGCGCGGAGACGCAGGTGATGATCCGCGACGGGGAGACGCTGGTGATCGGCGGTCTGCGCACCGGGCGCGTGCAGGAGGATGTGGGGCGCGTGCCGATTCTGGGCGATATCCCGGGACTCGGCCGTCTGTTCCGAACCACCGGGAGTTCGCACGAGGACCGCGACCTGATGATTTTCCTGACCCCGACGATCGTGGACGAGCGGTCGCGCCCGGAGGCGGCGCGCCTCACGGAGTCCGTCCAGGGGATCACCCAGGAGGTGCGCGAGGCGAAGGAGTCGGCGTTTGCACGCGCGGCCAGTCGGCTCCGGGGCGGCGACGATGAGTTCATCGTGGCCATCTCCCAGTGGGGTTCGATGTACGCGGACGGGCGGCGTACGGATCTGGCGGCGCTGGCCGACCGACTGGCGCAGATTGAGAAGCCGGGATCGGTCACCGTGCGCATCGAGCTGCACCCGAACGGCCCCGTCGAGCTGGCCGATGAGGTGGCGGCGCTGGCGCATGAGCGCGGACTGAAGACGGAGATCACGACGGAGGCGGCGCCGTTCGTCTCGCCGGATCCCCCGGGCGAGGCGCAAGCGCCAGAGGCCGACGCGACGGGAGATGAGCTGCCGGATGGCGAGCCCGACCCGCTCGCCTACTGATCGACGAGACGCGCCGCGGGCCCAAAGCGCGCCCGCGGACCCAGACAAGCATGAAGAAGCCCGCCTGTCGGTCAGGCGGGCTTCGCGTTCAGGAGATCTCGGCGCGGGCGGTCAGTCGCCGGGGTAGAGGGGGATGCTCGATCCGCATTCCTGCACGGGGATAATCCTCTGGAACTCCTCCGGCGAGATGGACGGGCCCGGCCGCGTGCAGTGTTCGTCGAACGCCGCGCAAAGCTGTTCGGCCACCATCGCGGGCGTCATCGTCTCGATATGCGCACGCTGCATGGCGAACACGGGCTTCCTGCCCTTGAACAGGATCACATTCGGCGAGGACGGCGCGTAGGGGAGGTAGGACCGCACTTTGGCCACGGCTTCCGTGTCGATCCCCGCGAACACAGTCGCGAGTCGGTCCGGGATGCGCGTGTGTTGGAGCGCGACCATCACGCCGGGGCGACAGCTTCCCGCCGCACAGCCGCACACGGAGTTGATCACCATCAGGCCGGTGGTGTCGTCATCCATCCAGTCTTCGACGGCTTCCGGGGTGGCAAGGGGTTCGATGCCGACGGCCTGGAGCTCTTCCCACATGGGCCGCACGGCTTCGGGGTCATACACAGGGGGCATAGGGCCGCTCCTTCGCAAGCGTTCTCGGGGCGTTGAACAGTCCGGTTGAAGTAGAGGGAAGCGCGGAACCGCCGCGCTTCCCTCCGGACCTGCTGGGTGTCAGGGAAGGATAACGACCTGCCCTGAGCCCTTATTCCCTTGTATTCCCGAGCGGCGCCTCACACGTACTTCGGCAGGTAGTCGCCGTGCGCCTCGATCAGCTCGTCGCACATCGACACGATCTCGTCGATGGTGAGTTCCGCGGCCGTGTGCGGGTCGAGCAGCGCCGCCTGGTAGATGTGATCGCGCCGGCCGGTCAGCGCGGCTTCGATGGTCATCTCCTGCACATTCACGTTGGTGCGGGTCAGCGCCGCGCATTGCGGGGGCAGATCGCCCACGTAGGTCGGCGTGACGCCGTTGCGATCGGCGACGCACATCACCTCGACGCAGGACCCGTTCGGCAGGTTCGTAATCAGCCCCGTGTTCAGCACGTTGCCGCCGAACGTGACGGGCTTGCCCGTCTCGAACGCCTCGATCATGTACGAGGCGTACTCGCCGGTGCGTTTGTGCTCCAGGGGCGTGTCGGCGGTCAGCGTCTCCTTGAGGCTGTCCCACCCCTTGATCTGCTCGATGCATCGCCGCGGGTACTCGTCCAGCGGGATATGGAACTGCTCAATGAGCTCGGGCGCGCGCGACTTGATGAACCACGGCACGTACTCGCTGCTGTGCTCGCTTGACTCCGTGACGTAGTAGTTGAAGCGTTTCATGATCTCGAAGCGTACGGCGTCGCGGCGCTTGTAGTCGGGCTGTTCGGCCCGGCGCTTGATCTCCGGATACAGGTCCTCGCCGCGCCGACTGATCTCGAGGAGCCAGCCCTGGTGGTTGATGCCCGCGATCTTCCAGCGCAGGTCATCGGTGGGCAGGTCGAGCTCGGCGCAGAGGTGATGCGCGCACGCCTGCACGCTGTGGCACAGCCCGACCACGTTCACGCTCGTTGCGCGGAGCATCGCGCCCGTCAGGATCCCCATCGGGTTGGCGTAGTTGAGCAGCCATGCATTCGGGGCCGCCTCTTCCATGATCCGGCAATAGTCGATCATGACGGGGATGGTGCGCAGTCCGCGGAAGATGCCGCCGATGCCCAGCGTATCCGCGATGGTCTGCCGCAGCCCGTACTTCTTCGGGATCTCGAAGTCGATCACGGTGGACGGCTCGTACCCGCCGACCTGCACCGCGTTCACGACATAGTCCGCCCCGGCCAGCGCCTTGCGCGCGTCCGCCGCGAGGAAGGCCTCGATGGTCGCGTTCGCGCCAAGCGTGCGGTTCACGTTCTGGAGCATCTTGAGGGAGACCTCCAGGCGGTCGCCGTCAATGTCGATGAGCGTGATGTGGGCGTCCTTGAGACAGTCGACATGCAGGCAGTCGCCGAGCACGTTCTTCGCGAACACGGTGCTCCCTGCGCCGAGGAAACAGATCTTGGGCATAATGCTTCTCCCTATACATGCCATCCGAACAGGCCGGGCTCCGGCGTGGTGGGCAGGGCGGGCGAATCTCACGTCCCCGATTGGCGTCCTGTCGACACGTCGGAGCGCTATGGTGACCGCGGGGGCGACCCGCTGTCAAACCGCCGAATCGCGTCACGGGGGGCGCGGGTCTCAGCGGCGCGGCGGGGGGAGCAGAAATAGGTCCGTGGCGCCGGTTGTTGACGCTCGAGTATGGGATTGCGCCAAGTCCGCGCAGTCCGCAAGGACGGGCGAGGGCCGCGCGGACATCTCGGTTGTAGTTGTAGCTTTTCGGACGTAGAGGGCGCCGCGGCGCCGAGGAGAATCGCCACGTGATGGACAGAACGCACACCGTCGGCATCGTGGGATGCGGCCATGTGGGCATGGCGGCGGCCACCACGCTGTTTCTGCGGGACGTAGCCAGCGAGATCATCCTCGTCGACATGGATGCCCGCCGCGCCGAAGGCGAGGCGATGGATCTGATGCATGCGCAAGCCTTCGCCGATCCGGTCGAGGTGCGCGCGGGCGGCTACGAGGATCTGTCCGGCGCGAAGGTGATCGTGATCTCGGCGGGCGCGGGCCGCAAGGCGGGCGAGTCGCGCCTGGATCTGCTGAACCGGAACGTCGCCATGTTCCGGGATATGGTCGCGTCGCTCGATCGCCACGCGCCCGACGCCGTGCTGGTGATCGCCACGAACCCCGTCGATGTCATCACCTATGTCGTGCAGAAGCTGAGCAAACGCCCTGCGAACCACGTGATTGGGACCGGGTGCATGCTGGATACCGCGCGATTCCGGTCGCTCCTGGGCGAGCGCTACCGGGTCGATCCGCGCAACGTGCACGCGTTCATCATCGGCGAGCACGGCGACTCGGAGGCGCCCGTGTGGAGCCGCGCGTCGATCGGCGGGCTCCGCATCATCGAGCGCGAAGTGATGGGCGTGAAGTTTGATCGGGCCGAGTTCGACGAGCTCTTCGAACGGGTGCGTTTCGCCGGCCGCGAGGTGATTGCTCGCAAAGGTTACACGAACACCGCGATCGGCGTGGTTATCGCGCAACTGGTCGAAACGATCTTCGACGACCAGCACTCCGTGCTCACCGTGAGCGTGAGCATGGAAGGCGAGTACGGCCTGAGCGGTCTATGTATGAGCATCCCGTGCATCGTCGGACACGACGGCATCGAAGGCCGCATCATCCCCGTGCTCAACGACGAGGAGATGGCCGGCGTGCAACGTTCGGCCGAGGTGCTCAAGGAGAGCATCGCGCTCATCGGGCTCTAGGGTCCGGGACGGCCCGCTTCGCGGCTTGCTATCCGAGCCGACGGGGGGGTAGCCTTTTGATGTTCTCATACGCGCACCGGCGTCGCCGGGGCGCAGACGCCATGGGGCCCTGGCGGGCCGTGGCGGATCAGGCCAGGAACCGAGCGTCCGCATGCGGGGCGCATATGGAGGTCACTCTATGAAGCAGTACTGGAAACTGACATGGGCGCTCGCCCTGTTGGCGTGCGTCGCGCTCGCCCCCGTTGCGGCGGCCCAGCAAGCGGAGGCCGAGCCGAAGCTCGAGGTGGGCGACGACGCGCCGGAACTCGAGATCACCGATTGGCTGAAGGGCAAGGCGGTGAAGATCCAAGAGGGCGAAGGGGACACGGTCTACGTGGTCGAGTTCTGGGCCACATGGTGTCCGCCCTGCCGTACGAGCATTCCGCACCTCACCGAGCTGCAGAAGAAGTACAAGGACCGCGGCGTCGTGATCATCGGCGTCACCATGGAATCGGCGGAGAAGGTCAAGCCCTGGGTCGAGGAGATGGGCGACCAGATGGACTACACCGTCGCGGTGGACGGCGAGCGGAAGACCTCAAAAGCGTACATGATCGCGGCCGGCGAAGCGGGCATTCCGCACGCGTTCGTGATCGACAAGGAAGGCAAGCTCGCCTGGCACGGTCACCCCATGGACAAGGCGTTCGAGGCGAAGCTGGAAGAGTTGGCCCCGCCGAAGACGGAAGAGGCGCCGGCCGAATAGGGCCCCTGGCGCAGCGGGCGCGACGCCGCGCGCGCCGGACTTGGGTTGCATCCCCGCGACGGCGCATGCTAGAGTCTCGGTGCAGCGCGGAGAGCTGACCGAGTGGCTGAAGGTGGCGCCCTGCTAAGGCGTTGTACGGTTTACCCCGTACCCCGGGTTCGAATCCCGGGCTCTCCGCCATCCATCACAAACACGCCCCTTGGTCGTCTCGGCCAAGGGGTTTTTACTGCCGCATCGGCGCTGCGCGTCGGGGCGCAGCGGCATCGCGGCGGCAAAGGGGGCGGTCGCCCATGAGAGTCCTGGTCACCGGAGGCGCGGGGTTCATCGGCTCGCACCTGTGCGAGCATCTGCTGCAACTGGGCCACGAGGTGTTCGTGCTGGACGATCTCAGCACGGGCCGGTACGAGAACATCGAGCACCTCTCCGGGCTGACCTGCGTCATCGATTCCGCCCGAAACCAGGAGATCGTGCGCGACCTCGTCCGGGACGTGCACGTCGTGTACCACCTCGCGGCGACGGTCGGCGTGCAACTCGTCGTCGACCATCCGATCGACACCATCCTGAATAATGTGCGCGGCACGGAGACGCTCCTCGAGGAGACCTGCCGGTATCGCCGACCGCTTCTCATCACCTCTTCCAGCGAGATCTACGGCAAGAGCCTCAACGAGGTGTTCGCCGAAGACGACGACCGGGTGATGGGTTCGACCAGCCTGACCCGGTGGGGCTATGCCGCCTCGAAGGCCATCGACGAGTTCCTGGCGCTGGCCTACTGGCGCGAGAAGCGTCACCCCGTGGTGGTCGTGCGCCTGTTCAACATCGTCGGGCCGCGCCAGACCGGTCGCTACGGCATGGTGATTCCGCGGTTCGTCCGCCAGGCGCTCAAAGGCGATCCGCTGACCGTCTACGGCGACGGGGCCCAGTCGCGCTGTTTCGCGTACGTGGGCGACGTCGTGCCGGCCCTGCCCCGACTGCTCGAACGCAAGGCGTCCTACGGCGAGGTGTACAACCTCGGCAGCGACGAGAGCACGACCATCGAGGCCCTTGCCCGCCGCATCATCGCGCGGTGCGGCAGCGCGTCGTCGGTCGTCTTCGTTCCGTATGAAGAGGCCTACGGCTCCGGCTACGAGGACATGCGCCGACGCGCCCCCTGCCTGGACAGGGTGCGCCAGGCCATCGGCTACCGGCCCGTCACCTCGCTCGACGACACCCTGGACACGGTGATAGCGGACGTGCGCGCGCGGATCGCCGCCGACGAGGACTGACCGCGCATCCCGCTCACGCGCTCCGTTCGCCTAGTACCGCCACTGCGGCACGATCGGCGGCCGCACCACGTCGCCCTCGGGCGGCTGGAAGTCGCCGGATTCGAGCATCTGTTCCTGGGTCGGCGGCATGACGCGGAGGAACGTGGTCCCGTCCTCCGTCTTCTGGCGCTCGGCGTACTGCGGGGCCTGCGAGCTGCTGTCCAGTTTCACCCACATCGCCGTCGGGTCGAGGTTCGGGTCGACGATCAGCAGCTCCTGCGCGTAGATCGCCCCCGTCATCGCCAGCACCTCCAGCTCGCCGAATCCCTCGCTGGACGGCGTGTCCACGACTTGCGCGCGATAGGTGTTGAATCCGGACGGCTTCTCCACGAACCGTAGCTGGAAGTTGTCCATCTCGATGATCTTGGTCTGGATGGGCCGACCGTTGCGCAGCACCGTGCACTTCTTGCCCTTCGCGCCCTGCACCGTGACGATGAAGCGCGTCTCGACCTCCGAAGGCACGATCCCCCCGATCATGATATCCACCCGATCATCGGCGAGAATGTCCGCCTGGAGCAGGATCCGAGGCCCGTCGGGGCTTTCCGAGATGAACGTGCGGCCGCGTCGCAGCCCCTCGAG
Source organism: Candidatus Hydrogenedentes bacterium UBA6118 (assembly GCA_002422525.1). Taxonomy (GTDB): domain Bacteria; phylum Hydrogenedentota; class Hydrogenedentia; order Hydrogenedentales; family SLHB01; genus UBA6118. The sequence continues at coordinate 40,280 of DIWA01000053.1, forward strand.
GACGCCATCCAGGCTGCGTTCCCGGGCATAGACGTAGGTGGTCGGCTCGCCGATGGGCACCTTCGGGCTCCCCGACGTGCTGCCGCCGATCGGCGCGGCCATGAGTCCGCTCAGGAGTTCGCGGTCCCAGAACACCGCGGCCTGGCCGTTGGCGCTGAGGCGCGGGGTCGATGCGGCGGTGGCGATGGAATACAGGAGCCGGCCGTCCCGCGTGCGCATCTGCAGATCCTTGTTGAGCGCATCCAGCGAGATCGGCGGCGCTCCGCGCCAGTCGCGCGTCCATACCTGGATCGCGTTGGCCCATCGCAGACCGCGCTGCCAGGGCGCATGGGGGAAACAGGGGTGCGCCACGGCGAATATCCCGCCCTGCGCCTGCACCCGGTAGACCACGCCCTGACCGTCCGCCATGTTGTTGGCCAGCATCGGCGCCGTCCTCGCGCCGTAGATAAGGCCGACGCCGAGTTCATCCGATCCCCACTCCATGGCGGGGATCAGGATGAGCTTGTCCGATTTGTACCCGGGGTCGAGACAGGCCGCCATCGTGTTCCGATCGGCGATCGCAAGGAAATCCAGGTCGGCCTTCTCGGCGCGCCGGATCAGCTCCGCGACCGATTCCGTGCCGACCCCGTGCTCCGACCGGACGTGCAGGTCGCCCCGCAGCCAACCGGCCCCTCCGGGCAGCACGCCCTGCTTCGGCATCGGAACCTTTCTCGCGCCGGGAAAGTCCGCGGGATCATCCGGATCCGTGCCCTGTTCCAGTTCAACGCGATCCACGACAAGGTCGCCGTCGCGGTCGAAGGCGCGCGTACCGTGCTGCTTGCCCGACGCCTCCGAGACGTTCGCCACGATGAACGCCTCTCGGCCCTCCGTCACTTCGATGTCCTTGACATCCACGAGCACCGGCACGTCCCAGTCGTAGACGTAGACGTGCGCCGTGTACGCACCGACCGGGCACATGGTCTCGATGGCGCCCTCGGGCGCGCGGACGGCGAGCGGGGGTCCGGAGCGGCCGGATGGGATCAGGTCCACGCGCGACGCCAGCGGCTCTCCGAGGATGTTGGTGATATCCACGGAGAGACGCCCCCGCGCCGCGGTCTCGGAGGCCGCATCGGTCTCCGCGGGAGACCCGTCCTGAGCCAGGGCGCAGACGGTGAATAGAACCATGCCCGTAAGGCGTGTCGCCGACAGTCGCAATAACACGTGTACCACCTCTCCTGTTGGGCTTGACGTTGTTTGCTCGCTTCCTCCATAATACTATGAATTTCAGTGAGTTTAGCAAATAACAACACTGAGGTTGGGGAGCCTGGCATGGCGTACTAGCGTGGATGTGCAGGCGCAGTGTGGCGTGTGGGTGCAGTCTGCGAGACTCAGGGAGACAGGGAACAGATGCTTTCCAGCATAGATATCAGCAGCAGCGTGGCCGTGTACGTGCAGATCGAGAACCACGTCCAGTTCGCGATCTCCTCCGGACGCCTGAAGCCGGGCGACCAACTGCCGTCCGTGCGCGAGCTCTCCGAACGGTTGGGGGTGAACCCCAACACGGTCGCGAAGGCCTATCGGGACCTGGAGGTGATGGGCCTGCTCTACACGCGCCGCGGCATGGGCGTGTTCGTGCAGAAGGGCGTCGAGGGAAAGTGTCGCGAGGACTGTCGCCGGCGCATCTTCAGCCGCCTGCATGAAGTCGTGGCCGAAGCGAAGGCCGCCGGACTCAGCAAGGAAGACATCATCGAGGTGGCCGAGAAGAGCTACTCGCTCGATGTGGATCCCTACAGCGAGACGCCCGCATCGGTGTTGACGCTGGCCAGGGGCCGCAAGAGGAAGTGATCGTGCGCGGCGCGTCGGCCGGCCGACGCGGAAGCTGTTTTCCCCCCTACGGATGCGCCGTAGGGGTTCTTTTTTGGGGGGGTGCGCCAGGTCCGGAGAGGAGATGAACCGAGGATAATAGTTGACATGTGCAGGGATCCCGCGTACACTTCTTTCTGAGGCCGGGCATCATCGCTGCGTGACAGGCGCCTGCTGCGGGCGTCTGGAGAAGGGCCTTGTCTCGCACGTTTCGTCGGTGTCCTGCGCTGTCGACGCACGGCGCGGGCAAGAAGTCTATGGATGGGCTGCATGGATCGGGTCGAGAACGAAGCTGACTTTCCTGAGTCGCACGGGGAGGAAGCCCCGGACGCATCCCCCCGATCGGCGAAAGCGGAGGTCGCGGTGCGTGAAGAGGCGGGCGGGGCTTCGAACCGTCTCTCTCACGGGATGAAGGTGAAGCGCGGGCAGTTGAACGCGGTTCAACAGGGACGTTACGGCACCGGCCCCGCGCCCTACGGCTATCGCAGGGGGGACGAGGGCGAACGGCCGTTGGAGGTCGATGACCGCGAGGCCGAGGTCGTCCGCATGATCTTCCGCGAGTACCTGCAGACCCGCAGCACCGGCAAGGTCGTGAACCTGTTGCACTCCCGCGGCATTCTGACCCGCAAGGGCAACAAGTGGTCCCGCCAGGCGATTTCGATCATTCTCTCGAACCGGACCTATCGAGGTCGCGTCACCTATGGGGATGTCGAGACGCAGGGACTGCACGAACCCATCATCGAACCCGCCCTGTTCTACAAAGCCAACGCACTACGCGAGCGGAAGCGCCGCCGGCGGCGTCCGACCCGTCGAGACGATCGTCGCCGCTGATCCGTGGGCGCTCGCGCGATGCCGTGAACGCAACACGCAGAGGATTCCTTCCCATGATCATCCGTGAAGACTGCGCCCTTCTCGTCGTTGACCTGCAGGAACGTCTCATCCCGAAGATCCAGGACCACGATCGGGTCGTGGACTATGCCGTCCGCACGATCCGTTTCTTCCGCGCCCTCGAACGGCCGGTGATCTGGGCCGAGCAGTATCCCAAGGGCCTCGGTCCGACGGTTCCGGCCGTTGCGTCGGAGCTGGAGGGGGTCGAACGCCGCGAGAAACTGGCGTTCGGCTTCTTCGGCGACCCGGCCATCGCGACCGCTGTTCGCCTTACGAACGCGCGTCAGGTGATCATCGTCGGCGTCGAGACGCATGTCTGCGTGCTGCAGACGGCGTTGGGAGCGCTCGAGGCGGGCCTCGAGGCCTACGTCGTGGCGGAGGCCACCGGATCGCGTCGGGCAAGCGATCGCGATGCGGCGCTCGCGCGGATGGCCGCCGAGGGCGTGCGCGTGGCGACGTTCGAAATGGCGCTCTTCGAGACGCTGCGCAAGGCCGGCACGCCGGAGTTCAAGGCCGCGACGGCGCTCGTGGACAAGTAGGGGGCGGAAGAAGTCGGCGGCGGAAGGGGGGAACAGCGCGGCGGGCCGCGGCGTCAGTCGTCGTAGCCGTCGGCCGGGCGACTCTCGGGAGGCGGCGTCGAAGGCCGAACGCCCGGCTTGGGCTTCGCCGGCTCGGAGACGTCCTTGGAGGCATCCTTGGCTGCGTCCTTGGAGGGGGCCTTGGAGGCGTCCTGCGAGGCGGGCCTGGGCGAGGAAGCCGTCGGCTGGCCGCCGTCGACGTAGGGGTTGTGGTACGGCTTCGGATCGCCCCCAGGCTTCCCCGCGCCTTCCGCGCCCGGCTTCGGAGCGGCGGGGGAGACCGGAGTCGTGGTCGGCTGCGCGGCGGGCGTGCCCGCGGTCGACGCAGGCGCGGCGGCGGTCTTCGGGTCGGGGGTCGCCGGTCCCTTCGTTTCGCGGGTCAGCGCGTCGATGTACTGCTCCGGATTGTAGCGCTGCAGGTCCTTGACTTCCTTCTGAATCGGCTTGAGTTCGTCCGAGATCTCCCGTTTCATCTCGTCGACATAGCCCCGCAGCTCGCGCACGGTGCGGAACACGAGTTTCGCGAAGTCAGGGAACTTCTCCGGGCCCATCACCACCAGGGCGATGCCCATCAACAGCAGGATTTCCCAGAGTCCGATGCCCATCTGTTCTGTTCGCCTCTGTTCGCAGCGCGCGACGGTGCGCGGTCAGGCCCGCGGGCCATCCGGCGGGGCCGGGCCATCCGCCGCGGCCGCTTCGTCGGCCTTCTTCTTGCGGCTCCACAGGAGCAGTTGACCGAGCACGATACTCATCTCGTAGAGCAACCACAAGGGCGCCCCCATCATCAGCATGGAAATAGGCTCGGGCGGCGTGAAAATCGCCGATGCAAACGCGATGCCCACGATCGCGACGCGCCGCCATCTGCGCAGGGAGTCGGGCGTGATGAGCCCCAAGTACATGAGAATCAGCATCACCATGGGGAACTGGAACGCGATGGCGAACCCGAGCACGCCCTGGATGATGAGGGCAACGGTCTCGTTCAGACGCAGTCCTACCTCGACGTTCTCCGGCGCCCAGAGCACGAGGTAGGGGATGACGAGGGGGAACACGACGAAATAGGCCATGCACACGCCCAACACGATGAGCACGCTCGACCCGACGAGAAGGAACTGGGCGGCCTTGCGTTCGTTCGGCTTGAGTCCGGGGAAGATGAAGGCGCAGATCTGGTACACCACGTAGGGCAAGGCCAGCACGAGCCCCGCGTACGCCGAGAGCTTGAGGCTCACGAGGAACGGCTCGATGGGGTTCAGCACCTGCATCTTGACCTGCTTGGCCTCGCCCGGATCGGTCTCCACCGCCCGCATCTGTCGGGGCGGCGTCTCTCCCTCGGAGATCTCCCCCTCGGACGGCGCGTCTCCGGTCGCTTCCTCCGTCGCGTCGGCGGGCACGTCCTCGAGCAGCACGACCCGTTCCTTCTCCAGCATCTGCAGCGGACGGATCACGATCGCGAGCACTTGCTTGTTCAGCGCGAAGCAGACAAGCACGCAGACCACCACGGCGATCGCGCTGCGGATGATTCGCACCCGCAGCTCGCTGAGATGCTCCGTGAAGGTCATTCGGGCTTCTTCGTCTGACACGGGGGTCTCTCGTGGCGCCTGCACCAAGTGAACGTCCTTCTGGTCCCCGGTTCGGGCCGCGGCTCGGCGAAGGCGCTCCCGCAGGGACTCATACCGCGCTGTCAGTCTACGTGATCAGGGAGGGGCGATGGAATTCGCGGGCGCGCCCCGCGACAGGGAAGCGCAACGCCGCCGACGATGGGCCTCACTTGTCTCGCGGCCGCGGCGCAAACTCGATAGGGTCCGCATCATCGGAGGAGTCGTCCCCCTTGCGTCCCGTCTGCACCAGCTCCTTGAGCGCCTTGCCCGGCTTGAAAGACGCCACCCGTTTGCGCTGGATGGGGACCTCATGCCCGGTGCGCGGGTTCCGGCCGATGCGAGCGTCGCGCCGCTTCACCTCGAACACGCCGAAATTGCGGATCTCCAGCCGGTTGCCTTCGGCCAGCGACTGCGTGATGGCGTCGAGGGTCGTCTGCACGATATCGGCCACTTCGCTCTGCGTGTAGCCAAGTCGTTCAGCCACCTCGATCACCAGCTCACGCTTCGTCACGCCGACATCCCTTCGCGTATCCCGTGCGACTGCGAGGCTACCACGGAAGGTCGATGCCCAGCATGCTCTCGTAGGTGTCCTTGAACAGCACGAGGAAGACGCCAAGAACCACGACCACGCCGACGACGATGAGGACCGTCTTCCAGGGGAATGGCTTGCCCGTGGCGACGTTCTCGGGACCGGCCCCTATCATCACCTTTTCGCCGGCCTCCGCGCGGGCCTTCTTGTCCTCGAGCACGCCCAGGGTCTCGTTGATCGAGATGAAGGCGCGGTGCCACTCCGTCTGGAGCTTCTTCACGGCCACTTCCGACTGCCCGTAGATGCTCTCCAGGTTCGTGGCGCCCGACACGATGTTCATCATGTTGGCGTCGAACTTGTAGTCGTTCCCGAGGGCTTCGCGCAGCACCTGGTGTTCGCGCGCCAGCTTGCTCTTGATCTTGAGGAACTGGCTCTCGAGCTGCGCCTTGTTCACGCCGGGGCTGGGGTAGGCGCTCAGGATCTGGTTGAAAAGCAACCAGTCGTTCATGAACTCCCGGCACATCTGGACGCTGCGATCCAGCGTCTCGATCATCTTTTGCTGCTTTTTACTGACACCCATTCCCACCCGGTCTCCATGTGTTGAAAGCCCCACGGGAAAGTCTGAATGTAGCACACGCCGGGGGCCAAGTCAAACGCCTAAGTCGCTTGCTTCCTTTGCCTTACATCCCATTTTGCACATTGCGGGCATTGATCGCCGCTCGCCGCGCCCGGGCCCGTTCGCCCCGCTCAGGGCAACCCCATGAAGTTGGCGATGATCCGCTTGCCGCAGCCCGTCAGAATGCTCTCCGGGTGGAACTGAACCCCCCAGATCGGGTGCGTGCGATGCGCGACGCCCATAATCACGCCGTCCTCCGTCTCCGCGGTGATCTCCAGTTCCTCCGGGCAGCTCGCCCTTTCGATGATGAGCGAGTGGTAACGCGTTGCCGTGAACGGCGACGGGACGCCCGCGAACAGACGGTTCCCGTCGTGCCGGATCGCGCTCACCTTCCCGTGCATGATCACGGGAGCGCCCACCACCTTGCCTCCGTACGCCGCGCCGATGCACTGATGGCCGAGACACACGCCCAGCAACGGGATCTCCCGACCGAGCGCGCGGATCACCTCGATCGAGATCCCCGCCTCGTTGGGCGTGCACGGCCCCGGCGATATCACGATGCGATCCGGCTTCATCGCCCGCAGATGCGCGACGTCGACCGCGTCGTTGCGAAACACCCGGATATCCCGCTCGCGTTCGCCGAAGTACTGGACGAGATTGTACGTGAACGAATCGTAATTGTCGATGATCACGATCATGTGTCAAGCCCTCTTTCGGCGAATTCGACGGCGCGGAACAAGGCCTTCGCCTTATTGACGGTCTCCTCGTACTCGCGCTCGGGCACGCTGTCGTACACGATGCCGGCTCCCGCCTGCACGTGCGCCACGCCGTCGCGAATCACCATCGTGCGGATGATGATGCAGGTGTCCATGTCTCCGGAGAAGCTGATGTAGCCGCAGCCGCCGGCATACGGGCCGCGGCGGATCGGCTCGAGTTCGTCGATGATCTCCATCGCGCGGATCTTCGGCGCCCCGCTCACCGTGCCCATCGGGAAGGTCGCCGCCAGCGCCGAATACGCATCCTCGCCTTCGCGCAGCGTTCCCTCCACCTCGCTCACGATGTGCATCACGTGCGAGTACCGCTCGATGTACATCAGCCGATCCTCGACCGGATGCACCGACCCCGGTTCGCTCACGCGCCCGATGTCGTTGCGGCCGAGGTCGACCAGCATGATGTGCTCGGCCGTCTCCTTCTCGTCCGCGAGCAGGTCCTTCTCGAGGGCGAGGTCTTCCTCGGGATCGGCGCCGCGGGGCCGCGTGCCCGCGATCGGTCGCACCATGCACCGCCGGCCCTTGACCTGAGTCATCACCTCCGGGCTGCTGCCCACGAGGTGGAACTCAGGGAACTGGAGCAGCAGCATGTAGGGGGACGGGTTGATGCAGCGCAGGGCGCGGTAGATGTTGACCGGCGACGCGTAGACCTCCCGCTCGAACCGTTGCGACAGCACCGCCTGGAAGATGTCGCCGGCGACGATGTACTCCCGCACCCGGTCGACGGCCGCGCAGAACGCCTCCTTCGTGAAGCTCGAGCGCGGCTCCGCCTCGATCTCGCCCGAGTGCAACCGCTCCGTCGACACCGAGAGCGGCTTGCGCAGGGCGCGCTCCAGCTCGTCTATCTTGCGGACCGCCTCGTGATACGCGCTCGTCGCGTCGCCGTGCACGTGCGCGTTCGACACGATCTTGATGCGGTTGTTCACGTGGTCGAAGATCAGCAGGGTGTCCGTCACCATGAAGTACAGGTCGGGCAGGTTCAGCGGATCGGGGTTCTGATCCGGCAACTGCTCGAAGAACCGCACCTGGTCGTAGGACATGTAGCCCACCGCGCCGCCGTGGAACTCCGGCAGCCCTTCGACCGGCGCCGGCTTGTACTCGGCCATGAGCCGCCGCAGCTCGTTGAGGGGATCATCCGACTCGAACGACGACGGCCGCCCGTTGCGGATCAGCGTCACCTCGCGTCCGCGCGAGCGGAACACCGTGGACGGATTCGCCCCGATGAACGAGTACCGGCCGATCGTGTCGGCCCGTTCCACGCTCTCGAGCAGGAAGGCATACGGCTGGTTCTTGGCGATCTTCATGTACGCCGTGACGGGAGTCTCGAGGTCGGCGAGGATCTCGCGGTATACGGGCGCCAGCACGCCCGGCCGCGCGATCCGCCTGAATGCGTCAAGCGAGGGGTGAACCATGGCTCTTCCGCTTTCCTAGTTCTCTGCTACACCGTCGCCTGCAAGGGTCACCGTTCCGTCGGCGTCCGCGAGGCGATAGAAGCAGCTCGTTTCGTTCGTGTGACAGGTCGGTCCCACGGGATCGCAGCGCACAAGCAGCGCGTCCGCGTCGCAGTCGGTCCGAATCTCGACGACATTGAGCACGTTTCCGGAGCTTTCGCCCTTCAGCCAGAGCTTCTGGCGCGAGCGCGACCAGAAACAGGCCTTGCGTTCGCGCAGGGTGATTTCGAGCGATTCCCGGTTCATGTAGCCCACCATCAGGACCTGGTCGGTCTGATGGTGCTGGATCACGGCGCAAACGAGGCCGCGGTCATCCCACTTGATGAGGTCGAAGAGGTTGCCGATGGTTTTTCCAGGGGAATTCGGGCGCATGGGCGGCTCCTGTGTGATCGACGCCGGACGCGTCTTGGTTCATAGGGATGCAGCGTGAACGAGTACGCAGTCGCAGGACTGCACGGGCACACTGACGGAAATCAAATGGAAATGGAAACAGAGAAAGCGCCGGGAGACGGCTACGGATGGGTGGAGAGACGCCATCGGCGGGCGGCGGCGCGATTCGACGGCATCATCGTTCTCCTCAGGGGATCGTTCCGACGCGATGCGGAACGAGAGAAACCTCAGTTCACTCGCGCGGAGTATGGCACACGGCACGGTGGATTGCAAATGGAACGGCGCGACTGATCGTGCATGGGCGTCTCGCCGCGGCGCGGGGTCACCCGAGGCCGATGTCTCCGCGGCGGAAGAGCAGCCAGAGGAAGAACGGTCCGCCGATGAGGGCCGTGATCACGCCGACGGGCACCTCGGCCGGCGCCGCGACGGTGCGGCCCACGGCGTCGCAGAGCGTGAGGAACGCGCCGCCGAAGAGCAGCGTGGCGGGGAAGAGGGCGCGGTGGTCCTCTCCGATCATGAGGCGGCACATGTGGGGCGCCATCATGCCGACGAAGCCGATCGGCCCGCAGATGGCCACGACGCCGCCCACCGCAAGCGAGACCGCGAAGAACAGGACCTGCTTGGTGCGGGCCACGTCCACGCCGCGGCTGGCCGCCAGGTCCTCGCCGGTTGCGATCAGGTTCAGCTCCTGCGTCATGAACGCCAGGATCGCGATGCCCGGCAGGGCGAACGGCAGGATGTTGAGCAGCGAACCGTAGCCGACCATGGCCAGCCCGCCCATCATCCAGCGGATCAGGCGGAACGAGTCATGCAGGCTCGCCGTGTATTGGATCGCGAGGATCAGGCTCGAGAAGAAGAAGCTCATCGCCACGCCCGCGAGCAGCAGCGTCGTCGAGGAGAAGCCGCCGCGCGCCCGGGTCAGTCCGTAGACGGTCGCCATGGCCGCGAGCGCGCCCACGAACGCCGCGACCGATGCCCCGCCGATGCCGAACACCGAGAAGTAGACCCCGAGACGCACGTAGATCGCCGCGCCCAGCGACGCGCCGCTCGACACGCCCAGCGTGAACGGCGTGGCCAACGGGTTCCGGAACATCGCCTGGAACGCCATGCCGCAGACGGCGAGCACGGCCCCGGCCACGAATGCCGTTGCGACGCGGGGCACGCGGATCTGCCAGAAGATCGCCGGCTCGACGCTGTCCGGCGCGGGGCGCAGGACCTCGGACGGCGCGATCCGTTCCATGCCGATGAACGGCGCGACCACCGCGACCGCCGTTGCGAGCAGGACCAGACCGACGATGACCCGACGACGCCGGTTCCTCATACGAATCCCCGCGCCGGCACGACGATCGGGTCGCCCGTCTCAGGATGCGAGATCACGTCGAAACTCGTGTCGTAGACCTCTTCGAGGCGGCCGCCCTCGAGCAGTTCGCCGGGCGTCCCCCAGAACGCCGCGGTTCCCGAGCGGAGCGCGAGGACGTGGTCGCTCTTGAGGGCCCCATGGTTCAGGTCGTGCATGACCGTGAGAACGGTAAGCCCCGCTTCCGACTGTACGCTGCGAACGAGCTGCAGGATCTCCGCCTGGTGACGGTAGTCGAGGAACGTGGTGGGCTCGTCGAGGAGGATCGCGCGGGCCTCCTGCGCGAGCGCCGCGGCGACGTAGACCTTCTGCCGCTCGCCGCCGCTGAGCGTGTCGAGTCGGCGTGTCGCGAACTCGGCCACGCCGGCGCGCGCCATCGCCTCCCGCGCGATGCGTTCATCCTCGTGGGTCAGATGGGCGAATGCGCCGAGATGCGGGTAGCGCGCCATGAGCACGAACTCGAACGCCGTGAAGGGGGCCGTGCGGCCGTCGGCCTGCGGGACGTAGCTCACGCACCGGGCCAGCGCGCGCTGCGCGTACTGGTGTTGCGGGCGGCCGAACACGTCGATGCGGCCCTCCGCGCGGATGCCGATGCGCCCGAGGCTTTTCAGCAGGGTCGATTTGCCCGCGCCGTTCGGGCCGATGATCGCCAGCGAGCGCCCCGCGCCGAGCGCGAACGTGATCTCGCGCAGGATCGGCTTGCCGCCGATACGCACCGAAAGCCCGGCCACGTCGAAGGCGAGGTCGCTCATGGCGCGGGGGGGGCCGCGTCGGGATGGATCAGCGCGACCAGTTGCTCGAGCGTCTCCGTGACACGCGGGCCCGGTATCGACACGTAGTCGCCGATCAGCAGATGCACGCGCCCGGTGCGCACGGCGTCGACGCTGGCCAACCCGTTCCATGCCGCGCGCAGTTCTTCCTCCGATGGACCGGAGTCCGGGCGGAGCGCCTCGACGAGCTCGATGATCACCTCGGGATTCAGGCGGATGATCGCCTCGGCCGTAAACGAGGGGTATTCCGCCGCGCCCTCCGTGGCGATGTTCTCCGCGCCGGCGATCTCCAGGAGATCGTCGAGGAAGGCGCCGCGTCCCACCGCATAGACCTGCTCGATCTGTTTGGCCCCGACGTCGCGCCCCACGGACAACAGCACGCGCGGCCGCGGCAGGCCCTCCACGCGTTCGCGCACGGACGCGATGCGCTCTTCGATGGAAGCGATCAGGGCGTCCGCGCGGTCCGACGCGCCGCACATCTCGCCGATGGTCCGGATGGACGCCAGGATGTCGTCGAGCGACGTCTGGCTGATCACCGTGCACGGAATCCCGAGCTGTTCGAGCCGTTGCTTGTGCTCGTCGTGGGAGGGGATCAACAGGACGCGATCCGGCTTCAGCGCCACGATCGCTTCGTAGTTGGGGTCCAGGAACCCCCCGACCTCCGGCACGTCGAGCGCCTCGGGCGGGTAGTCGCAGAACCGGCTGCGCCCCACCAGCCGATCTCCCAGGCCCAGCGCGAAGATCACTTCCGTGGTGCTGGGCGTCATCGAGATGATCCGGCGGGGACCCTCGTCGGATGCGGCGGGGTTCTCCGGTTCGGTGAGATCGCCATTGCGCGCGGCGGGCGACAGCCATACGTTCAGCAGCACGGCCGCGATCACCGCCGCGCCCACCGCCGCCGCTATCAATACGCCTCGATGCACCTGCGTCAACCTCGCGATGCGCCGCCCGGCATGCGGACGGCGTCGATCAGAACAGACATGCGGCAACCTCCTGCGGAAGGGAGATGGGAAGCGCGAGACGCGTTCGCTGCGGGGGCGCCGACTGCCGCCGATATGCTAACGCGGTCGGCGACGGGGATTCAACGCGGCCGCGACCGATGGAACGCCGGTTGCGCCCGCACAGGCCGGTTCGTCCTGCGCTGGACGGCCCTTTTGCTCCCGCCCGGGCGGGGCGGGTACACTATCACGTTGCCGAAACAAGGGATTCCCATGACTTTCGCTACGACCGGAGAGGTCGTTCTCGGCCTCCAGAACATCACCAAGAGCTACGGGGCGCAGCCGATTCTGCGCGATGTGTCGTTCACCGCGCACGAGGGCGAGCGGATCGGGCTGATCGGCTCCAACGGATCGGGCAAGACGACGCTGCTGCGGATCCTCACCGGGCAGGAGCCGCCCGATTCCGGGACCGTCACGCGCCGCCAGAAGCTGCGCGTGGGGATGCTCTCGCAGCAGCGGACCTTCGAGCCGGACGACACGGTCGCCGCGGTGCTTGCGCGCGCATGCGCCGACGAGCGCGACTTGCTGGACGCGTTCCGCCGGACGGCGGGAGACGTCGCGTCGGCCGAACCGGAGGACGCCGCGGCGGAGCGCCTGGCCGACATCGAGCAGCATGTACACGCCGCGGAGGCGTGGAGCATCGACACGACGCTGAAACGGGTGTCGACGGAGCTGCGGCTTCCGGACTTCGACCGGCCCGTGGCCGCGCTGTCGGGCGGCGAGGCGCGCCGGCTGGACCTGGCCGCAACGCTCCTGCAGCGGCCCGATGTTCTGTTGCTGGACGAGCCCACCAACCACATCGACATGCCCAGCGTGGAATGGCTTGAGTCGTTCCTGGCCTCCTATCGCGGCGCCTGCGTGCTGGTTACCCATGACCGCTATTTCCTCGAACGCGTCGTGACGCGCATCGTCGAGCTCAGTTTCGGCGTGTTGCGGTCCTACCCCGGCAACTACCAGGCGTATCTCGAACAGAAGGGGCGGTTGCTGGAGCAGGAGGCGCGGGCGGAAGCGAACCGCCTGTCGACCATCCGGCGCGAGCTCGAGTGGCTGCGGCGGGGTCCGAAGGCGCGCGGTACGAAACAGAAGGCGCGGATCCAGCGCTTCGACATGCTCGACAGCCAGGACGGCCCGATGCGCGACGCGGAGATCGCCTTCGCGATTCCCGCGCCGCCGCGACTGGGAAAGCGGGTCGTCGAGGTGGAGGGGATCGGCAAGGCCCTCGGCGGCAAGCCCCTGTTTCGCGACCTGACCTTCCACCTGCAGAAGGGCATGCGCGTGGGGCTTGTGGGGCCCAACGGCTGCGGCAAGACGACCCTGCTCCGTGTGCTGATGGGCGAGGAACCGCCCGATTCGGGCCGCGTGACCCTCGGCGAGGGCGTGGCGTTCCTCTACGTGGATCAGGACCACGAGACCATCGACCCGACGAAGTCGACGTTGCAGCACGTCTCGAACGGCCAGTACTACGTGGAAGTCAACGGGAACCGGATCTTCGTTCCAACCTATCTCGAGCGGTTCCTGTTCGACCGATCGACGATCCACATGGCCATGCAGAACCTGTCGGGAGGCGAGCGGGCCCGTCTGGACATGGCCAAGAAGCTGCTCCGGGGCGGCAATGTGCTGGTGCTGGACGAGCCGACGAATGACCTCGATCTGGCCACGCTGCGCGTGCTCGAGGAGTCCGTGCTCGGGTTCGACGGCTGCGCCCTGATCGTGAGCCATGATCGCTATTTCATGAACCGCGTGTGTACGCATCTGCTCGTGTTCGAGGGCGACGGCGTGGTGATCCGCATCGCGGGGAACCTCGAGGATTACGCCGTCTACCGCGAGGAGATGGAGGCGGACCGGAAGGCCGCCGCCGCGCCGAAGCGCTCCGAGCGCCCTTCCCGCGACGCGCAACCGCAGCCGCGGCGCCTGACTTGGAGCGAGAAGCAGGAGCTGTCGACCATCGAAGAGCGCATCCACGCCGCCGAACAGGAGCTGAAGCGGCTGGAGATGTTGATAAACGACCCCGATTTGTACCAGAATGATCACACAGAAGTGCAGGCCGCGCTCGATGCGCATGAGAAGGCCCTGGGCGAGGTGGACGCCTTGTACCGCCGATGGGCCGAGTTGGACGCCGTCGCCGACGGCGATGGGTGAGACGGTGGGGAAGATGCGGTGGAGCAGCCGGAGGGTCGCGGCCCTGCTTGCGCTGCTGCTCGCGGGGGGCTGTGTGACGACGCGGCACGCGCAGACTGCAAACGGACGGTTCAGAGAGCACGAAGAGGTCTTCGCGAAGCCGGAGAACGTGTCGCTCCGGGCCACAATCTTCGAACCGGTCGACGAGGGCGAGGCGCTTCGTCCCGCCGTCGTGCTGATCCACGGCGGTGCGTGGGTGAGCGGGGGACGCTATTTCAGGCGCTGGTACGGGCGACGGTTGGCCGAGCACGGTTACGTCGTCGTCTCCGTCACCTACCGACGCATGCCGAGCCATCCGTTCCCCGACTGCATGCACGACGTGAAGGCCGCGGTGCGATGGGTGCGCCTGAACGCCGAGCGACTGCGCGTCGACCCGGACCGCATCGCCGCGCTGGGCGACAGCGCCGGCGGGCATCTGAGCCTGTTGCTCGCAGTGACGGGCGACGACGCCGGGGCCGAGGATGCGGAGCTCGAGGGGCGCGAGAACCCCGGTCCGTCCAGCGCGGTGCAGGCCGTTGTCGCGTTGTACCCGCCGACCGATCTCACCTATTACCTCGACCCGCACGGTGCGCTCAAGCTGGGCGGGCTGACGCCGGCGTACATGCGTCGGTTCGTGCGCGGATTCGGCGCGACCTCGGAGGAGGCCCTGCGGGCCGCGTCGCCGATCAGTCGCGTTCATGCCGGCGTCTGTCCCGTGCTGCTCATCCATGGCCTGGATGACCCGATCGTGCCGTACGACCAGTCGCAGCGGATGCACCGGGCCCTGCGGGGCGCGGGCGTCCCCGCGCGACTGATCAGCGTGCCGAACCGCGGTCATGGGTTCGACTACATCCACCACGACCTGCGCGCGAAGGTGTTCGAGGAGATCTGCGCGTTCCTGGATGATCGGCTCAAGTCGGACGCCGGAGCGCAGGCGGTCGGCGCGGGAGCCAAGGGAGCCCACGGGTGACTCGACGGAAGTTCCTTGGCGATCATCCGACGTCTCCCGCGCCGGAATATGACGGCTGGGCGGATGTCTACGACCTCATCCACGATGGACTCGACGGCGACTGCGAGTTCTACGTGGCCCAGGCGAAGGGGACGGGGGGGAAGACCCTCGAGATCGGCTGCGGCACCGGGCGCATCGCCATTCCCATGGCGATGACGGGCGTCGATGTACTCGGCATGGATATCTCAGAGCCGATGCTCGCGGAGTGTCGGCGGAAGTTCGAGCTTGTCCAGCCGGTCGAAGGCAGTCTGCGCCTTGTGTGCGCCGACATGCGCGATTTCTCCCTGCGCGAGCGGTTCGATTTCATCGCCATGCCCTACCGGACCTTCATGCACTGCCTCACCCCGGCGGATCAGCTCTCCTGCCTGACCGCGGTGCGCGCGCATCTGAAGAAGGACGGTCGGTTCGTCCTGAACCTCTGGGCCGCGCGCCCCTCGGTCATCGCGGCGTACACGGGCGCGCAAGCCGGGCTCATGCGGCTGTCCGGGCGCTACGAAAGCGACGAAGGCGGGCTCGTGCACTACTGCGCCTCGGACTTCGACGAGTATCTGCAGGAGTTGCACGAGGAGCACACGCTCTACTGGACGGACGAGGACGGCGACGTCGTCAACATGCGCACGCTGTCGCTGACGCGGGCGTGGCTCACTGCGCGGGAGATGCTCCGCCTTGTGCAGTTGGCGGGGTTCGAGGTGGAGGCGCTGCTCGGAGACTTCGACGGCGGACCGCTCCTGCCGAGCTCCACGGAGATGATCTGGGCGCTTCGGCCGGCCGCGACCACGCGGGGGCGCAAGTAGCCGCGTCCGCCGCGGGCCGAATCAGGTCTGTATGCGGAACCGGTCGTAGCGCCGCGGCCCTTGGCTCCACGTCGCGTCGACGCGGTCGACCCGCGCATAGGGCGGACCGTCCTCGCACCACCGGAGCATGCGTTCCAAGGCGTTCCGTTCGCCCTCGAACACCGCCTCGACGGCCCCGCCGGGCACATTGCGCACCCAGCCCGTCAGCCCTGATGCAGCGGCCTCGTGCAGGGTCGAGAAGCGGAAGCCCACCCCTTGCACGAGGCCGTGAATACGTACATGCAGTTGGTCGACTACATCCACAACGACTGAAGCACGCGTTCGCGGTAGTCCGGGAACGCGGCCGAAATGGCCGCCTGACACGCGGCCACCGCGACGCTGCGATCCTCGCTCTCGATCGCCGGTTGCACCAGGGTCACCAGCGAGCGCAAGCCCAGCCGCGTGATTTGCCGGCACACGTTCGCCTGAACCGCGGGGAAGTCGGTGCGGAGCAGGTCCTGCAAGATCGGAACGGCCGTGCGGTCGCCGCCTTCGATGAGCGCCGCGGCCATCTCGGCGCGCTGCAACAGCTCGCTCTCCACGAGGTCCGGCCGGCGCAGCAGCCGTTCCCGCAAGATCCGCATCGCCTTGATGTCGCCCTTGGGAGCGAGCACCAGGGCCGCCCGCACTTGCAGGGTCGGCACTTCCATCAGTTCGTCGCGCAGGACGATCCGGCTCTCCGCGTCGCCGATCTCGCTGAGCACCTCGGCCACGCGGAAGCGCGTCAGCCCGTCGGACGACTCGAGCATCTGTTTCAGCTCGGAGGCGACCTCTTCGCCGCCGATGCGCTTGAGGGCGAACACCGCCGCGTTCGCACGCTCGATGTCGCGTTCCGTGAGCATCTCGACCAGCGTGGGCGCGATGTCCGTGCGTCCCAACATGGCGAGCGCGCGGATGGCCGGCACGGAGAAGTCCGGACGGCGATCGCGCAGCATCTTGTAGAGCTCGATCTCGCCCTCGCGATGCTTGAGGAAGCCGGCGAGCGCAGCGGCCGTGGCGCGGATCTGGCGGTTGCCGCTCGTGAGCCCTTCAGTCACCAGCGCGGGATCGACCTCGTCTTCGCGGCCGATCAGGTACATCCGCAACGCGGCCTCCACGGCCAGCCGGAGGTCGTTGCTGGTGAGCAGCTGCGTCAGGTATGTGTTCGCTGCGTCTTGTTGCGCCGCATCGCCGCTCAGCGCGAGCATGGCCGCGGCGTTCATCTTGACGAACTGGTCGGATGTCGTTGCGCTGAACAGCTCGTTGGCGCGTTGGGTCGCCCGGGCGACCACCTGCTGCTGCGCGGGCAGCATGCCGCGTCCCTGGGCGGGCCGCCACTCGCGCACCGACTCCTCCTGCCCCTCCTGCACACGAATCTCCTGGATATCCTCGAACAGATAGGTGTGGCGCTCGCCGTTGTCGGTCAGCACCGACACATCCGTGTCCGTGTACTCCACCACCCGCAGGTTCCTGTCCTCCGCTTGTCGTTCCTTCAGGACCACGGTGACGAGGGATCCCGATCCGGCGAGTTCCTCGAGGGTAGCGCCGCCGCCGCCCGTCACTCGAGGAGCTTGGGCGAACGCCGCCCCCACTACCGCCATCGCCAAGGCGAAAACGCTCAATCGTCGCATCGTATGCACCCTCTCCTCCCATAAGATCTGTCGAGCCAAGATGGTCTCCGTCATCGGCCTTGTGTTCCGGCCGCCCCGGCAACCCGTCGCCCCGCCCGCGGGAACCCCTCCGCGCCAGAGCGACCGCCCCGTCGGCGTCTACAGCGAATCCACCACATGATGGCGCAATCGCCGGATGTTTGCAACCTCAATCAGTGCAACTCGATCCGCTCTTCTTTCCGAATCCGGTCGAGATACTGTCTGGCCGCGTCAAGCGAGGGGACGAACGGGTTGATCGTCAGCGCCTGCAACGCGAGTTCGTATGACTTGTGCACAACCGCTTCCACGGCCAGTCGGTCGCTCTCCTTCGCCGCCAGGAACAGCCCCCGCAGGAACCGCGGGCAGCTCCCCACCTTGTGCTGTTTGATGCCGGACGCGTTGACCCGCACGGGAATCTCGACGGAGCAGTCGTCTCCGAGGTCGCGGATGGCCCCTTCATTGCGCACGCAGAGGACGATGTCCCGCCCTTCCTTGCTCTCCATCGCGTCGATCAGCGGGACGATCGTCTCCTCATACCACAACGCGTTGCGCGCCCGCGTCAGGTCGGGGATCTCTACGAGCTGTTCGTCCTCATACAGCCTCAGGATCTGCTCTTCCGCCTCCTGCAGCGCCTCGGAACGGCTCCGCGACATGGCCCGCTGCTGCTTGATCACCACATCCTTGTGGAAATACAGGCTCAGTCGACGGGTCGGGATCATGCGGAACAGCATGATCACGTCGAGGTCGAACTCGTCCTCCGTATGGCCGTCGAGGCGATCGAGCACGCGGCTCATCTGGCTGCGCCCCTTCACCCGCACGTCCTGGATCCAACCCATCTGGTTGAGCCCGAGGTAGTCCACCTTCAGATCTTCCTCCGGCACGCGAAGCAGCGCGGCGATTCGGCGGATGTAGATCCGCGCGGAGTCGCACACCCCGACTACGCGCAGCGACGAATGCTTCGCCAGCGCCTCGACGCAGGCGCCCATGGGGTGGGTGAGGTTGACAAACGCCGCGTCCGGGTTCACGGCCGCGATGCGCTGCGCATACTCGAGCACGACCGGCAGCGTCCGCAGGGCGTTGGCGACGCCTCCCGCCCCCAACGCCTCATCGCCGATCATGCCCATCCGCGGGGGGAGCCCCTCATCGCGAACCCGCGCGCTCATGCCGCCGACGCGGATGTTGTTCAGCACGTACTTCGCCCCGGCGACGCCCTCCTCCAGATCCGTTGTCCCGATGATCTTGCAGGGGTACCCGCTGCGGTCCATGAGCCGCTGACAGAACTGCGACACGAGCTTGAGCTTCCGCGCCGATCTTCCGACCAGGGCGATCTCGCTGACGCAGAGGTTCCGGGAGATGACGGCGAGGATGAATTCGGGCGTGTATACGCTGCTGCCGCCGAGCACCGCGATGCGATCAATCACGTCCGGGGGCCTCCTGTACGCGTGCGCCAAGCGGCATCGCGCACCGCGTCGGAGACGTCGGGGGAGACGTCCAGGGCTCGCGACGGGTCGCCCGCGATCCGGCGTCATGAAGATGCCGCTGCATGGCTGCCTCCGAGACTGCCCGACGGCGGAATCGCGGTGCGGCCGATGGGCTGCACCTGCGGGCCAAAACGGCTCGCGAACCCGCCGTGGGGCGCTGCAAGGCATACTACGCGATGCCCGAGCCGACGGTCAAAGGTCGCCCGAGCTGAACGCCTGCCCGGGACTAGACGATGATGTCGTCCGGGTCGATCAGGGCGGCTCCCTCCCGGCAGAGGGGACAGTCCTCCGGCGGCCAGCTCTCCATGCGGATCCGCGCGAGAGGATGGAACGGGCAGTCGAACTGGGCCTCGCCGCCGCCGCGCTCGACCAGCGCCCCTACGCCGACCACCGTCGCGCCCCGTTCGCGCAGGTGGGCTATCGTCTTGATCACGGACCCGCCCGTGGTGATCACATCCTCGACCACGAGCACGCGCGTCCCGGGGCGCAGCTCGAACCCGCGCTTCAGCGCCATGCCGTCGCCGTCCTTCTCCGTGAACACGGCGCGGCAGTTCAGATGCCGGGCGGTCTCGTAGGCGAGCAGGATGCCGCCGGTCGCCGGACCGCACACCAGCTCCGCCGAGGCGTCCGCGAAGGCGCGGGCGAGCTCACGACACAGCGTCTCCGTGTGTTCGGGATACTGAAGCACCCGCGCGGCCTGCAGGAACTGCCTTCCGTGCCGACCGCTGGCGTAGAGGAAATGCCCCTCGAGCAGGCCCCCCGTCTTCCGGAAAAGATCAAGCGTTTCGATCTCTGTCATGGGTCATTCCTCCACGGACGCGGCGTCGGCCAGTTCCCGCAGAATACGCTGCACGGCCTGGGCCGGGTCTGGGTCTTTGAAGATCGGACGGCCCACCACTACGTAGTCCGCCCCGGCGCGGGCCGCATCGCCCGGGGTCATCACGCGCGCCTGGTCGTCGCGTCCCGCCCAGGTCGGCCGCACGCCCGGCGTCACGATCAGCGGCTCCGGGCCGACCGCGTCGCGGACGGCTGCGATCTCGAGCGGTGAACACACGATGCCGTGCGCCCCCGCGTCGACGGCGAGCCGCGCCAGCCGCGCCACGGCCTCGGCCGCCCGTTCCCGCAGCCCGAGTTCGGCCGTCAGGACTTCATCCGACAGGCTGGTCAGGATCGTCACCGCAAGCACGCGGGTCTCGGACCCCTCGACGGCCCGGCACGCCGCCGAGACCATCGCGCTGCCGCCGCCGGCGTGGACGGTTGTCATGCCCGCGCCCAAGTCGGCGATGGCTCTCGCCGCGTTGGCGACGGTATTGGGGATGTCGTGCAGCTTGAGGTCCAGGAACACCCGTTTGCCGCGGTCCTGCAGCTCGCGCACCAGGTCGGGGCCGCAGCGGGTGAAGAGCTGGAGCCCCGCCTTGACCCAGGCGCAGTCGCCGATCGCGGCCGCCGCGTCCATCGCCTCCTGGCGCGTGTCGAAGTCGAACACGGATATCAGATCGGTTGTTCGCATGTTTCGGCGTCCCTGGTTCTGCGTCGCGGGGCGGGTTCAGCGCGTCAGACCTGCATCGCCCCGATTAGCTCTGTGACCGCGCCGATCCCATGGCGCCGCAGGTAGGCCTCGATGCCTTCGACGACCTGCACGGCCGCGTCGGGCTGGCGGAACGACATGCTCCCCACGGACACGGCCGTCGCGCCGGCCAGCAGGAACTCGATCGCATCCGCCGCGCAGGCGATCCCGCCCGTGCCGATGATCGGGATCCGCAGCGCCCGGGCCGCGTCCCACACCATCTTCACCGCCACGGGACGGATCGCCGGGCCGCTGAGCCCGCCCACGATGTTGGAGAGCTTCGGGCGGCGCGTCTCCGCGTCGATCGCCATCCCCAGCAGCGTGTTGATCAGGCAGACGCCGTCCGCGCCGGCCTCCTCGGCGGCCAGCGCCGGCTCCTGGATGTTCATCACGTTGGGCGTCAGCTTCACGAACAGCGGCAGGCGCGTCGCCGCGCGGATCGCGCGCGTGTATGCGCCGATCGCCTCGCAACTCTGCGACACGAGCACCGGGCCCGTCGCGCGTTGCGCGTCGTGCACGTTCGGACACGACAGGTTCGCCTCGATCGCGTCGGCGGCGTCCTCCGCCTCGAGCCGCCGCGCCAGCTCGGCGTACTCGTCCGGCGTCGCGCCGTAGATGTTGCCGATGATCGGCACGCGTTTCTCGCGGAGAAACGGCGCCTTGTCGCGCAGATACGCGTCGATGCCGACGTTCTGCAGGCCGATCGCGTTGAGCATGCCGGCCGGCGTCTCGACCAGGCGCGGCGGTCGGTTGCCCGGCCGCGGCTTCAGCGAGAGGCTCTTGGTCGTGACGGCGCCGAGGCGCGCGACGTCGAAATACCGGTCGTATTCCCCGCCATAGCCGAACGTTCCCGACGCCACCGTGACGGGGTTCTTCATCGCGAGGCCGCCGAGTCGAATCGAGAGATCTGGTCGCTCAGAGGTCATGGGCGTGATCGCGCGCCTCCCAGTCGATGATGCGCGCGTCGAACACCGGCCCGTCCACGCACACGCGGACCATCCGTTCGCCCTCGCGCTCCTCTCGCGCTTCCACGACGCAGCCCAGGCACGCGCCGTCGCCGCAGGCCATGTGGGCCTCCAGCGACACGTGACACTCCGCGCCCGCCGCCAGGGCGACGTCCGCGGTTGTCTTCATCATGATTATCGGGCCGCACGCATACACGCGGGTGTCTGGTCCCGGTTCGAGGCGCTCCAGCATCTGCGCGGCATAGGCCCGTTCGCCTGCGGAGCCGTCGTCGGTCGCGAGATGCACGCGACACCCCAGCGCGCCGAACAGGTCCGCGCACAGGAGCATGTCTCTGGTGCGGGCGGCGAGCACGACCTCGGGCGGCTCTCCGCACGCGGCCAGAATCGCGTCGGCCAAGGCGGGGAACGGAGCTACGCCGATGCCGCCCGCCACGATGATCCGCCGTGCGACATCGGGGCCGGCGTCGAACCCGTTGCCCAGCGGCCCCTGGATGGACAGCCGCGTGCCCGGCGTCATCTCGGCCAGCAGCCGCGTGCCCTCGCCTTCAATCTTGTACAGGAGCTGGAATCCGTCAGGCAGGATCCGCTCGAAACACATCGGTCTGCGCAGGAACGGGGCCAGTCCGCGCGCGGTCTGCACCATGCAGAACTGCCCCGCCCGCGCGTGCCGAGCCATCTCCTCGGCGCGCACGCGCATGCGGAGGTGTCCCGGCGCGACCGCGTCGTTGGCCAGAACCTCCGCCTCGTGGATGAACCGGACGTCGCGCTCAGCCATCCCACTTCCTGTTCCGGTCGAACGCGAGCTGGTTGCGCAGGCTGTTCAGGCTCAGGCGCACGCGCTCCGCCAGCACCTCGCCGACGCCTTCCACTTCGCAAAGCTCCTCTTTGGGCGCGCGCATGATCTGCTGCAGCGACCCGAACCGCGCCACGAGGTTCTCGATGATCTGCGGCGTGAGACGTCGGGTTTGCGTGAGCAGGCGGTAGCCGCGGGGCGAGAGGTAGGTGTCTGTGTTGCGCAGGTTCGATCCGTAGCCGAGCGCCTGGCTGATAGCGCTGAGGTTCAGCAGATCCTGCTGCGAGATCTCGGAGATGCGCGTCAGCACGTCCTCATAGGTCACGCCCTGCTTGGCGCGGTAGTAATCCTTGATGACCAGCTCCGCCTCGTCCAGAGGAAGGGTCAGCTCCTTGAGCTGCATCTCGATCAGGCGTCCCTCCGTGCCGAGCTCGAGAATGTACGGCTCAATCTCGGCTGCGATGCGAACCACCAGTTCGTACCGCTGCACCGTGCTGCACACGTCGAAGATCGTCACCATGTCCTCGAACTCGCGCGTGCTGAGGTCCAGGGCGGCCTGGCGCAGCGCGCGCATGTACTTCTCGAGCGTCTGGATCGCTTGCATGGCCTTGTTCAGCAGCGTCGGGATCGTGTCGAGCACGTGCTTGCGGTCGTGCATGTAAAGAGTCACGCTCGCCCGGCGCTCGCTCACCGCGACAACCAGGCACTTCGCCTGTTTGGCGAGCCGCTCGGCGGCGCGGTGGCGCGTTCCCGTCTCATCCGTCGGGATCGAGACGTCCGGCTTGATGAACCGGTTGGCGTACAGGATGCGGGAGGCGTCGTCGTTCAGGATGATCGCGCCGTCCATCTTCGACAGCTCATACACGAGCTGCGGCTTGGTCGGCGCATCCAGCTCGATGCCGCCCTCCGAAAGGTCGCCCAGCTTTTTCGGGTCGCCGATGCAGATCAGCGCGCCGTTGCGGCTCTGCAGGATCGCGAACAGCGCATCGCGCAGCGGCGTGCCCGGCGACACCATGAGCAGGGCCTCCTTGTACAACTCCTGACCGGTCTTGCTCTTCGCTTTCGCCATACGCTCCGGATCCACCTACCGTTCCAGTGCGGCTTCCACCGCCTGCGCCACCCCCGTCACCGGGATCAGCTCTATCGCATCGCCGTTCACGTCCGCCGCGCAACTCCGCGGGAGAACACACGTGGTCAGTCCGAACTTCGCCGCCTCGGACACGCGGTATCGCGCCATGTCGACGGGACGCACCTCGCCCGCCAGGCCCAGCTCGCCGAAGGCGGCGGTGTCGGCGGGGAGCGGCGTCTCAAGCGCGCTCGATACGAGGGCGAACGCGATCGCCAAGTCCGCGGCCGGTTCATCGACCCGCACGCCGCCGACCACGTTGACGAACACGTCCTTGTCGGAGAACGGCACGCCGGCGCGTTTCTCCAACACCGCCAGAATAAGCGAAACGCGGTTTGGATTCACACCCGTCGTGGTGCGGCGCGGCGAAGCCAGGTGCGATTCCGACACCAGCGCCTGCACTTCCACCAGCAAGGGCCGCGTTCCTTCGATGCTGGGCAGCACCACCGACCCGCTCACGCCGATCGGGCGTTCGCTCAAGAACAGCGCGCTCGGGTTGGGCACCTCGTGCAGGCCCGTCTCCATCATCTCGAACACGCCGATTTCGTTCGTCGAGCCGAACCGATTCTTCACCGCGCGCAGGATGCGCAGCGCTTGCCGCCCTTCGCCCTCGAAGTACAGCACCGTGTCCACCAGGTGCTCGAGAACGCGCGGCCCCGCGATCGTGCCTTCCTTTGTCACGTGGCCCACCAGAAACACCGGCACGCCCGTGCCTTTGGCGATCTGCAGGAATTCGTTCGCGCATTCGCGCACCTGCCCGACGCTTCCCGGAACCGCCGGGATCTGCGACGAGTACACCGACTGCACCGAGTCGACCACGACGAGCGCGTAGTCCTCTTCCGCAAGGCGCGCGCGGATCGTGTCCACGTCGGTCTCGACGAGGAGCATGAGCCGCTCCGTCAGACGCCCAAGCCTGCGGGCCCGCATCCGCGTCTGATCGAACGACTCCTCGCCGGAAACGTAGAGCACGGGGCCGACCCGCTCGGCCACGTGGTGCGACAGTTGCAGCATGAGGGTGGACTTGCCGATGCCCGGGTCGCCGCCCACCAGCGTGAGCGATCCGGGAACGATGCCGCCGCCCAGCACGCGGTCGCACTCGGCGTTCCCCGTGGCGATGCGCTCCGGCAACGCCTGGCTGCGGTCCAGAATCGAGACCGGGGCCGTCGCTTGCGTTCCCGCGGTCGCTTTCGCCCGCGTGTGCTTGCCCGGCTCGACGACCTGCTCCTCCGCGATCGTGTTCCACTCGCCGCAGGCGTCGCAGCGCCCCGCCCAACGCGGCGCCGTCGCCCCGCAGGACTGGCAGACATACATGACTTTCGTTTTCGACATCAGCAGGGCGGTCTCGGTTCCAGCGGCCCGACGATTTCCGGCGAGCGGTTGCCAACCCTCGGTTCGTTGAGTAGAGTATCGGGACTCTACCCTGAATTGTGACCTGGATTCCATAAAGGGAAACGAAGCATGCCTGAGCATACCGCATCGACGCCGTTGCTGCCGCCTGAGCTGGCCCGCCGACTCCAACGCGACTTCGGCACGCCCCTTTTCGTCTACCTCGAGGAGCGGCTTCACCAGGCGGCCGCCGATGCGCTGGCGTTCCCGAACGCGTTCGGCCTCACCGTCCGGTACGCCATGAAGGCCTGCCCCACCGCCGCGATCATCCAGACCCTTTCGGGGCAGGGGCTGCACATCGATGCAAGCAGCGGCTACGAGGCGGCGCGCGCCATGCGGGCGGGCGTATCGCCGGAGCGTATCCAGATCACCGCGCAAGAGCTGCCGCGCAACCTGGACGAGCTGCTGGACCGGGGATGTCTGTTCAACGCGTGCTCCCTCGCGCAACTCCGGGCGTACGGCGCGCTGCGCCCGAACTCGGACGTCTGCGTGCGGATGAACCCCGGCCTCGGGTCCGGCCACAGCAACCGCACCAACGTGGGGGGGCCGTCGTCGAGCTTCGGCATCTGGCACGAGCGCCTCGAAGAGGTCAAGCGCGTCGCCGCGGAGTACGGACTCCGGATCTCCGGCATGCACACGCACATCGGCTCCGGCGCGGACCCCGCCGTCTGGAACCGGTGCGCCCGCATGACCCTCGCGCTGGCCGAACGCCTGCCCGACGTGCGAACCCTCAGCCTGGGCGGCGGGTTCCGGGTCGCGCGCATGCCCGACGAGACCTCCGCGGATCTTCAGGCGATCGGCGCGTTGGTCCGCGCCGACTTCGAGGAGTTCGCCGAGCGAACCGGGCGACGTCCGCACCTCGAGATCGAGCCGGGCGCCTATCTCGTCGCCCGCGCCGGCTGCATCGTCGCGACCGTGACGGATGTGGTCGACACCGGCGCGAAGGGCCGCACGTTCATCAAGACCGACACCGGCATGACCGAGGTCACGCGCCCTTCGCTCTACGGCGCGCAGCACCCGATCGAGATTATCCCGGCGGACGGCGAGCCGCGGCCGACCCAGTCCTGCCTGGTCGTGGGCCACTGCTGCGAAAGCGGCGACATCCTCACGCCCGAGCCGGGCAACCCCGAGGGGCTCGGACCGCGCATGCTGCCCAAGGCGGCCATCGGCGACGCCGTGGTCGTCGGGGGAGCGGGGGCCTACTGTTCCGCCATGTCGACGAAGAACTACAACACCTTCCCCGAGGCCGCGGAAGTCCTCATCCGATGCTCCGGCGAGGTCGCGCTGATCCGCGCTCGCCAGACGCTCGACCAGATCGTCCAGAACGAGGTCTTGCTGTAGCCGGCAGGCGAACGCGTCGGTCACGACGCGTCCTGTCCAGGCGGA
The DNA here is from genome assembly GCA_002422525.1 of Candidatus Hydrogenedentes bacterium UBA6118. Taxonomy (GTDB): domain Bacteria; phylum Hydrogenedentota; class Hydrogenedentia; order Hydrogenedentales; family SLHB01; genus UBA6118. The sequence continues at coordinate 66,395 of DIWA01000053.1, forward strand.
GGGGAGGGTCAGGTCGAGGGCGTGGAGCGCCGTGGGCGCGGTGTCCGCGATGCTGACCCGCGCGGGGATCTCGAACCCCTGCTTCGCCCTTGGGCGAACAGCGCCTGGATCTGCCCGCGTTCAACCGGTGTAAGATGATGGTACGGCATCGAGGGATCCTTTCGGTTTCTGGTTGGTGCAAAAACTCAGTCTACCGAAATCCCTCGATGCCCTCTGCCTGCCCTCTGGTCTACTCGGGACCCGCCAACGGGAAAGGGCTTCACGCCAAGTGTTGCACTTAGGATATGAACCCGGGCGCTCCTTGATTGCGTTGAAGGCAAACGAAGCGTGAGGTATACTCTATTGTGTGTGTGGATGCGAGGAATTCGGAGTTGAGTTCGGCGCGGACCGCCTCGCGCATGCACCTTGGGCTCGGAAGCAATCTCGGCGATCGGATGCGGGCGCTCGAGCGCGCCCTGGACGCGATCGGGCGGCTTCCGACGACGTCGGTGACGCGGCGATCGCGGGTCTATGAGACCCTCCCGGAGGGGGTCGCCGACCAGCCCCTGTTCCTGAACATGGTCGCGGAGATCGAGACGGCGCTCGCGCCGCTTGAACTCCTTGAAGCGGCCAAACGCATCGAACGCGCGATGGGTCGGCGGCCGGGGCTCCGTTGGGGGCCTCGCGTCATCGACATCGACCTGATCCTGTGGGGGCCGCGCATCGTGCGCGAGCCGGCGCTCGATATTCCGCATCGCGCGTTCCGCGAGCGCGCTTTCGTGCTCGCGCCGCTGGCGGAGATCGCGGGCGATGCGGTCGATCCGGTCACGGGCAGAACCGTCGCCGATCTGGCCGCCGCGACCCCTTTCGAGGGGCGTGTGGCCCTCCGCCCGTAGTCCGGCCGCTGAACCGCTCCGCTTGGAGCCCATGAGGGACCGGGACGGCCGTACGTCACGGTTCAGAAGGAGCCGCGCCATGCCCGTGCGCACCACGACGCTGATGAAGCGCAAGCGAGACGGCGAGAAGATCGTCGCCCTCACCGCCTACGACTACCCCATGGCCAGCCTCCTGGACGCGTCCGACGTGGACGTGATCCTCGTCGGCGACAGTCTCGGCACGGCCGTGGCCGGCCTCGACGACACGATCGGCGTTACGATGGACCAGATGGTCTACCACACGCGGATCGTCTCGCGCGCCGTCAAGCGCGCCTTGCTCGTCGCCGACATGCCCTTCCTGTCCTATCAGATCAGCCCGGAGCGGGCGCTGGAGAACGCCGGTCGCCTCGTGGCCGAAGGCGGGGCGCAGGCGGTCAAGCTCGAAGGCCCCGCCGATCGGTTCGGCGCCGCCGTCGAGGCCATCACGCGCGCGGGCATCCCCGTGATGGGGCACATCGGCCTCACCCCGCAGTCGGTCCACCAGATCGGCGGCTACAAAGTGCAGGGGACCGATGAGCGCGCCCGCGAGCGGCTCGTGGAAGAGGCCCTCGGCCTCGAACGCGCGGGCTGTTTCGCCATTGTGCTCGAACTCGTCGAGGCGGGCGTCGCGGGCGAGGTCTCGCGGAAGCTGTCCATTCCGACCATCGGCATCGGGTCCGGCGCGGCGTGCGACGGACAGATCCTCATCATGCACGATATGCTCGGGTTCGGTCCCGGCTACCGCTTCGTCAAGACGTATTTCGACGCCAAAACCGCCATCGCCGAGGCCTTCGCGGCCTATGCCCGGGAAGTGCGCGCGGGCGCGTTCCCCGGTCCGGAGCACGAACGCCGATGCGAGTGATCGCGACGCCTGAAGAGATGCGCGCCTGGTCGCGCACGGAGCGGCAAGCCGGGCGGAGCGTCGGTTTTGTCGCGACCATGGGCGCGCTGCACGTCGGGCACCGGCGGCTGATGGAGACGGCCGCGGCCCGCGACGACGCGGTCGCGCTCAGCATCTTCGTCAACCCGACCCAGTTCGGGCCGAACGAGGACCTGGACCGCTATCCGCGCTCGTTCGACGCCGACTGCGCCATGGCCGAGGAGGTCGGCGTGGAGGTCGTGTACGCCCCCGCGGCGTCGACCATGTACCCGGACGGGTACGCGACGTATGTGAACGTCGAGCGCCTCACCCAGGGCCTGTGCGGCGGATCGCGGCCGCACCACTTCCGCGGCGTGACCACCGTGGTCACGAAGCTGTTCAACGCCGTCCAGCCGGACCGGGCGTATTTCGGCCAGAAAGACGCGCAGCAGGCGGCGGTGGTCCGCCGGATGACGCGCGACCTCGATTTCGGCATCGAGATCGTCGTCGTTCCCACGGTGCGCGAAGCGTCCGGTCTCGCCGTCAGCTCGCGCAATCAGTACCTCTCGGAGGACGAGCGCCGCCGGGCCCTCGGCCTGTCGCGGGGGCTGTTCGCCGCGGAGGCGCTGTGGCGCGCCGGCGAGCGGAGCCCCCGCACGCTGACCGAGGCGGTGCGGGAGCGGATGGCGCACAGCGGGTTCGCCGTCGACTATGTCGAGCTCGTCGACGCGGACGAGATGACCCCGCTGGACGAGGCCCGCGACCGCGCGTTGCTCGCAGCGGCCGGCCGGCTCGGCGAGACCCGGCTGATCGACAACCTTATTCTCGACACGGAAGGCGCGGAGCGCCCGGGGCCGGACCCGGGGACCAGGCCGTAGCCCCTGGAGACATCACCGATGCAACTGACGCTGCTGAAAAGCAAGATCCACCGCGCTACCGTCACCGAGGCGGACCTGAACTACGTGGGCAGTCTCACGCTTGACCCCATCCTCATGGAAGCGGCCGAGATGGTCCCGTTCGAGCAGGTGCAGGTGCTGAACGTCAACAACGGCGAGCGGTTCGAGACCTACCTCATCGAGGGCGAGCGGGGCAGCGGCATCGTCTGCCTGAACGGTCCGGCCGCCCGACGCGGCGTGCGCGGCGACCTCATCATCGCGATCACCTACGCGCAGTTCGAGCCGCACGAGGTGCGACGACACGTCCCCAAGACGATCCACGTCGACGCGCAGAACCGGATCACCGCGATCGAGCCCTGCCACGAGACGAACTGAGTCCGCGGCAGCTTCCCGCCCGTGTCGACGCGGACGCGCAGGGGTTGCGGCAGGGGTCGCTCTGTCTGTGCTATCCTCTCGGCCGTCCCTACGGTGTTCAGTCCCATCCGGAGAAGGTAATGAGCGGCATACGCGTACGTATCGCCCCGTCGCCGACGGGGTTCTTCCATATTGGAAACGCCAAGACGGCGATCATCAACTGGCTGTTCGCGCGCAAGGAAGGCGGCGCGTTCATCCTGCGTCTCGAAGATACCGACACGGAACGCAGCCGGGCGGAGTACGGCGAGGTTATCCTCGAGGCGCTGCACTGGTTGGGCATCGACTGGGATGAAGGCCCCGGCATCGGCAGCGAACCCGAGCGCGGCGCGTACGGGCCGTACCGCCAGTCGGAGCGACGCCATCTGCACCTCGCCGCGGCGGAGCGTCTGGTGGCCGAGGGCAAGGCCTACCGCTGCTTCTGCACGCCCGAAGAGCTTGAGGTCATGCGCAGGGATGTGCGGGAAGGGCGGCGCTCCGGGCCGCTTCGCACGCAGTGGCGCGACGCGTCGCCGGAGGAGATCGCGGCCATGGGCGACCGGCCCTGCGCGATCCGCTTCAAGACGCCCGACGGCGAGACCGTCATCGACGATATGGTGCAGGGCGAGGTCCGCACGGACAACCGCGAGTTCGACGATTTCGTGATCGTCAAGCCGAACGGCGACCCTGTGTTCCACCTCGCCGTGGTGGTGGACGACGGCCTGATGCGGATCACCCACGTGCTCCGCGGCGACGACCACCTGACCAACGCGTTCCGCCACGCGATGCTGTTCGACGCGCTCGGCTTTGATCGCCCCCGGTTCGGTCATCTGCCCATGGTGCTTGACGAGCACGGCAAGAAGTACAGCAAACGCCTGCACGGGGCGAACCTGCTGGACTGGCGCGAGGACGGGTATCTCCCGCAGACGATGGTGAACTACCTGGCGCTGCTCGGATGGACCCCCGAAGAGGAGAACCGCGAGTTGTTCACGCCGGAGCAGCTCATCGAAGCGTTCACCGTGCGTCGTCTGGGGGCGTCCGCGGCGAAGTTCGACCGGAAGAAGCTCGACTGGATGAACGGCCAGCACATCCGCATGCTGGCCCCCGAGACGTTGCGCGATCTGCTTACGCCCATCCTTGCGCGCGCCGGCTTCGATTGCAGCGACCGGTCGCCGGAATGGCTGACCCGGCTCGCGACGATCTGCCAGGAGAAGCTGCCCACCCTGAACGCGATCGTCGGCCTGGCGGACTTCTTCTTCCGGGAGCCGGACGCGTACGAGGAGAAGGCCGTCGGCAAGCACTGGAGCAAGCCGAACGCGGTGGAGCGGCTCGAGGCGATCACGATGCTCCTGGAGACGACCGAGCCTTTCACGTCCGAAGCGCTCCATGAGGCCTTCAAAGCCCGCGCGGAAGCCGAAGGCGTGGGGCTGGGGCAGTTCGTCCACCCGACGCGCCTGGCGCTCACCGGGCGCAGCGTGGGCCCGGGGTTGTTCGAGCTGGCGGAGTTGCTGGGCCGCGAGAAGTGCCTCGAGCGCGTCCAACGCGCCATTGCTTTCGTCAAGGAGATGGGGGGGACGTCATGAGCACGGAGATCCACCGCAGGGTCGAAGCGGCGCGGCGCGGCGAGAACCCGACCGTGGTTGCGCGCGTCCGGTCCGGCTGGGTTGTCATGGGCGATCGCCAGGTGCTCGAGGGGTATTGCCTGCTGCTGCCGGATCCGGTGGCGCCGTGCCTGAACTCGCTCGGTCCCGAGGACCGCGCCGTGTTCCTGGCCGACATGGCCGCCGTGGGCGACGCGATCAAGACGGTGACCCGGGCGGTGCGCATCAACTACGAGATCCTCGGGAACCTCGAGCCCGCGCTGCACGCTCACGTGATCCCGCGCTACGCCAGCGAGTCGGCCGCGCTGCGCACCCGGCCGATCTGGTTCCACGACTGGGAGGCCGCGCGCGAGTTCGAGCCGCGGCGCGATCGGGCGTACATGGACCTCCTGCGGGCGGAGCTGGCGCGGCTCGGCAGGTTGGCGGATCCCGCCGCAACTTCGTAGACTGCACGCTGTTCGGGGGCCGATCCGGGCTTGGCTGGGCTCGGGGGATATCCGGCTCGTTCAAGTCATGGGTCGACGGACAAGGAGTGTATCGCAGTGAGTGAGGTTCTCATCGGCATCGATCTGGGCGGGACCAACGTGAAGACCGCTGTCGTGTCGCGCGCGGGCGAGGTGCTCGGGAAAGACTGCCGTCCCACGCGCGCCAGCGAAGGGCCGGACGTCGTCATCGACATGATGGTCGAGAGCGCCGAGGCGGCGCTCAGCCAGGCGAGCGTCGCGCAGTCGAACGTGCTCGCGGCGGGGATCGGCGCGCCGGGTCCGATGAACTGGCAGACGGGCGTGGTGTTCAGCCCGCCGAACCTGCCCGGTTGGAAGGACATGCCGCTCGCCGACACTATGGCGAAGCGGCTCGGCGTCCCATGCTTCGTGGACAACGACGCCAACGTCGCCTGTTTCGGCGAGTTCTGGCTCGGCGCCGGGCGCGACGTGGACAGCATGGTGCTGCTCACCCTCGGCACGGGCGTCGGCGGCGGCATCATCGTGATGGGCAAACTCCTGCGCGGCCCCGACGGCACCGCCGCGGAGGTCGGCCACCTCTGCGTGCGACGCAACGGACGGCGCTGCAACTGCGGCGCCCGCGGTTGCCTCGAAACGTACGCCTCCGTGACGGGCATGGTGCGGACCGCCGTCGACGGCATTCAGGCCGGCCACCAGACGGCGCTGCTCGAACGCTGCGGCGGGGACCTCGAGAAGATCACCGGCCGGATGATTTCCGAGGCGGCCCAGGCCGGCGACGGCTTCGCGGCTTGGGTGATCGGCGAGACCGGCGTGTGGCTCGGCGCCGCGATCGGCAGCCTGATCAACCTGCTGAACCCGGAGAAGGTCGTGCTTGCGGGCGGCATGATTGCGGCCGGCGAAATGTTGTTCTCTCCGGCCCGTGCGACGGCCAAGCGGCAGTCCTTCGAGGTGCCGGGGAGCCGCGCGTCCGTCGAGGCGGCGACGCTCGGCGGCGACGCGGGGGTGATTGGCGCGGCGGGCTGCGCGCTCGAACGCCTGGGTCTGATCTGAGTCTGCGTTGCGCCCAAGAGGGGCTGGGAAGAGGAAATGTGATCGCGATAGTCGACTACCATGCCGGGAACCTGGTGAGCGTCCAGCTCGCCCTGAGCTATCTGGGCGTGCCGTCCGTTATCACGCGCGACCCGGAGGTCGTGGCGAAAGCGGACCGCGTGATCTTCCCCGGCGTGGGCGCGGCGGGCGCCGCGATGCGCCACCTGGCCGAGCTGCATCTGGCGGAGCCGCTGCGGCAGGCGCTCGCCGACCGCAAGCCGTTCCTCGGCATCTGCCTCGGCACGCAGGTGATCTTCGCGCACTCCGCCGAGGACGGCGGCGTGGACTGCCTGCGCATTCTGCCGGGCGACGTGCGACGTTTCCAGTCGGCCGACCCCCTGTGCAAGATCCCCGAGATGGGCTGGAACACCGTCGAGATCCGCCGTCGGCATCCGCTGCTCGAAGGCATCGAAGACGCGACCGAGTTCTACTTCGTGCACAGCTACTATCCCGTGCCGGCGGACGATGCGCTGATCATCGGCACGACGGGCTACGCGGGGGTGCAGTTCGCATCCGTGGTGGGAAGAGACAATCTGGTTGCGGTGCAGTTCCATCCGGAGCGATCCGGGCGCTACGGCCTGCAGCTCCTGCGGAACTTCGCCGAATGGGAGGGCGTATGTTGAAGAAGCGCATCATTCCGTGCCTGGACATCCGGAACCGCAAGGTCACCAAGGGGGTCAAGTTCCAGAACAACGTCGACCTCGGCGATCCGGTCGAGATGGCGGTGGCCTACAGCGACGGCGGGGCCGATGAGCTCGTGTTCTACGACATCACCGCATCCGCCGAACGCAGGCGCATCGATATCGAGATGGTCCGCGAGATCGGCAAGGTCATCCACATCCCGTTCGCCGTCGGCGGCGGCCTGCGCACGCTCGAAGACATGTACGACGTGCTCGACGCCGGCGCGGAGAAGGTCTCCGTGAACTCGCTGGCCGTCGAGGATCCCAACATCATCGGAGAGATGTCGCGCGCGCTCGGTCGGCAGAACGTTGTGCTGGGCATGGACCCGGTCCGGACGGACGACCCCGCCTGCCCCAGCGGCTACGAGATCACCACGCGCGGTTTCCGCGAGCACACGGGCATGGACGCGCTCGAGTGGGCGAAGCGCGCCGAGGAATTGGGGGCGGGCGAGATCGTCGTGAACTCCGTCGACGCGGACGGCACCCGCGAAGGGTTCGAGCTTACCCTGACCGGGCTCATCGCGACGGGCGTCGGCATTCCGGTCGTCGCCTCCGGCGGCGCCGGCACGCCGCGGCACCTGATCGACGTGTTCCAGCAGGCCCACGCGGACGCGGCCATCGTGGCCAGCATGGTCCACATGGGCCACTACACCATCGCCGAGATCAAGGCGGAGCTGTCCGCCGCGGGCGTGCCCGTTCGCGAGAAGTGGTAGCGAGGAGCCGAGCGGCATGATCCTGACCGTGACGCCGAATCCCTGCGTCGACAAGACGGTGTACATCGACCGCCTCACGCCCGGCACGTTCCATCGGTCGACGCGAACGAGCTGTGTTCCCGGCGGCAAGGGCAACAACGTCGCTCGTGCGGCGAAGGCCCTGGGCGCGGCGTCGAAGGCGCTCGTCATCGTCGGCGGCCATTCCGGCCGGCATGTCGTCGACATGATCACGAACGACGACGGCGTCCCCTGCGCCCCGTGTTGGGTCGCCTCGCCGACGCGCACGATCACCACCGTGCTGGAGGAGGCGGAGCACCGGCAGACGGCCTTCTTCGAGCCGGGGTCGCGCGTCACCGAAGCGGAGTATGCGAGCCTGCTCGCGATCTACGCCGAGGCGGTGCAGGGCGCGCGGATCGCCGTGTTCAGCGGCACCGTCTGCGATCGCAGTATCGAACGCTTCTACCGGGAGGCGATCCCGATGGCCCAGGCCGCGGGCGCGCTGACCATCCTCGACTCCCACGGCAGGGAGTTCGCGTTGGGCCTCGAGGCGACCCCGTACATGGTCAAGCCGAACGTCGCGGAAGCGGAGGAGCTGGTCGGGTTTTGTCTGGACACCGAGGCCGCCCGCTGGCGCGCGATCGATAGCTTCCACGACCGCGGCGTCACGCTCGTGGCGCTCTCGCTCGGGAAAGACGGCCTCCTGGTCTCGCGAGGCGACGAACAGTACCGCGTCGCACCGCCGAAGATCCGCGAGGTCAATCCCGTGGGCAGCGGCGACGCGTTGGTCGGCGGCTTCGCCGTCGGTCTCGAACGCGGCATGTCGCTCGTGGACACGGCCTGCCTCGGCTGCGCGTGCGGCGCGGCGAACGCCATGACATGGGACATCGGCCACTTCTCGATGGACGAAGTCCGCGAGATCGAGCGGGCGGTCCAGGTGCGGCCCGCCCCGCGACCGACGGGCTGAAAGCACGCGTTCCTGAGGCGAACCGATGCGCCTTTCCCGGCAAACAGTGCGGCCGTCTGACCGTTTGAAGCAATGCTCGGAAATGCATGGAACTCAGAAGTGCTTTGTGGGATAATAATGACGCTTGCGGGCGGGCGTGACCCATGGGGTGCGCCCGGGGATCGTCGAACCACGGAGCGGAAGGGCTCGGCTGCACGGAGTGCGGATGCACGTACACGTCGGAGTCGGGCGACACCACATCGAGAGCTGGAAGGGGAATCTGACGAGGGCCGGGCGGACGGTCCCCGGGGCGTGTCGCACCATCCCGCGGAGCTTGGGCCCTAGGTCGATTCCTACAGAGGCTGTCGGAGAGCACCGATGAAGCAAATGAAGTGGAGCACTGTAGCAGTCATTATCCCGATGCTGGCGATCGCTGTCGCGCTTACGGGATGCAAGCGCAAGCAGGACGAGGTCCTGATCAACCCCGACTACACGAGCGGGGGGGGCGGGGCGACGACCGGCGGCGCTGAGACCACGACCGGCACGGGCCTGCCGCTCGTCGACCAGGAGCGGTTGGTGTTCGACAAGGCCAGCGGTCTCCAGCCGATCTACTTCGATTACGACCGGTTCGACCTGCGTCCGGACGCCCGCGCCACGCTGCAGGCCAACGCCGAGCTGATCAAGGCCAACCCCGACGTGATCGTGCAGATCGAGGGGCACTGCGACGAGCGGGGCACACAGGAGTACAACTTCGTGCTCGGCGAGAAGCGCGCGCTGGCCGCCCGCGACTATCTGATCCAGCTTGGCGTCAGCGGCGACCGCCTTGTCACGATCAGCTACGGCGAGGAAGTCCCGGCCGTTCAGGGCACGGGCGAAGCCGTCTGGTCGCAGAATCGCCGCTGCGAATTCAATAACGCTCGCCGGTAGATCGCCGGCGTAACAGTCCGAGAGGGTAATGCCATGTTGCGCAAGCGCATCGCGAACCGGTGGATCTGGCTGCCGGCGGCGCTGCTGGTCGCGGGATGCGCCACCACCGGAGGTGGCCGACAGGACCAGCTCACGAACACCGTGTACGAGACGTACCGTTATGTTCGGAAGCTGGACAGCGACTTGGGAGGCACGGTCAACCAGTTGAACCAGGCAGCGACGTCGCTGGAGACGCGCGTCGAGGAGACCGATAACCAGGTCGCGCAGGTGCGCACCAGCCTGGAACGGAACCGGACCCAACTGGATGCGCTCGAGCAGCAAGTCGCGACGCTGACCAACGCCCTCTATCGACACTTCGGACTGTCGGTGTCGCCTGCGCGCACGCCGGCGGCCGCGCCGCCCGCGGATGTCATGATGCCGGGCGAGGTGACGGTGGAAGGGCAGGTCGGCTCCGCACCGACCGCGTCGGAAGGGTCGAGCGACCTCGAGACGGTCTCGGCCATGCCGCCGGGCCAGGCGGCCGCGCCGGAGATCGCCCCCTCGACGACAGCAACGAACGTAGCGGATGCGGCGGAGGAGGCTTCGGCCTCTTCCGCCGTCGCCGCCTATCAGGAGGCGACACGCTGTTTCCGCGACAAGGACTACGCAAAGGCCTACCAACTGTTTGACGACTACATGAGGAAGTACCCCTCGACGGAGTCGGCGCGCCACGCGGAGTTCTGGCGCGCGGAGAGTCGGTTCCGCCAGGGCTCGCAGGAGAACGACCAGAGCCGTGTGCGGGAGGCTGTGAGCCTCTACGAGCAGTATCGCCAGTCGCAACCGACCTCGCGCTACGTGCCGTTCGCCATCCATAACCAGGCGGTGGCCTACGTTGAGCTGGGCCGGCGGGATGAAGCGATTCGCCTGCTCCGTCAACTGGTGCAGGACTTCCCATCGACGGAAGAGGCCGTCAAGAGCGCCAAGGAGAAGCTCGCGGAACTGGAGGGACAGGGCTGATGCGAAGGAAGACACACATGGGCCTTGGAACCTCTTCCCTGCGCGCGGGAGCCGGGTTGCTTGCCGCAACGGTCTTGCTGGCCGGATGCGCGACCACGAGCAACCGGGACCAGGTGCAGAACACCATCTACCAGACCTACTCGCTCGTGCGGAAGCTGGATACCGAGCTTTCGAGCACGGTTAGCGAGCTCGGGGTGTCGTCGGCGGACCTCAGCGCCCGCGTGGACTCCAGCGAACAGGACCTGCGCGAGCTCCAGGGCATGGCCGAGGAGAATCAGCGAAAGCTGCAGAGCATCCAGCAGCAGCTCGAGACGCTGCAACGGAACCTGTCGCGACAGCTCGGGTCCGGCGCCGCGGCGGCCCCAGGCGCGGGACCCGCCTCGCCCGGCGCGATCGAGGGGGGGAGCGCGGCGGACGGCGCGTCCGCCTCGGCGGCGCCTGCCGCGGGCGACGTGAGCTCCGAGAGCGCCGCGCAGCTCTACAACCAGGCCCAACGCAGCTTCATCAACCAGGACTGGGAGAGCGCCCGCGCGCAGTACGAGGAGTACCTGCAGCGCTTCCCGCAGACCGACCTCGCCGAGAACGCCCAGTACTGGTTGGCCCTTTGCTACGCCAAGCTCGCGGAGAGCCGCCAGGACTTGGGGCTCTACCAGCGGTCCGTGGAGGGCTTCGAGAAGTTGCGCTCCGCCTACCCAAACTCGAGCAAGGTCCCGACCTCCCTCTACGACCAGGCGGAGGTCCACCTGCAATTGCAGCAGCGCGACCGCGCGATCGCCCTGCTTCGCCAGATTGTCGACGAGTATCCGATGGCGCCCACCGCGGTGCGGGCCAAGTCGAAGCTGCAGGAACTCGGCGGCTGAGGCCGGGTCGTCGCGCCGCTCCGTCCGCACCGAGGCTGCGGACCGCGCATCGCCACATCCGGCGGCCCACGCTATGAGCCCACAATCCCACGTTCGCACCAAGCCTGTTGAGACCGACGAAGAGCTGCGCGTCGCAAACGGGTTGATGGCCGCCGTTCATGCCGCCGATGACTCGGAAGCCCGCAACTGGCTGTTCGATCTCGGCGGGCGTTACCCCGGCTATCGGCGCGAACACACGCGCATCGCCAAGCTCGGCGAGGAGATCGTATCCGCGCTGCGCATCGCCACCGACACCATGGCGATCGGCGAATCCCGCCTGAAGCTGGGGGGGATCGGCTGGGTTGCGACGGCTCCGAACAGACGCAAGATGGGTTTCTGCCGCCTGCTGATGCAGGACGCCATGGACTACCTGGCGCGCCACGGCTACCATGTCTCCGTGCTGTTCGGCATCCCGGACTTCTACCACCGCTTCGGCTTCACCTCCACCCTGGCCGAGCACACCGTGTCGATGGATACCGTCGAGGCGGCCACTTTCCACTCGACGTTGCGCCTGCGCGAGGCCCGAGCCGCCGAAGCGCCCGTTCTCCAGCGACTGCACGCCCAGTGCAACGGGGCCGCGCCCGGATCGCTCGTCCGGTCAGCCGCCCATTTCGTGAACCGGTGGAATAGCTGGAAGACCTGGTACGTGCTGGCCGACGCGGACGGCAGCCCCGAGGCCTACTTTATCGCGCGACCGGAGGGGGCCTGCATGCGGATCGACGATGTCGGCATGGCCGAACCGGGGCTCGCCGCGGCGGTGGTCTCGGCCGCGGGCGCCCTGGCATCCGAGGGGTCGTTCGGACAGGTCCGGTTCTACGTGCCGCCGCTGCACCCGCTCGCCCGCTATCTGTTGCAGTTCCGATCCCGTCACGAGACCGCCGTCGACCGCGACGCGGGCGGGATGATGGCGTTCAACAATCTGCCCGAGACCCTCGAGTGCATGATCCCGGAGTGGGAGAGCCTGCTCGCCGCCAGCATCGCCCATGAAAGCCGGACCGAGGCCACGCTGATCGTCTCGGGGCGGCCCTACTGCGTGCGATGTCACCGCGGCGCCATCGACGTCATCCCCCAGACCGGGATGAACAAGGTGTCGCTGGATCAGGGGCAGCTCATGCAGTTGATGATGGGGTACATCTACGTCGACGACGTGCTCGCGGCGCGACGCGCGCTTGTCAGCACGGAGGCCCGGCTCTTCCTGCGCTCGATCTTCCCCAAGCGCGCGCCCTACTTCTGGCCGTTCGATCGCTTTTAGTGCGGCCCGAGCGTACGCGCGCCCGTCGCCTCGCGTTGAACGGACAGCGCGTCAGGCGGGCGGCCCCGACTCGGGACGGTACAGCACCTCGCCGGCGTGGTCCGCCACGAGGCATCCCGCGTCTTCCGCGCCGCGCCAGGCGTCCGGGTCGATGCCGGCAGGATCGCGGTAGCCGAGGTTGATCTCCTTGCAGACCTCCTCGGGGATGGCCGTGGCGAGGGTCACCTGCACGCGGCATCGCTCGACGCCGTCGGCATAGGAGCCGACGCCGCGCACATGGGTCGCGTGGGCGAGGATGCCGCGGGGGATGTCGCGAAACGCATCCATCCGGGCCAGGAAGTAGTCGCGGGTGTGATAGCCCACGCGCCGGATCAACGCGCCGTGCGTGAAACTGATCTCCCGCAGATGCGGCGCGTAGATGATGAGCTCGCCGCCGTCCGCCACGATCGGTTCGAGCTTGTACATGCACTTCCCCGCAACCCACAGGTCATCGTACATGGCCGGCGCGATCGCGAGCACCCGTTGATACGTGCGCCCCGTGTACACGATGTGCGTTCGGGCGGCGTGATCGGCCGCGATTTCCCAGGCCTCTTCCGGCGACCCGAAGTACACGCCGGCGCAGCGGTCGCCGGTCACGTTGAACGCCAGGCAGCGCTTCTCGACGGGGACCATGGCGGCGGCGCGGTCCACCACTTCCCGCACGGGCGTATGCTTGGTCCCGTTGATCGCCATGTTCGTCAGCAGCGCGCCCAGCCAATGGAACAGGTGCAGGATTTGCGGTCCGGAGATGCCGGGGAACAGGTACTTGTTCCCGCCGCTGAACCCCACGACTTCGTGCGGAAACACGGGTCCGGCGATCAGGATGAGGTCGCACTCGGTCGCGCGCCGATTCACTTCCACGGCCGCCGACTCCCGGAGGAGTCCGCCCGAGATGCGCGCGATCTCATCCGCCTCCATCACGCCGACCTCGACCAGCGCGTCCGGATCGTCCCAGGCGTGGTTGTGGAACGCGACGTTGCGCGGCGCGTAGGCGCGCAATGCTTCGGGCGACCCGAACCCCAGATGCTTCGCCAACGCCTCCGGCGTCAGCGGCGGGTGCGTGCCCAGCGCGACCAGGACGTCCATGCGGTCCGCGCGCCGCGCCACCGAGTCGACCAGCGCGCGAAACACCGTGGGCATCGGCATGCTGCGCGTCTGATCCGGGATCAGCACGAGCACGCGCTTGCCGGTCATGTCGAGGGCGGACATCGCCTCCGTCACAGCGTCATGGATCGCCTGGCTTGTGAGGCATCCGTCGTCCGTGACCCGCTGGAACGCCATGGTCACAGTCCTTCGACGCGAAACCGGAGCCCATGCAGTATCCGGGCCGCTTCCGGATGCGCCGCGGCGCCGAGGATGCGCGTGTTCGTGAACTCGCGTCTGCGCGGATACTCCTTGCGCAACCGGTCGAAGTACGGGCCCTGCTCGGCCTCCGGCAACCGCAAGACCTTCCGCAACGCCGCGTCGTCCGCGCGGATGTCGTAGATCGGCTCGACCACGGCCGCGAGGGTCGCTTCGATCCGATCCGCCCCCGCGATCCCGGCCAGGTCGATCGCCTCCACGTCCGGCTTCGGCAGCAGCGGCTTCGGGTCCCACGCGGGCGGACGGCCCAGAAACGCACACGCCGCCTCGTAGATCTGCCGCGTGCCGTTCACCTTCCCGTCGAACGAATAGCCCGCGATGTGCGGCGTGCCGATCAGCACGCGCTCCAGCAGGCCCGGCCGCACGCGCGGCTCGCCTTCCCAGACATCCAGTACGCACGGACCGAGTCGGTCGGACGCCAGCGCCGCTTCCAGCGCGACGTTGTCGACCACCGGCCCGCGGGATGTGTTGATCAACGTCGCGCCCGGGCGCAGCGCGTCCAGGCGTTCGCGGTTCAGCAGGTGATGCGTCGCGTCGCGGCCCTCCCGGTTGAGCGGCACGTGCAACGTGACGTAGTCGCAGGCCAGCGCGTCTTCCAAAGGGCGATACGCCTGCGAGCCGGTCTTCCGCTGGAGCGGCGGATCGTTCAGGACGCAGGTCATCCCCAGCGCCTCCGCCGCGCGCCGCACCCGACCGCCGACGTTGCCCACGCCGACGATGCCCAGCGTCGCGCCGCGCAACGAGCGGCCGGTGTGAAGCGACACGCGCAGCAACCCCGCGACGACGTACTCCGCCACGCTGTCTGCGTTGCTGCCGGGCGCGCTGGCGAACCCGATGTTGCGTTCATCGAGAAAGGCGCGGTCGATATGGTCCTCGCCGATGGTGGCGGTGGCGACGAAACGGACCCGGGATCCGTCGAGCAGCGCGCGGTCCACCCGCGTGATGCTGCGCACGAGCAGCAGCTCGGCGTCTCGCACGGCGTCTCGGTTGATCACCCGGCCGGCGATGGTGCGCACCTCGCCGATCGCGCCGAAGGCTTCCCGAACGTAGGGAATGTTCTCGTCGGCGACAATGATCATGAGGCGGCATCCTGCGATTCCACGGCAATCACCCGATGGAGCAGGTCAATCGCTTCGATCGCGTACCGGCTGTCGCTGGTCTCCTGACACAGGACGAGTCCGTCCACGCCGTCGCGTACGGCGAGCGCGATGTCCGACAGCTCGGCGCGGTTGACCGTTCCCGTGCTCGCGAAGAACTCGAGGATTTGCGTCGCCACGGCGACGGGCTTGCGCTGGGCGTGCGCTTCCCGGGTGATTGCCGCCTGCACCAGGGGAAGCCGCTCCGGGGGCAACGCGATCCCGAGATCGCCGCGGCCCACCAGCACGCCGTCGCCTTCGCTGATGATCTCGTGCGCATTGTCGACCGCGAACCCCGTCTCGATCTTCGGCATGATGCGGATGGCGTTGTCCGGCCAGACGCCGTCGAGCACCGCCCGCACCTCGCCGAGCTGACTCGGCGAGTTCACCAGCGACACGGCCGCCCAGTCGGGGCGCAGCCCCGCGTCGGCGAGTTCCTCGAGACGCGCCCGATCCTCTGAACTGACCGGTCGGAACAGCACGCCGCTGTCCGGGAAGCAACAGCCGTTGTACGCCTGCAACGGTTCAACGGCATGGAGACACTCGGCCTCGATGCGTCCGGGGTTCACCGTGTTGACGCGGAACACCTGCCGGCCGTCGCGGAACACCACCCGATGCCCTGGCCGCACGGCGTCCGTGTAGTTCGCGAGCCCCGGAATCGGCACGGCCGCCGGGTCGCCGGGGTCCACCTCCGGCGCGTCGATCAGCCACACGTTCTTGCCGGGGTGGAACTCCTTGCGCTCCATCGCGCCCACCCGCGGACGCGTCGCGGGCAAATCGAGCAGCACGAGCGCGTCACGACCCGCCTCCTCCATCGCCGCACGCACGGCGAGGAAGTCCTGGCGCAGGTCTCGGTCCCGCAGCCCCAACGCCAGACGCATGTTCAGCGCGCCCGCCGCGATGCCCCGCGCGATGTGCTGCGGATCACAGAAGGCGCGTCCGATACTGGCCACAATAGCCGTCCGGAGTCCGTCGGATCTCAGCATGTCAGGGTGCGCCTTTCCGCGCTAACGCTTCCAGGGCGGCGTGTCGGGCAGTCGCGTCTCGAACTCGGCGATCAGGCCGGCCTCATAGGCGCCCGCGTACCGGCCGTCGAGGAAGCGGTCCAGCGCCTCCTCGATGAAACGATGCCAGGACTGGTCCTCATCACCGGGCAGAATGGGGTAGAATAGCGCGTCGTTGGCGCGAGCCGCTTTCAGGTCGCCCAACGCGTCGCCGATCATCAGCACGCGCTGCGCGCCGTAGCGGCCCTCGGACGCCATGGCGATGTGCTCCGCCTTCTTGCCCTGTTCCTGTCCGGCGATGGTGAAGGGGAACCGCGCCAGGTCGTGCTCTTCCCACTCACGCACCAGCGAGTCGTGAGGCGTGGCCGAGCAAACCAGCAGATCCGCCTTCGCCGATGCGGCTTCGAGCGACTCGCGCACGTAGGGGAACGGCGGCACGCCTTTCACCATCTCGTGCACGGCCCGGTTGACCTCTTCGCTCCAGTAGAGCGCGCGTCGCATGTCCTCTTCGTCGGGGTGCGCCTCGCAGTAGGCCTTCAACACGGGGTTGCCCATCTTCGATTCGGTCTCCACCCAGCGTCGCAGGTTGGGAACCTCCGGAGGCGTGAAGCCCCGCTCGCGCACCTTGTCCCAGTCCGCCAGCAGGTCGAACACCATCAGCAGCGCGGGGAATCGGTTGATCCCGCGGTGACAGGAGTAGAGATTGACGAACTCCGCGGCCATGCGCGCATACTTCGACACGGCCTGCAGGCCCCACACGCGGCAGTGCGTCGGGATGAAGCACTCCTTCTGCTTGATCTCCATCGTGTCGAACGCGCATCCGTCGGAATCGATCGCGATCAGGAACTCATGCTTGGGATTGTGGTTCGTGAGTGCGGCAGTGGGGTCTGTCATGCGTCATCATCCTATCCAGGGTCGGGAAGCGAAGAGCGCGGCGCGGTCGTTTCCGCCGTCCGAGCGGGCGGCGGGTCAGACGCCCGCGTACGCGCCGAAGCCGCCGTCTATGGGGATTACAGCGCCGGTCACGAAGCGCGACGCGTCGCTCGCCAACCAGATCGCGGCGCCGACCAGGTCGTCGGGGTCGCCGAACGCGCCCATCGGCGTATGGTCCAACACCGAGCGGCCGCGCTCGGTCAGCTCATTGGTATCCGGGTCGCGCAGCAGGTAGCGGTTCTGCGCCGTCTCGAAGAAGCCCGGCGCGATCGCGTTGACCCGCACGTGCGATCCGCAGTCGCGCGCCAAGTGCACCGCCAGCCACTGCGTGAAGTTCGCCACGGCGGCTTTCGCGGCGCTGTACCCCGCGATGCGGGTCAGCGGGCGCAGCGCGCTCATCGAGGTGATGTTGATGATCGAGCCCTTGCCCTGGCCGCGCGCCATGGCGGCGCCGAAGGTCTGACACGGCGCCACGACGCCGCCCACGAAGTTCAGGTGCATCACACTCGTGAAGGCCTCTTCGGGCAGGTCGAAGAACGCGCACGTCTCCGATGTGGTCGCCTCGGCGAGGTTGCCGCCCACGGAGTTCACAAGCACATCGACGTGACCGAATTCCTCGATGATCGCCCCGGCGCATCGCTCCGATGAACCCGTATCGAACACGTCCAACCGAAAGACGCGCACGTTCGCGCCGTGCGCAGCCAACGCCTCGCGCGCCGCCTCGCCCGACGCCGGGGTCCGACACGTGATCGCGACCGTCGCGCCCGCATCCGCGAGGCCCGCGGCGACGGCCTGACCCAGCACGCCGCTGCCGCCTGTCACGACCGCAACGCGGTTCCCCAGATCAAATCGCGATGACACCGTCAATGCACTTGACACCTTATGTTGAGAGGCGCAATCGGCCGGTTGCACCGGGCCCTTTCGCTGGAGATGCGCCCGCGCAATCTAGGTTCGTCGGCCTTCTCCCGGGCGCAGGATGCAGCCTACCATAGGCCGCGACAGGGGGGCAAACACGCCCCGGAGACCCCGCGTGGCGGCGTGGTCTGGCGGGGATGCGCTATGCCTCAGGCGGGGCTCCGTGTACAATCGGCCGGGAGGAAATGGACGCTGTTGTGATGGAGCGAACGGCACGCGGATTCTCAGATGGTTACGGCGCGTTGCTGCGCTCGGCGGACGCGGTGCGCGATGCGCCGCCCGTGTCCGAGCAGGTCGTCCAGCGCATCTGGTTCGACCGGGTCTACTCGGAACACGGACTGAAGACGCAGTCCGGACGCGCCGTCCGTGTCGTTTCTCCCGGTTGGTGGAACCGCCAGGACGGCCCCGACTTCCGGTCCGCGCAACTGCTGATCGGCGGACGCGCGGTCACAGGCGACGTCGAGGTGCACGTCGCGCCGGGCGCGTGGGAACAGCATGGCCACCACCGCGACCCGCGCTACGACGACGTGGCGCTCGAGGTTGTGCTGGACGACGTCGCGGGACGGCCGCTGGCGCGCACGTCGAAGGGACGCGCAATCCCGCGACTGGCCTTGGCTCGGCGCCTGGAACGCGATCTGCACGACCTGGCCGAGACGCTGTTGGCGGGGGAGCCGGGATCGACGGAGCCGCTGGTACCCGGGCGTTGCGGCGCGCGGCTGCAAGAGCTTGGGCCCGAGGCGGGGATCCGCATGCTCGAGTGGGCGGGGGAGTGGCGTATGCTCGCGAAGGCGCGGCGTCTTCGCGACCGCATGGACCAGGCCGGCGACGATCAGGCGTTGTACGAGGCCGCCTTTGAGGCCTGCGGGTACAGCCGATACAAGCGGCAGTTCGGTACGCTCGCGCGACACCTTCCCTACGACCGGGCGCGTCAGTTGACGCGGCGCGATCCGCGGCTGGTCGAGGCGGCGTTGCTGCACATCGGCGGCCTGCTGCCGGAGCCGTCCGACGGCGCAGTCGCGGCGGGCCATCTGGAAGCATTGCAGGAACTGCGTGCGACGGAGCTGGCCGGTCTGCGGTCCGCGGGGTTGCCGTGGGATCGCGGCGGCGTGCGGCCGATCAACTACCCCGAGCGCCGGATCGCCGGCTTTGCGCTGTTCATCAGCCGAACCGCCCAGACGGGACTGGCGGCATCGCTCGATGCCGCGTGGGAAGCGGAGCATTCGCGCGCCACGCGAGCCGCGTTCGAGGGCATGTTTCCCCCGGCGTTGGGGTTCTGGGCGACCCGCTGCACGTGGACCGGTAGGCCGCTGCGCAAGCCTGTCGCGCCGATCGGAGCGGGCCGCGTCCGCTCGATCATCGGCAACGTGTTCATCCCGTTCGCCCTGGCCGACGCCCGGCGACGTCGCGACCGTATCCGCGAGGAGCGCGTGTTCGCGTTGTACGCGCAGTTGCCCAAGGAGCCGGACAACCGGATCGTGAAGGCGATGATCCCGCGTTTTTTCGGCGCGGCTAAGCCGAAGCGGCTCGGGTTTCGCGCCCAGCAGGGGCTCCTCCAGCTCTATGCCGATTGGTGCGAACTCAACCCTTCGTGCGAGAACTGCCGCATCCCGACGCTGCTGGCGCAAGGCGGTCCGGCCGGTCCGGCGAAGTGACCGTGCGCAGCGGACCGGCGCCGCGTTCGGGTTTGACATCGCGGACGCATCGTGCTTGAATGGCGGCAAAAGCGCGTCGCCACGGGCGTCGGCTCCGGGACGCTCTGGTTTTCATCGGGGGCGCGCGAGGCCGCGCTAACACTCCATGCGGGCAAAGTGTGGGAAGAGAGGGTCAGGTTATGCCGCTTCGAGTCGCAATTGTCGGGATGGGGAATATCGGGAACGTACACGCCCGGTGCTACACAGCCGACCCATTGGCCGAGATCGTCGCCGTGTGCGACATCCGGCGCGACCGCGCGGACGCCGCGGCCGAGAGCTACGGCTGCCCCGCCTTCTACACCGTCAAAGACATGCTCGCAGCCGGCATCGACATCGACTGCGCCAGCATGTGCACCGCGGGCAAGGAGAATGGAGGCGACCACTTCGAGCCGACCATGGAACTGCTGGGCGCGGGAATTCCGACCTTGGGCGAGAAGCCGATCTCGAATGAGATCGATAAGGCCAAGAAGATGGTCGCTCTTGCCAAGCGCAAGAAGGTCCGATATGGCATTGATCTTAACCATCGGTTCACGCCCGCCGCGCGCAGGGCGAAGGAGTGGATCGAGAGCGGTCGCCTCGGCTCGTTGAATCTCATCAACATGAAGATGTGGATCAACAACCCGAACGAGACCTCGCCGCACTTCCATATGCGCGCGTTGCATCCGCATTCGATCGACGTGATGCGCTACTTCTGCGGCGACGTCAAGAGCGTGCAGGCGTTCTTCTCGCGGGGCGAGACGCTCGATGGAAAGAAGCGCAAGTGCTTCTCGAACGTGCAGGTGAATATGCTGTTCAAGAACGGCGTGCTCGGCCACCTGTGCGGCAGCTACGACGCGGGCGCCGGTTTCGGTCTGGAGCACTGCGAGGTGACGGGAAGCAAGGCGCGGTTCCAGTTGGCTGAGGCCTGCGAGGACCTGACCTTCACGTCGCGCACGACGACGGAGGCGGAGCACTACCACCACCTCGACGGGATGACGGGGTTCAACGAGACGTTCGCCAGCCGGATCCACCGCTGGCTCGAGCAGAACGCCGAGGGAGTGGCTCCGGACGAGATAGACGGGTCCGGGGAAGAGGCGCTCAAAGCGCAAAAAGTCATCGAAGCGGCCATACAGTCGTTTGAGCAGAAGGAAGTCGTCGACGTTCGATAGCGTTTGAAGTCGCCTGTCAACTCAGGAACCCGACGACTCGGATCTGCGAAGACAGCCATGGATTGCGGCGGCGTCTGTCAGGCGCCGCCGTATGGGCGTTTCGGAGGAGTCGGCGGGGGCTTGATCGTGCAGGCAGCAGCAAGGCAGGGGGCCTCTCGTCCGCCCATCGCGGCCCATCTGGGGCGCCGGTGCGGCTGTTCCGCAACGACACGACCAACGGCGAGGCGCTTCCGCCATACTTGGATAGTGAGGGTACAGACGTGAAACTCGGTGCGAACACGGTAGTGTTCGGGCGCGAATCGCTTCGCACGGCCCTGGAACACATCAAATGGGCGGGCTTTGACAGCGCGGAGCTCTCGGCCCTGCAGGGCGAGGGGGCCTTCGGCGACCCGCTTGGCGAACATCTCCACCTCGACCAGTGGGAGTCGGAGGCGGCGGACATCAAGGCCTTGAGCGAGGACCTCGAGTTGCCCCTGACCGCCATGGAGGTCGGTCCCCTCGACGAGGACCGGCTGATGAAGGCGTTCGAAGCCGCGGCCGCGATCGGCATCCCCATCGTGAACATCGGCCCGCGGGGCAAGTCGGGCCAGATCGGCGACCGTCTCGACTGCATCCGCCGCATCGCCGAAATGGCCGAGGAAGCCGGCAAGCACGGCGTGACCCTGTGCGTGAAGGCGCACGTAGGCTCCTCGATCGACAACACCCCGACGACCCTCGAAGCCATGGCGCAGATCCCGTCGGAGCATTTCGGCATCGACATGGACCCGAGCCACATCCACCGGGCGGGCGAAGTCCCGAAGGTCGCGCTCGAGAAGGTGATCTCTCGCGTCCGCCACGTGCACATTCGCGACTGCAAAGGACCCGGGCCCGCGCCGGGAGAGCCGGAGGACCAGGTGTGCGGTCGCGGCGACATCGACCTGATGGGCTACTGCGATGTGCTCGTCCGCCACAAGTACGATGGGCCGGTGAACCTCGAGATCATCGGGTCGAGCAAGTATGAGCTGAGCCGTTGCGCCATCATCGCGGCGGAGAGCTATGGGTATCTGAACGCATGCTTCAAGGCATGCGCTGCGAATACGTAGGCCGCTGCCAACCAACTGGACCCTTTGCGGGTTCGCGCCAGAGGAGCCTCAACAATGGCCAAACGCCACCCGAACATCCTGCTGTTGGCGATCGACAGCCTTCGGCGGGACTACATGAGCTGCTACGGCTATCCCAAGCCGACCACCCCGCAGATGGATCGTCTGGCGGCGGAAGGCGTGCTGGTGGAGAACTCCTTCAGCGCGTACGTGCCGACCACGCCCGGCTACACGTCCATGCTGACCGGGCGCGACGTCATCGCGACGCAGATGGTGTCGCTGCATCCGCTTGGGCCGATGGATCCGGAACAGCCCACGTTGCCGGAGCTGCTTCGGGAGGCGGGGTACATCAGCACGTGCGTCGGTCACAACGATTTCTACCGGGGCTTCGATGAGTACCTGCAATTCTCGGGTTGGGGCGGCGGTTGGGAGCAACGCCCCGCGCCCAAGGCGGACAGCCTGAACGAGACGGCGATCCCGGCGATGGAGCGGATGCATGCGTCCGGCAAGCCGTGGCTGCTGTTCCTGCGGCACATGGACCCGCATTCGCCCTACATGCCGCCCGCTCCCTTCGACACCATGTTCTACTCGAAGGACCCCTGCGACAAAGACCTGCCGGACACGATGAAGCCGGTGTTCGACTTCGCGCCGTTCGCCGAGTACATCGCTTCCTGGCTGCCGCCGGGCATTCGCGACAAGGACTTCGTGCTCGCGCAGTACGCCGGGGCGGTCGCCTACATGGACGCCTGCATCCAGCGGCTCATCACGCGCGTGTCGGAGCTGGGCGTCGAGGAGGACACGCTCATCGTCGTGACCAGCGACCACGGCGAGACGCTCTACGACCACGAATGCTGGTTTGACCACCACGGCCTGTATGAGTGCACCCTGACCGTGCCCCTGATCTTCCGGTGGCCGGGCAAGGTCCCCGCGGGCGTGCGGTCGAAGGCGATGACGCTCGAACAGGACTTGCTCCCGACGATCCTCGACCTGTGCGGACTGAAGTCGGTCGCGAAGGGCGTGAAGTTCGACGGCAAGTCGACCGTGCCCTACTTCAAGGACACCGAGGCGACGCCGCGTTCGGAGTTCTACATCTCCGAGTGCACGTGGATGCGCAAGCAGGGCTGGCGCACGCCGATCTGGAAGTTCTGGGAAGCGCTCGAGCCGGATTTCCACGGCAAGCCGCCGGTCGAGTTGTACAACATCGTCGAGGACCCGGAAGAGCTGAACAACCTGGCGAAGAAGGAGCCGCGGATCGTCGAGACGCTCCGCGGCCGAATGAACGCGTGGATCGAGAAGCGCTGCCGCGAGACCGGCAAGGGGAACCCGATCCTTGACCACGAGATCGGTCTGGATCGGCGCATCGGCTCGGTCGCCGCGGCGCAGAAGCTCCAGGATCACAACGACAAGAAGTAGACAGTCCACCGATGGAGAACAGCACATGATCAAACTAGGCGTCAACACCGTTCTGTTCGGGAAGCACGATCTCCGGACGGCGATGCAGCACATCAAGTGGTCCGGGTTCGACGGCGCCGAGATCTCCGCGCTGAAGGGGATGTGCGAGCACCTCAACCTGGACGAGTGGAAGAGCCAGGCGGCCGAGATCAAGGGGCTCGTCGAGGAGTTCGAGCTGCCGTTGACCGCCATGGAGGAAGGCGCGCTCGACGAAGACCGCCTGATGAAGGCGTTCGAAGCGGGCGCCGAGATCGGCATCCCGATCGTGAACGTGGGCCCGGGCGGCAAGAAGGACGACGAGGACTCCCTCAAGGCCGCGATCGACATGCTCGCGAAGATGGCCGAGAAGGCGGAGCCGTTCGGCGTGTCGCTGTGCGTCAAGGCCCATGTCGGTTCGGCGATCTGGAACACGCCGACGACCCTCAAGGCGATGGAGCAGATCAAGTCGCCCGCGTTCGGCATCGACATGGATCCGAGCCACATCCACCGCGGCGGCGAGGTTCCCAAGGAGGCCCTTAAGCAGGTGATCTCGCGCGTGAAGCACGTGCACATCCGCGACTGCAAGGGCTTTGGTCCGCCTCCGGGACCGCCTGAGATGCAGGCGTGCGGCCGCGGCGACATCGACCTGATGGGCTACTGCAAGGTGCTGGTGGAGGCCGGCTACGACGGTCCGGTGAACCTCGAGGTGATCGGCGCCGGCGACTACGAGCTGAGCCGCTGCGCGATCATCGCCGCGGAGACCCACGGCTACCTGAATGCGTGTCTGAAGGCATTGGGCGCTCGATAGCGGTCGGCGCACCCCGGAACGAGGTTCGCAAACGAGGAGACCCGGTACATGGCCAAGCGCCGTCCAAACATCGTGATCTTCGCTATCGACAGCATCCGGCGGGATCACATGAGCTGCTACGGCTATCCGCGGCGCACCACGCCGTATATGGATGAGTTGGCGCGCCGCGGCGTGCTGTTCGAGAACGCCTATAGCGCTTACATCCCCACGACCCCGGCCTACTCGAGCATCATGACGGGCCAGGACGTGGTCAACACGCAGATGCCTTCGCTGCGGCCCCTCGGGCCGCTGTCGGAGGACCACCCCACCTTGCCCGAGATCCTGCGCAACGCCGGATACGCGAGCACATGCGTCGGGTTCGACGGCGGGTTCTACCGCGGGTTCGACAATTACCTCAACTTCGAGGGATGGTGCTCGTATGAGGATCGCCCCGCGCGCAAGGCCGAGAACCTGAACGCCGCGGCGCTGCCGGAGCTGGAGCGGCTCGCGGGCGACGGCGCCCCGTTCCTGCTGTTCCTGCGGCACATGGATCCCCATGCGCCGTACCTGCCGCCGGCCCCCTACGATTCCATGTTCTACTCGGGCGATCCCTGCGATCCGGCCAACAAGAGCATGGAACCGGTCTACGCGTTCAAGCCGTTCGCCGACTTCATCTCTTCGTGGATCCCGCGGGGGTGCACCGACAAGGACTACGTCATCGCCCAGTACGACGGGGCGATTGCGTACATGGACGCGTGCATCCAGCGCATCCTGACGCGTATCGACGAGCTGGGCGTCGCCGACAACACCTTGATCGTCATCACCGGCGATCACGGCGAGACGCTCTACGACCACGACTGCTTCTTCGACCACCACGGACTCTACGAGCCGACGCTGGTAGTGCCGTTGATCTACTACTGGCCGGGCAAGGTCCCCGCGGGCGTGCGCAGCCGCGCGTATACGCTCCACGAGGACATGATTCCGACCTTGCTCGACGTGTGCGGGCTCAAGAGCGCCGCGAAGGGCGTGAAGTTCGACGGCAAGTCGCTGAAGAAGTGCTTCGCGGACCCCGCCGCGACGCCGCGTTCGGAGTTCTACATCTCCGAGTGCACGTGGATGCGCAAGCACGGGTGGCGCACGCCGATCTGGAAGTTCTGGGAAGCGCTCGAGCCGGATTTCCACGGCAAGCCGCCCGTCGAGCTCTACAACCTCGTTGACGATCCGGAAGAGGCGGTCAACCTGGCCGACCAGGAGCCCGAGATGGTCGAGCTGCTTCGCGGCCGGATGAACGCCTGGATCGCCAAGCGCGAAAAGAAGACGGGCAAGCAGAACAACATCATGAACTACGAGCTCGGCACGGACCTGTACATCGGGTCGATCGCGACGGCCAAGAACCTGCAAGCGCGATAGCCGCGCCGGCAATCGGACGCACACGGGGGTCTCATCCAGCGATGAGGCCCCCGTGTTATCTATGGGATCTGTTTCAGACAGGATTCATAGAACTGACAGGATCGAACAGTACCTGTGTTCATCGGTGCGCACAGCGTGCGTCCTGCCTTAGTCGCTCATGGCGCCCACCAGTTCGGCGCGTAGTAGTTCTTGCGTCGCGCGTCCGGCAGCCAGCGCGTCAGCAGATCCTCGACGTTCAGGACCTTCTCGGCCAGGTCCATCGGCGTGTAGTGGTACTGGTTCGATGCCTCGAAGCCGATGCGGGCGTCCCCGCGCTGGATCTCGTGCAGCGCAACCGCGAGGTCGCGTTCGCTGAGCAGGATCGCCTCGATGCGGTCCAGCATCGCCAGCGCCTCCTTGTCCGCGAAGTCGGGGAACGCCGCCTCGTCGGCAGGCGCGACACCGGCCCCGTTGCGCGCGTCGCCTCGGGCATGCTCGAGGCCCTGGCGGAGCAGGATGAACCGCGCCTGGTTGGCCGCGCTGCGGAAGTGAATCGCGCAGGCCCGCGTCACGCGCTGCTGTTCGGCGAGCGCCTCGGCCTGCGGCGGGTCGAGCGTCACGACCCGCGCCGCCTCGGCCAGGTCCGCCATCGCGCGGTCGAACCCCTCCGCCATCTCGGCGTACCGCTCCGCGTAGGTCTCCGCCGGGTACATCGCCCGCCACCGCGCGAGGTCATCGTACGGGAACCCCACCATCGTCGCGCGGTATCCCGTCGATCGTTCCCACAGCGGGTTCGCCGGGCCAAGCTGCACCGGTCCCAGGTACAGCGGGTGGTTGTGGAACGGGTAGGCCTCGAGCGCATCGCTGCACTGCGTCCAGAACGCGACGACGGCAGGGGCGAGCGCCGCGCCGAAACGGCGCTCGGCGACACGCAGCATGGCCTCGTCAGGAGACGGCCTGTCCGCGCCGCCCATCGCCGACGCGATCTCATAGCCCGCGGACGGGTAGGCGCCCACGGTCCAGCTCAGCATCAGGCCGTCCACCCCGGCATTGCGCAGCCGGCCGACGTGCGTGGCGACGTTTCGGAACGCGGGGAGGTAGGGGACCGTCGACAGCTCCCACGTCGTGCTCGCCTGGATCTTGGCGATGGTCTTCAGCCCGTGCGCCCGCGCCGCGGCCCAACGACGCGTCGCCCGGGGGCTCGGCCCAACGACGGACATCGCGTACTCCGTCACCGCGACCGGCCCGCCCCCGCGATCCAGCTCCAGGCCCCATTCGCTCACGCTCATCACCGCCGCTTCCTTCGGCAAGAGCGGGAGGATGCCGTCGAACCAGTCGTCCGGCCAAGCCCAATCCCACACGATGAGCGACGCGTCGCTGTCCGCTGCGTCGATCCCCTCCTGGATCAGCCGGCAGGCCTCGGCGACGACCTCCTGCGGTGTGCGCGCCGCGCAGCGCGGGCATCCCGTCGCGTCCAGATGCGACCAGCAGAGCGTCCGGTTTTCGCCGATCGTGATCGTGAAGAAGCCGCGGAGTCCCGGCGCGGACCGGCACACATGCGCCACCGCCTCGCGCAGGTAATCCTGCACCTCCGGAACGCTCGTGCAGAGTCGGCCATAGCCCGCCTCCTTCACGCCCATCAGATGCGCGCGCCCCTCGAAGAAGGTCAGGGGCAGGCTGCGCGGCTCGTTGAGGTAGAGGTACACGCCGATCCCGTAGCGTTCGGCACGCGCGATCAAGCGCCGCAGGTTCTCCATGCGCTCCTCGCAGCGCGCGCTGTAGGACGGGTCCCACGGGAACGGCGCGAGCTTGTGCAGCATGGACTGGATCCAGACGCCGTCCACGCCGACCTCCGCCAACCTGGCCAGCATGCCGTCCGGAAACGGGTCCGCGTCCAGCAACACGTCCCCGTACACGGCGAAGTACGAGTAGCTGAACCGGGGGGAGAACAGGGACTCCTGGACGGGCGACGGCGGCGCCGCGGCGCCGTCAGCCAGCCGGTCCACGAACCCGAACAGCGGTTCCTCCGGCAGGCCGACCCCGTTCGGGAAATACGTGCGTAACGTCGCCGCGATGGCATCCTCGCGTTCGCGCATCGCGGGCGTCGGCGCTTCGTAGCGGAGCGGCGGAAGCGCGGGGCGGACCCCCATCTTTCCGTACAGGAAGTCGTCCTCGCGCAGGGCGAACGCGAGGCGTTCCGGCGTCCAGCCCAGCAGGCGGAGCAGGTCGTCGTCGGGCAGCAGCGCCCAGTTGGCCCGAATGATGGAGATGTATGCCCGCTCGAAGCGATCCCGCGGGATCCGCGGCGGACCCGACAGACCCATCCGCCGCCCGAGTTCGAGGATCTCTTCAGGCGTCGCGCCGACTACGTCCGCCAGCCGATCCGTCGGAACGAGCAGCCAGTTCCGCCACACGTAGGCATGCAGCCGCGAGGGGAAATGCGGCATCGGGACCGGTTCCGCGCCGGTCGCCACGTAAGGCAGATCCAGCGCGCCGACCAGGGTGAGCAACAGCGCAGCGAGCACGGCGCGATCCCTCCGAGACGGCTGTAGATGCTACCTGCCTGATCCCGTCCCTGTCTGTTCCGGCGGCTACAGCTCATATCCCGGGCGGCGGGGCCGCGACAGCATCGCGTTGCCCTCGTCGCTGTCGGTGAACCGTTCCGCCGCGGGGTCCCAATGCAGCGTCTCGTCGACGCGTCCGAGGTCGCGCGCAATGTTGACCAGGTAGCAGAGCGTCGAGCTGCGCTGGCCGTACTCGATGTCCGCCGTGCACTTCTCGCGCGTCTTGATGCAGCGGACCCAGTCCTCAATATGCGTTTGCGACTCCCAGAGGTCCTGGGCCGCCAGCGGCTCGGGGCGGTCGGGTCCCTCGATCAGCTCTTTGGGGTCCGCGGCGATGCGGTCGCGGTTGATCTCGATTCGCCCGTTCTCACCGACGAAGATGCAGCCCAGCCCGGGCCCGCGATCCGCGTCGAGGTGCAGCAGCAGCTCGGTCCCCGTCGCGTACTTCATCCGCACCTTCGCGCGGAGGCCGGACTGGCCGTGGATCATGTGGTAGAACGGCGCGCCGGTCTCGTCCGGACCATACTCGCGTTCCTCGAACTCGCCGCCCGGCCGTTCGGCCACGGGCTCCTCGAGCGTGATCGCGACGGGTCCGGTCTCGTCAGTTCCCAGCCCCCGCTGGATCTGGTCGTAGCTGTGCGTGCCCCATCCCGTAACGCCGAACGACATGCCGCCGCCGTCATAGGCGCGCCACGTCGACCAGGATAGGTGGAGATCCCGGTGGTACGGACGGAACTCGGCCTGGTTCGTCCAGACGTCCCACCAGTTCTCGTCGCCGCCTTCCGGCATGTCTTGGCCGGGCTTGGGCGTCCAGTCGCGCGGTCCGAAGAAGTCCGGCGCGAGCACCTGCTTCACCTGCCCGATCGCGCCGTTCTTGACCAAGTCGCTCGCCCAGTTGTTCAGCGGCGTCGAGCGTTGTTGCGTGCCCACCTGCGTCACGCGATCATACGACCTGGCCTGCCGCACCATCTCGCGGCCCTCGGCGATCGTGAGGCACATGGGCTTCTCGATGTAGACGTCCATGCCCGCGGCCATCGCCTGGCACGTGACCCAGGCGCGCGCGTGCGTGGTCGTGATCACCATCACGCCGTCCAGGTTCTCCCGCTCGATCATCTCGCGGAAGTCGACGTACTGGTTCCAGGTCTGGCCTTCGGGTTGGAGGTCCATGAAACCATCGATGCGCGGGCGGAAGCAGTCGCAGATCGCCGCGATGTGCACGTTCGGGATCCGGGCGCAGGTCTGCGCGAGGTGGCGGCACCGTCCGCCGAGTCCGATCAGGCCGATGTTCACGGTCTCGTTCGGCGACACCGCCCCGGGCACGACCTCCGCCGCGTTCACGAGCGTCTTGCCGCCGGTCGCGACGGCGGCGGCGCTCAAGGTCGTGGCGGCCAGAAATGCGCGCCGCGTCAAATGCATGTCCTTCATGGAATGAACCTCCCGGGCGGCATCCGCCCGCACTTCCTCAAAGCCCCTCAACCCGCGATCGGGCGGATGCGCACTTCGCGCACGTGGATCTTCATATTGTTGAACGCATCGCCGGCGTGGATCTGGAATCCGATCTTGCCGGTGCCGGAAGTCGCGTCGTGCACATCCGCCGTGACCTCGCCGTTGAGCTTGATGGTGATGTGGTCGCCTTCAGCGCGAATCACGAACTCGTTCCAGTCGTCCTTCTTCACGATCTCCGGATCCTCGTTGACCGCGAGGAACATCTTACCCGTACAGTACAGCGCGCCGGAGTAGGTGAGCGGCTCCTCGTACTCGAGCACGTCCGCCTGGTACGCCTGGCCCGCGCTCTGGTACCGGAACCAGACGCCGGTGTTCGCCGGCCACTCGACCCGCATCACCACCCGCAGCTCGAAGTCGTCGAACGCCTTCTTCGTGAGCAGATCGCCCGCCGCCCCGTCCGGCCCTTGCTCGCCGACGATGCAGCCGTCCTCTACGCGCCATCTCGCGTCGCCCTTGGTCTCCCAGCCCTCCAGATCCTCCCCGTTGAACAGGGGGATCCACTCGGGCTCCGCGTCCGCGGCGAATGCCGATGTCGCCGCCAGGCCCGCCGCGACGGCCGAGGCCTGCTTCAGAAACATGCGTCTGTCCATCCGTCTTCTCCTCGCGGACCGCCCGCGGTTCCGCGCGTTCCGTCTCAGAACGACAACAGGCAGTGCCAGATGTACGTGTAGGCGAGGCCCTCGATGTCGTTCCAGACCCGTTCAGCGATCGCCTCATCGCCCTTGATCTCGGGGATCTCCTTGCGCTTCTCAGCCCACGGGATGCAGACGCCCGCCGGCGTCTTGCGCGGGGCCGGCGTCCTGGACAGGCCCGTCACGCGCGCCGGATCCTCCAGCGGGTAGGCGGGATCCTCGCAGGTCCCGTCGGCGCTGTACACGCCGTACTCGCGCGTGAACTCCGTCATCGCGCGCATGTTCTCGACGGTCGCGTCGTTCTGCACGATGGCGCTGGCGTCCATGATGTAGCCGCCGTCTTGCGCCACGCCGTCGATGATCGCTTTGCATTGGGCGCGCACCTCATCCGGCGACCCCACCGTGAGCAGGTAGTTCGGCAGGCCGCCGCTCAGGCAGAACTTGCCCCCCAGCCGCTCGTGCACCTTGAAGATGTCCCCGTGATCAACGTGGTAGATGATGCTCTGGTCGGGCAGCTCGGCGAAAGCGTCGAGATGCGCGTCCCAGTTGCCTTCGGCGTAGAACAGCGTCTGATGGCCCTGCTTCCAGAACTCCTCGATGATGGGCTTCAGCGTGGGCCAGTAGAACCGGTCGAACTGCTCGTGGTTGATGAACGGCACGCAGCCCCGGTGCATCCAGAACGTGATGGGCGCCGTCGCCTCCGGGTCGGAGCTGCCCAGGCCGACTTGGCACAGGTGCGGCATCAGCGCCTCGCACGCCGCAAGCACCTTCTCCGGACGCTCGAGCAGATCCATCGTGAGGCCGAGGTACCCGCGGAGCTTGTCGCCGATGATGTCGAGCGGCGCCTTGAAGATCCCCGCGATCGCGCTCGGCGCGCCGCATTCGCGCCGCAGCCGCGCCCCTTGCTCGCCCAGGGCCCCGAAGTACTGCAGCATGGCCATGCCGCCCTTGACGAACGACAGGTTGTTGCGGTAGCTCGTGGGCGCCCCCATCGGACTGACGTCCTCCGCCACGCGCGGCAGCCAGGTGTTGAACAAGAACGCCGTCGGGTCCTCGATGAGCTCGTCGTACTCCTCGGGCTTCATGAAGGCCTCGGCCTCCGGCGGCTCGCGGAACTGGAAGCCCGTGTTCGGGTCGACGTCCAAGCCCGGCGCGCCGTAGTACCGCAGACTGATCGCCTGGGTCAGCCCCGTCCACACGTACACCATGTTGCCCACCACGGCGTCCCAATCGAAGTCCGATGCGGTCTTGCACACGGCATCGAACGCGAGCTGATAGTCGTGCGTAACCTGCTGGCAGGTGTAGCCGGCGTACTTGGCCGCGAACTCCGCCGCGAACGGACGGATCGGGATCCGGTCGGGCTTGCCGTTCCGCATCGCGACGGTGTAGCGCTTCAGGCGTTCCTGATACTTGGCTTCCATATCCACGGCGGGCAGCCCCCTTTTCATCGCCTCCGCGCCCGAGTCCAGGAGAAGGCCGTGCGGCGGAGCGGTACGGTCCGGATTCACTCTCCCGCGCTCATTGTGTCGCCGTGTCGGGATCATGTCAAACGCCGGATTCGCTCGCAGGTTGCGACTCGAGAACCGCGACGGGTAGACTCGCGAATGTTCGGGCGTGCGCACCCGCCGCCTTGCACTGTGAAGACAATAGACACTGAGGGAGAGTTGCGCCGTGGCGTGTTTCGACCTGACCCAACTGGACTGGACGCTCGAGGGATGGGAGCCCAACGGATGGCGGTTGGGCCGCACGATGGAGACGAACACCGTGATCACGGCGGCCGTGAGGCCGATCCCGGCGCGGCTTCCCGGGTCCGTGCAGAGCGCGCTCATCCGGGAAGGCATCGTGCCGGACTGGTATGAGGGCCTGCACTCCCGCGATTGCGAGTGGGTTGAGCACCGCAACTGGATCTACGAGGCGCGGCTCCCCGCCGGTGCGGCGCCCAAGGGCGAACGCGTTGTCCTCGCCGCCGATGGGCTCGACTACTCCGGATGGATCCTGGTCGACCGGCGCGAAGTCGCCTCGTTTTCCGGGGCGCTATTGCCGCATCGTATTGATCTCACCGAATGGCTCTCCGACGGCGAATCGCATCTGATCGGCATCGTGTTCGATCTGCCGCCCGCCGAGCAGGGGCAGATGGGCTACACCTGCAAGTCCCGCTACTACAAGCCGCGCTACAACTACGGCTGGGACTGGTGCCCGCGGCTTGTCCCGATCGGCGTCACCGGCCCGCTTCGGCTGGTCACGGGCGCGGAGTCGGCGTTCGCGGTGCGCCACATCGCCGCCGAACTGCTCGATGACAATCGCACCGGCCGCGTCGCGGTGCGCATCGATGCCGGACCGGGGGCTGAGGAGATCCGCGCGGAGCTCCGCGACGGCGACCGCGTCATCGGCGGCGCGACGGCCGCCGGCTGGTACGGCGAGGCGGTCCTGACGCTGGAAGACCTTGCCGTGGAGCCGTGGTGGCCGAACGGCATGGGCCCGACGAAGACCTATACGCTCGCGCTGTCCGCGACGAACGCGGCCGGGGAGAGCCTATGGACCGCGACCCGCAGGCTCGGGTTCAAGCGGGTGGCCTGGCTGCCGTGCGAAGGCGCGCCCGAAGGCGCCGAGCCGTGGCTCTGCGAAGTGAACGGCGAGCCGGTGTTCCTGCAGGGCGTCAACTGGGTCCCGCCTTGCGCCAGCTACGGCGACAGCGCCGACAAAGACTACAGCGACCTGATCACGCTGTACCGCGACATGGGCTGCAACATCTTCCGCGTGTGGGGCGGCGGCATCCTCGAGACCGAGACGTTCTATCGCCTGTGCGACGAAGCGGGGATCCTCGTGTGGCAGGAGTTTCCGCTGTCCTCGTCCGGCATCAACAACACCCCGCCCGACGACCCCGAGGCGATTGCGGACGTCGTGCGGATCGCCGAGACCTACATCGAACGGCGCGCGCATCACGTGTCGCTTCTGATGTGGTGCGGCGGCAACGAGCTCACCGGTAAACGCAACGACACCGGCGCGGACGCGCCCGTGGACTACAGCTATCCGTGCATCGCCGCGTTGCGCGATGTCGTGCAGCGGCGCGACCCGTTCCGCCGGTTCGTCGCGACGTCGCCCACCGGTCCCGTGTTCTACGCCACGCCCGACAACTACGGCAAGGGCATCCACCACGACGTCCACGGTCCGTGGGGCTTCGGTCCCGCGAACGGCGGGTTCCGCGACGTCGAGGCCTGGCGCGCGTACTGGGACG
This sequence comes from Candidatus Hydrogenedentes bacterium UBA6118, assembly GCA_002422525.1. Classification (GTDB taxonomy): domain Bacteria; phylum Hydrogenedentota; class Hydrogenedentia; order Hydrogenedentales; family SLHB01; genus UBA6118. Next base: position 99,848 of record DIWA01000053.1, read on the forward strand.
GCGACGACGCCCTGTTCCGCTCGGAAGTCGGCATGCCGGCCGCCGCGACCCGCGCCCAGTTCGACCGTTACAGCGGCGGTCTGGAGGTATGGCCGCCCACATCAGTGTACTGGCTGCACTCGTCCTCGTGGTGGCTCCAGTGGGATCGCTACGAGAAGGCGATCGAGGGGCTCGAGCCCGACGCGGCGCTCGACGAGTACATCCGCGTGACCCAGGACGTGCAGGCGCAGGCCTACGCGATCGCCGCCGCGACCTGCAAGCGGCGTTTCCCCGCCTGCGGCGGCTTCATCATCTGGATGGGCCACGACTGCTTCCCGTGTCCCGCGAACAACTCCGTGATCGACTTCATGCGCAACCCGAAGCCCGCCTACCACGCCCTGCGCGAGGTGTTCACCGGCAAGGCGAAGTGAGGCGCTACCCCGCGCGATAGGGGACAGGTTCGCAGAGGGCGGCGAGATTCTCGTTCGGCGTGCCGGGCGGGATCTCGCAGCCCGCGTTGACCAGAAACGGGTTGCCGACGGCCTCATAGATGCCGCGTACCCCGTCGCGAATCGCGTCGGGCGTCGCATCCTTGACCGCCGCGACGGGGTTGAGGTTGCCCGCAAGGACCCTATCCCGGCCGAGGACCTGCCGTGCGTGGGCCATGTCGACCTGCCAGTCCAGGTCGATGATGTCCGGCTCCGTATCCGCGAGATCGGGGAGGAGGTGCGTGATGTCGCCGCAGATGTGGAGCCGCACCAGCCCGCCCGCTTCCTGGATCGCGGCGAACAGACGGCGTTCCCGGGGCAGGATGCACGTGCGATAGACGTCCGGCGACACTTGGCTCGCGATCGCGTCGCCGATCCCGATCGTGTCGGCTCCGGCGGCGATCTGAGCGCGGGCGAACGCGATGCCGACCTCGACGCAGCGATCCATCAACGCGCACGCGTAGGCCTCGTCGGTCATCAGGTCGATCAGGAACGGCGTCACGCCGCGCAGGTCCGCCGCTTCCGCCGCCGGACCTTCCACCCACCCGAGGATCGAGCGCACGCCCTTGTCTTCCGCCGCGTACGCCTCGATCGCCCGCACCCGGTCGCGCATGCGCTCGGATTGCAGCGGGTCGGGCTCCGCAAGCAGGCCCAGGTCCTTGTCCTCCGCCAGGGGAGGTCGTTCGCACCGCGGCACGCCGTCGCGCACGAACGTGATCTTCGCGCCGAAGCCCTGCGTCTCGCGGTAAGGGTCCGAGATGGCGCTGAGCTGGTCTATCCCGAAATCCTCCGCGCATCGCCGGTTAGCCTTGACCAGCACGCGGTAGTCGGATGCGAACGCGCCGTAGTTCGAGCCGATGTAGTTCGCCGCGAATGCCATCAGGATCGGCGTGCGCGGCACGATGTCCGTCGGTTCGCCCGCCAGCATGGCGCGATACCGTTCATAGCTGTTCATTTCTCGGAACTCCCCATCTGTGGTTGCTGCACGCCCATGGTACACCGGTCGGGTTTGGCATCGCGATGCCGCACGCGGCACAATGGCCTGCGCGGAGAGAACAGGGGAGGCTTTTCCATGCCGACAGCGCAATGCCGACGGACCTTCTTGCAGCAGGTGGCCTTTGGAGCGGGGGCGGCGGGGATCTTCGCGCCCGTCGCCGCGATGCAGACGACCCTCGCGGCGGGCCCGCACGCGAGCGCCGACGCGCCCTTCGCCGGGGGACCGCCCGACCGCACGCCGCTGGTGCACGAGGCCGTCTCGCGCCGGGCCCTGCGCGAGGAGCGCATCGACGGGGACCTGGTCATCGTCGGCGGCGGCATGGCGGGGACGTGCGCCGCGATCACGGCCGCGCGCGAGGGCCTCAAGGTCGTTCTCGTGCAGGATCGGCCCGTCCTCGGCGGCAACGCATCGAGCGAAGTGCGGCTCTGGATCCTCGGCGCGACAGCGCATATGGCCAACAACAACCGGTGGTCGCGCGAGGGCGGCGTGATCGATGAGTTCCTCGTCGAGAACACGTACCGCAATCCCGAGGGCAACCCGGTGCTCGTCGATGCGCTGTTGCTCGAGATGGCGACGCGCGAGCCCAACCTGACGCTGCTGCTCAACACGGCCGTGTTCGAAGTCGGCAAGCGCGACGACCGCACGATCGCTTGGGCGCGGGGGATCTGCAGCCAGAACGCTACCCTCTATGAACTGCGCGCCCCGCTGTTCTGCGACGCCTCCGGCGACGGCATCGTGGGCTACCTGGCCGGGGCGCCGTTCCGCATGGGCGCCGAGGAGCGCGCGGAGTTCGGGGAAGCCTTCGCGCCCGACGAGGGCTACGGCGAGCTCCTGGGGCACACGATCTACTTCTATTCGCGCGACACGGGCAAGCCGGTGCGCTACGTGCCCCCCGCGTTCGCCCTGGACGACATCACCGAGGTCCCGCGCTACCAGCAATTCGCGCCCGGCCGGCACGGCTGCACGCTGTGGTGGATCGAGTACGGCGGCCGGCTCGACACGGTCCACGACACCGAAGCGATCAAGTGGGAGCTGTGGAAGGTCGCCTACGGCGCGTGGGACTACATCAAGAACTCCGGCAAGTTTCCCGAAGCCGAGACGCTCACGCTCGAGTGGGTGGGCCTGATCCCCGGCAAACGCGAGAGCCGACGGTTCGAGGGCGACTACATGCTCACCCAGGCCGATGTGGTCGAGCAGCGCACCTTCCCCGACGCCGTGTCGGTCGGCGGCTGGTCGATCGACCTGCACCCCGCCGACGGCGTCTACAGCGACCGCGCCCCCTGCAACCAGTGGCACGCCAAGGGCGTCTACCAGATCCCGTTCCGCTGCATGTACGCGCGCACGCTCGACAACCTGCTCCTCGCCGGACGCATCCTCAGCGTGTCGCACGTGGCGTTCGGCTCGACGCGCGTGATGGCCACCTGCGCCCACAACGCCCAGGCGGTCGGCGCGGCCGCGGCCCTGTGTCGACGGCTCGATGCGACGCCGCGCGACCTCACGGACCCCAAGCGCATGCCCTTGCTCCAGCGCACGCTGCTGCGGGCCGGCCAGTTCATCCCGGGCGTGCCGCTCGACGACCCCGACGACCTGGCGCGCACGGCGGAGATCACGGCGTCGAGCACGCTTGTCCTGCGCGAGATCCCGGCGGACGGCCCGGGCCTGTCCCTAGACAAGCGCGACCGCGCGCTGCTGCTTCCGCTCGAACCGGGCGCGACGCCGCGCTTCACCTTCCGCGCCGACGTCGCCCGCCCGACCTCCTTGCACGTCGAGCTCCGCGCGTCGCGCAACCGGGCCAACTTCACGCCGGACGAGCTGATCGCCGAGACCGACGTAGCGCTCGCCGCGGGCGAGAACGTCGCTGTTCCTGTCGCGTTCGACGCGGCGCAGACTGGAGACGCGCCCGAGTACCGGTTCATCTGTTTCAGCGCGAACCCGGACGTGGTCCTGTGCGGATCGAACCGCCGCGTCACGGGCATCCTGGCGCTCTTCCACGCGCCCGGTCACGGCGGCTACGAGCAGCGCGGCGGCGCGGAGATCGGCTTCGAAGACTTCGCGTTCTGGCTGCCGGAACGCCGACCGGGAGGACACCTGCCCGGATTTGTCAGCGAACCCGGCGTCGCGGCGTTCCAGCCGGCCTACCTGACGAACGGCTACGCCCGGCCCTATGGCCACGCGAACGCCTGGGCGGCCGATCCGGCGGATGCCGCGCCGAGCATCACGTTGCAGTGGGTCGCGCCGCGGACGATCGGCCGCATCGCGCTCAGCTTCGACACGGACTTCGACCATGCCATGGAGTCCGTGCAACGCGGTCACCCCGAGTCGGTCATGCCGTTCTGCGTACGCGCGTTCCGCGTGCGCACGCACGACGGCTCGGTGATCGCCTCCTGCGAGGACAACCACCAGACCCGCGTCGTCATCGACCTCGATCGCCCCGTCACGACAGACGCCCTCACCATCGAACTCGACCACCCCAGCCCAAGCGTACCCGCCGCCCTCTTCGAGGTCCGCTGCTACGCCCCCGGGACAGGCGGAGTGTAGTGATGCACAGAAGACGATATGGTTCCGAAAACCCGCAACCCCCGGCGCCGTGGGCCATCGATCGGCGTCGTTTCCTGAAGGCCGCGCTGGGCGCGGGCGTCGTTTCGTGCGGCGCCGGACTCGGCATTGCGACGGCTGCAGCGCAGGAAAACCAACCCGCAACCGCGACAGGCGACCCAAAGATGCAGTACCGCCATCCCTACCATCAGACCCTCGTGTACAAAGCCTTTCTGGCGTCGAAGCCGGACCGGGTGCACATGACGCTGGACGAGACGCTCGAGGCGATACGCCGCCTGCACGCGGCCACGGCCGGCATCCCGCAGATCGTGTATCTCGTGGGCTGGCAGTTCGACGGTCACGATTCCAAGTATCCCGCGTGGTCGGAGGTGAACCATCGGCTCAAGCGGCCGTCCGACGCAGATGCGCGGGAGAGCCTGCTGTGGCTCATGCGCGAGGCGCGTCAGTACAACGCCGTCGTCAGCCTGCACATCAACATGATCAACGCGTACGAGAACAGTCCGCTCTGGACCGAGTACCTCGAGGAGGATCTGCTCATTCGCGATGCAGACGGCGAGCTTGTGAGCGGCGGCGTGTGGGGCGGCGAGCAGTCCTACACGATCAGCATCAAGCGCGAGTGGGACAGCGGCTTCGCGAAGAAGCGGATCGATGCGCTGCTCGCGTTCCTGCCGATCGCCGACGCGGGCACGGTCCACGTCGACGTCTTCTCGCCCGCGGCGAGTCCGTATCACGGCGAGACCAGGGAAGACGGGATCGAAGGAATGCGGACCGTGGCGCGCTACTGGCGCGAGAAGGGCGTGGACGTCACCGCCGAGGACTTCGTGTACGGCCTTGAAGGCCTCACGCCCATGGTCTGGCACTACAACGTCGACGAACGCGGCCGTCTGATGTTTCCGCCCGATGTGCTGTGCGGCGGCGGCTCCATGTGGAGCGCGCGCCTCGCCGACTTCAAGCCCGACCCGAGCCCCCAGTTCAATCGCCCCCAGGGCGGTTGTCTTTACCCGGAGGCGTGGGGCGAGTCGATTGATGGCGACTTGGCCTCGCTCGGGACCGTGCCCGTCTTCGCGCTGATGTACTACAAGAAGACCGTCCCCTGGCAGTTCCTCAACCAGTTCAAGCCGCTCCGGCACGAGATGACCGCGACCGACTACCGCGTCTTCTTCGAGGACGGCGTCGAAACCTGCGTCCGCCACGCTGGCCGGGCCTTCACGCTGCGCCACGGCGACCGCGTCCACGTGGACGGGGGCGATCTGTGCGTGCCGCTCGCATGGCGCAAGCCGGAGCTGATCGCGTTCAGCGCGGGAGGCGCTCGGCGTCGCTGGTCGCTCTGTGAAGGTTGGGCGGGGGTGTCGAAGGCGGAGCTCACGTCCCTCTGGCCTCCGGACGCCGACGATGCCGCGCGCGTCGTCCCCGTGGAAGACGGGACCGTCGATCTGGACCTGGCGCCCGAACACGCCGTGCTGGTGACGCCCGCTTGACGCCGCTGCACGCCGAAGCTGACGCCTTGCGAAGGAGGATTCCATGTCTGTCCGTGTCGCCGCCGCCGTCTGCGCGCTGCTCGGTCTGGCCTGCTGTACGACCGCGCAAGGGGCCTCGGTGGTGACGATTGCGCCCGCGCCGGAGGGCGCGCCGGTCACGACCCACTGGAAGGTCCGCGTGAACGGCGAGCCCGTGCCGGTGTACAGCGCGATCGTGTTTCGCGACGGTCCGGCGTTTTTCTGCGGCTTTGAGGCGTCCGGTCCCGTCGAGATTGAGGCCACGCCGGCCTGGCCGGTGCGCGATGCGATGGTGCGGCCGTTGTCCCGCGGCATCGCGCCGGAGATCGATGGCCACACGATCCGGTTCACCGCGGACGGCCCGCGGCAGTACTCGGTCGAGCCCAACGGCCTCACGACGCACCCGCTGTTCGTGTTCGTGAACCCGCGCGAGGCGGATCCGCCCTCGCCTGACGACGCGAACGTGCTGTACTTCGGACCCGGGCTCCACGAGATCGACCGCCCGATCCAGGTCGCCTCCGGACAGACCGTCTACCTGGCCCCGGGCGCGTGGCTGCGCGCCGTGATGCCCGCGGACGAGGAGCCGACCGCGCACTACGGCGGCATGCCGCGCTACCGCGCGCTGTTCGAAGTCGCCGACGCGGAGGACGTCACCTTTCGGGGACGCGGCGTGATCGACCTGAGCGCGCTGGATTGGGGATCCCGCGTGGCCATCTCGACGGTGCGTTCCCGCAATGTGGCCATCTCGGGGCTGACCTTGCTCGACGGCCCCGCCTGGACCGTGGTGGTCGCGCAGTCGGACGAGGTGACCGTCAGCAACCTCAAGCTGATCGGACACCGCGAGAGCAACGACGGCATCGACACGCTCAACAGCCGCAACGTCGTGATCCGGGACTGCTTCGTCCGCGTCGGCGACGACGGCATCGTCGTCAAGACGTTTCCGAAGGCGGGGGAGGCCCGCGACATCCTGGTTCACGACTGCGTGCTGTGGAACGACAAGGTCCGCAGCATCGGCATCACCGCCGAGACGGCCGAACCCATCTCGAACGTGCGTTTCCGCGACATCGACATCATCCACGACCTCACGACGGGGTGGGAGCACGCGTGGACCATGTCCATCTACATGAGCGACGGCGGCCCGATCCGCGACATCCGCTTCGAGGACATCCGCTGCGAAGACACGCGCGCCCATCTCATCCAGGTGCGGATTGAGAAGGGGGCTTGGTCCACCACAGACGAACTCGGGCCGATCGAGAACGTCCTGTTCAAGAACGTCCAGCATTCCGGCGCGGAAATGCCGATCTCCGAAATCATCGGCGCCGATGCGCAGAACGCCGTCCGCCGCGTCCGGTTCGAGGGGCTGCGCCTGGGCGATCGGACCATCGCCGATGCCGACGCCGGAAACATCCGCGTCAACGAGTTCGTCCACGACCTCACATTCGAACCGTAGCGTTCGCACGAGACCGCGGGACGGCCGCGTCGCCGCCCCCGGCGGTCGGTCCGCTCCGTCCCATCCCGTCCGTGGACCGCGCATACGACAGGGCCCCGGACGCATGCGCCGGGGCCCTCGATGATCGCGTGCGGAGTGTCGCGGCCGAGTCGCTACTCGGTCTTGTCGTCCGGCTTCTGCTCGGACGCCTCGTCGGCCTCATCCGCCTTGGCTTCCGCTTCCGGCTTCTTCGTCGCTTTCTTCACCGCCTGCATGATCCCCGCGAGCACCAGCACGCCGGCGCCGACGCCGAGCAGCGTCCACTCCGTCTTGCCGAGCAGCGGCGGGTTCTCCACGACGACTTCAGGCATGTCCTCCACGCTCAGCCCCATAGGCATGCCGGGCAACCCGCCGGGCATGGGCATGCCGCCGGGCCCGCCGGAAGGCGCCGGAGCGGCTTCCTCAGCCGGAGCGGCCTCTTCGACCGGAGCGGCTTCCTCAGCCGGAGCGGCTTCTTCAGCCGGGGCCGCCTCCTCAGCCGGCACGGCCTCTTCAGCCGGGGCCGCCTCCTCAGCCGGCACGGCCTCTTCAGCCGGAGCGGCCTCTTCGACCGGAGCGGCTTCCTCAGCCGGGGCGGCCTCTTGCGCAACCGCGCCGAGCGCGGCGACGCAGCACAGCACCGCCAACAGCACCGCCAACACCATGATAGACCGATACACTACGTTCATTGCGTCTCTCTCCTCCCTTGCCGAGTAGACTGGCTTGTGACCGTCCGGGAGGGCGTCCATGGATGACGCCCTTGAACACCCCGACAGCAGCCGAGAGAACAATACGCATCCGACCGGCATTAGGCAAACGGTTCCTCCGTCGCCGGTGGACTTGGCGCGTGCTCCGTGGGACGGTAGAATGCGGAGCGGTCCCGGAATGCCGCCCCCCGCGAGGCGTGTTTCGGTCTGGAACGAGCGGGTTGCGGCGCGCTCCGCGCCAGAGGTCACCCGCTAACAGCTAAGGAGTATTGCCAGGAATGCGGGACTTCACCTACTGGAACCCCACCAAGATCGTGTTCGGTCGCGGCGCGGTCGATCGCGTCGGCGAGTTGGTTCCGTCCGATGCGACGGTGCTGATCACCTACGGCGGCGGATCGATCAAGCGCAACGGCGTGTACGAGCGCATCCGGACGGCCCTGGGCGGCGCGGCGCTGGTCGAGTTCGGCGGCATCGAGCCCAATCCGCGCTACGAGACGCTCATGAAAGCGGTCGCGCTGGCCAAGGAGAAGGGCGTCGATTTCCTCCTGGCCGTCGGCGGCGGGTCCGTGCTGGACGGGACGAAGTTCATCGCCGCGGCGTTGCCCTACGACGGCGCCGATCCCTGGGATATCATCGAGAAGCACGCGCCGGTGCAGTCGGCGACGCCCATCGGCGCGGTGCTCACGCTTCCGGGCACGGGCTCCGAGTCGAACGGCAACGCCGTGATCTCGCGCGAGGAGACGCGCGACAAGCTCGGATTCGGCAGCCAAGCCCTGTTCCCGCGGTTCGCCGTCTTGGATCCGGAAACCACGTTCAGTTTGCCGGAGCGGCAGACGGCCAACGGCGTCGTGGACGCGTTCGCCCATGTGCTCGAGCAGTACATGACCTACGACGTCAACGCGCCGCTGCAGGACCGGCAGGCGGAGGCTCTCCTCGTGACCTTGGTCGAACAAGGCCCCAAGGTGCTGGCCCATCCGAACGACTACGACACGCGCGCCAACATCATGTGGTGCGCCACCCAGGCATTGAACACGCTGATCGCCTGCGGCGTGCCGCAGGACTGGGCCACGCATGGCATCGGCCACGAGCTGACCGCGCTCTACGGTATCGACCACGCCCGCACGTTGGCCGTGGTGTTCCCCGCGCTGCTGCGCCATCAGAAGGACCGGAAGCGCGGCAAGCTGCTGCAGTACGCCGCCCGGGTCTGGGGCTTGGTCGACGGCGACGAGGACGCGCGGATCGACGCGGCCATCGAGAAGACGGAGGCGTTCTTCCGCGGCATGGGCATCCCGACGCGCCTGAAGGACTACGATGTGACAGACGGCTACCTCGAGGTCGCCGAACGTATCGGCCGACGGGGCGGCGGACTGGGCGAGCATGGCGACATCGGTGAGAAGGAGGTCGCCGAGATCCTCGCGCTCTGCGCGGCGTAGGCCAACCAAGCGGAACCGGATCGCGGTTACGATTCACGAACGGCCCGGCGCGGCGCATCCTCCGTCGCGTCGGGTTGTTGTCTCTACCGTCCCGCCTCGGCGACCGCGCGTCGCACGGCGAGCACCTCCGTGAGCAGTTGGTCCACCTGATCCAGAGGCAGCGTATTCGCCGCGTCCGACAGGGCGCGATCGGGTTCCGGATGCACCTCGCAGAACAGCCCGTCGATACCATAGGCCGCGGCCGCGCGCGCCAGGGGCTGCACGTACTCCCTGTGTCCCAACGTCTTTCCGCCTCGCGACGGGGTCTGCACGGAGTGGGTGGCGTCGAACACCACCGGATAGCCGAGCGCGCGCAGGACGCTGAACGACCGGAAATCGACCACCAGGTTGTGGTAGCCGAAAGACACGCCGCGCTCGCACACCATCAGTTGCCGGTTGCCGGTCGACTCGGCCTTCCGCACCACGTAGGCCATGTCTTCCGGCGCCATGAACTGCGCCTTCTTCAGGTGGAGCGGTTTGCCGGCGCGCGCGGCCGCGACGACAAGATCGGTCTGCCGCGCGAGAAACGCCGGGATCTGCAGGATATCCAGCGCCACCGACGCCGCGGCCACCTGGTCCACGCTGTGCACATCGCTCAGCACGGGGGCGCCCGTCTCTTCCCGCACGCGCTCCAGGATGCGCAGTCCGCGCGCCAGGCCCGGCCCGCGGTAGGAGTCGAATGAGGTTCGGTTGGCCTTGTCGAAGCTCGCCTTGAAGGTGAACGCCACCTCGTGTCGCGCACAGATGGCGCACAGGGCGCGGGCGATGTCCAGCGTGAGGGATTCCGACTCGATCACGCACGGGCCCGCGATGAAGATGAGCGGGTTGTTGTCCATGTGTCCTGTATTGGCCCCCCGGATCCATGCAATCGTTCGCTTCGCGGCTCGCCCAGACAAACGGGCGGTCCCGGCCCGGATCAGTCGGTCGCCGCCGGCCAGAGGGCCAGCCCGGCGCGCACCAGATCGTGCATATGCAGCGCGGCGACCGGATGCCCGCCGTCGTCGATGACCGGCAACACCGTGACCGCGTGCGCTTCCATGCGGCGCAGCGCATCCACGGCCGCCTCGTCGGCGTGCGCCGTCTTCGGGTCGCGGGTCATCAGTTCGCGCACCGGCATCTCGAGCGGATTGGCATGGCGCTCGAGGATCCGCCGAATGTCGCCGTCGGTGATGATGCCTTCGAGCGACCCCTCCTTGTCAACCACGAACACCGCGCCGAGCCGTTTCGACGACACGACGCAGATCGCCTCGCGCATCAGGCGGTCTCCCGTGGCCAGGGGCACGGCCTCGCCGCCGTGCATGAGGTCGGCGACGCGGAACAGAAGCGCCCGCCCGAGGCTGCCGCCGGGGTGGAACCGCGCGTACTGCTCCTTCGTGAACCCACGGCGCACCACGAGCGCCGAAGCGATCGCGTCGCCCATCGCGAGCATGGCCGTGGTGCTGGCGGTGGGCGCAATGCCGAGCGGGTCGGCTTCGCTGGGCACGCCCACATCCAGGACGATGTCGCACTGCTGCGCGAGCGTGGAGGCGGAGTTGCCTGTCATGGCCACCAGATGTACGCCGAACCCGCGAAGGTGGGGGAGGAGGGCGAGGATCTCCTCCGTTTCGCCGCTGTTCGACAGCGCCATCACGACGTCTTCGGCGCGCACCATGCCGAGATCGCCGTGGATGGCCTCGGCGGGATGCAGGAAGAACGCGGGCGTGCCCGTGCTGGCGAGCGTCGCGGCGATCTTGCGGGCCACCAGGCCCGCCTTGCCCATCCCGGTCAGGACGACGCGGCCCTCGCACGCATAGAGCGCCTCGACGGCTGCCTCCGACTCGGCGCTCACCTTGCCCTCGATATATGCGATGCCCTGCCGCGTCAGCGTCAGGGATGCCCGGATGGCGGACTGAATCTCCATGCGCTTCCCGAATCTTGGAGCGAGCGACCGGTCCGGTCATGAATGGGAACCGGGCCGGCGCTGCGCAGACGGGCGGACCGAGCTCGACCGGCCGGGGTGCGGCGCGCAGTCATATTCCTCTGTGTCCACCTGCTCATCTCAGGGGCGAGCGCCATGGCGTTCGCCCCCGTTCGTGTAGATGGGCCTACAACCCGGCCAGGATGCCGAGCGACACCTCAACCTCGTCGGAGAGGTTGTTGTCCTCGTTCGTCTCGCGCACGCGTCCGTACTCGGGGATGGACTCGTCGCCCGAGGCGCTGTCGGCTTCGCCCTGGAGCACGACCGTGGAGCCGGCCAGATCATGCGGCAGGGAGACGTAGCCCTCGAACGTGACCTCCGCTCCGGCCGCCAACGGCCCGTCCGTGCGCGGGTACCAGATGTCGGTCTGTCCTTCCACGGTGAACGCGGCGACGAAGGTCTGGCCCTCTTCCGTGGTGTAATACACGGCCGACTTGAACTCATCGGCCGCCCGGCCTCCGGTGTTCTCCACCACCATCGTCACGGGAACCTCATAGAAGCCATGGAGGTTCGGCAGGACGGGCGGATCGCCCACCTCGAACTGGGTGATCTGGAGGTCGGGCCCGAAAACCGGCGGGCAGCCGACCAACATGATCCCCAGTCCAATCGCTGCAATTGCCATTCGCATCGTCTTCATCTGAGTCTCCTTGTGTTCTGTTCTCGCCGCACCCCTTGCTTACGGCTGGTCTCGGAGCCGCGAGAGTCAAGACCGGCACGAGGCCCACCGGGCGACCAAACGACGCCACGACACTGCGTATGCCGCCGTCGCCGCGACCCGCGAGCGGGAGCGCAACCGCCGACTAGACGATATGCCGCGCCGGTCGCTATACTCCACTCACGCGCCGAAGTCCAAACTCTCTACTATCATACGCCGCAGGGGGGAAAACGTCACGGTGGGCGTCACGTTTCGCAGTGTGATCATCGGGCTCATTCTGATCCCCGTGAACACCTGGTGGCTGGCCTCGATGGAGATCATCTGGCTCTCGGGCCAGCCGTCGACGCTCAGCCTCCAGTACAACGTCATCTGGATCCTCGTCTGGATCATCCTCGCGAACCTGCTCGTCAAGCGCTTCCGTCCCGCCCACGCCCTGCAGGGCGCCGAGATCCTCGTCGTCTACGTCATGCTGAGCCTGTCCACGGCGCTCAACAGCATCGACATGCGCGACGTGCTGCTGCCGATGATGGCGACGCCGCACTACTACAACGCGCTCGACGGGCAGTTTGTCGAGTCGACGCCGCACGTGCCCGATTGGCTGCTCGTGACGGATCAGAACTCGTTGCGCGGCTACCATCTCGGCCAGGAATCGTTCTTCGACCCCGCCAACTACGGTCCCTGGGTGCGGCCGCTCGGGTACTGGACCGTTTTCATCTTCGCCCTGTGCGCCGTCATGTGGGGGCTCAACCTCGTGTTCCGCAAACAGTGGACGTCGCACGAGAAGCTCGCCTATCCCGTGCTGCAACTCCCCATGCAGCTCGCCCTTGATCCTGGGGCCCTGCTGCGTTCGCGGTCGTTCTGGGCCGCCTTCGCGACGGCGGGGTTTCTCTGCGCGATGAACGGGATCAATAAGCTCCACCCGCTGATGCCGTCGGTGCCGCTGGTGCACATCGTCAATCTGCAGACCCTGTTCACATCCCGTCCCTGGGTCGACATGGGCAGCGCGCCCGTGTCGTTCTATCCGTTCGCCATCGCCATGTGCTTCTTCATGCCGCTCGACCTCGCCTTCTCGTGCTGGTTCTTCTTCCTGTTCTGGAAGATGCAACGCGTGATGGCCAGCCACATCGGCATCCAGGGCATGCCGGGCTTTCCCTTCGTCGAGGAGCAGACCGCCGGCGGTTACTACGCCCTGGCCCTGCTCGCGATATGGATCAGCCGCGGCCACCTCATGCGCTTCGGCAAGGTGATGCTCGGGCGCGATGACCCGGGCGCGGATCCCTGGGATCGGCAGGAGGCCCGCATCGCCGTGACCCTCATCGGGTTGGGCCTGATCGTGCTGGTCTGGTTCTGCCTGGCCGCGGGCATGTCGCTCGGCGTGACGATCGTGTTCTTCCTCCTCTACTACTTCCTCTCCATCGGCATCACGCGCATGCGGGCCGAGCTGGGGCATCCCTCGCACGACCTGCACTTCGCGGGACCCAACCTCCACATCATCAAGTTCCTCGGCGCGGCGAACCTGCGCCGAGAGAGCCCGGCCAATCTTGGCATGCTCGGGTTCTTCTGGTTCTTCAACCGCGCCTATCGCGGCCACCCGATGCCGCATGGTCTGGAGGGGCTGCGCATCGCCGAACGACTCGGCTTGAGCTACCGACGGCTGCTGCTGGCGATGGGGATCGCGATCGTCGCGGCCGTCGTCGTGGGCTACGTCGGCTACCTCGGTCCGATGTATCGCTATGGAGCGGGGCAGATCAGCGGCACGGCCGACGGCATGGGCCGCGAGGCGTGGCTCCAGATCAACGGCCGCTTCGTGGCGCCCGAACCCCACCAGTACGCGCCGACCTACGCCATCGCCATCGGACTCCTGTTCAGTCTGGGGCTGGCCGCGCTCCGCATCGGGTTGCCTTGGTGGCCCTTCCATCCGGTAGGATTCGCCGTGAGCGGATCATGGTCGATGGAGCAGCTCTGGATGTCCTTCTTCACCGCTTGGTTGATCAAGGCGATCCTGCTGCGCTACGGCGGCGCGCGCGCCTATCATCGCGCCATCCCGATCATGTTCGGGCTCATGCTCGGCGATTTCATGGTCGGCGGGTTCTGGAACATCTACGGCATCCTCCGCGAGGTCGATGTCTACCACTTCTGGCCCTACTGAGGGCGCGGAGAGGACAGGTCATGCAGGAAGAGCGTGCGGGCAGGATTGAGCGGATCGCGATCATCGGCGTCGGCGCCGTCGGGTCGACCACGGCCTACGCGATGATCCAGGCGGGCGCAGCGTCCGAGCTGATCCTCGCCGATCTCGACCGGCGTCGCGTCGAGGGCGAGCTGATGGACCTCCAGCACTGCCTGCCCTTCACCGACTACATGGCGATCACCGTCGCGGACGTGGAGGAGGTGACCGGCTGCGACCTCGTCATCGTCACGGCCGGCGTCGCCCAGCAGCAGGGCGAGTCGCGTCTCAACCTCGTGCAGCGGAACCTGGCCGTGTTCGAGAGCTTCATGCCCGGCCTCGCCGAACGGAACCCGACCGCGAAGTTCCTGATCATCACCAATCCGGTGGATATTATGACCCGCGTCGCGGCGGCGCTGACCGGCCTGCCCGATGAGCGCGTGTTCGGCACAGGAACCGTGCTCGACACGGCCCGCTTTCGCTCGTTGCTCAGCGCGCACTACGGCATCCTGCCGCGGCACGTCCACGCCTACGTCATCGGTGAGCACGGCGACAGCGAGGTGCTTGTCTGGAGCCGCGCGATGATCGGTCCGTTCCACATCTCGGAGTACGGCGAACTGCACCAGATCTCGATGACGCCCCAGGACACCGAGCGCATCGGGCAGGACGTGCGGCAGGCCGCCGAACGCATCATCGAACGCAAAGGGGCGACGCACTTCGCGATCGGCCTGGCCGTAGTCATGCTGACCGACTGCCTGTCGCGCAATCTGAACGCCGTGATGACGGTCAGCCGCCGCGTGGACGACCTCTATGGGCTGAACGAGGTCTGTCTGTCCCTGCCCACGCTGGTCTGTCGGCAAGGCGCGATGACGCAGTACGAGCTGCCGCTCAGCGGCCATGAGCGCGACGAGCTGCTCAAGAGCGCGGAGATCCTCGATCGCGTCTACCGCCAGCTCGGGCTGTAGCGCCGCGTTCCCGGTCGGCCGTTCTCAGCGCAGCGTCACGCCGACCCGTTTGGCCGCATCGCGCACGTGCGCGGCGGCCGCGGCGTACGACGCCTCATCCTCGAGATGCTCCAGCATAACCGGCGTGTCCGGTCCGAGCCGGTCGGCTTCGCGCAGGAACGTCGCGTAGTCCAACCCGCCGAGCCCGGGCCGCGCCTCGTCCAGGTGCGTGGTCAGGTTCGGGTGCAGGATGATGTCCTTCGCGTGGCAACTGCGGATGTATGGCCCGAGCTTCTCGAAGCACTCCCGGATCAGCGCCGCGTTCCCGTAGTATCGCTGGGGACTGCAGATCAGGTTGACCGGATCCAGGTGCGCCGCGAACGCAGGCCGGTCGATCGCCTTGATCAGCGCGACGTAGCTGTCCGGCGAGTCCGGGTACATCCACGGCATGGTCTCGAGCGAGTAGGCCGTGCGCGTCGGTTGGACCGCGTCGATGATCTCCCGCACGCTCGCCGCGATCAGGTCCATGGTCTCCGGCGTCAGGTTGTCCGGGTGCGGGCCGTCCCACTGCTCGCTGCGCGATCCCGCGATGTTCACGCAGCACCGTGCGCCGACGCGGTCCGCCAGGGCGAGCTGCCGCTTGCAGTGTTCGAGCGCCTGCTTCCGCGTCGCCTCGTCCGGGCTCAACGGGTTGCTCCACGCGCCGACCTCCGCGATCACGATGTCCGCGTCCTCGGCCGCCTTCCGATACGCCTCGATGTCCGCCTCCGCCGCCGCGCCGTCCAGCGGGAAGTAGGTCGCGGTATAGCCGCGCTTGCGCAGCGCGTCGACCCACGCCTCCGGCGACTCCAGGGGTTCCAGCACCGGTCCGCCCAATCGCATCGTACGTACTCCTCTCGGTCTGTCGTTTCCGTTTGCGCCGACCTACCGCGCGGGTTCCCGCGGGCCGCCGATCAGCACGTCATGCAGCGCCGACGCCTCCAGCTCCCCGGCCCGCGCCGCGAATCGCACGCGCGCCGCGCCGGAGAACGGCTCATAGGTCTGTCGGGCGTAGTGGTACAGCGGCGTGATCTCCGCTGGATCGAGCGCAAGCTGATAGCGTCCGTCGTCGGTCTGCGTCAGCTCCGTCATGTATCCCAGCGCCGGCGTGACTTCCGCCCACACGCGGTCCGCGGCCATGGGTTCGCCCTTCTCGTCGAGCACGGTGATCGTGGCGGCGAGGGGCGCGCCCGGCGCCGTCTCGGCGGGCGCCTCGACGCGCAGCCCCGTCTGGCCGCACACCGCCAGCGCGAGCGCCGCGCGTTTGGCCGGGTCCTCGGTCGCCGCAAGCCGCTCCCGCAGGCGGCGGGTGTAGCCGGTCAGCCCGTCCGCGCGCGCCCATGCGGTCAGTCGCGCCGTCGCGGCCGCTTCGAGTTCAGCGACAACCTCCGGAGCGCACACGGCCGACGTGTACAGGAACTCCGCATCCTGCGCCGCGACCCGCACGGTCCCGCGCAGGCCCTCGCCCGTCCAGGCGTCCGCTTGCAGCTTCGCGGCGACCGAGTACGACGCCGCCGGGGAAGCGCCGATCATGTCCGTCAGGTCGACGCGGCACGTCGCATCGTCGAGGGCTGTGTTCACGAGAACGACGCCGTAGTTCAGCCCGTCCGACAGCACGAAGGCCTCCATCGCGCGCTCGGCCGGGACGGGCGTCTCGAAGTACAGCTTCATCTTGCGGTCGCCCGGCGCGGGCTTGCCGTCCACGTAGGCCTCTCCGTCGGGGAACACGTCCTCCCACACCGACCACCAGCCCAGCCGGAGCGGCGGCGTGTCCTCCGGCGCGGTCGTCTCGACGTACAGCGTCTCGCCCGCCGCAGGGGGCTCCGGGATATCGAGGTCGATCCACGCGTTGTCGCCGAAGCCCCTGGGCACGTCGCGCGTCGCCACGACGGCCCCGTCCGGGCCGCCGACCCGCGCGGTCAGCGTGAAGCCGTTGGGGGCTTCCTGCGAGTACGTGGGCACGGAGATCGAGATGCGCTTGAGGCCGTCCTGCGCGAGGCGGACCGTCTGGCCCACGGTCGCGGCCGTCGTCAGGTCAAACGCGATCTTGTGGTTGTGCAGCGTCAGCATCTCGAGCGGTCGCCGCACGGTGTGGTCCGATGTCAGCGTCACGAGCCGACAAGCCGGCGCGAGCGACTCCGCGAGGCCCTCTGCGTCCAGCGACGGCAGCCAGGTCACGCCCGCGTGATCGCGCAACGCGACGGCCTGCGCGTCCGTTCCCAGCGCGCCGACCACGATCAGTCGTCCGCCCCGGTCGACGTACCCGAGCAGCCCGGCGGCGGCCTCATCCGTGAGCCGATGGTTGTCGATGCTCACCAGCGTCGGGAAGCGGTCGGCCGCGCGGTTGCGCAGCATGCCGTCGTACACGTAGGCCTTGGGGAGCTGATGCCGGATCGCCGCCTTGTGGAAGGCGTGCCACGCCGGCAGGAACCCGTCCTGCGCCCACGTCGGACGCGACAGGTAGACCCCAAGACCCGGGTGTACGGGGTGCAGGTCGTCCAGAAGCGGCCAAAGCCCGCGGATCTCCTTATGGAACCGCGCCGTGGCGGCCTCCCCGGGCGTGCCCTTCACGCCCCATTCGCCATCGGGGAGTGTGCCGTCCCACTGGATGAAGCCGAGCTGCCATGCCCCCGCGCCGAGCGTCTCGTAGCCGTAGCGCCGCACGGCCTCGGGCGTGAAGCTCGTGCCGCCGCCGCGGGCCGCCGGGTCGCTCTTCTTGTACGCGAGCCGAACGGGCGCATAGGGCTTCCCGAGGCCGAGGATCCCTTCGACGTAGAGCAGGTTGTAGTAGTCAGGGTCTGCGTCCTCGATGATCTGCCCAGTCTCGAAGCCGTCCGACTGCGCCGCGAACACCTCGAAGTCCGCGCCCATCTCCGCGTAGCTGTGGTCGTGAAACAGCGTGCCGTGGTTGCAGGTGAATGCCAAGTGGTCATGGTCCGTCTCGCGGATGGCCTGATACATCCAACCCGCGTTCTCGCCCATCGCGTCGAACCGAAAGTCCAACCAGTCCCGCCAGCGCTGCGTGTCCTCCGGCGCGCGCGGCGGCTCCACGTCGGCAAACGCCGCGTAATCCGCGTCCCACGCCGCGTTCAGCGCGTCGAGGTCCTCGTAGCGGATCGCTTCCAGCCACGCGCGGAAATGCGCGAGGGCGTTGTCGCTGTAGTCCGCCCATCGCCCGGACCCATAGGTCGCGTAGAGCGACTCGCCGCCGAGTGTGTAGAAGAGCAGGTTCGGCTCGTCGCGGTAGGCCGCCACACGCGACTGCAGAAATCGCCGCGTTCCGTCCACGATCACGGCGGTGTCGATGTTGGGCGAGGCCAGCCTTCGCTCGAACATCTGTCCGCCGAGGAACGGTTCGCCGTTCGCGTCCAGGGCGATCGCTTCAGGGAACGCGTCCATGAACCACTCGGGATAGTAGTTGAACCCCGGATTGTTCCAGTTGCCCACCTGGTAGCTCGCGTGCATCCCGTGTTTCCGGAGGCGCGCGAATGGGTTGGCGCCCAGCGGCAGGCTCGTGTGTTCGCTGTCCTCGGGGATGACGTCCGTCCAACGGCCGTCGACGCGGATCCGCAGCTCGAGGTCGCTCTTCTGCAACCGCGCCGTTCCGTGGCGCGCCTGCCCGTCCGCATAGGGATCGTCCTGCCGCATCCACCAACTGATCGACGTTCCCGTGAGGCGGTGGATCGCCAGGCGATAGCGTCCCGGAGGCTGGGGCGCGAACCGGGCCTCCGGCCATGCGTTGTCCGCCACCAGCGGCCACACGCCCTCCGCGACGGGCGTCCATCCGTCGGTCGCCTCGCCATGGCGATCAAGTCGCCACGAACACCCGCTGTCCGTCGACATGCTCGTCGCCAGATGCGGCGCGCAGCCGTCGAAGGCCTCCGAAGCGACGAAGCTTTGCGCCGCCTCGCCCGCCCCCGCGGGCGGCTGCACGCCGACGCCGTAGGGTTGGGACGGGTCCCGCACGGGCTGCCACATCTCGCCGGCGCCCACGGCGTTCGCCCCGGCCGCTCGCATCAGCGGGAGGTCTTCGGCGGGGAAGTCGAACGAGTACCCGATGTACTCGAGCGGGCGCTGCACCATCGGATGGTATTCCGTTCGCAAGACGGGACGCGGCCGATGCGCGACCCACGCATCCAGGTCCGCCGGATCGGTCGCGGAGTCGGCTTGCGTCCCAACCGTCGCGATGACCGCCCACGCGCCAAGCGCCCAACAAAGCTGCCGCACTGTCATTGCCGTTCCTCCCTCGGAGCCGTCGGGCCCGCCGCCGGATGTCTGAGCCTCCGCGCCGCATCATACCGCACAGCGGCGACCCGGGCCACTTCGGTCGGACCCCGCCGTTCCGCGCGCCCGCCGCGCTCGGATTGCGCCATGTGACCGCGCGCCGCGCGTCTGGTATGCTGGGGAGACGTAACCTACCGAGGAGACCGTCGTTTCCGTTGGAACCAGGGAGAGTCTGAGCTATGAGTGATCCGAACAAGCCTGCGGGCGACAAGAAGCCGACCGCCGCGGCGGCGTCTCGCGGCATGAGCCGCCGAGACTTCCTGGCCCGCGCATCGGCCGGTGCGATCGCGCCGATGATCCTGCCGAGCGGCGTGCTTGGGCTGCATGGGCGGCTCGGCGCGAACGACCGCCTGGTGACGGGGCACATCGGCGTGGGCGGCATGGGCCGCGCGCATCTGCGCTTCTTCGCCGAGAACGTCGGCGCGGTGTGCGACGTCGACGACAACCACATCGCCCAGGTGATCGAGGGGTTGGGGCGCGAAGTTCCCACGTACAAGGACTACCGCCGACTGCTCGAGCGCGATGACCTCGATGCCGTCGTCATCGCCGCGCCCGACCACTGGCACGGCCTGATGACTGTTCATGCGTGTCAGGCCGGCAAGGACGTCTACGTCGAGAAGCCCGCTTCGCGGACGATCGGCGAGGGGCGGGCGATGGTCGAGGCGGCCCGCCGCTACAACCGCGTCGTGCAGGTCGGGTCGCAGGGACGCTCATCCGCCCATGCCCACGCCGCCTGCACATTCATGCGCAACGGCGAGCTCGGCCAGGTCCGCGAGGTCGTCTGCTGGCACGTCAACAACTACGTCGGCGGCGACTGGAGCAAGACGAGTCCGCCGCCGCCCAACCTGGACTGGGATATGTGGCTCGGACCCGCGCGCTGGGTTCCCTACAATCCCGACCGCGTGCACTTCAACTTCCGCTGGTTCATGGACTTCGGCGGCGGGTTCGTCCGCGATCGCGGCGCGCATGTGCTGAGTCTCGTGTTCTGGAACCTGAACCTCGACCACACGGGGCCGGTCTACGTCGAGGCGACGGGGCGTCCTTCGCCGACGGGACTATGGGACACGCCCGAGACCATGGAAGCGACGTGGCGGTTCCGCGATCCGGAGCTGACCGTGCGCTGGGAGCAGCCCGGTACGCCCGTGACCGACTACGATTTCGGCGCGACCTACATCGGCGATCGCGGCTCGACCGTGATCGAGGGTGCGGACGGCGGCACCATCGTCGAGGACCACGTGCTCAACTATCAGCCGCCCGCCGGAGGCGTCGAGGTGAAGAAGAGCCCCGGGCATCAGGAGGATTTCGTGGAGTGCATCCGCACCCGCGAGAAGCCGATCATGGACATCGAGGCCGGTCACCGCGTCGCCACGGCGTGCACGATGGCCAACATCTCGTACCTGCTCGGCAGACCGTTGGAGTGGGATCCCGTCGCCGAGCGCTTCCTCAATGATCCCCAAGCGAATGCGATGATCAACCCGCCCATGCGGCGTCCCTGGACTTTGGAAGGAGCTTGAGAACATGCGTACGACGACTCAGTTCATGAACGCCGCGGCGATGGCGCTGGGGGCCGATCTCGACCCTGCCGCTCTCGTCAGCGTGTTGGCGGAAGGAACGCCTGAGGACCGGCTGACCGCCTGGATGCAGGCCGGGCCCGCCGGGGCCCCCGCGATCCCCGCGTTGGCGCCCTTACTCGACGCCGACGACCCGGAGGTCGTGGACGCCGCCCTCTGCGCCATGGAGCGTATCGCCTACTACGCGGGACGTCCCGGCGCGGATGCGGAGGCGCAAGCCGTCGCCGCCGCCCTGGCCGCCGTGCTCGACCCGGCCCATCCGAAGTGCCGCGAGGTCTTGCACCGGCTGTCGCTCGTTGCGGGCGACGGAGAAGTCGCGGCGATCGCCGCACTGTTGTCGGACCTCTACCTCGCCGACGACGCGCGCCTGGCCTTGCTTCGTTGCGGCACGGACGCCGCTCTGGCCGCCCTCGCCGCCGCCGAGCCGCTGCCCTCGCCGCCGACGCCGCTGCCGCAGGCGCACGCCCACAATGACTACGTCCACCCGCGGCCGTTGTTCGATGCGTTGGACAACGGTTTCTGCAGCATCGAGGCCGATATCCATCTCGTCGACGGCGCCCTGCTCGTGGCGCACGATGCGGAGGAGGCGGACGCCGCGCGCACGCTCCAAGGGCTCTACCTCGAGCCGCTGCTGCGGCGCGTACGTACGTTCGGCTCCGTCAGTCCGAACGCCCCGACGTGCATGCTGCTGATTGACATCAAGTCCGAAGCCGAGCCGACGTACGCGGCGCTCCGTGCGCTGCTGGCCGGGTACGCCCCGATGCTGACCTCGTTTGAAGGCGACGCCGTGCAGACGCGCGGGGTCACCGTCGTTGTGTCGGGAAACCGTCCGATCGAGACCATCTCCGCCGAGCCGTCCCGGCTGGTCGCCATCGACGGACGCGCGTCAGACCTCGACAGCGCAGTCTCCCCGGCCCTCATGCCGTTGCTGAGCGACGACTGGACCTCGCTGTTCTCGTGGTCAGGTGGATCGCCCATGCCCGAAGACGAGCGGCGCAAGCTGCGGGAAGGCGTGGCGCGCGTCCATGCCGCCGGCCGCAAGGTCCGGTTCTGGAATACGCCCCACCGAACCGATGTGTGGGATGAACTCCTGGCCGCGGGCGTCGACTACATTGGCGCGGACGACCTCGGCATGCTGCGCGACCATCTGTTGAGCAAACAGGAGGCCTGATCACACATGAACGACACCCTTCGGGTAGGTTTCGTCGGGCTCGGGGGCATCAGCCGTCAGCGGCATGTCCCCGGGCTCAAACGTATCCCCGGCGTCGAGATCGCCGCCGTCGCGAACCGCGGCCGCGCCTCCAGCGAGCGTGCGGCCGCTGAGTTCGGCATCCCCGAGATCTGCGAAGACTGGCGCGAGCTCGTCGCGCGTCCGGACTTGCAGGCCGTGTTCATCGGCACGTGGCCCTACATGCACCGGGAGATCTCGTTGGCTGCGCTCGATGCCGGAAAGCACGTGTTCTGCCAGGCGCGCATGGCCATGAACGCCGCGGAGGCGCTCGAGATGGTCCGCCGTGCGCGGGCGCTCGACCTCGTCGCGGCGCTGTGCCCCGTGCCGTTCGGTCTCAAGTACGACCGCGCCGTGGAGCGGATGCTCCGCGAAGGCGAGCTGGGCGACGTCCGGCTCGTCCAGGCCGCGAGCCTCTGCGGGGCCTACGCCGATCCCGCGACGCCGATGGACTGGCGCAAGGACCACCGCCTGTCCGGCCTGAACATGCACACGCTCGGCATGTACGTCGAGGTGATGCACCGTTGGTTCGGATGGACGGCGGACGCGTCCGCGCAGACCCAGACCTTCGTGCCCGAGCGGGTCGACGAGACGGGCGCGCGCGTTGAGGTGCGGATCCCGGACCAAGTCCTCCTCGCCGCCCGGCAACGCAACGGGATCCCGATCCAGTATGCGTTCAGCACGGTCGCACAGCATCCGGTCGACCGCGTCGAGGTCTACGGATCCGCGGCGACGCTGCGCTACGACGTGGCGTCGGATGTGATGACCATCGCGCGCGCGGGGGAGACGACGTTCGTCGAAGTGGAGGTGCGTCCCGACGAGGCCTACGACGTGGCGCGGTGGCGGGTCGAGGAGGACTTCGTCGCGGCGATCCGCGAGGGCCGGCCGTACCATCCCGATTTCGAGGACGGCGTGCGTTACATGCAGGTCGTCGATGCCGTCTACACCTCGGCGGATTCCGGGAAGGTTGTGCCGATCGAAGAGCCCGTGTAGCCGTCGGCGCATAAAGGAATGCGAAACGGCACGGAACGCTCGCAGATTCGCGATGCGCTCCGTGCCGCACTCTTTTTTCCGTTAGGGGGGCGGTCCTACGGGCGCGAACGCCAGTGCAGCGCGATCTTGGCCGCGATCACCGTCTTGACGGCGTCGCCCGGCAGGAAGGGCAGCGCGCCCATCGCGAGCGCGGCGGCGTACGAGACGCCCGCCCACAGCGCGAGCCACGCCGCGCCGACGCTGAGGATGAAAAGCGTTGCGACGGTCATGGCCACGGCCGTGTTCCGGATGCCGGTCGTGATCCACGGCGTCGCGGCGAAAGCCAGCAGATAGCCGAACGTGGGGCCGATCGGGCCGGTGAGCACGGGCGCGCCCGCCATGCCCATCCCGACATAGGTCAGGATGCCGAGCATCGCGCGCCGCGGACCGAGCACGTGGCCGGCGAGCAGCACGACCATGGTCTGCAACGTGAAGGGAACCGGCGTGAACGGCAGGTAGACGCGGATCCACGCGGACGCGGTCAGCGCCGCGATCAGCGCGCCGATCTGAAGGGCGGCGCGGCCCATCGCCGGTTCCGCCGACGCGTCGACGCCTATCGGCCGTGCGACGGCCTCGCACACCGCGGTCGGCGCCGGGGGATACAAGCGGGTCCTGTTTCGGTTCGTCATGAAATGCGCAGGCTCCATCAGGTTCAAGCGGGTCGTCGATCGCTTCCGTGCGCTCCGGGGAACATGGAGAGAGGAGCGCGGAAACAGGCCGGAGTATACCCCGGCCTCCGCGGACGATTCCAACAGCCCAACGTGTGCGTCAGGCGCGTTCCAGCTCCCGCAACGCCTCGGCGAACGCCCGCAGGGTCGGCTCATTGAACAGCACGAACCGCACCAGGGCGGGATGCGCCGCGCCTTGGGCCTGCCGATCGCGCAGAAACGCCGCCGCTTCGTTCACGGCGATGCGCGCCGCCTCGTCCAGCGGGTAGCCGTACACGCCGCAGCTCACCGCGGGAAACGCGATGGACTGCACGCCGTGTTCCGCCGCGACTTCGAGGCTGCGCCGATAGCACGAGGCCAGCAGTTCCGGTTCGCCGTGACGCCCGTCGCGGTACACCGGGCCCACCGTGTGGATCACGTATTGCGCCGGCATGCGGCCCGCCGTGGTGATCTTGGCATCCCCGGTCTCGCAGCCGCCCAGCTTGCGGCATTCCTCCAGGATCGCCGGTCCGCCGGCCCGGTGAATCGCGCCGTCCACGCCGCCCCCGCCCAGCAGCGCGTTATTGGCCGCATTCACGATGGCGTCGACCTGCTCTCGTGTGATGTCGCCCTGGACCGCTTCGATCCGGGCCGCCCCAATCTGCAGCGTCATGTTCACCCCTCCTGATCTCGTCGGCTAGGCCTGTCGCCCGACGGCGTCGCGATAGCGCGCGAGGAAACTCTCCACGAAGGGCGTGGCCGGTTGGTGGAGCACCTCCTCGGGCGTCCCGATCTGATGCACGTGCCCGTCCTTCAACACCGCGATGCGATGGGCCAGCTCGATCGCTTCGTCTTGATCATGGGTGACGTAGATCGCCGTGATGCCCAGCCGCTCCTGCAGTTCCGCGAGCTGACGCCGCGTGTCGAAGCGAAGCTCCGCGTCCAGGTTGCTCAGCGGCTCGTCGAGCAACAGAATCCCCGGATGCACCGCCAGCGCCCGGGCCAGCGCGACCCGTTGCTGCTGGCCGCCGCTCAGCTCCGTCACGCGCCGTTTCCCAAGCCCCGCCAGTTGGACCAGTTCCAGCGCCTGTTCCACGCGCTCGCGCAGCAAGGCCGCGGGAACGCGCCGGGCCCGCAAGCCGAACGCCACATTCTCGAACACGGACATGTGGGGGAACAGCGCGTAGTTCTGAAACACCATCGCCGCGTTGCGTCGTTCCGGAGGTTCCGCCGTTACGTCGCGGTTCTCGACAAACACGCGTCCCGCGTCCGGGCGCTCCAGGCCCGCGATCATCCGCAACGTCGTCGTCTTGCCGCACCCGCTCGGACCCAGCAGCGCGAGGAACTCGCCCTCCGCGATGGCGCACGTGAAGTCGTGGACGCCGCCGCCCTCTGGGTAGATCCTCCGAAGCCCTTCGCATCTGACCGAACTCATTGCGCGCGGTAGACCTCCTCGTCCCAGCGCTTGCACCAGTGCTCCTCGCGCTCCTCGAAAGCCGCCCAGTCGATGTCCATCGCGTCGATCTCGATGCCGCGCATCCATTCGGGCAGCGACGCCTGCGCGATGTCCTGCCGCGTCGGCATCTTGCCGTACGCCTCCGCCTGGTGGGCGAGCGCCTCCTGCGTCGTTACGAACTCATAGAACAGCCGGGCGTCTTCCTCGTGGGGCGCCCCGGCCAGCACCGCGATCCCCTCGGTCAGCACGGGCGTCTGCGGCGGAACGACGAACCCGAACGGGTAGCCGTTGCGGTCCCGCTGCAACACCACGTCCGGCATCAGCCACACGCTCACCAGGTCCGCGCGTCGTTTCATGTGGTCGTACAGGAACTGCGGGTTCTCCATGTACGCTTCGGTAGCCTCGTGCAGCCGCCGCAGCCAGTCGATCCCCGCGTCCTCCGATTCCGCACGCAGCACCATCGCCCCGATGAAAGTCCGCATGGTTCCCGACACCAACGGCTTGCGGATCGTGATCTTACCGCGCCACTTCGGGTCGAGCAGTTCGTCCCAGGTTTGCGGCGCCGTCTGGGCGTCGTTGCCGTTCGTGTTGTACATGATGACCAGCGGCGACTTGAACGTGCCGTACCAGTAGTCGTCCGGGTCGTGCTCCGACGCCGCGACCGCGTCCGCCCATGTCGGGCGGTACGCCGCCAGCAGCCCCTGCTTCGTCGCCTTCGCGAACATCGTCGACGGCGCGCCCCACCAGACGTCCGCCTGCGGACGCTGCCGTTCGCTCGTCACGCGGGTCAGGATCTCCTGAGACCCCATGTCCAGCCACTGCAGGTCGATGTCGGGGTGTGCTTCCTCGAAGCGGCGTTCGTAGTCGCCCAGCACGTCCACGCCATGCGGGCTGTACACCACGACCTGCCGTTGGCCGTTCGAGCCGCCGGCGCCGTTCATCGGTCCGCACGACGCCATGAGACCGGCGATCGTCAGCGCTGCCGCTGTCGCGGTGATCCAGGTCCTCCAGCCAAGCGCGATTCTACGGGTCACGAGTTTCTCCTTCTCCTGCGCCGCTCCGCGGCGGCATGAATGAGCGCGCGGCACACGCGCCACGAATCGGTGACGCCCCGGAAATGCGACGAGGGATTGCCGCGCTCGTACAGCGTCGCGATCGGGGCCTCGGCGACCACAAACCCTTCCGAGAGCGCCAACGCCAGGATCCGCATCTCCGTCTCGTAGCGTCCCGGTTCGACCTGCTCCACAACGGCGGACGCCAGCCGGCGCGTGTGCAGCCGATATCCCGACTGGGTGTCATGGATCGCGTCGCCCAGCAGCCGTCGCAAGGCCCACGCGGTTGTGCGGTTCCCAATCCGGCTCGCCAGAGGCATCTGTGCGGCGTCGAAGCGGCGGGCCCCGATCAGCAGATCCGCCTCCGTCTCCATCGCCGCGGCATACAGCTTCGGCAGTTCCCCGGGGTCGTGCTGGCCGTCGGCATCCAGCACGCAGACGTGGGTCGTCCCGTCATCCTCGAGCGCACGCCGGAAGCCTTCGATGAGCGCGTACCCCTTGCCGCGGTTCGCCGACCAACCGCATCGGAGCCACGGCCCGTCTTCCAGCGCGGCGACGCAGTCGTCCGTGCTGCCGTCGTCCACGATGATCACGCGGCCCGCGATCGCCGCGGCGGCCCGCGCAACCGGCGCGAGCCGCGAACCGGCGTTGAAGCAGGGGATTACCGCCGTGACTGTCGGGAGTTGTCCGTTGCGCTTGGTCGTCATCCTGCCCGTTCAACCTTCCCGGCTCCACGATTGCGTCGACGATCTTAGGAGCGAAGGGCGAGAAAGGCAAGGCGGGATGACCCGCGCCGGGTTGACCGCCACGGTCGGAGCTAGGACTGCGCGGCGCGTCGCGCCAGTTTGGCGTGCTGCCGCGCACGGATGCCGGCGTCCGCCACCAGCCGCGCCACGCGTTCCGCGTCCGTCAGGATGTCGTCGATCAGCTCCTGCGCGCCTTCATTCTCGCCGACCTCCAGGCTCAGCAAGTCCGCCGCGGCGTACACCGCCTGAAGCGGATTGTTGATGGCATGGGCCAGTTTCCTGAAGTGTTCGACGAGTTCGCGGGCGCTCACGGTTTCACCGTTCGCGACTTCAGCCAACTCCCTCCGGAGCCGACTGATGCGCAAGGCCGCTTTCATCCATGCCCGCAGCGCCGTCTCCTCGATGGGCTGGGTGAGGTACCCATCGGCGCCTGCGTCGAGGCCGCGCTGAATCTCGGCGGTATCCGAGTGATACGCGCTGATCAGGATAATCGGTATGCCGGAGGTGAGCAGGTTTGTACGAATCTGGCGGCACATCGCGATTGCGTCGATCCCCCGGGCCGCCATGTTCAGCAGGATCACGTCGAACGTCGGGTTCGCCGTCAGGACCTCCGTCGCAGTGGCGGCGTCTTCGGTCACCGTCAGTTCACACCCGTCGTGAGCGAGCAGTGCGCGCAGCGTGCTCAGGTTCACCTGGTTGTTGTCGATGATGAAGATCGCGGCCGAGGTCATGCGGTCATCTCCGCGGTTCCGGTGCGGGCTCGCACGGATCAAAGGATGCGCACCGTTCCACTGGCAGCCGCGGGTACTTCGGCATGCGCGGTTCGCTGTCGTGCATGCCGCAGCGCCAGTACGCCGCGCCGCCTCGCGGATGCGCGATGCGCCGGGCATGGCGACAGCGCGCGCAGAGCCCTGTCCGCTCCGCCTCACTCACCGCAGCCTGTTGCGAGTCTGTCATCCGCCGCTCTGTCGGGTAGGCGGCCAGAGTGCACAGCCCCATGCGCCCGCAGCCGCCGTATGGTTTTGTTACTATCAAGTATACATCAGAAAACGTCCATAACTGCAATGATCGTCTGCGGGATATGCGGGTTTCTTTGACCGTGCGCCCGTCAACTGGTAGAATTCCACCGTAAGGGTCTGCGCGGTTCGGCGGCCCTGTCAAGCGTTTCGAGGAGAATGCGAACATGCCCTTGTTCACCTACCGCTGCACGAACTGCGATCAGATCAGCGAGATCCTGGTTCGCGGTTCGGAAACGCCCACGTGCCCGTCCTGCGGTTCCGCGGACCTCGAGAAACAAGCGAGCGCGTTCGCCGCGAAGGTCGGGGTCGGAACAGGCGGCGACAGCGAACCTGCGTGCCCGAGCTGCGCGCAGGCCGGCGCGTGCCCGTTCAACTAGGCGAGGACGTCGCCGCTCCCCCAGGAGCGGCGCAACGCAATGCGGTTCGAATCCGAGGATGACGCACCCGAAGGCAACGACGCGCCTGCGCGCCGAGGGGCCGGGCTGCGTCATTTTCTCGCCATTCGCCCCACCAGTTACTACCTCTTGTTCGCGATCCTGGTTGTCGTCCTCCTCGGGTCTCAGGTAGTGCACATCCGCGAAGACCCATGGCGGTTCGGGCTCTTCCTGGCGCTGAACTTCGTCTTCTTCCTGATCGTCATCAGCATCGCGATCAGCGATATGATTGGCATCATCCGCGATGGCTTTCGCGAGCGCGAGCGCACGTTCAGCGCGACGATCGGCGACAAGGAGTTCGTCGATGACCTGCGGGATCGCATCGACTCCCGCCGGGGGGATTCCTGACCAACGCCCGTTGGATAAGGCGTCGCCGCCGCAGGGCGACTCCGCTCCGGAGATGTACCAGTGTATACCCGTGTGCTCGCGATGCTGCCCAACTGGCTGGGCGACGTCGCCATGTGTACGCCCGCGCTCCGGGCGCTCCATCGACGCTATCCGGAGGCGCAGCTCCACGCCGCCGGTCGGCCCGGCGCCTGCGCCTTGGTGCAGGGGCTTCCCTATCTGACAGGCACGACCGTGCTGCCCGCGCGCGGCGGCGTCGCAGCGACCCTGCGGGCGGCGGCCCTGCTGCGACGGATCCGCGCCGATTGCGCCGTCGTGTTCCCGCATTCGTTCCGCGCGGCGCTGCAGGTGCGGCTCGCCGGTGTTCCTGAGCGTGTCGGCTACGATCGCGACCGCAGACGGGCGCTTTTGACGCAAGCCGTGCCGCCGCATCGCGTTGACGGAGAGATCACCCCGATCTACATGACCGACGAGTACCTCGGACTGGTCGCCCCGCTCGGGTGCGCGGACGACCAGGAGGGCCTCGAGCTGCACGCCGACCCGGCTGAGACGGCCCGCGTGCGTGCGTGCCTGGACCACGCGGGGGAGAAGGAGGGCCCGCTCGTCGGCTTTGCCCCCGCCGCCGCGTTCGGTCCGAGCAAGCGCTGGCCGGCCGAGCGGTTCGCCGCCGTGGCGAACGCCTTGCGCGACCGGCTCGGGGCCCGCTGTGTGTTGCTGACGGGTCCCGGCGAGGAGGACACCCGCGACGCGATCCAGCGGCACGCCAAGACCCCCCTGATCACCTGCGACGACGGCAGCCCCTCGATCGCCGGCCTCAAGGCGGTCATTTCACAGCTCGACGCGCTGGTCTGCAATGACTCCGGTCCTCGCCACGTCGCCGTGGCGTTCGGCGTGCCCACGGTCTGCATCATGGGCCCCACCGCGCCCGTCTACTCCTGCGGCCCGTATGAGCGGGGCGAGCTCGTCCGCATCGACGTCGACTGCGGCCCGTGTCAGCAGCCCGTCTGCACGACGGACCACCGTTGCATGACCGGGATCTCCGTCGAGCGCGTCGTCTCCGCCGCCATCCGCGCGCTCCGGCTGTAGCCGACGCCCTCCGACGAACCGCCCGCATCGCTGGACCCTCGCCCGCATCCTGTGGCATACCATGGGAGGAGTTGTTCAGTTCAATACCGGAGGGCGGTTTCCATGTGCGCATACCACCTTGCAGGACGCATCAGTGCGGTCGTGTTCGCGATTGTCTGTCTGGCGGGTCTTCCCGTAGCGGCGGAGGACGACCCGTTCGCGCCGCGTTCCACGGGCGGTCCCCAGGCCATCAAGCCCCCGCCGGAGGGCGGGGTGGTGGCGAGTCCGATGCTGACCGGACAGGCGGACTCCGCGCAGGAAGGCGAGGGGGATGCGGCGGAGGAAGCCGAGGAAGTGCCGTACTGCGAGGTCGTCGTGGTCTCTCCCGACGGCGACCCTGTCGACGGGGCCGATGTGTTTCTCACGCGACGCACCATTGCGCCGGTCCTCGAGGACAACGTCCCCGTGCCCAACCACGGGATGCTTGTGCGGCAAACAGAACAGGGAGGCAAGTTTGTGCTGCCGCTGGTGGAGAACCACGGCTACGTTTTCGCGGTGCACCCGTCCGGTTGCGCCGAGCAGCCGATGCAGGATGTTTTCGATGCCCAGCGCCTGGAGCTGCAGCCCTACGGCCGCGTGGAGGGGGTTGTATACGTGGGGGATGAACCCGGCGCCGGTTTGGATGTGGTGCTGAGCTACGACGTGATTCCGCCTCGCGGAACGGGCCGCGTGCATCTGATGTACCGCACGGTGACCGATGCGGAGGGGCGCTTTTCCTTCGAGAGCGCGCCGCCCGGCATGGGGCGCGTCGCCATCGAGTATGCGTCGCCGTGGGGCCAACGTCAGCTCTCGCACGCGCGTCCGGTAGACATCGTCTCCGGCGAGACCGCGGAAGTCGTGCTCGGCGGTACGGGACGCCCTGTGATTGGACGGATCGAAGCCCCCGACGATCCGCAGTCGCAGCGGCCGTGGGCCATCGAACACGCGAGCATCCTGCCGCTGGTGCGCGTGACGGTCGCCGATGCAAAACGCGACCTCGCGAAGTACCGCAACCGTCAGTCCTACCACGTCGCCGCCGGACCCGACGGCGCGTTTCGCGCTGAGGACGTCGAGGCAGGCGCGTACCGCCTCGTGGCGCGCATCCGCGAGTCGATCGACGGCTCGCCCGTGAAAGGGCGGGTCATGGGCAAGCTCGAACACGTGTTCACGGTTCCCGGGATGCCCGAGGGTCGTAGTGACGATCCGCTGGACCTGGGCGCGCTGACGTTCGAAGCCGTGCGCATCGTCGAGAAGGCCTGGCGCTGACGTCTCTCGGACCCTCGTCTCGCCCGAGTCGCATATCGCACGGCATGTGCGGGGCCAAGAGAGAGAACTGACAGCGATGAAGCTAACGGATCTGGGGCGGGACTCCAACTGGGAGGCCGCCTTTGCCGTGCATGCAGTCGAAGACCGCATCCCCGGGCGCGTGGCCGCGCCGCAGCGCCTTTGTCCGCAAGGAGGCCGGTTCCGACCGGCCTGGATGCGTTGCGCGCGTACTTGGGGCCGGGGCGCACCGTGGCGCTGCTGGGATCGTCGGGCGGGGGCGAGGGGCTCGACAAGGCGTTCGGCGATATCGAAGCTGTCGCGGAGGCCCGTCGCTTTCGCGATTGCGCCCACGACGGCGAACCCGGCTACGCCTCCGCCAGCGTCCGTTCCCAACGCGCGGAGACATCCTCGTCGGAGCGTCGTGCGACCGCGTCGGCGAGCTGATCGCGCCATGCCGGTTCGTGCAGGCAGTGGCGGCTCGCCTCCACCGCGCGAACCGCCAGTTCGCGCGCGCCGTGCGCTATCGTGTCTGCGAGCAATGCCACTGCCGCGTCGCGGCGCGTCAGGGCGATCGCCAGCACAACAGTTGACCGATCGGCGGGCAGGATGTGCGCGTCCCAGTAGGCCTGCAAAAGGGGGAAGGCGTCCGGCGCGCGCGACGCGCCCAGGGCCAGCGCGGCCGCTTCCGCGGTCTCGACCTCGGGCGACGCAAGATACTTGGCGACGAACGCCGCCGAACGTTCCGGCGCGACCTCGAGCAACGCGGCGAACGCATCCGCCAGCGCTTCGTCCCCCGGCCGTGCCAGTATGAACAGCCGCAGCAGCAGCTCCGCGGACCGATCGCCCCATCCTGCCAGACTGCGCACCGCGCCGCGTCGCGCCGCCGTCTCGGGATCGACCATCACGGGAAGGACGTCCGCGAAGCCGTCCGCGCCCACGCACTGCACCAGGGCCTGTGCGCTCACGCCGCGCAAGTGGTCCGCCGTGTCCACGCGGCCGCCGAACACCGGCTCCATCTGCACGTGTTGCAGGCAACTGCGGTAGAGATCCGGACAGTGCGCCTCGAACCCGGCCAGGGTCTCCACGATCGCCGTCTTCGCCATGCAGCCCGGATCGGCCTTCGCGGGTCGGTCGAGCAGCCGCGCGCACGCCGCCTCGAGATCGGCGCGGGCTGTCGCCCTGCCCAACTCCGCCGCAACCCGCGCCGCCTTCGTGATCACCTGCGCCGACCGCGATTCCAGCCCCGCCCGGAGCGTCGCGTCCATCTCGTCCGGGGCAGCCGAGGCGTCGAGCGCCTGCAAGCGCGCCAGCTCCTCCTCCGTGGTCAGGCGCTTCCTTGCCATCCGAACGTTCCCCCCTGAGCGTGCGCTCACCGCGGCGGATAGTCCTCCGGCGTCTGACGCACATTGCCGTCGTGGAACGTGCGCACCACCGTCTCTTCCCAGTCGCCCCGCCGCGCCGTCACCGTGGCCTCGAACGTCGCCTCGCCCACGCCGAACATGTAGTGCACGAACGCGCCGCTCGGCTTGACGTTCGGAACGACCTGGCCGTTCACGATCACCTCGGCCCCCGGCGCCACGACGCCGCGAACGAGCGTGTTCGTCGGCGCGGCCGTCGGGACCGCGAAGCCCTCGTGCGGCGTGGTCTGCACGAACAGGAAGTCCTCGCGGCCCAGCGCCTCGATCTCCTCCGCAATGGTGCGACGCGTCTCGAACAGCACGTCGTTGTCGCGCGTGTAGTTGTGGAACGATTCGACCACGCGCCGACACAGCTCCATCGGCCGCTGCTGCGGGTTGAGCCAGTAGCCGTCGTCGCCGAGGCGCGTCTTCAGCTCGCGCAAGCGCTGTTCCAGCACCCACAGATATTCGTAGTCCTGCAGTCCGTCGCGCTGGGCGCTGAACCGCAGCGAGCCCAGGAAGCCTTTCGTTCCCGGATAGGCGATGGCGCGGTCGCCCAGGGGCAAGCCTCTGCTCACGCCGTCCTCCGTGTAGGGGTCCGTGCCCGCGAAGTGGTTGAAGCCCCAGTGGAGGAAGCCGTCGAGTTGGTAGCGGTAGTTGATCCAATGCAGCACGCGGGCCTTCAGCAGCGGCTGGTCAAGGAAACGGTTCGGATAGCGGCCCGCCGGGATGCAGCAAGTGTAATACCACAGTTCCGCGCCGGTCTCTTGGCGAATGCGGTCGAACTCCGGATACCACAGGTGCAGGTGGTTGAGCTTCGGCACATAGACATCGAGATCGAAGTGGACGCCCTCCACCGCCTGGGTCAGTCCGATGTGCGGGGCCGCCTCGCGGATCTGCGCCGCTGCGCGTCGGAACGAGTCCTCGTGGTGAATGAACGGCTCGTCGATGATCCCCGCGTAGAACCGGTCCTGCCAGCTCTTCTCCACGATCAGCCGGTCCACGGCGGCCAGCTTGCGCAGCACGCCTTCGTCTATCGGCAGCACCACGCTGGCGGGGTCCGTGATCGGAGCGCTGCTGCGGCCCACCGGTTGGAAGTCGATCCGGTCGACCCCCGCGTCGAACGCGATCTGCGCCCACCGTTCGAGCTGGCTCGTGTCAATCCCGCCGTCGTCCGCGTCGCGAACCAGTTGCGTCAACGACGCCCACACCGTCGTCTGCCGGTGTCGCACCACAAACCGACAACTCGATTCCAACAGCTCCCAGTATGCGTCCGAGAAGGGTTCGATGTGCTCGAAGCCCACGCCGGGAAGCGCCCACCAGTTGATCACGGAGAGGCGCCGCTCCCGCGGCATCTCAAAGTCCCACACGTGCAGCGATACCGGCAGCGTCAGCGCCCGGCCGCCGACCGTCACGCGCAGCTCGCCGCTGTAGGCGCCCGGCGCGGCGTCGCGCGGGATGTCCAGCTCGATCCAGAGCGGCTGCGGACGCCCCGCCGCCACATTGATCGTCGGCGCCTCCCAGAACGGATCCGGCAAACTGACCGGCGCCTGCGCGACCAGCTCATCCGCCGGGATGCCGCCGCTGTTGCGTTCCACGTCGATGTAGCGCACCCACTGCAGCAGGGCGTTCTCCGCCGGGATCGTCGCCTCCGCGTCCGTGTGGCGCAGCGCGCTCAGCGTCGGGGCGATGCCCTCCGCGTCCGCATCCAGCAGGACGACCGCCTGGCTGCTCACCGTCTCGCCCCGTGCGCCCGAGAACGCCAGCGTCCCTGGGACATCAGGCGCGCGGTCCGTGGCGAGGACCTTCGTCAGGCTATCGCTCGCCCAGAGCGCGTCCTGCGCATGCGCCATCCCCATACACCCCATGACGATTCCCGCACAGATCAGCCTGCTCATCCTGTAGTCTCCTCTGCGTCGGGGGCGGCCTTCCCCGCGCCGCTATACGTCTGCCCCGATGTCAGGGTACAGCTCTTTCATGCACTTCGGGCACATCCCATGCGAGAACTCCGCTTCGGGATGCCTGATGAAGTAGTGTTCGAGCGCGTGCCATTCGCCTTGGGCGTCTCGGATGGCCTTGCGGTTCGAGCAGACGGGAACGACGCCCGGAGCGCCTGGAGCTCCATCAGGTAGTCGGACAGCTTCCTGTTCCGGTCCCCGAGAGCCTGGTTCATGTAGATCAGCTCAAGGTCCGACTCGATGAGGGCCTTGAACTTCAGCATGAGCTCCTCGAACACCTTCGCGTACGCATTTCGCTTATTGTCCAGGACGCAGATGGCGCCGAAGGGGCTCCCCTCCGGCAGCAGCACGGGGAAGCCCAAGTACGACACCATGTTCAGCGCCACATCCGGGTTGTCTTCCCAGGCGGGGTCCGCCAGCGCGTCCGGGACCGGCAGCCTCTCTCGCGACCGGATCACAGTCTCGCAGTACAGGCCCGAGGATTCCAGGCGTCCCTTGCTTCCGGCGAGGCAGGAGTCGCCCTCGGATCGGCTGGCGACGAACGCCCCGATGTCCGGTCCCGTCACGCGCATCACCAACGCGGCCGGCGTCTGACAGGGCTGGGCGAGGATGCCGACGATCCCTTGCCAGTTCTCCACCGTTTTCGCCGGAGGCTGGATCTCTGGAGTCTCTTGGGTCA
Source organism: Candidatus Hydrogenedentes bacterium UBA6118 (assembly GCA_002422525.1). Taxonomy (GTDB): domain Bacteria; phylum Hydrogenedentota; class Hydrogenedentia; order Hydrogenedentales; family SLHB01; genus UBA6118. The sequence continues at coordinate 134,988 of DIWA01000053.1, forward strand.
GTGCCTCTGTTCCTGGCATCAATGCGGCGGTTGGCGGCGGGCTCGGGACGAGCGCACCATGTCAGGCGACGAACAACCGTCTCGCGTCGTCGCCTTGGTAGTATCGCCCTGCAGCGGCGTTGGGTCAAGAGCAACGGGGGACGCAGCTACGCCGGAGGGTCGCTCTGCGCGGTGGGGTCCGTCGCGGCGTCGGCTTCGTAGGGCGGCAGCGTGCGGTACCAGGTGAAGTACAACAGGACGGCCGTGATCGCCAACACGCCGGTCCACGCGGCGGCGGGTCGCCACAGCTTGAGCGCGGCGTAGAACGGCGCCAGGAAAAGGCAGATCTGGAACACGGGGGCGAGCAGGGCGTTGATCACGTCGAACAGCGGCTCCCGATCGTCGGCGGCGACGAGCCCGCGGCGGACCGCCTCTTTGCGGATGGGACCCCACAGTCCCCAGGGGCGCACGCGATGGTAGAAGTCGACGAGCGTCTCCGTGTCGGCCGGTGGATTCAGGAACCCTGCCGCCGTTGTGACGATCAGGCTGCCGACCACGCACAGGCCAAGGCGCATCGTCCCGGTCATCTCCGGGAACACCCAAGCTTGGGCAACGAGCACGGCGATGATCACCGCGCCGCTGCCGATCATGCCCCACACGAAGGCCATGGCGCCGAACCGCCACCAGTGCCACCGGAACGTGGCGGGAACCAGGATCAGCGTGAGCACCACGAAGATGATGAGTTCCCAGACCGTCACGATGTGCTCGAAGAAGAGGCTGGCGATGAACGCCGTCACCAGAATCGCCACGCCCGCGGCTTGCCCGGCCCGCACCAGGCTGCGCTCGGACATGGTCCGCGCGAAATAGCGCTTGAGCAGATCGTTAACGACGATGGAGCTCGTCACATTCGTGGCCGCGTCAAGCGAGGACATCAACGCGGCGAGCAGCACGGCCAGGAAGATGCCGCGCAGCCCCATGGGCAGCGCCATCAGAACGGCCGGCATGGTGCGTTCCGCGTCGAACTGCGCGGCGGCCTCGCCCACGAGATGCTGTGCGCCCAGGACGATGCACGCGAACACGATCATCCAACGCAGGGTGAACCCGAGCGTCCAGAGCCCGCCGGCGAGCGACGCGTCGCGGGGACTGCGCGCCGACAAGAAGAACTGGAAGTCCCACACGTTCGGTCCGGACAGCAAGCGAAACACGCACCACAGCAGTCCCACGAGCAGGAAGGGTCCGAGCGCGTCGTACTGAGCGAACGCGGATGAGGTGGATTCCGCGTAGCCGGGCCAAAGTCGCCAGGACGGCCAGAGGTCGAGCCAGCCTTCCGGTTTGCCCGACAGGAGGAGCCCGGCGCCGTCGCTCTTCCAGGCCAGGACGATCAGCACAACCGCGCCGATGGCGATCAGTGCGGTCTGGATGATGTCCGTGAGGATCACCCCCAGGAACCCGCCCATCGTGACGTAGAGACCGACCAGCGTGAAGATGCCCAGCGTCGCCGTCCACCGGGGGATCGGCAGGTAACTCTCCGCGAACTTGCCCGTGCCGACGGCGAGCAGCGTCAGGTTGCACGTCATGAGCAAGAGCAGGAACAGGGCCGTGGCGACGCGCGCCGCCTCCGCGCCGCGGTCATCGCCGAACCGCGTTCGGTTCCACTCGGCGAAAGTCATCACCCCCGAGCGACGGATCCACTTCGCCTGGTAGGCCATGAAGAAGCTCATCATGAAGAAGCCCCAGGCGATGTGGCCGATCCACACCGACCGCGCGCCGACGCTGGCGACGAGGCCCACGATGGCCATCGTTCCGCCGATGTCGATGTAGCTCGAGCAACCGGACAGCCCCAGCATCCACCAGGGGATTTGTCGGTCCGCCAGGAAGAAGGACTCCGCTTGTCGCGTCGCTCGCTTTCGGATGGCGTATCCGATCACGATCACGCTGAGCAGATAGACCAGGACAATGCCGATGTCGAGGGGGGGTATGGACTGGGTTCCCACGTCGTCTCCTCTCATTCCGCAGTGGCGGCGGGCCGGTCCTTCGCTGCGAGCGTCGATCGCACGTCCGCTCGCAGGAGTTCGCGTTCCACCGGTCGCAGCGGATGGGCGATGCGGGCGACGAGCAGTTCCGCGCTCCGTCTGCCCATCATCTCCGCCTGTTGCACCGCCCGGACGACCGGTATGCCCAGCCGTTCGGCCGCGTTGCTGTCGTCCACGACGGCCAGTTCAAAATCCGCCGGCACCCGGTAGCCCAAGCCTTCCAGCTCGTCGACCAGCAGCGACAACACGTACTCATTGATGCAGAGGAACGCGGTGGGGGAGTCCCGGTGCGCCAGCACCGTGTGGAGGGCGTTGCGGGCCGATTCCTCGTCCTCATTCGGGAGCGAGACGACCAGATCCGGGATGAACGCGATCCCCGCCTCCTCGAGCGCCAGCCGGTACCCTTCGAGCCGGTCCTGCCCGCTCGACACGGGGTCGGGCTCGTCACAGACCGCGATGCGCGTGTGTCCGCGCGACAGCAGCTCGTGCGTCAGCCGACGGCCCACGTCCACATTGTCCGTGACCACCATGTCCGCGGGCAGATCCCGCAGGTAGCGGTCGATCTGTACGAACGGGAACGCATTGGATGCGAACTCCTTCAGCAGTTCCCGCGTCGGGTCGCTGTCACTGTGCAGCCACGCGGCCATCCCCGCGACGCCGCTGCCCTGCAGGCTCCTCAGGAACTCGAACTCGGCCTCGTTGTTCAGCCACACGTTGTAGACGAGCGTGTGGTAGCCCAGCGCCGCCGCGCGCTGCGTGAACCCCGCGACGACGGTCTGCGTGAACCGAGACTGGACGCCGAGGAACGCCAGCGCTACCACCTTGATGCCCTGCCAGGCCACGGGCTTCAGTCGGTTCTCCACCGGCGCGACCCGCGACCGCTTGCCCTGGGACCGTTCGACGTAGCCCTCGATTTCCAGTTCGCGCAGGGCCTGTCGGGCGAGACTTCGGCTTACGCCGAACTGCACCGCGAGGCTGTGCTCGGAAGGAAGCAGGTCGCCTTCCCCCAAGTCGGCCTTGTCGATCAGTTTCTTGACGTATTTCTTGATGCTCTCGTAGGCAGGAGCACCATCCGGCGGCGTCATGGGGCAATCACTCCGTGCAGCAGAGGGAGGACATCCGTCTTCAAAGCCTCGCCTCCCTCGGCGTCCGTCGCTCCGACGTGTTCGATCAGTCGTCTCAGCAAGTATCGCCCCGCGACGTTCCGCGGTCCAAACACGTTGAGCGAGCAGGCCAACAAACGCCCCGCTCCCGCGCGCGCCTCGAACACATAGTCCACGACAGGGAACGCGTTCCCAAACCTGCAGTTCACGCCCCACACCAGCGGCGTGACATGGGTGCGGAGGTCGCCGAGGAAGAACGGCCGCCGTTGGGTCATGTCCAGAAACTGCAGGTCGACGAAGCCCGAGTGGGGGAAGTCGCCCAAGGGCGACGGATCCTCGGGCAGATGGATAGCCATCTCTCGCCAGAACGGCGCGTCCGTCCGGGGCAGGTCGTCATTTCCTGAGCTCGGGCCCTCGTCTTCGTACCACGCCGGCGCTTCGAGCGCGGGCGCCGTGATGGGCTGCGGGATGTCGCGGGTCACGTAGATGACGCGTGCGCCGGCCTCCATGGCCCGCAGCGTCGGCCCGTCGATCGCGTCGGTTACCAGCACCCGGCCGGGAAGGCCCCAAGGCAGCGCGGGCTCCTGCGACCCGAGCCGCGTCCATCCGTCCGCTTCCATGCCGGAGGCCACGGCCTCCAGGCCGAGCCCCGGGAGCCGTCGCGCGAGGCCGTCGCTGCCGTCTGGCGAATAGGCCAGCGCCGTCGCTTCGTCCGCGATGCCGTCGCCCGGCGTGGGGAACACCCAGATCGGCCAGTCATTCCGCGCCAATTCGCCCTTTTCGCCCAACGACGCCTCGAGGCGCAGTTCCGCAGGCGTGCGGGCGGGAGCGCAGCGCTCCCAGTCGAGCGCGATGTGCGCGACCGTCCGCGCGCTTCCCGCAGGCGCATCCGCCGTTGTCGCGCCCTCACAGAGGACCGCGTCGCCGTCCATGAGACGCCAACGGACGGGAACTGCCGAGAGGTCGGCGGCGTCGTTGGAGAGTCCCAGCTCCAGGACCGGCGTTTCCCCCACCTCGTAGCAGCGTGAGCGGCGGTCGGCAAACAGGGTCAGCACGCGATCGCTGTTGAACCGCGCCCACGTGTCCGCGGGCCACTTGGGCCGCATCAGGTCATCGTAGAAGCCGGGCCGTGTCGCCGTGATGTCGCGCAGTCCGGTCATGGCGTAGCCGGTCAGCTCCGGAAGCCGGCGCATCTCCTCGAACATCGCCTGCCGCATCGCGGCTGCGTGTCGGTTCTGGGCCTGGACCAACCGGCCCGCTGCGCCCGGCGCGAACGACTCCGCCATGGTCTCGAAGCGTTCCTGGTCCAGGAAGTTGCCGTTGTCCAGCCACCAGGGCAGCGCGCCGTCTCGCTGCCATGCGTCTCGGATCGCCGCCATGTCGCGATACGTGTCGCAGTCCATGTCCTCGCCCGACAAGTAGGGCATGATCTCGGGCATCTCGCGCATCAGTTTGGCCAGGGCGGGCAACAGCGCATACATCTCATCCAGATCCCGGTAGAAGTGGATGTCGTAGAAGTCCGTCTTGCCGTGTGCGAAGAAGGCGCTGTTGTCCTCGATCAGCGCGTCGTCCGTCATGGCTTTGGCCATGTCATAGACCTCGGCAAGAAAGTCCATGTCCACGACCGCGGGGTTCGCCTCGCAGGTCAGGTCGCGCAGGACGATCGAGGGGTGGTTCCGGTCGAACCGGATCCACTCCGCATACTCGGACCGGATCATGTCGTGGTCGTCGGTATCGCCGACGTGCGGAACCGTCTGCCAGACCGGGTACTCCTGCCACAGCAGCATGCCCGTCTCATCGGCGATCTCATAGAACCGCTTCGGGAACAGGAACAGACAGACCTTCACCAGGTTGAATCCCGCGGCGCGGAGGTCGCGGAACTCCTGCCGTATCCGCTCCTCCGACGGATCGATGCTGAAGAGGTCCGGGTAGTATCCCCAGTGCAGGACGCCTCGGATCGATATGGGCTGTCCGTTGAGCAGGATCTGGTGGCCTTCTCGCGTGACGTCGCGCATGCCGAACCGCACCGAACGCGCATCGGACAACGCCTCGTCGGCCATCAGCTCCACCCGGGCCGTGTAGAGCGCGGGATGATCGGGTGTCCACGGCTCGGGCGCGTCGAGTCGGAACCCGAAGCGCATCGCTGCCGGCTCCGCGGAATCGGCGTTCGTGGGAACGCGCTGTTCGAGTCGGGCGACGGCGTCGCCGTTCGGCGCGATGATCGTGCAGACCGCTGTGACCGGGCCGTCGGCGCGTCGCGATACCTCCGTGTCGACGCGGACCGTGCCGTCGGCCAGCCGCGGCGCCGCATAGACGTCTTCGATCCGGGCGGGACCTGTTGCGAACAGGCTCACTTCCTGCCAGATCCCTCCGAAGTGGCTGTCCACGCCGCCGAGCTGCCCGACGACCCGCGGGAAGCCCGCGCTGAAATGCTCCGGGATCTCCCGCACGCGCACGGTCAGGGTGTTCGTCTCGTCCTTGCGGATTTGGTCCGTCACCCGAACGGAGAACGGCGCCCAGTTGCCCATGTGCGACCCGACGGGTTCGCCGTTCACCCAGACCTGCGCCTCAGTCGCGACCGCGCCGAAACGGATCCAGATCTCCCTGCCGTGCCATTCCGCGGGAACCTCGAATGCGCGACGGTACCAGCCGATTCCGTGGTAATCGAGGCCCGTCGCCTGGCCCTGCCAGCACCCCGGCACGTAGATCGTTCCCTGCTCAGGAAGCGCAGGCGCCGCGAACCAGGCCTCGGCGACTCCGCGGTCCTCCGGGTCCGCGGCGAAGTCCCACACGCCATTAAGGCCGACATGCCCTTCCGGCACGACCGGGCCCAAGCGCTCTTCGGAGTCCGCCGGCAAGACGCCTGTCCAGGAGGCATCCGCCACGGCGACGGCGACGCGCGCCTCCAGTTCGCCGTACCGGGCATGCACGGTCGCCTCGCCCGGCTCCGCGCCCAGCACGATCCCGGGCGCTTCCATCACGGCCCCGGCTGCGCGGAACGTCGCGTCCTCGGGGGTGAACCAGAGCCCGTCGGCATCCTCGACAACCGCGACGAACTGGGCGCGACGGCCGGAACGGATGCGTTCGGGGCCGCCGACCAGGTGGAGCGTCTGCGGCGGCGCCGGGGGATCGGACGTCGTGTAACGGAGGCGGATCGCCCAGTGGCGATCCATCTGCGGATGCCAGGAAGTCAGGTCATGGCTGTAGTAGCTGCGAGGGCGGGCGGGCGGATTGAAGCTGCAGGGGATGTCGACCGTGCGGGCGTTCAGGTTGCCCATGTTCCGAGCGGTCGAGGTCACCTCGACGCGGTTGACGCCCGCGCGCCAGTGCGCTACGGGCGTCTCGAAGGCGACCCAGTGCTGCTGATCATCGCGCAGCGCCGAAAGGTCCTGCCATTGCCACGCGTTGCCGTTCACCCGCACTCCCGCCTTCAGCTCGGACTCCCCGTCAACGGGTTCGGCTTGCGAGCCTACATGCAGCGCGACAAGGACCGTGATGTTGGTGACTTCATCGAGATCGCCAAACGGGAAGTCCATGCGGGGGTGGTACATGCGGCCGTCGTCCGCATACAGGCCCACAACCATGGTGCCGTCCGTCCGTCCCGTGTCGAACCGGAGTTCACGCTCGGTCGCGTTCGCTCCTGGTGCACCCAACCCCGCCAGAGCGCTCATCACACACATCGCCATTCCCGCTCGCAGCATAACCCTGTCCTCTCCAAACTGGGCGGCTGCTTTGCCGCACTGCGCCGCCGCCTGCCCGTGTCGTCTGTGTTCGCCGGACGCTTTTGTCTACAGGTCCCCAGTCTCTTCGTCGGCCGCCGGGGCCGCCGTCGGCGCGCCCAGGGGGATGGGCGGCGCGTCTCCAGGGGCCTCCGCCTCATCGGGTTCACCCGCCAGCGGGCGTCCCAGCACGTCTTCAACGGAGGCCTCTTTGGATCCGCACCCGATGAAGCCCACGATGCAGGCGGCGGCGAGCAGGGTCCAGGTCAGGGAACTGCGCAGTGTCTTGTTGAGTCGCATGGACAGGTCTCCCGTGTTTCGGCGGCATGAGGCCGTTCTCAGGTGGTTTGTGACGGTGCAGGCCGGGCCGGGGGCCCGGCCTGCACGGGGGCGATGGTCAGTGTGCACTGCCGGGTGCGCTGAGGGTCACCCGATACCGCCGTAGACCGACAGCACCAGCGACCACGGCAGCCCGTAGGGATTCCCGGGGGCCGGCGCGGTGGCGTACGGATAGCCGCCGTCCGGGTTCTGCGGGAAGTCGAACTTGATCGGCGCTTTCTCGTTCAGCCGCACGAATCCGACGTGGCCGTCCATGTACAGCACATTGCAGCCGCCTGGGACATGGTTGAAGTTCAACACGCCGTTGTGCCCCATCCCGTTCAGCGACCAGTTATTGATGCTGGATCCGTACGCGTCCCACATGACGAAGATGGCGCTCTGCGCCTGGGCCCCCGCGGCGGGGTTGTTGATGTCCGTGATGCTGAAGCGCTCGATGCCTTCTTTCAGCCGCGGGAACGGGGTGTTGTAGTTCAGCGGCGATCCGTCGTCATCCGACGGCCACGGTCCGCCCGCCCACGACAACGCCCACTTGATCTCGTTCTCTCCCCACATGCGGCCGTTCAGGTGGCGGACCGTCACCCACCCGGGTACGCTCCAAGCCGGGCCGGCCCCTTCCGGCGGGAAGCACGAGCTGTCGACCTGCGCCACCAGATCGCTCGTGGCGTAGCGCGCGACGTCCTCGCGCTCATAGTTCCACCAACCGCCGTCGTAGAAGTTCGTCGCGTACGACCGCCCGAGCTGGTAGGCCGCCAACTGCGACACCGTCGTCGCCAGGTGCGGCAGGTAGTTGTACGAGATGGGAATGGACAACTTGGCGTACAGGCAGGCCTTCTTGTGGGCCTCCCACTCCGCCGCAACCTCCTTGGAGGCGATGCGGTTGATCATGGCGGGGAAGTCGGTCTCCATGCGCCAGTTCTCCCCGAGCGCGTCGCCGCCCGGGTCGGAAGGGCAACGCGCGATCGCCGGATCATTCCAGTAGTCAGGGTACAGCGCCTCCGAGTCGACGCCCATCATCGGGCTCTCGATATACCCCGATCCGTCCGCGCGCTCAATCGTGTAGGTCTGAGGGCCTGGGTAAAGGCCTCCCTTGCTCTCGCCGGCGAACATCTTGAAAATGACGCCCCACTGTTTCAGGTTGTTCTGGCAGCTCGCCCTGCGCGCCGCTTCGCGCGCACGTGCGAGGGCCGGCAGGAGGATTGCAGCCAGGATCGCGATGATCGCGATCACCACCAGCAGCTCGATTAGTGTGAAGCCCCGTGACTTCATGTCATCTCTCCCTGTTTCTGAGTGCTCCCGTTCGAGTAGTTCCATCAGACGGTATGTGAACATGGTCGGATATGCGTCAATCACCTCCCTTCATGCCTTGCCTCGCAGCGATCCTCAATCGGCGACATGTCTGTCGAGTATCGTATGACAGCCCAACTTGATTGTCAAGTGGTTTTCTCGTGTGTGTCGCGCTTCAGATTCAAGGAACGGAACACGCTGTTGCAAAAGGCTTTACGTTGGATGCGACCAGGGCGTCCCCACGGTCGACCGCGCGGCTGCGTTCCGATGTTCCCGCGCGCGGCAAGCGTCTTGCGCCGCTTCTGGGGCTGGCCCCGCGGCGCGTGATCGTGTATCCTGCGTCTTCGAAAACGGCGTTCGTGCGCGGACGGCCGGAGAAGGGGAGTGAGATGACCGCAAGTCTGACATTGATGCTGACCTCATGGGCCTTGTCCGTCGGCGCCGCGCCCGCGCCGATCGCGGTGCTGGCTGATGGGCCCGCTGAAGCGCGGGCGATCGCCCTGGCGGAGGCCGCGGGCGGTGTTACCGTCTCGGTTGATGAACTCGACGCGCTGGCGCCCGGCGCGCTGCTTGTGTTGCTCGACGCACAACGTTTCCCCGCGCCCGCACTGGAGCGGGTAATTGCGCATCTCGACCGCGCGGGGCGCCTTCTTGTCGTGGGCGGTCCGGCGTTCGATGTGTTGCTGGTGGAGGGGCCGGACGGCGCGTGGGTCACGATGGAGGAGCTGCTTGCCTCCGTACCGACGCCGCACGCGCTGGCTTCGTCCGAGGATATCGCGGGCAACCGCCTGCTGTATCTCGCCTCGGGCCTCCCCGGCGACCGCACGTCGGTCACGCCGGAGTCGGACGGGCCGCGGCTCCAGGCCGATTTCGAGAACGCGGCCGGCTGGTGTTCGATGGCGTTCGCCGCTTCGCCGTCGCCCGCCGACCACAACGTGGTGCGTGTGCGCGCCGAACTGGGCGGCGTGGCCGAGAAGCTGGTGATCGAGGTGCGCGAGCAGGACGGGTCGCGTTGGCTGGCGTCCGCGTCGCCCGTGGAGGGGTCCGACGCGTTCGTCGTGCATGCGAAGCAGTTCGCCTTCTGGACGGACAGCTCCTCGCAAGGGCGAGGCGGCCAGGGCGATTGCCTCCGGCTCAGCCAGGCCGAGTCGGTCGCCATCGGGTTCGCCTCGACCCACCAGGTCATCGTGCCGGGAATGCACGAGCTGCTCCTGCGCAGCGTAGAGACCGGCGCGCTCGAGGGCGAAGCGGCGAGCAGCCCCACGGCCCCGCCGCTCGAGGGCCTCTGCCCCGCGTACAAGGTGTTCACGACGACCCCCGTGCGTCTCGAGGGCGTGGGTCCGCTGCGCGACGTGCGCATCGACGCGTCGGGCCCGGTCGTGTCGCCCATCGCCCGCCCGATGGTCCCCCATCCGGAACTGGATACCGTCTGGCAGCCCCTGCTCAAGGGGTTCGACGCCAAGGGGCGTTGGACCTGCACGCCGGTGTCGACGACCTGGCGCGCCGACGGCGCCACCTGGACCTTCGTCGGGCTCGAGTGCCAGACGGGGCCGCTGGCCGCCTTTGCCCGACATCTCGCCGAGACGCTTCCCGCGGGCATGCCCGATCCCGGCCCGTCTCCCGCGTTGCGCGAACCCCCGACGAGCGGAGCGCGGATCACCGTGGCGGAGGGGCGGTTCCAACTGGACGGCGAGCCGTGGTTCGCCCACGGCATCAACTTCTGGCCGCTCTACGTGAGCGGGCTCGAGCCGATGGGGTATTACTCGCACTGGTTGAGCGAGCGCTTCTACATCCCTGAACTGATTGACCTCGACCTCGACCTGCTCGAGGAGATGGGGGTGAACCTCGTCAGCATCCAGTACTCCCGGGCGGAAGAAGCGCCCCAGCTCCGCGATTTCCTCGCACGCTGCCACGATCGGGGCATCTTCGCGAACATCTGGGTCGCGGGAGCGCATCCGACGAGCCCCTCGGGCTCCGATGACCTCAGCCAGCGGCCGTTCCTCGATCTGATCCGCGCCGCCGACCTGCAGGACGTCCCGTCCGTGTTCGGCTATGACCTGGCCTGGGAGCCCGCGCTCGGGTCGCAGGACCAGCGCGCTCAGTATGACGCCCTGTTCGCGGACTGGATCATCGAGCAGTACGGTTCGAGCGACCGCGCCGAGGAGGTCTGGGGATGCCCGGCGAACCGGAATGACGACGGCTCCGTCGCCGGACCGACGGACGCTCAAGTCATCGAGGACGGGCCTCATCGCCTGATGATGGCCGCCTATCGGCGGTTCGCGGACGATCTCATCAGTCGCCGCTACCGCCGCGTGATCGAGCTGTTTCGCGCGTACGACGACTCCCATCTCTTCGGCACGCGCACCGGCCTCGGCGGCACGGGGACGATGTCGATCGCCCCGTGGATGCCCTACCAGCTCACCAGCGGCGCGTGTCACCTCGATTTCGTGTCCCCCGAGGGCTGGGGCTACACCCACGCGAACATCGCCGACGCCGCCTTCGTCACGCAGTATGCGCGCTGGGCGGGCGCCGGAAAGCCGGTGTTCTGGGCGGAGTTCGGCCTCTCCGTCTGGCAGGGCGGCGACGCCCTGGCCGAGATCCAGGGGCAGGTGTACGACGCCTACCGCGTCATGCTCGAACGGACCCATGCCGACGGCTGGGCGGGCTGGTGGTTCCCCGGAGGCTACCGCGTGGATGAACGCAGCGACTACGGCGTGATCAACCCCGACCGCTCGCTGCGTCCCGCCGCGCGGCTCATCGCGTCCAGCGCGTCCGCGCTCAAGCGCATCGGGCCGTACCCGGAACCCGACGAAACGCTCGTCGTGCATCGCGACGAACACCCTGCCGGACTCGCCTTCCTGGTGAACGACCGGCGCGAGGCGTTCGGCGAGGCGTGGGAGGCCGGACGACTGGTCGAGATTCGCACGCCCGGGACAGGCGCGACCTCAGCGGATTGCCCATTGACCGGCGTCGGCGGCGTTCCGTTCGAAGCGCCGCAGCCGCCCCAGTACCTCAACGCCGAGATCGCGGAGATCGAGCGCATCGGGAGTGACGAGGTGCGCGTGGTTGTTGTGAACACGGGCGAGGCGACGTGGCTCGCCCGCGACTGCGGCTTGATGGCCCGCGACGCCGGCGGCGCCGAGCGGATCCGACCGCTACCGCACGACGTGCCGAGGTTCGGCCGCGCGGAGATGATCGTGACCGCCGCGCCGGGCGGGACGCTTGCCGTCACCGCGGACCGCTTCGGCCCCTTCGGAGAGCGGCGTCGGGTACCATAAATCGGGACAGGAACGCAGTTGTGGGTCTCGAACCACAACAGGTGGTATGTGTACCTCGGTTGTGGTATACTTTGGTGCGTTGCGAGTCGGTGCGGGTCGACTTGGAGCGGACGATGGACCTATGACCAGTAAGCGGATGGCGATCGGCCTGACCGGTTCGGCGTTGGCGCTGGCGTTCTGCTGCGCTTTCGCTTGCGCCATCGCTCCGTCTGCCTACGCCTCGCGCACGCTCGCCGCCGATCCCTCGGCGCCGACCGTCCGCGAGGAGATCCTCCTGCTGCTGCGCGTTGCCGATGCGGATGGCGACGGCGTCGTCCGTTGGGAGGAGTACAACGCAGCCGCGCACTTGGTCGTCTCGTCCTTCTCTATGTTGGACCGAGACGGCGACGGTCTGGTGACGCGTGATGACCTGCCCCGTCTCCTGGCCGACCCCACCGCCCGTTTCCTCCGCTGGCGCCACGACGGCGACCTCGATGGCGACGGCGCGCTCAGCAGCGACGAACTCGATCGGCTGTTTCCCGGCGAAGGGGAAGCCATCCTGCGCACGTGGGACGCCGACAGCGACAGTCTCCTGACGCTTGATGATTTCCCGCCGCTTCCCCAGGACCCGCGGCGCCGGCTGCTGCGTCTGCTGGACGAGGCCGATCTCGACGCAGACGGCGTGGTGGACCACGAGGAGGCGGTCGCGCTCGATCCCTCCGTTCGCGCCGAGGATCTGCGCCGACTCAGTCCCACGCGGGAGCCGCGCGTCGCGCTCGACGACATCGCCCCGCCGGTCCGCGACCCGCGCGACCGGCTGACCGACTGCCTGCGCGCGGCCCGGGTCTCACCCGGCGCGCCGGTATCCCGTGGACGCCTGATCGAGGCGGGCGTGCGTATCTCGCGCGAGGACTATGCTTCGCTCGACCGCAACCGCGACGGCCTGCTCTCAATCGACGACATGCCGGACTCGCCCGTCCCCCGGCGCGCGTCGAACAAGCAGCTTCTGCTGCGCGTGCTCGTGCGGGAAGATGCGGACGAGGACGGGCTGTTGGACGCGTCCGAGATCGCGCTCGCTTTTCCCGACGCCCCGTCGGAGCTGGTGCGCCTGCTGGACGCGGACGGCGACGGTCGCCTTGACCGGGAAGAGCTGCTCACCGTGTTGGGGATGGACGATGCGGCGCACTACGCCCGTGCGGACATCAACCTCGACGGCGTTGTGAACGCGGTGGACGTGCAGCTCGCCGTCAACCAGGCCCTGGGCATGTCCGGGGGCCTGCTTCCCGCGGATGTCAACGGGGATGGCGTCATAGACTGGCGTGATGTGGACATCGTCATCGACGCCTTATTCGCAAGTCGTTAGGCGGACTGCGTCGCGTTCCCTGGATCTGTAGCTTCCCTCATGGAGGACTCCGAGTATGCGCTATGTGTTGCTGGGACGAACCGGCGTCCGGGTTTCCGAGGTCTGCCTCGGAACCATGACCTTCGGAAACGAGGCCGACGAGACCGCTTCGGTCGCGATCATGGACCGGGCGGTCGAGCTTGGCGTCAACTTCTTCGACACGGCGAACGTCTACAACGGCGGCCTCACCGAGGAGATCGTCGGTCGTTGGCTGGTCGCGCATCGCGAAGAGATCGTGCTCGCCACCAAGGCCCACTTCCCGTCGGGGCCCGGCCCGAACGAGCGAGGCAGCAGCCGTCGCCACCTGCGGCTGTCCGTGGAACAGAGCCTCCGACGGCTGAAGACCGACTGGATCGACGTGCTCTACCTACACCACTGGGACGACGACGCCGATCTGCTGGAAACGCTGCGGGCATTGAACGATCTGGTGCGTGAAGGCAAGGTCCTCTACCCGGCGGTGTCCAACTTCGCCGCATGGCAGCTCGTCAAGGCGGTGCAGTTGTGCGAGCGCGAAGGGCTTGCCCGCATCGCGGCGGTGCAGCCCATGTACAACCTCTTGAAGCGGCAGGCGGAAGTGGAGATCCTCCCCGCGGCGGCGTCGGAAGGCGTGGCCGTGTTCCCCTACAATCCCCTTGGCGCGGGCATGCTGACCGGCAAGTACCTCAAGGGCCAGACGGGCAGGCTGTCGCGGAACCAGATGTATCAGCGACGGTACGGCGACCCGGACTACAACGAGATCGTCCGCCGGTTCGTCGCGTACGCCGAGAAACGTAGCGTCAGTCCCGCCGCGCTCGCCGTCGCCTGGGTCAACGCGCATCCGTCCGTGACAGCCTCCATCGTCGGCGCGCGGAACGTGGACCAGCTCAACGACACGCTGGGCTGTCTCGATATCGAGCTGAGCGCCGAGGAGTGGGCGGAGATCGGTGCGTTGGCGCCGGAGCCGCCTCTCGCCACCGACCGAGAGCGGTAGCCTGCCTGTAGAAGGGGTTCCTTGCGGTTCGTAGCGGAGCGTCTGTACGATTGCGTTTGAAGGGGTCCGATGGGCGAGTTCCGAGACAACATCAAGGCCGTCATCGGCAACGTCGAGACGGTCGTGCTGGGCAAGGGCCAAGTCGTGCGCGCGGCGTTGGCGGCGATCCTGGCCGGCGGCCACGTGTTGCTCGAGGACGTGCCGGGCGTCGCCAAGACGATCCTCGCACGGGCGTTGGCCATTTCGACCGGGTGCGCTTTCTCGCGCGTCCAGTGTACTCCGGACCTCCTGCCGACAGATGTCACCGGCGTTTCGATCTATAACCAAAAGACGCAGGAGTTCGAGTTTCGCAGAGGCCCGGTCTTCGCGCAGGTCGTGCTCGCCGACGAGATCAACCGCGCCACCCCTCGCACGCAGTCCGCGTTGCTTGAGGCGATGGCCGAGGGCCAGGTGTCCGTCGACGGCCACACCTACCCTATGGACCAGCCGTTCATCGTCTTCGCCACGCAGAACCCCGTGGAGCACGAGGGCACGTTTCCGCTTCCAGAGGCGCAGCTCGACCGATTCATTATGCGACTGTCGGTCGGGTACCCGAACATCACGACTGAGGCCCGGATGCTCGAGCGCGTGCGCGTGTCGCACCCCATCGACAGCCTGCAGCCTGTTGTGGACCCCCAGGCGATCCGGCGCATGCAACTGGCGGTGCGAGAGATACCTGTGGACGACAAGGTGCGCGACTACATCCTCCGGCTTGTATTCCGCACGCGCGATTCGACGCATCTGACCCTGGGAGCCAGCCCGCGCGCCTCGATCGCGCTGTTCCGCGCCGCGCAGGCCTATGCGGCCGTGCAAGGACGCAGCTATGTGATACCCGACGATGTGAAGGCGTTGGCGCACCCCGTTCTCGAGCACCGCCTGATTCTCAACCCGGAGAGCCGCCTTCGCCGTGTCACGACAAATAGCGTACTCCGTGGTATAATCGAGGAAGTCGCGGTGCCGGCGGGACTTCGGGGTTAGTCACATCCGGCCTCGTGTGGGGTACAGTAGTAGTTATCACGGCGGTCGAGCGGCCAGCGAGAGTCAGGATCTCTATGAGAGTTTTCGCACCGAAGAAGAAAGGGGACGATCTCGTCGCCCAGGAGGAGGAGGTCCAGATCTCCGATTCGGCGGCGGTTGACGAGGCCGAACTCGAACTGACGCATGTGGGTCCGTACGAGATCGTCGCGCCCGTCGGCAGAGGCGGAATGGGGACCGTATACAAGGCGATCGACCGGAAGCGCGACAAGACCGTCGCGGTGAAGGTGCTTGATCGGCGCTACGACGTCGACAAGAAGCGCCGTAGACGGGACTATCTCGGCCGTGAAATCTTGCTGGCCGCGGACCTCAAGCACGAGTGCATCGTGCGTATGCATAAGGAACTCCTGGAGGAAGAGGACCGCGATGGGCATGTCCGTCGTTGTCTGATCATGGAGTTCGTCGACGGGCACAACCTGCGCAAGCATATCATCGAGCGCGATCTCAGCTTCTCTCAGATGGTGCAGGTCTGCATCCGGTTGGCCCAGGGCATCGACTTCCTCCATCAGAACGGCATCGTCCATCGGGATATTAAGCCCGAGAACTTCCTGTTCACCCGCGATCTGCAGCAGGTCAAGATCGTGGACTTCGGTCTGTCGAAAACGGTCACCGGTTGGCGTGGCCGGTGGTTCAAGGAGCAGGGGGGGACGCCGCGTTACATGAGCCCGGAGCAGTTGTCCAAGCATAGGCTCGATGCGCGTTCCGACATCTTCTCCTTCGGCATCACGATGTATGAGTTGTTCACCGGAACGCACCCCTGCAACGGCAAGGACTCGCTTGAGATTCGCAGGCAGATCCGGGATCCGCGCTACAAGTTCGAGGCGCCCTCGAAGCGGAACCCCGAGATCCCGCCCAAGCTGGATCGGATCATACTGAAAGCGCTGCGGCGGCAGCCGGAGCGTCGTTACCAGTCGATGACAGAGCTGCTGCTCGATTTGACGCGTCTCGGAGAGTCGAAGATCTGACAATGCCCAAGAAACGCACGGCGAAACGCCCCGCTCCCAGTCTCCGTAAGATACTGCTGGTACTCATCGCAGGTGCGGTGTGCCTTCTCGGCGTCTACCGCGCGTTCGACTGGTACCAGGGCGAGTATCTGGGCAACACGGTCGGCGCGGCCGTCAAAGAGGATCTCGCCACGGCGCGGGCCCTGTATGCCGACGGCGAGTTCGAGTCCGCGCGCGAGCTGCTGCTGCCCCTCGCGCAGCGCGTGACGAGTCGGGATCTCGCCGACGAGGTCTACCTTCTCCTTGCGCAAGCGGAGCGTGCGACCGGCGACCTGCGGGCCGCAGCGGACACGGCGAACCGCGCGATTACAACGTTCTCCGACAGCGCCCTCCGGCCCCGTCTGCAGGTGCTCTATGCACGTTGTCTCGATGGGCTCGGAGAGCGTGACGCCGCCGTCGCGTTGTATGAGCAGGTGCGCGACACCGCGCCGCCAGAGCTCAGGGCTCCCGCGCTCAGCGGTCTCGCCGCCATTCGCGAGGCCCAGGGCGAGCTGGCCGAAGCGCGCGAGCTGTACCGCCAGGCCGAGCGCGACGCGCCGTGGGGCGGCGAGAACTGGGCCGAGGCGGTTGAAGGCCTGGGGCGTGTCAATGTGGCGCTCGTCTTCTCGCCCGTCGCTACGGACGAGACCCGCGTCTACACGGTCGAGTCCGGGGACACCCTCACCGACATCGGAAACAAGCTGAACGTCACGCAGGGCATGCTCGAACGCGCGAACAACCTGCAGGATCGCTCCTACCTGAACGTCGGGCAGCGGCTGCTGTACACGGCGAAGGACTTCCGAATCGTCATCGAGCGTTCGACGTGCCGCCTCTTCCTGCTGGACAAGAACGGGATCTTCAAGGTCTACTCCGTGGGGCTTGGGAAGCCGGGCCAGGAGACGACCCTCGGGCGCTACAAGGTCGGGAACAAACAGAAGGACCCCACCTGGTTCAAGCCGGGCGAGGGCCCCATCCCCTTCGGGGATCCCCGCAATGAGCTTGGGACTCGCTGGATGCCGCTGATCCCCGTCGACGAGGGCCTTCCGAGAGACTTGGGCATCCACGGGACCATCGCGCCCGAGACCATCGGGTTCTTCTCGTCCAGCGGGTGCGCGCGCATGCTGAACGAGGAGGTCGAGGAGCTCTACGACTTGGTGGTGCGCTCGACCCCGGTCGACATCGTTGAGGTCTTCGAACCGGCCGGCGCCCAGCCCGAAGGCGAGCGGCCCTCCGTCGATCAGCAAGCCTAGCCGGCGCGCCGGGGGCTGCCGCGGTCCGTTCCTTGCTCCCGATTCCCGCGATCATGCTTGCGCATCGCCCATGCATTGGCGCCATGGCGCCCGAACATAGTACGATACCCGCCCGTTGGAGTTGGCGCGCGCGCAGCCCTTTGTCTGCAGGGCCGGGGGCGCGAGCCGTTCCGAGTCGAACTGGATGAGGAGGCGCCTGGTGAGGCAGTTGATCCTAGTTGCGTTCGGCATCACGTTGGTTGGATGCCAGTCCATCGGCGTGCCGTTCATGGCCGCCCGTCCAGACTATTCGAAGGTTCCGGTCGAGACGCTGCGCGAAGTCGCCCGCGAGATCGAGCAGATCGTGGCCGATGAGCAGCGCGAGTTCACGCTCGCGGACCGCGGCGGCATCGTGGTGTCGGCGGAGGACGTGCGCCACGCGATCCGGACCCGCGCCGCGCGGCACGAGCTGCTTTCCATGCTGCTCGACAGCGGCCACGCATGGGAACGCCGGGACGGCCAGGTGTGGATCATACGCACGCGCGAGTACCGCGACTTCGGGTCCAGGCGCGATCGCGACCGGTACGCCCTGACGGTGGACGGGGAGTCCGCCGACCGCTGGACCATCTACGAGGGAATCATCCGGGACAGCAACCTCTCGCCCAAGGCGCTCCCTGCCGTGCAGCGGATCTTCTTCGAGGAGCGCGTCAAGCTCATGGCGCCCGGACAGAAGTACGAGACCGAGTCGGGCGATGTCGCCGTCGTCGGGGGAACGCCCGTCGGCGCGGATGCGACGGCCGCCGAGTGAAGCGTCCGGCCCGCCATGCTCCCTGAGCGCGGTCGACAACGAAAGGAGCACGCATGAAGAAGAGGCTGGTCTGTCTGGCGCTTGCGCTGCCGATCCTCGCTACGGCCTGTGGCGGATCGGACAGCAAACAGGCCCTGGGCGTGCCCGATATCGTGGCGTTGCGCGAGGCTGCCTCACGGCTGGCGGAGACCGAGCTCGAACGACTGCAGGCGCTTGAGGAGCCCCGCAAGGAGAAGCTCATCCTTTCGCCCACGATGAACCCCTTCACGGTGGGGACGGGCATCTGGTCGCGCGTGTACCGCGAGTATACGGGGTACGAGATCAAAGACATCCGCCTGAAGGACTCGCTCATGCACCCCGTTGAGTTCGAGATCACATACTTCTTCAAGGTGTTCGCGACGCCGGGCAAGAATGATGATTTCACGGGCGCCAAGGAGCTGGCCGAAGCGGAACGCGAGTTCGAGTTCCGCCGTGAGGGTTCGCTGGATCTCGTGTACCAGGCGGACCTGTCCGGCAAAGTGACGGAGCTGCCCCCCGACCCGCCCCACGACCAGTTCCATCCCCGGGAGTACACCCAGCAGTTGCCCGAGGGGGAGATACTGGAGGCCGCGCCCGTGGAGCGTGAAGACTGACCGATCCCCTCAGCGGGATGCGATGCGCCCCGGTCGACGGGTTCCGACATTACACATTGCCACCGTCAACCGGGGCGAAGTGCATCATCCGACGCGCGGGCGCTCAGAGGGCCTTGACGGCCTCGAGCACCTCTTCCGCATGGCCTTCGGGCTTCACCTTGGGCCACGCCTTCGCCACGCGACCCGCGCTGTCGATCAGGAAGGTGGCGCGCTGCACGCCCCAGCTCTTCTTGCCATACATGCTCTTCTCGACCCACACCCCGTAGGCCTCGGCCGTGCGGTGGTCCTCGTCCGACGCCAGAACGAACCCGAGGCCGTACTTCTCGGCGAACTTGCAGTGCGACGCCGTTCCGTCCGGGCTGATTCCCACGACGAGCGCCCCGGCCTCATCAAACGCCTCCCGGAGCGCCTCGAAGCCTTTCGCCTCCACGGTGCATCCCGGCGTGTCGTCCTTCGGGTAGAAATACACGACCACCGGCTTCCCTTGGGCCGTGGACAACCGGAATGGTTCGCCGGATGCCGTCGGCAGCGTAAAATCGGGCGCGACGGATCCTTCCGTAGGTTGCGTGTTCGTGGATTCAGGCATGGGGTTTCCTCCCGGTGATCGTGGAGCCGAACCGGAACGCCCCGCAGACATCGCGGGGCGGCCGGCGGCCGTTCCATCGCTTCTGAAACAAGGGCCCGCGTGCGCTGCATTCCGGCGCCCCGCCTGTCCGCCGCGCGGCGAATTGCCGCAATGATCGATTTGACTCCCGCGCCGCCATCTGGTATCCTTCTGTCGCTTCCGAGGCCCCGAACAAGGGCCGAAGGTGCGCGTATGCCACGTGTGGGGCTGTAGCTCAGTTGGGANNTGGGAGAGCGCTGCGTTCGCAATGCAGAGGCCAGGGGTTCGAACCCCCTCAGCTCCACCATCTCAGTAGGTACCGGTCTCTGGAGTCCTTGCGTCTCCAGGGGCCGTTTCTGTTTCTGTTCGGCGGCCGGCTCG
Source organism: Candidatus Hydrogenedentes bacterium UBA6118 (assembly GCA_002422525.1). Taxonomy (GTDB): domain Bacteria; phylum Hydrogenedentota; class Hydrogenedentia; order Hydrogenedentales; family SLHB01; genus UBA6118. The sequence continues at coordinate 154,785 of DIWA01000053.1, forward strand.
TGGCCGATCGGCGTCGGTCGCAACGCCGCATCCGACACTGCGAGGAATTCCCAGACGCTCGAAGCATGTTCACCCCGTTGTCGACGCGGAGGGAGCGTCCGTGCGAGTGAGGTGTCCGTGGAGAAACGACGTCAACCCCATAAGCGGATTGTGTTTGTCTGCACCAACCAGCGGGCGCCCGGCGAACGTGTCTGCTGTGCCGATCGCGGCGGCGCCGAGCTGCGCGACCGCCTCAAGGCCATGGTCAAGGAGCGGGGGCTGCGCGGACGCATCCGGGTGAGCCAGTCCGGCTGTCTCGATCGCTGCGAAGACGGCCCCAACATCATGGTTTTCCCGGACAACGTCTGGTACGCCGGGGTGCGTCCGGATGACCTGGACGCGATCCTGGATGACGCCATCGCCTCGCTTCGTGCGGAAGGGGCGCTTCCCAGGGGCTACGATGATGTCCCGAGGTCAACGGGGACCGAAGCACCGGCGTGAGTCGTGCGCATTGCGCGGGATCGCGGCGCCGGGGCGCCCAGAGTCCCGCGCTGCGCTCAGCCGAGAAGGGTTTGTCGCAATGACCGCGATCCCGATGGGGACGTCGATCGTCAAGAAGCAGATCGTAGCTGTCAGCGGTCTGGCCTTGGTCGGTTTCATCCTCGCCCACCTTGCGGGCAACTTCAACATATTTCTCGGACCCGAGTGGCTGAACGGCTACGCCAAGCATCTCGAGGAGCTGGGTCCGGTGCTGTGGCTGATGCGCATCGGTCTGCTCGCCGCGGCGATAGTCCACATCACGTTCACCGTGCTGGTCACGATCGAGAACCGGCGCTCTCGCGGCGTCGCCTATGCCGTGGCCGGTTCGCGCGGGGGAACGACCTTCGCCAAGAAGACCATGATCCTCTCGGGGCTCATGGTGCTTAGTTTCCTGTTTCTGCATCTCTCCGACTTCACGTTTGCAGACAAGCACGGCTCCGCCAGCATCGTCGCCGGCGCGAACGGGGGGGAGAGCCTCGGGCTGTATGGGATCGTGTGGAACGCCTTCCTGAACCCGCTTCGCGTTGTCGTCTACATCTTCGCGGTGTGCTGCCTCGGGCTCCATCTCAGCCACGCGATCCAGAGCTGCACGCAGTCGCTGGGTCTCAGCGACGAACCGGTGCTTCAGCGCGTCACGTTCGCTTCGCGGGTCATCGGGGCGCTCGCAGCCCTCAGCTACGCTTCGATCCCCGTGTATGTGATCGTGCGCCATTTCACTGTCGGGATAGGAGTATGACGATGAGTCTGAACGCCGGCATCCCTGGCGGACCCATCGCGTCGAAATGGACGCGGCACAAGTCCGAGATCAAGCTGGTCAACCCCGCCAACAAGCGCAGACACACGATCATCGTTGTGGGAACCGGCTTGGCCGGGGCGTCCGCGGCGGCGTCCATGTCCGAGCTGGGCTACAAGGTCAAGTCCTTCTGCATCCAGGACAGCCCCCGCCGCGCCCACAGCATCGCGGCGCAGGGCGGCATCAACGCAGCCAAGAACTACCAGAACGACGGCGACAGCGTCTACCGCCTTTTCTACGACACGGTGAAAGGGGGGGACTTCCGTGCGCGCGAGGCGAACGTCTACCGACTCGCCGAGCTGAGCGTCAACATCATCGACCAGTGCGTGGCGCAGGGCGTTCCGTTTGCGCGGGAATACGGCGGCCTGCTCGATAACCGCTCCTTCGGCGGCGCGCAAGTGAGCCGCACCTTCTACGCCCGCGGCCAGACCGGGCAGCAGCTCCTCCTCGGGGCCTACGGCGCCCTGATGAAGGAGGTCGCCAACGGCGGGGTCGAGCTGTACCCGCGCCACGAGATGCTCGACCTGGTCGTGGTTGACGGCCACGCGCGCGGCATCGTCACGCGCGACCTGGTGAGCGGCGTGATCGAGTCGCACGCGGCCGATGCCGTGGTGCTCGCCACCGGCGGCTACAGCACGGTCTTCTTCCTCTCCACGAACGCCAAGGCCTGCAACGTGACGGCGACGTGGCGCGCTCACAGGAAGGGCGCCCTCTTCGCCAACCCCTGCTTCACGCAGATCCACCCGACGTGCATTCCCGTGCATGACAAGTACCAGTGCAAGCTCACCCTGATGAGCGAGAGTCTGCGAAACGACGGCCGCATCTGGGTGCCGAAGGACCCGAGCGACAAGCGGCCTCCGAACGAGATTCCCGAGAGCGACCGGAACTACTACCTGGAGGAACGCTACCCCGCGTTCGGCAACCTCGTTCCGCGCGACGTCGCTTCGCGCGCGGCGAAGGCCCAGTGCGACGAGGGCTACGGCGTGGGGCCCGCGGGCAGAGCCGTCTACCTCGACTTCCGCGATGCGATCGATCGGCTCGGGAAGGCGAAGATCGAGGCGCGCTACGGCAACCTGTTCGACATGTACGCCAAGATCGTGAACGAGGATCCGTACGAGACGCCCATGATGATCTACCCGGCGCCGCATTACGCCATGGGCGGGCTCTGGGTCGACTACAACCTCATGAGCAACCTGCCGGGGCTCCACGTGCTGGGCGAAGCCAATTTCTCGGACCACGGCGCCAACCGACTCGGCGCGAGCGCGCTGATGCAAGGGCTGGCCGACGGCTACTTCATCATCCCCGCCACCATCGGCCACTACATCGCCTCGGAGCGCCTGGACAAGGTCGGCACGGACCACCCCGAGTTCAAGGCGGCTGAGGCGGCGGCGGTCGAGCGCACCCGGAAGCTGCTCGCGATCAACGGCAAGCGCACCGTGGACTACTTCCACCGCGAACTCGGCATGCTCATGTGGGACCGCTGCGGCATGTCGCGCAATGCGGAGGGGCTGCAGGAGGCCCTCAAGCGCGTTCCCGAGATTCGCGACGAGTTCTGGAACAACGTCAACGTCCCCGGTTCCGCCGAGACGCTGAACCAGAGCCTCGAGAAGGCCGGCCGCGTCGCCGATTTTCTCGAGTTCGCCGAGACCATGGTCTACGACGCGCTGCACCGCGAGGAGTCCTGCGGCGGGCATTTCCGGGAGGAATACCAGACCGAGGACCACGAGGCGCTGCGCGACGACGAGCGCTTCTGCCACGTCGCCGCATGGGAGTTCCAGGGCGTCGGAGCGGAGCCGCGGCTTCACAAGGAGGCGCTCTCGTTCGACGAGATCCACCTCGTCAAGCGCAGCTACAAGTAGGGTCGCGGGATGTTGAAGTCGCGCCGTCGGGTCATCGGGCCGGGGCGCAAGGAGAGCCGCAGGCTATGTCCGCCACGATAGATCTTACCCTGAAGGTGTGGAGACAGCAGGACCGTTCGGACGCGGGACACTTCGAGACGATCGAGGCGAAGGACATCAGCGTCGACGCCTCGTTTCTCGAGATGCTGGACTTGGTGAACGAACGCCTCACGCTCGATGGGCGCGAGCCGATCGCGTTCGACCACGACTGTCGCGAGGGCATATGCGGGATGTGCGGCGCGATGGTGAACGGCCAAGCCCACGGCCCTGAATCGAAGACCACCCTCTGCCAGTTGCATATGCGCCACTTCTCCGATGGGGATACGGTGGTGATCGAGCCGTGGCGGTCGCGGGCTTTCCCCGTCCTGAAAGACCTCGTCGTGGACCGGTCCGCTTTCGACCGAATCATCGCCGCCGGCGGCTACGTCTCCGTCCGCACGGGACAGGCCCCCGAGGCGCACTCGATCCCCGTGCCGAAGAACAAGGCCGACTTGGCGTTCGACGCGGCGCAGTGCATCGGATGCGGGGCCTGCGTGGCGGCGTGTCCCAACGCATCGGCGATGTTGTTCGTCGCCGCCAAGGTGAGCCATCTCTCCCTGTTGCCGCAGGGACAGGCCGAACGACGGCGTCGCGCGCGCGCCATGGTCGCCCAGATGGATCGCGAAGGGTTCGGGAACTGCTCCAACCACTACGAGTGCGAGGCGGCGTGTCCGAAGGGGATCAGCGTGGCGCATATCGCGCGCCTGAACCGCGAACACCTGTTCGCGTCGGTCATGGAGAAGGTCACGGGCTGAAGAAGATCGGATGGTCTCGGGCGGGCGTCAGCCGCGTGCGGTAGGGGCCGCCTCGGTCTCTTCCGAAGGCTCCGCGGGAGGCTCGGCCTCCTCTTGCGCTTCCGTTGACTCCCGCTCCGCTTCGGCTTCCGCCTCCTGGGCCGCCTCTTCGATCACCGTCGCGCTCTCGCTCAAAGGCTGGTCATCCAGCGTCGGCTGTTCGGCGGTCGTCTCCGTCGGTCCCTCGGGAAGCTCAGCGATCCCGGCCTTGGCCTCCGGCTCGTCCTCAGGTTCGGCGGCGGCGACGGCTTCCTCCTCGCCGCCCTCTTCTGCCCTCTCATCCTGAGGCGAGGCGGTTTCCTCGGCGTATGCCGCCTCTTCGTCGGCCATCTCCTCGAGCAGGGCCGCTTCGGCCTCTTCCTCCGTCTCTTCGGGCGGTCGGAAAGCCTCTTCGGGGTGGCGCAGACCCGCGGCGCTCACGAACTGGGGCGGGAAATCCGTGTACACGCCTTCCTCTAGCCAGTCGTACTCGCCGTTCAGGAACGCGTTGGAGATCCGTCCCACCAGGCGGCTGTCGCGTCGGGTCAGGGCACGGAACGACGCCTCGATGCGTTCGCGCGCCCCGACACAGAAGGCGTCGGCCAGGGCCTGGAGCGGTTGCGCGGCGCATGTGCGTCGTTCCAGCAGATGCTCCGTCCGCGCGAGGACAGCCCCCATCGCGAACAACTCGGCCGCGATGTCGACCAGCGCGCGAACAAGGATGTACTCACGCTCCAGCCGTTCCTGGTGACAGGCGGTCGCGTGGGCCAGGGCGATCGACAAGCGCTTCGCCGTGTGCGCCGCATACCGCAAGTGCCCCTTGTTCTTGCTGAACAGGTGTCGCACGTTGTCGGCGTTCCGGAAGTCAGGCAGCCAGTGCGTCGGCAACCGCCACGCGTATTGCCGCAGCGTGCGTTTCGCCGCGTATCGCCGCCCCTTCCCTTTGGTCTCCGCCTGATTCAGCCGGGTCAGATACGCTTCAATCACCGATTGCGCCACGCGGGCGCGCAACACTTCGGTCGTCCCTTCGCGGACCCGGTTGATCCGCGCATCGCGCAGCATGCGTTCCGCCGGCACGGGGTCTTCGCCGCGTCGGGCCAGGCTCTCCGCGGTTTCGAGGCCGCGGCCTCCGCGAATCTGCACAAACTCGTCCGCCGCGCGCCAAGCCGCCTCGGATGTGTAGTACTTCGCCACTGCCGCGTCGGTCCAGCGGTCGCCCTTGCGCTGGTCCGCCATCGCGCAGAGCGCGGCGTTCATGCTCTCCATCACGAAGGTGTCCAGCACGATGTGTGAGACCTTCTCCGCAACCGCGAGGTGCTTCCCGATGGGCGCGCCGCCCTGATCGCGTTCGTTGCACCACGACTTCGCGAAGTGGGCGCAGACCTTGCCCACGGCGGCCGACGTGGCCGGCAGGGTGATGCGGCTCGCCGTGAGCGCCGTCTCCAGAACGCGCAGGCCGTCGCCGGGCTGTCCGAGCATGGCTCCGGCGGGCGCCTTCACCGCCGTGAATCGCAGCACGCCGCTCGATATCCCGCGGTTGCCCACGAAGGAGCAATAGTGGGTGACCTCAAGCCCCGGCGCGTCGGATTCGAGGATGAACGCCGACAGCTCCGGCCGGCTCCGGTCGCCGCCCGCCAAGTGCGGCGTTGCCGCCACGACGAGGACAAGCTCGGCGCTCGGCCCGTTCGTGCACCACAGCTTCTCGCCCTGAATGACGAAGGCCTCGCCGTCTTCGGTGGGCGTGGCGGTGGTCTGGGTGTGCAGCGGGTCGCTCCCCGCGAACGGCTCTGTGAACGCCAGCGCCGTGACCGAGCCCCGGGCGATGCGCGGCAGATAGGCGTCGCGCTGCGCTTCCGTTCCGAACTCCAACAAGGGCTCGGGCAGGCCGCTGCTCTGGTGCGCCATCAACCACGTGGCGGTGGAGCTGCAAAAACTCCACACATACCCCATGATGCGACTGTAGTTGGTCTGCGACATGCCCAGACCGCCGTACTTCGTGGGGATTCGCAGCCCGAAGCAGCCCATCTCCGCCAGCGCCAGCAGGGCCTCTTGCGGCACGTCGCCGGTCCGGTCGACCTCTTCCGGGTCGATGTATTCCTCGATGACCTTCTTCAGTCGTGCGATGTACTCATCGCCGACGCGCCGATCGGCCGGATCCTGTTCCGCGTACGGGTGGAGGAGGTCCCAGCGAAAGACGCCTCGGAACAACTCGGCCACAAACCCGGTCGCCGCGTCGGCGCGACTGGGCGTCGCTGTCGATGCCGAGCGCTCTCGGCTCGGGCCTCTTGCGTTGGGTCGTGTCATACGTTCGAAGGGCCCTTGTCCCTAACTGACGGATTTGGAACACGTTATGGCCACAGGGGCATTGTACGGTCCGGGACCCGGCAAAGTCAAAGATCCGCAGGGATGCCGCTGCGAAAGGGCCGGACCCCAGAGGGCCTGCGCACTACTCGAGTTCCGCGACCGCCTCCTCCACGGACGCATCTCCATGCACAACCTTGTAGAGCGCTCCGAGCAGCCCGTCCACGTTCGGCCGGTCCCAGAGGTTGCGTCCCGCGCATATTCCGGCGGCGCCCGCATCCAGCGCGTCACGCACGCTGCGAAGGAACTCCAGGGGCGTTCCGCTCTTCACGCCGCCGGCCACCAATGCGGGCCGAAGGGCGTTGCGGGTCACCGGACGAAAGCTGTCCGGCGTGCCGGAGTAGTTGATCTTGAGGATGTCCGCCCCGATCTCCGCGCCGATCCGCGCCGCCACGCCGATGTACTCGGCGCGACGTTCCGGCGAGAGGCCGTCGGGGCCCTTTCCGTAATGCGCGTTCAGCAGGGGCGCGGGGATCATCTCGCCCACGAGCAGCAGCCCGCACTGACGGCAGGCGTCGGCCGTTTCGCCCAGCTTCCTCAGCAGCGAATCTTCATTGTCCGTTCCGACATACACGTTGAGCACGACGGCGTCCGCGCCCAGCGCCGCCGCCTGTTCAACCGCGCGGATGCGGCTGGTGAGCTCGAGATGCGCCCCGAGCCGGCTGACGGTCCCGTCGAGCCGCAGCAGGATCGCCATCGGTCCCACGACGTCCACGACGCGCGGGAGCGTCCCCGGGGGTATCAGAATGCCGTCGGCGCCGCCCGCCGCCATCCGTCGGACCAGCTCCCGGGGATCCTGGAGCGCCTCAATGGGCCCGTAGTAGATGGCGTGGTCCATCGGTACGATGATGGTCTTCTCGCGGCGGAAGATCCGCCGCAGACGCAAGCGTTTCCCGGTCTCCATCGGCAGTTCAAACGGATCGATCACTGCAGTCTCCTCGGTCGATTGCGGCGCATGGCGCACACCGCCGCGACGCAGCCGCGTTCCGGCGCGTTGCGGAGGCGTTGGACCCGGCGGTGCGACAAGTCGCGCGGCTGGATTGTGTCAGAATGGCCCGGCCAAGTCCAGAGCCCGCGCGAAACCGTTGTCCTGCACGGGGCTTGGGGTGCGGTCCCGGTCCCGAGTCGGTATACTCCGCCCTGCATGGGGATGAACCAGAGGAGGCGTGTCCGATGACGCTGGAGTTGGCTGTCGTGACCATGGCGATGCTTGCCGCCGCGGAACCGTCCGGTGCGCTGGACCGTTCCGCCGATCCCGGAGGGGACCCGCTCGCGGTCCGCGTGGGAGCGTTCGGACAGGAAGTCCGCCGGTTCTACGCGACGGCCGACGGGCTGCCGTCGGACGACGTCCGGAGCGTGGCGGTCGGCGCCGACGGAACGGTGTACGCCGCGACGGCAGAGGGTCTGGCCCTGCTGCGCGACGGGGGGTGGACCGTCGTCCCGGAGCTCGTGGATCGTGTTACGTGCGCTGCGGACGGGTCGACACTCCTGCTTCGAGCCGGCGAGGCGCTCCGTCTCGACGCGGATGAGAGGACCATCACGCCCGTTGCGACGCTCCCGGTCGGGCGCCAGGCGACCTGCATAGTCCAGCTCGGCGACACGGTCATCGTCGGAACGAACGACGGCCTGTGGAGCCCGGACCCTGGGCCTCGATCCGCCGAGGTCGATGCCGTGAACGCGGCGTTGGGCGCGGATGCGGCGGTGCATGCGCTGGCCGCGCTGCCGGATGCGTCCGTCTGGCTCATCGGGGCCGAGTCGGGGTTCCTCATGGCGGCTGACGGCGTTGTGGAACGCCTGTTTCCCGCGGATGATGCGCGCAGTTGGGCGCCCCGTTCCGTGCGGGCCGTGGGGTTCGATCTCTCGGGAGAACCGATCGGGGCCTCTGCCGAGGGCCTGTATCTGCGTACGGCGACGGGATGGCGACTATACGAAGGGCGCGACGGCCTGCCCTACAACGACTTCACCGCGTTGGCAAGCAGCGACGACGGGACCCTCTGGCTTGGCACGCGAATCGGCGCGGTTCGCCTGCATGAGGGCGAGTTCGCCTACCGGCAAGGACTGCGGTGGCTTCCAGATGATGACGTGCGCGATGCGGCGGTTGGCCCGGACGGCGCGGCGTGGTTCGCCACGGCCCGGGGTCTGGGGTGCATCTACCGCCGACCGATGACGCTGGCCGAGAAGGCGACTGAGTACGAGGCCGCGATCGAGCGCTATCACCGGCGCACCGAGTACGGCTACGTGCTCGAGGTCCGCACCGCGGCCCCCGGGGATGCCTCTGTCGTACACCAGCACGACAGCGACAACGACGGGCTGTGGACCAGCATGTACGGCGCGGGCCAGTGTTTCGCCTATGCCGCGCTCGGCCGCCGCGAGTTCAAGGAACGGGCCGACGCCGCGTTCCGTGCGCTCCGGTTTCTCGGCGAGGTGACGCAGGGCGGCGAGCATCCCGCCCCGCCCGGATACGTCGCCCGCACCATCCTGCCGACGTCGGAGCCGGACCCCAACGCCGAGCACTACACGCCCGAGCGCGACCGCGAGCGACAGGCGAACGACGCGGCCTGGAAAGTGATCGACCCGCGCTGGCCGCGCAGCGCCGACGGCAAGTGGTACTGGAAGAGCGACACGAGCTCGGACGAACTCGACGGCCACTACTTCTTCTATGGCCTATACTACGACTTGGTCGCCGAGACCGAAGCCGAACGCGAGGCGGTGCGGGCGCAGGTGGCCGCGATCACGGACCATCTGCTCGCCCACGACTACTGCCTGGTCGACCACGATGGCCTGCCGACGCGCTGGGCGGTGTTCAGTCCGCGCGAACTGAACTTCAACAAGCAGTGGTTCGCCGAGCGGGGCCTGAACTCGCTGAGCATGCTGGCCTACCTGGCCGTGGCGGAGCACGTCACCGGCGACGCACGCTATCGCGAGGCGGCGGACGTCCTCATCGAGCAGCACGGGTACCTGCAGAACGTCTTCGTGCCCAAGATCCACAACGGCCCTGGTACCGGCAACCACTCGGACGACGAGATGGCCTTCATGAACTACTACCATCTCCTCGCCTATGACCGGGACCCGGAACGACGCGAGGTGTACGCGTTCTCACTGTACCGCTACTGGCGCATGGAGGAGCCCGAGGTCAATCCGTTCTTCAACTTCATCGCCGCCGCGATGTGCCGCGACGCATCGTTCAGCGATTCCTTCGGGACGTATCCTCTCGGCGCAGAGCCTGCGGCTTCCGTGCCGGAGAGCGTGCGTGAGCTGATGCGGTTCCCGCTCGACCGGTTCAACTGGCGCCACACGAACAGTCACCGGCTCGACATCGCGCCGTTGCCGGAGCACGCCTATCTTTTTGACGCCGGCTCGCGGTCAGGCGCCGGGTGTCGCGTGGACGGCCGCGTGCTGCCCGTGGACGAACGACACTTCGAGCACTGGAACCACAACCCGTGGCGCTTGGACTCCGGCGGCGACGGACAGACCCTCGCCACGGGAACGGTGTACCTGCTCCCGTACTACATGGGGCTGTACCATGGGTTCATCCTGGAAGAAGGCTGACGGCGTCGGCGGAGCCGCCCCGGCCGCGTTTCGATCTGCCCAGGGTGATTCACTAGAATAACGCGGATTCCGCTGCGGCCAAGCAGCAGTCGCTGTGTGCTGATCGATGCGGTGGTCAGCTTCTGTCGAATGAGGAGGAACCATGGGCGCATTCGCTGAACTGCATCCCGTGATGCAGGCGTTTCTCGCAACGCTGTTCACGTGGGCGATGACCGCCGCCGGGGCCTTGCCCGTCTTGTTCACACGGAAGGTGAACCAGAAGATGCTCGACGGCATGCTGGGCATGGCCGCCGGCGTCATGATCGCCGCCAGTTTCTGGTCGCTGTTGGCCCCCGCCATCCAGATGGCCGAGGAGCAGGGCATGCTTCCGTGGATACCCGCGGCCGTCGGCTTTCTCGCCGGCGGCGGGAGCCTGATGGTCGTTGACCGCATCTTGCCGCACCTGCACCCGGGGTTCGGCATGGAGAGCGCCGAGGGCATCTCGACGTCCTGGCAGCGGAGCACGCTGTTGGTGTTGGCGATCACGCTGCACAACATCCCCGAGGGTCTGGCGGTGGGCGTCGCGTTCGGCGCGGCCGCCAGCGATGTTGGCTCCGCCACGCTGATGGGCGCGATGGCGCTTGCGCTGGGCATCGGCCTCCAGAACCTGCCCGAGGGTACGGCGGTCGCCATGCCGCTGCGGCGCGAGGGCCTGCCGCCGCGCACCTGCTTCCTGTACGGGCAAGCCTCCGGGTTGGTCGAACCGATCGCCGGGGTGATCGGGGCCGCGGTGGTGATGTACATGCAGCCGATACTGCCTTACGCTCTGGCGTTCGCTGCCGGCGCGATGATCTTCGTCGTCGCCGAGGAGCTGATCCCCGAGTCCCAGCGCAAGGGCGACACGGATGTCCCGACCATCGGACTGTTGGTCGGGTTCACTATCATGATGCTGCTCGATGTAGCGCTTGGCTGACGATTCCCGCCGAAGGTGTGGAGCCCGGCCGGATAGGAGGTTATCGAAGATGACCCGTTGCACGCGCCGATTCGGATGGGCGGGGCTTGTCCTCGCAGCGTTTCTCACCGCAGCCATGTCGGCCTGCGCCGGACCCACGATGGTCCCCATGTCGGACGGCGTCGCCCTCGCGACGGACGTCTACCTGCCTGAGGGCGAAGGACCGTTCCCCGTGGTGCTGGTGCGGTCCTTCTACGGCCGGGGCGGCGGGCTTGCCGAGCAGTTCACGAAAAACGGGGTCGCCTTCGTGATCCAAGACACCCGCGGCCGCGGCGACAGCGAGGGCGAGGACCTGGTCTTCCACACGGACGGCTGGGGCGAGCGGCAGGACGGCGCCGACACGGTCCGCTGGATCCGCGAGCAGCCCTGGTGCAACGGCAAGGTCGGCACGATGGGCGCCTCGGCGCTCGGCATCGTGCAGGTGCTCATGGCGCCCGTGACGCCCGAGCTGGCTTGCCAGGCCATCTGGGTGGCCGACTCGAGCTTCTACGGCGGGCTCTCCTACCGGGGCGGGGTGTGGCGGAAGGAGCTCTGCGAGATCTGGGCGGAGAACGTCGGTTCGGCCCATCGTCTCGCCGAGTGGAAGGCGCATCCGACCTACGACGCGTTCTGGGAGCAGTACAACGCCGAGGCCCAGGCCGAGCGGATCACCGCGCCGGCCGTGCACGTCGGGGGCTGGTGGGACATCTTCCAGCAGGGCACGATCAATAACTTCGTCACCCGCCAGGAGCGCGGGGGCGAGGGCGCGCGCGGCAACCAAAAGCTGATCATGGGCCCGTGGCTGCACGGGAAGGTTCAGGAGGTCGGAGATCTCCGGCTTCCCGACAACTACGACTTCGGATTCGAGGCGTATTCCGCCGGGTTCCTGGCCTATTGGTTGACCGGCGTCGACACCGGCGTGATGGATGAGCCGCCGGTGCGCTACTACACGTTGGGCGATGTCGAAGCCCCGGAGGCCCCGGGCAACGAATGGCGCACGGCGGATGCGTGGCCGCCCTTCGATACGGTCGAGACGCCGCTATACCTGCACGCCGACGGCGGGCTCCGGTTCGATCCCCCCGTCGACGCGGACGCTTCGCGTACGTTCACGTTCGATCCCGCCGACCCTGTGCCGACGCTGGGCGGCGCGAACCTGAACATCCCCGCGGGCCCGTTCGACCAGCGCGAGATCGGCCCGCGCGACGACGTGCTGAAGTTCGAGACGGAGCCCCTGGCCTCGCCGCTCGAAATCACCGGGCGCGTCAAAGTGCGGCTGTACGTGTCCACCGACGCGGTCGACACCGATTTCACGGCGAAGCTCATCGACGTTTACCCGGACGGGCGCGAGATCCTCATGCTCGACGGCATCCGTCGCCTGAAGTTCCGCAACGGCTTCGAGCGTCCCGAGTTGCTGCCCCCCGGCGAAATCGCCGTCCTGGAGGTCGATCTCTGGTCGATCAGCCTGATCTTCAACAAGGGCCACCGCATCGCCGTGCACGTCTCCAGCAGCAACCATCCGCGGTTCGAAGTGAACCCGAACAACGGCGACGACTTCCCGACCGAAGGCGCGCTGCGCACGGCCCAGAACACGGTGCACCTCGCCGTCGACCGCCCGAGCGCGCTCCTGCTTCCTGTGCGACCCGCGAAGACGCCGTAGGGCGCGGCATGCGGCGGCATCGCCGTGGCGGCCGTGTTCCTCTTCCAAGCCGACCGTTCATGGTACGCGAACGGCCCCTTGGGGTATACTTCCGCTTTCCGAAAGCGAGGTCTCCCTATGCCCAAGCCCCCGAAAAAGAGCGCTCCCCCCATGCGCAAGAAGAGTCCGCGCCCGTCGCGCCCCGGCGGCGGTTCGCGACCGCGGCAGCGCCGTGATTCGGGGCGCGCGACCGACCCGCGGCCGCAGGGCGAAGGGGCGCGTCCCGCACGCGGTCGGCCCGCGCGACCGGGCGGCGGCGGTAAAGGCCCGGGCAAGGGGCCGGGCAAGGGGCCGGGTAGGGGGCCGAGGCCGTCCGGCGCGAAGCGTCGCGAGCGACCGGAACGCGACGAGCGCGATCCCGCGTTCGACCATCTGCGCGAGTCACGAGACGACCAGGAGCCGGTCAGCGATGAAGGGGATCGGCGACCGCGTCGCTCGTCGCCACGCGGCGCGCCGCAGCGTCGTGGCGGGATGGGGCGCGTTCCCGGCGGATCCCGTGAAGGGTCCCGCAGACCCGGCGGCCGTCCCGGGCAAGGGCGCGAGGAGGGCCGGGGCGGACGGCGTCACCACATGCCGGTGCGCGTCCGGTTCGAGAACCTGCGACCCCTCTACGACTACTGGGGCAATGAGATCCGGCGGCACTTCCAGCTCGAGACCCTGGCCGCGTCGACGGATGCCCTGATCCGGCAGCAGGATCCGTTCATCCTGCCGAGCGTGCGCCGCCTCATGGGCGCCGCGCCGATCACCCATCTGCGGTTCTCGCTGGTCCAGGAGAGCTACCACCAGCTCGTGTTCAAGTTGACCGCGACCAACGCGAACAAGACCGAGGGCGCTTTCGCATTCATCGTGGCCAAGAAGGAAGGCGAGACCTCCGCGATCACCGAGATCTCGCATAAGAACCTGCGCGTCGCGCATGGGCGCGCCCCGGAGGACGTCGTGCAGCCGCTCGAGGGCGGGCGCATCATGCTCCTCGCCAGCCGTCGCGCGCGCCAGCGCCCTCGGTTCATCTACGCGTATGTGGCGCAGTGGTCCGAAGGCTTCCGCGAGCTGGGCGTGGATCGCTCCTTGCGCTTCTTCGTCAACGTCGTGCCGCACCAACTGTTCTCCGACAAGCAGACGGAGCAGTTGAAGGGCCGGCTGGTCGCGCTGCTCACGAAGCTGTACGATCCGGTCAAGCGCGAGTGCATGGAGGTTCCGCAGATCGCCTCCGGCGACGTGCTGGTCGGCCGCGCCGGCAAATCGGGCCCGGTCCCTAGAGTCAAGCTGTTCACCTGTCGGCGCCTTGTGCGCAACGTCGCTCCGGCGCGTTTCCTGCACAACCTGGCCGCGGCGGAATGGGAGTGGGGGAGCGGCGTGGTCCGGCTCTTGCCGTCGGATCCGGAGATCACGTGGGCGGCGTTGACGCAGGTCATCGGCGTCGATGCGGCGCGGCAGTGGGCGACCAGCTATCGCGGGGCCGTCGTATCGGGCCGGTATCCCGAGCGGCCGACCCTGCCCATATCGTTTCTCGAACGCGTCAGTCCCCGCTGACCGCCCGATCGGCTCAGCGCCGTCTGCGCAGAGGGAGGGGAGCCTCGCCGTTCCATGCGCATCGCTTTCGTAGATCCGATGTTCGTCTGGCCGCCGCCCGGCGGGGCCCCGGTGGATCTGACATATGCGATGCAGGGCGTCGCCCAGGCCGGACACGACGTGCGCCTGTTCCTCCCCGATCGCGACCGCTGGTGGGGCGAACGCAACGAGGCTGAGCTCCCGGTCCCGGCGACGCGCGTGCCCTTTGATGCCGCGGGTCCGACGCGCCGCACGATCGGCCCGCGGTTCCGTGAGGCGGTCGATGCGTGGCGGCCCGACGTCGTCCACCTCGGTTTCTCGTTCTTCCTCAAGCCCTGCCTGGCCGCGGCGCTTGCGCATCATCCGCTGGTGCTGCACTACTATGCGTATGAGCTGACCTGCCCCCGGGACTACCGCATCTACCTCAACGGCCGGACCTGCCCGAACAACTACCTGCGCACGCCGGACGTCTGCCGCCGGTGCACGTTCGAAGCCCTCGGCCCCGACCTGCGGCACGGCGAACCGACGCTCTATGCCGCGGAGTACCTGGACGCCCGCGCCTACACGCCGGGCTACCACCGCGCGGTAATCGCGATGATCCAGGCGGCCCGCGCCGTCATCGTGAACAGCCCCGTCGAGGCCGCGCGTCTCGCGGGCCTGCACCCTGACGTGCGGATGATCCCGCCCGGCGTCGACACGGACGCGTTCCCGGCCGCGCCGTTTCCCGCGCCCGAGGCGGGCCGTCCAAAGGCGGTCCTCATGGCCGGACGCGCGGAGGATCCGGCGAAGGGCGTGGACGTGCTTCGCCAAGCGGCGGAGGCGCTGGCGGAACAACGTCGGGATTTCGAGGTGCGGGCGACTTGGCGCCACGAGGAACGCAACACGCCGTGGTTTCGCGCGGTCGGTTGGTGTACGGGCGAGGCGCTCCGACGGCAGTATGCCGCGGCCTGGTGCTGCGTCATGCCCTCTCTGTGGGACGAGCCCTTCGGGTTGGTGGCTGCCGAGGCGATGGCGACGGGACGCCCCGTGATCGCCAGTCGCGTGGGCGGCTTGGGCGAACTGGTTGAAGACGGGGTCACGGGGCTGTTGTTCGAACGAGGCGATGCCCCGGGCCTACGCGACTGTCTCGATCGCCTGCTGGACGACGCCGAGCTGTGCGCGCGCATGGGACGCGCCGCCCGCGGACGCATCGAGCGCCAGTATGCCTGGCCCCGCATTGTCGAGCGGTGCTACCTGCCGCTATTCGAGGAGGTCGTCCGATGAACGACGAGGCGAACGTTGGCGTGTTCTACAGCGCCGGCCGCGACCTGGACGCGGTAATGCGTCAGGCGGCGGTGCGGTTCCCGGACGGGCGGATCACGCTGTTGCTTCCCCCGGAGCTGGTCGAGGCGCGACGAAACACGGACGCATCAACCGAGATCATCACGGTGCGGCCCGTCCGGTCGGTCGGCGGCTTCGTCCGTCTGGCGCGTCTTCTGCGGAGGCATCGGTTCAGCGATTTCATCACGTGCTACCCGAGCCGTCCGCTGCGGCTTCTGGCGGCGGTGAGCGGCGCCCGGCGATGCGCGTCCGTCGATGAACAGGGCCGGTGGACCCCGCTGTCCGCGTCGTTAGCCTTGGCGCTCTTGGGCGTGGCGTGCAACGAACTCCGCGGCCACGCCGCGTGGCTGCGGGTATGGGCTGTCGTGCGGTTCCAGCGCGTGCGCACGGGGGAGCAGCCGCCTCGCCGCTGACAGATCCGTCACGGACGCCAGTCCGGGTCGTGGGCGAAGTCGTAGAGCAAGTCGATGGTCGGGTCGCGCGTGTCGATGTGGCGCACCGGCGCGCCGTCCTCCACCACGTAGAACCGCGGCGGTTCATCGCCGATCAACGCGAAGAACGCCATCGGGTCGATGCGCGTCGAGGGGAACATCGGCTGCATCTCTTCCAGAAAGGCCGCGTATTCCTCCTCGGTTGCAAGCATCAGCACCGCCACCTGCGGCACATCCGGATAGTACGTCAGGTCGCTGAGGGGGATGACGGCTTCGCGGCAGTCGTCGCAGGTTGCGCTCAGCAACGCCGCCAGGTACCTCCCTTTGCTCAGGTCGAGCGTCTCCCCGTTGTGCTCGAGCGTGAACTGGGCGAAGGGGCGCTCCGCGTCGTCTTTCGCCCCCTTGAGGAACTCCTGATTATCTGCGAAGGCGTAGCATGCCGCGACGACCGCCAGCGCCGCGCCGACCGCTCCCGCGTAGAGGCGTCGCCTGGACGGGGCGTCTGTTCGTCCGGCCGTGCGCCGCCGCATCGCCCATGCGCCGATGAGCAGCGCGATCATCACCAGGTTCTTCGCGATCGTCTGGACGGGGTCCATCGCCAGGAACTTGCCGAAACAGCCGCAGTCGTCCAGATTGTGGTAGACGTCCGCGTAGGCCACGAGTCCGCTGAACCCGACGAGCATCGCCAGCACGAGGCTGTAGACAAGCGCGCGGGGCTGCAAGCCGACGAGCAGCGCCGCGCCCAGCATCGTCTCCGCGATGACCGAGCCTACCGCGGCCGCGCGGATCGCGTTCACGTCATACAGCACGCCGTACAAGCGGATCTGCGTCGCGAACGCGGTCATGTCCAGCGCCTTGAGCGCCGCCGCCAGGATGAACAGCAGGCCGACGAGGATCTCGATGGTGCGGATGATCATGTGCATATCAACTACCGTCAACTCTGCCGTCGGCGCACCCTGCGCCCTACATCAGACTGGGAAACCTGAGTATAGCGCCTGCGCGCGGGCCGAGGCCATTCCATGTCCGTGAGTCCCTCGATCGTGCCTCATCCTGCTGGGTCCGGAGGCGGCGATGTCGGCACGTCCACCGGATCGCCGAGGAACTTCGGCTCCGTACCCAGCACGTACAGGTCCAGCACCGCCTTGCACCGGGCGAACGCCTCGCGTATGCGCTGGCGTGAGACGCCGAAGCGCCGGTAGTCTTCCGCGTTGTACCCCACGGCGTCCAGTCCGTAGCGCCGCGCGAGGAAGATGGCGCGCCGGTTGTGCGCGGCCTGCGAGACGATGGTCACGGAGTCCTGGCCGAAGACCTCCTTGCACCGCACCACCGAATCGAGCGTGCGGAAGCCTGCGTAGTCTCGCGTGACGGCGTCGCGAGGGACCCCGAGGTCGACCAGCGCCTTCAGCATATCCGTCGCTTCGTCGTAGGAGGCGCTCGGGTTCGACCCGCTCACGATGATGTGCCGCACCTTCCCTGCCTGGTAGAGGCGGGCCGCCGCTTCCATGCGCGTGCGGAAGTACAGGTTCGGACGTCCATCGCGCACACGCCGGCTGGTTCCGAGCACCAACGCCACGTCGCGCATCGGCGTCGCCTCGACATCGTCGAACACCGCCCCGCGCGTGCTGAAATGCACCCACGCATCGCAGGCGATCACCAGCAGCGCCGGCGCCAACGCGAGCAGCGCGGCCGTCGCCAGGATGCGTCGTCGGGCGCGCGACCGCAAGATCCACGCGATCAGGGAGCGCATGCTCCGCATGGACAGACTCCTCCATTCCCTTCCCGACGCGAAACCGCCGCTCCGGACCCGGCGTCTACCATAGCAGGGAACACGCTTGGGATGCGCATTCAGACCCAGCGGTATTGAGGAGACGGCGGACGATGTCACGCAGAACGCGTTCCGGCTTCACGCTCATCGAGCTGCTTGTCGTGATCGGCATCATCGGAGTCCTGGCGGCGCTGCTGCTGCCCGCGCTCAGCCGAGCGCGCGAGGCCGCACGGCGCACCACGTGCAGCAACAACCTGAGGCAATGGGGCCTCATCTTCGGAATATACAGCGCGGAGAGTCGCGGCGGCTTCTTCCCGCCGGGCGCCCTCTATCACGTCGGACCTCGCACCCTTCAGTATGACTCGCGGTCCCTTTTTCCGGATTACTGGACGGACCCGGCGCTGGCGAAGTGCCCGTCCGATCCCGGCGGCGACCGGTTCGGCCGCGACCTCGGCATGGACGCCGATTTCCTCGACCAAGTCGAACGCATCCGCAAGGCCGCCGCGGCCATGCCCGGCGACGGCGCCGACGGATGCCTCCACGGAAAGCTGAGCGCCCCGGTGTCCTACTGCTACCTGGCCTATCTGGCCGACACGCAGTCCAAGGTTGTCGACATCATCATGACCGAGGCGGCGATGGCGGCGGGTCTGTTCGACGGTCCGCGCACCCTCGTGAAGATGATCCCCGCCTCCGAGCTGACCGCGGTGGACCCGACGTGTCTGGGTCCCATCGAGGTCTACCGAACCGCCTCCGGCCACCTCGCCTACCACGACGACCTGCAAGGCAGCCTCTACGCCGGCGCGCTGGACGACGACGGCGCGACCCGACTCGGCGGCTCCTACCCCCGGCTGCGACAAGGCATCGCCCGGTTCCTGATCACGGACATCAATAACCCCGCATCCGCGGCGCGGAGCCAGAGCCGGGTATTCGTCATGTGGGACGCCTACCACGTCGGCCCCACCCGAGGCGGGCTCAATCTGGACCCGCCGGACTACGACATGTCCTGCTTCAACCATCTTCCCAGCGGTTCAAACGTGCTCTTCATGGACGGCCACGTCGAGTTCGTCCGTCTTGACGAAAAGCAGCCGCTGCGGTTCAACTCGCTGCATCCGGCGTCACTGGCCGGAACGAAGGTCGACGGCTTCACCAACTGGCACTGGCACGTCGGAGCCCTCGGCGGGTTCGGATGACGGCATCCGCTCCAGCATTCGCAGCTCCCGACGAGCCATCCCGAGCCAACTGAAGTACGCGACGCGGTCGATCTCCGCGTACCCTTCCCGCGGCAGCAGCGACACCGCGTAGGTATCATCCAGGATCCACCACCCGAGTTCCCCCGCCTGGTTGAAATCCGTCGTGCCGTGGCGCTCCATGAACGCGTCGCTCGTGCACCATCCGTTGTACTCGAAGCCGCCGTCGATGCGCAGCGGGTCGACGCCGTGCTCGGTGATGAGCGCGTCCACGGCCGCCCAGCGCGCGCGGTTCCAGGCCATGTAGTCCTGCAGGCATGCCGTCGAGAAGACCCAGAGGAGGAGCACGCCGAGCGCCGCGCATGCGCGCGCGCTGCGTCCGCCGCGATGGGACGGGATCTGCACGGCCAGCGCGCACAGCGGCGGCACGGCGGGGAGGAGGTACCGGTCGAACGTGACCGGAAGATACGGGTTGTAGGGCGCGGCCGCCATCAAAGTCGCCCAGACCAACAGAAAGACGGCCTGACTCGGCTCGGGTCCGGGGCGATCTGGAACGCCCGCCCGGCCGCGGATGCTCGGCAGCGTGTGCCGTCGCAGATCCGTGACCAGGAGCGCGCCTGACGCGATCGCGGCGAGGGTCGGGATCCACCACCACGCGCCGATCGACGCCGGCGCGGATCCCGCCTGGAGCAGATAGGCGTCGCGCAGCGTGAAGGGACCGACGCCCAGGTCGTACAGCATGTTCGGCAGCAGCGGCATGCGCAGGACGACGAAGCCGCAGGCGATTCCGCTGATCGCGACGGCCGCGACGACGAATGTCCGTCGCCGGGGGCGTACCCAATCCTCGCGCGCCCCCGTCCACGGCATCAGCCGCGGCAGCGTGAGCGGCAGTAGGAACAGCCCGAAGTAGGCCAGCGCCACGAACGCGAACCGGAACGCCAGGATCGCCCGGATGAACGCCGGTACGCCCGCCCACAGCACGGTCCATGGGTAGCTCGGGGTCCCGGCGAGCCGCTGGAGGAGGAGCGCGCCGCCGCACGCGATCCACGGAAGGACGAAGGCCAAGACCCGCGACAGCCGCACGCGCGGCCCGTGGGACGCCAATCGCCAGAGGACCGCCGCCGCGAACGCCGCGCTCATGACGACCCCGAACTGGCGGACCCAGAACGCCAACGCCGCGAACAGGCTCCCGAGCAGGACGTCGCGGACCGTGTCGCGCCGCAGCGCCCGGAGGTAGAACAGACCGGAGAGCGCGCTCGCCGCGATGAACGGCACGTCGGTCATGAACGTGTAGGAGAGGTTCAGGAACAGCGGGTTGGCCAGCAGCGTCGCGCCGCCGAGCATGGCCCACCCGCGCGATGCCCCCATCTCGCGAATGCATCGCGCGGTCGCCCAAGCCGCGAGGAACGCCGCCGTCAGCGTCGAGAGGCGCAACGCCGTGAAGCTGAAGCCGAACGGCGCGCAGAACGCCGCCCCCCAGAACGTCTGCGCCGCCGCGTTGGCCGCGGCGAAGGGGTGCCCCGCGTACCGCCCTTCCGACAGCAGGTGCTGCGCTTCCTTCGCATACACCCAGTCGTCGTTCAGCGGGAAATCGCCCCGAGGGCTGACGAGGCAGACCGTGAGCAGGAGCAGGCCGAGCAGCGGCGCGGCCAGAGACTCATGTCGGACATGCCGGCGCAGTCGGACGACAAGACGGTCGGCTCGCGGTTCCTGATCCATGGCGCGCAGTGTCGGGCGCCGGCTCGCGTCAATGCAAGCGTCGAATCCGGGCCTCCGGGGCGACTTGCATCCGGCCCGCCGCGTTGGCCAAACTGCCCCGCGCAGGAACCGAAGACGCCGCGGCGCGCCCCGGCCTTCGGTCCCGCCCCGATTCGCAGGTCCAGTCTCAGTCCGCGAGCCCGACGTGGCCGCGCTCCAGCAACCCGGCGGACGCAGTCGCCGGTCTCGGAAAGGCGCATCGATCCATGAAGAGAAGCGAGATCAACGCGATCATCGCCGACAGCAAGGCGTTCCTGGCCAAACACCAGTTCCTGCTCCCGCCCTGGGCCTACTGGGCTCCCAAGGACTGGAAGGGGAAAGGCGAGGTCGCTGCGGAGATCGTCCAGAACATGCTCGGGTGGGACATCACCGACTTCGGCAGCGGCGACTTCGCCCGCTACGGGCTCGTTCTCTTCACGCTGCGCAACGGGAACCTCGCCCGCGGCGACAAAAAGACCTACGCCGAGAAGATCATGATCGTTCAGGAGAACCAGCGCACGCCGTTCCACTTCCACTGGTCGAAGATGGAAGACATCATCAACCGCGGCGGCGGCAACCTCGTGATCGATCTCTACGCCTCGGACGAGAAGGAGGAATTCAAGCAGGAGCCCGTGCGCATTCGTGTCGACGGCATCGAACGCGTTGTGGCCCCCGGCGGCCGCATCATCCTCCGGCCCGGCGAGAGCGTCTGCTTCGAGCAGGGGATCTACCATGAGTTCTACGGCGAGACCGGACAAGGCACGGTGCTCGTCGGCGAAGTGAGCCAGGTCAACGACGACGCGACCGACAACCGTTTCTACAAGCCCGTGGGCCGGTTCCCCGAGATCGAGGAAGACGAGCCGCCGCTCCACCTGCTGTGCAACGAGTACGAAGCCTATCTGTAGCCGGCGCCCACCGAGCATCCGGACGCCGACCTTGGGAGGTTCCCCGTGAAGTGCCTGCTGTTCCTTTTCTGCGTCGCCCTCGCGGCGCTCGCCGTGCCGGCGAACGCCCGCGCCCAGTCGCGGACGTTTGCCGAGCGCCTCGGATGGGGTCCCGACGACCGCGTCCTCATCTTCCACAACGACGATGCCGGCATGTCGCACGAGAGCAACCTCGGCACGATCGAAGGCTTCGAGAACGGGCTGCTCACCTCGTGCAGCACGATGATGCCCTGCTCGTGGGTCCCCGAGTTTGCGGCCTATCTCAAAGGCCGCGCGGACATCGACAACGGGTTGCACCTCACCTTGACCTCCGAGTGGAAGGGCTGCCGCTGGGCCCCGGTCGCCGGGCGCGATGCCGTGCCGGGACTGGTCGACGCGCAGGGCTACATGCATCGCGGCGTGCGCGAGGTCGTCGCCAACGCCTCCGCCGACGAGGTCGAGAAGGAGATACGCGCGCAGATCGCGCTGGCCGAGAAGCTCGGCATGCACTTTACCCATCTCGATTCGCACATGGGCACGCTGTTCGCCTCGCCCGCGTTCTTCGAACGCTACGTCGCGATCGGCATCGAGTTGGGCGTCCCCATCATGATCATGAGCGGGAGCACGCTGGAGGCGGAAAGACGCGCCGTCGCCGAGCAGCTTGGTCTCGATGACGTGGTCGCGCGCGTCTGGGATGCGGGGCTGCCCGTGCTCGACCACCTCTTCACGTCCACCGCCGACACCGGCGATCCGGAGGAAATGGTCGAAGCCCTGATCGCGCGCCTGCGCAGCCTGCCGCCCGGCGTGACGCAGATCATCCTCCACGCGACGCGGCCCGGCGCGAACTTCAGCGCGATCTCCGGGTCCGGCCATGTGCGCGAAGCCGAACTTGAGATGGTACTCAGCGATCGCGTCCGGCAAGTCATCGAGGAAGAGGGGATCATCCTCACCACCTACCGCGAGCTTCTCGAGCGCCGGCGGCAAGTCGCCGATGATCAGCGCTGATCCGATAGCAGGGAGATGATCCGCGCCGCCCGGACCGGCTCCTCCGTGCGCACGTAGACCGGACGGCTCGACGTCGTCTTCGAGATCAGCAACAGCCAGTTGTCGATGTCCATCTCGACGTCGGCCAGATTCGTGTAGCGCACGGTCGTGCTGCCCTTTCCGGACACGAACACGCGTCGATCCGTCACCACCAGCGTGCCCTCGCGGCGCAGCGTGAACTCGTACCCGTCGGGCGATGTCCGTGACCGTCTCCGCGACAGCACTTCGGCAGGCGCGACGTAGTAGGCCGTCTCGGTCTTCTGCAGGTTCACCGGCACATCCGCCCGCGCGAGCGGTTCGAGCGGAAGGGTGATCCGCTGCGCCTGGACGAACGCGTTGATCGTCTTGATTTCGGTCTGGAGCGCCTCCTCGGGGATCTGCAGCCCCCTGGCCAGGTTGTTCAGCCGCGCGAGTTCCGCCTCGGTGACGTCCTGATCCGCCAGGACCTCGAGGTACGCCGCCGAGAACACTTCCTTCTTCAGCCGCTGTTTCTCGGTCGCATCCAGCGAGAGCGCCGTGTCCGCCGCCGCGATCAGCCTCGCTTCGGTCTGGGTGATGTGATCGTCGTCCAGCGCGCGGTCGATCAGGGCCTGGTAGACATCGCGTTCGATCGCGAGGAGGCTCCCGTTCACCGGGATGCGGGTCCGTTCATCGCGGATCAGGTCTACGACGCCGGGAGAGGGGGGATCGTCGGTCGTCACGAACGACGCGTTGAGCAGGCGCCGATATTGCCGCAGCCTTCGCGTCACGATGCGCCGCCGGACGCTCATCCATATCGGGATCGCCGCAATGGCGCCGCCCGCGAGGATGCCGGTTCCCGGCGCGCCGCCCGCGATCAGCGCGATGCACACCAGCGCCGCCAGCCCTCCGAGCCCCGCCACGACGCATCCTTCGGAGCTCGGGTGCGATTCCGGCCCCGGCCCTGCCTCCGCAGACGCCCGCGCGCCTTGCCTGTTCGACCCGCCGAGACGCTTGCGGTAGTACAGCCCATACCGGCCGCCGTGAACGTACGCCCCGCGCGGACCGGTCCCGATGCGGGCTCCCCGCACCCCTGCAGACAACCCCAGACCGCTCTTCGATAGATTCAGCCGAACCGGGCCGATCCGGAAGCTCTTGCGTATGTAGAACCCCACCGCACGCCGCCGTTTCTACTGGTTGCTCGGCCCTACTGCCGCGTGGCATTGTCATAACATATCTACGCTTCTGTGAACAAATCCCTGGCAGTCGCGGCGCGAAGAGGGCGCTATGTGTGCGTAATCGGACACGAATGTCGCGCAGTCCTCACGGCGCCGTCGGCAAGACCTCGTACACGAACAGCAGGCCGGACGGCCGGTCCCGCGCGACGACGGGCAGCCCCTGCTCCGTCAGTTCCCGGCCGGTCAGGACGCGCGCATCGCCCGGCGCGTCAAGGTTGGTCACGCTGTATGTCGCCTCGGGATAGAGTCCGGCCAACGGCAGGCGGGCCGACTCGTAGATGCTGTCGCGGCGACGGAACGTCTGCACCAGGCCCGCATCCAGGTCCGGCCGGTGGAACTGCCAGGCCATCCACACGTCCTCCCCAAGCGAATAGGGCGTGAGCGGGTGGAAATCGCCCAGGTAGTACCGCGCGATGCGCTTCCAGTCGGCGAGCGCGCGGCGGAGTCGATCGTAGTCCAGGTCGTCCCGTCGCATGTCCCACGACATCAGGAAGAACGGCGTCATGTTGCTGC
The DNA here is from genome assembly GCA_002422525.1 of Candidatus Hydrogenedentes bacterium UBA6118. Classification (GTDB taxonomy): domain Bacteria; phylum Hydrogenedentota; class Hydrogenedentia; order Hydrogenedentales; family SLHB01; genus UBA6118. The sequence goes on from DIWA01000053.1 coordinate 179,047, forward strand.
GCATCGTGTACAGATCGTCGGAGACCGTGCCCGTGCCGAAATACGGAACCCACGACGCCAGCCCGTACGTTTGGCTCTGCATCGACAGCGGTTCCCAGGCCCAGTCGCTCCGCCACAGCGGCACGGACCGCCGGAGCGTTTCGAGGTCGTCGCGATGCGCCCCGCTCGCGCAGGTGTCGATGATCAGCCCCGGATGGCGCGCAAGCAGTTCATCCCAGAACGCCAGGTACCCCTGCACATACAGGTTCTCCGTGATGCCGCGCCGATCCGCCGTGTCGTGCGCTTCCCAGCAGGGCAGGGGATCCATATTGAAGTCCTGTCGGTAAAGGTCGATTCCCTCCTCGCGCAGCATGCGGTCGATGTGGTCCGTCAGCCAGGCCCGCGCCTCCGGGTTGCCGAGGTCCAGCAGACACGTGCCCTCGACGGTCTCGCTCGCCGGCAGGAGCCATTCCGGCCGCTCCTCGAACAGCCGGCTCCCGGGTGTCACGCGCTCCGGCTCGAACCACACGATTGACTTCATCCCGTGGCGTCGCGCCGCGTCTGTCACGGCGCGGAGCCCGTTCGGAAAGCGTTCCGGGTCGGGTTCCCACGTGCCCGTGTTCACCCACGTGCCCTTGCCCGGAAACCACCCTGCGTCGATCCACCAATAGTCCGGAATGAGCCGCTCCTCCACGTAGCGCGTCATGTACTCCAGCTCGCCCGCCTCGCAGATCTGCAGCTCGGGGAAGTAGTACCCGCAGAACGCCCCCGACATCGGGGCGATCGGCGCGCCGCCCGGGCGGGGCATCACATGCGCCCGCATCCACCGCCGCCAGACGTTCTGCGCGTGCTCGCGCTCGCCGCGCCAGAACTGCAGCGCGATCAGCGGCGTGCGCACCTCCTCGCCCGGACGCAGCGTGAACTGCGTCGTCGCCTGGCCCGCCGCAATGCGCAAGCCGTTCGCGTCGTCCCGTTCGAATCGCGCGGCCCATCGTCCCGGCCATCCGACCGCGAAGATGATCCCGGAGCCCATGGACTCGACCGCGAAGTACGGCCATTCGCCCGCGCTCGGGCGTCCCTGCGGCGGGCTGATCGCGAGCTCGGACCCCGGTTCCAGTTCGGACGTGATCGGCTCCCAGTCGCGCTTGCCCTCGGGCACGGAGATCGTCGTGACCACCGTGCCGCGGTTGCGGTGCAGTCTGAACTCGTACTCCGGAAGCAGCGCATGGCGCACGAACGCAGCGTCCAGTCCCAGCAGGTCCGCGATCAACGGCGTGTCCGCCGCGCCGTCGTTGCGCAGATAGACCGTCCACTCGCACACGGGGTAGTCCGCATATACCGTTGCGACGCAGCGGACGACAAGCCCCGTGTCCGCGTCGCGCCACGAGATCGTGTGGCGCGTGCGGTCGGCGTCCAGCGTTTCCCGCGCATCACGCCGTTCCCATCCCGACAACAGCTCCGCCGACGCTCGGCCGTCGTAGACGAACGAGAACGGAAGCCCCGTCGCCTGCGGGGCGATCGAAGTCTCGCGCAGCGGCAGATCGTCCAACGCGATCCGCGCGCCGTCCTCGAGCTCGAACCATGCATCCGCCCACACCGCCTGGTCCGAGTGGATGCCGTCGCCCGCATCGTCGACCGTCAGCCGCACCGCCGTGGCTCCGTCCAGCGGCACATCGATGGCCAGCGGCGCCGACCCATGGCGCAGCACCGGCGACCGGTACGGCTCCGCGTCGCCCGCGCTCACCGCGAACGTCACGCTGCTCTGGCCCATCTGCGTCTGCGGATTGTCGTCCACGCCGACCGTCGCGCGGAACGCCCGTGCCGGCGCCCCCAGCTCCGCCTGCAGCGTCGTCGGGGCGTGGCAATAGAGCCCCCGCGCATACGTCGCGCCGCGCATGCACAGCGGCCGCCCCATGTGCCCGTTCTTCTGCACCAGGTCATACGCCGTCTCGATGTGCAGTTGCGGCCCCGAGACCGGCGCGTCCGGCGCGACCCCGAACGCCTCTTGGAACCACGCCGCAGCTTCGAACGACTCGTCCGGCTGCGGGTCCCCGCTGCGCGTCGGGGCGTTCAAGGCAGCGAACAATACGGCGGCGGCGATCTCAGCGACCATGACAGGCTCCTCCCGCGCGCCTTCGTACATGCGCGCGACCCGATCGTTCTACCACGACTTCGCCCCCGCCGCAAGACCTATCGGCAGGCATTGGCGTCCATTGGCGTGCATTCGCGGTAGCCCTGTTCTTGTTTCTCCGCGAATGAACGCCGATGCACGCGAATGCGTGCTCCCCGGGCGCCCCGCAGTAGGGGCGATTCACGAATCGCCCCCCAAAGGGCTGTGCGGCGCAGCAGAGTCTTGCGCTACCTGTCTCGCTTGACCAGCGGACCGCGCCTGACCCACTTCGAGTTGATGTAACACAGGAACAGGAAGACCATGCCTGTGAGCACGATCAGGCCGATGGAGTCACGCGCCAGTGCGAGCACCAGCAAGAGGATGTCAAATGCGAACACGAGGTAGAGCAGGGCAACCGCTCTTTTGGCAATGCCGACGCGGTTCCCGCACTGCCGACACTTCACGGTTCGCACCCCCAAGAAGAACCGGCCGAACCGGGACATCGCCCGGCCTCCGCACCACGGGCACGTTATCCGGTTTCCGCCATCCCTGACCGGTCTGCGGCCCGACCCCGACGCCTTGTTCAGCTCGTCCTCCGCAGCGCGGCACACCTCCTCAAACTCCTCCGGGGGGATGAGATCCGCTATCGAATCGTAGTTCTCGTGGATGAGCTTATTCCGGATGGTCGCGATCAATCGGAGCTTCTTGGCGACGTCGTTGGGCAGCGCGCGCTCGCAACTCGAGATCCTCTCGTGCAGCCCTCTCCCGGACGCGCCGAACTCATCCTCAAGCCTGGCCTCGAAATGCTTGGAGATATCTATGACAGTCTTGTAGTCATCCACGACATGCTCCTCCCCATGCGAGACGACACGTCCCTTGCCCATGGCCGCTGCGAACGCCCCGTCCCTGCCGCAAGGCTCTTCAGCGGGCGATTCGTGAATCGCCCCTACGCCTCCCGATTGGCGTTCATTCGCGTCCATTCGCGGTTGCCCTTTGCGGACATCTCCGCGAATGAACGCCGATGCACGCGAATGGCGGGCGGCCCCTTGTTCACCCAAGACGCTAGCTCGGAGCAGATCAGGGGGCAGGGTTCACGATTCCCGCCGCAGTGCTGCAGACAGAAGCACTTCCGTGTCCCACAGGGGAGATATTGTCAGATCTTGTGTACGGCCGTTTCTGCGCATCCCACAAGTAGTACAGTAGCTATGCCGCGTTTTCGAGCACGCCATCCTTGAAGGTGACGTTCTGGATGACCTGGGTGATGAGCTGGTAGCCGTTCAGGCGCCGCCAGTTCTTCTGGGCCTGAGTCGCCAGCTTGAACACCATTGTGAGCGTCGCGCGCCTGGAGCCGCAGCCCTTGGTCTGACGTGTTCGATGGCGCACGGTGGCGAAGGTGGACTCGATCGGGTTGGTCGTGCGCAGGTGCGCCCAGTGTTCGGCGAGAAAGTCGTAGAAGGTGAACAGGGAGTCCTTGTCCTTCTCCAGGCACTGGACGGCCTTGGGATACTTGGCGCGGTGCTCTCGGCAGAACCGGTCGTAGGCGGTCAGGGCGTCCTGACGCGTGGGGGCCAGGTACATCTCGTGGATGAGCTTCTTGGCATACGGCTGCACGCGCTTGGGCAGCTTGTCCAGGACGTTGGCCGTCTTGTGCACCCAGCAGCGCTG
>DIWA01000005.1:0-8242 GCA_002422525.1 Candidatus Hydrogenedentes bacterium UBA6118
GAGGCGATTGCGCTGTAGTATTCGTGAAGGGCAGGCGGCGGGCGGCCAGAGCCCTCCGATGGGCGCGGGAAGGACGGAAAAGGGGCGTCGGAGCGGGTCTGGGAGAGCTCCCGGGGGGCGGTGGAGGCAGGGAGGGCGGTTGGGGGTCGCGGCGGGCAGACCTCTCCTGTCCGGGCAGGCAACACGGACGCGGAACCGGGGGCCGGGTCAGCTGGAAGCGGCGCGCAAGGCCCGCTGGACCGCCCCCAGATGGAGCTTCCCGAGCACGCCGCCGGTGCGCGGGGCCGAAGCCAGCAGCGTGGCCAGGCCCAGGTGCACCAGCAGCACGGCCCCCACCCGCGCATGAAAGCGCCGGGCGCCCCGCATATTGCCGTCGTCGGCGCCCCAGAACACCTTGAGGCGCGCGTTGACCCGCTCGACCGCCGTACGCCCCTTGTAGAGCCGCTCGAACTGCTGGGTGGCCCGCGGAATCGCCGGGAAGCGCCGTAGGTCGAGCTCCTGCTTGATCCGCACGGTCTTGCCGTAGGCCAGGCCTTGATTGCACACGGCCTCGCTCGGGCAACTCCAGCCCTGGTGCCGGGCCGGGCAGCGGTATTTCAGGGTCCCCCGGCTCTTTTCGTGCCCGATGTAGGCCATGGCGTGGCGCACCGGCTCCGGGCTTTCGGTGTCGTAGCAGTACACGGCGCCCGCCTCGTCGTGCACCAGGTTCGTCACTTGCCCCTCCAGGCCCGGCAAAGGCCGCTCGCCCTCCTCCTTCCACAGGCGCCGGTTCTCGATGAGAGGCACGATGTCCGCCTGGTGCAGCATCTCGTGCACGGCCTCGGAGTCCGCCGCCTTGTCGTAGGCCAGATTCTTCATGCGCCCCTCGGGCAACCGGGCCTGGGCCTCCTCGACCAGATGCGGCAGGGTCTCGCCGTCCCCGGCCTTCGTGTCGGTAATCCAGTACGCGAGGACCACCTCGTGCACGACGTCCACCAACAGGTGGAGCTTGTAGCCGAACCACTCCACCACCTTCACCACCTTGCCCTCGTCGTCCTTGTACTCCTTGCGCCCCTTCGCGGGGGCGGGCAAGCCCGCCGCCTCGTCGCGCGTGCGGGCCGCCGGGGTGGCGGCGGTGCGGGCTTTCAAGGCCGTGGCGTCCCCGGCGGTGCGCGCCCCCAGGTCCGGCACGGCCTGCCCGAGGCGCTCCACCAGCGCGCCGAACATCTCCCGGACGAGGGCCGGGTGGGGTCCGCTGCCCAGGAGTTCCTCGAAACGGGACACGTTCCAGGGCTTGGGCACCTTATCTTCCGACTCGATGCCGATGAGCTCCCGCAGGTCCCGGTTGCGGCGCAGCTCCCCCAGACAGGCCTCGGTGGTGGGATGGCGCAGCAGGGCCGTGAGCAGCACCACGCCCCACAAAACGTGGACCGGGTAGTCGTTGCGGCCCCGGCCGCGGGCCTGGCGCAGGGCCTCGAGCAAGGCGTCGTCGGGGAACAGGTCGAGCAGACAGCGCACGGTTTGCAGGGAGGGGGAGTCCTCCAGGGCGCTCCAGTCGAACAACGGGGCGGTGAGATGGGGGCGCATGGGGTATCTCCGGGTGCCGTTCAGGATCGGCAGCAGTATACACCGCAACCGATCCCCGCGTCAAGTTCGGCCTGGTCGAAAAATCGCCTGTGCGTCTCGATGCGCCACCCCGATCGGCCGAAAATCGGCTGTTTTTGCCCCCCTCTTGGGGGAAGCCCCAAATCCACCCCCTTCCCGCCCGCTCCAGCAGCACTCCGTTCACAGCGCAACCCGCTCGTGCGCGCCACGTCATTGTTGACCTGATCGACCGCCAAATGGTATACCCATCGTTTGTGTCTTCTCTTGTGAGAGGGCGTATTGCGGGAAAGTGGCCCGCACTTGAGCCTCGAGGTAACCGAAAAGGAGCAAGTGAGTCCCATGTTCCCATTGGTTTTGTTGTTGCTGTTGTCTCAACAGCCGGTGCTGCCGGTGGCCGAGGGAGAAGCCTCGTACTACACCGTGCAGAGCAGCAGCGCCGTGACGGCCTCGGGCGAGCGCATGCGCGATGATTCGCTCACGTGCGCGATGCCCGACGGCGAGTTCGGGACCTACTACCTGGTCGTGGCGGAGAACGGCAATTCCGTGGTCTGCCGCCTGAACGACCGGGGCCCGTACGTCAAGGAGCGCGTCATCGACCTCTCGGAGGCGGCGATGCGTGCGCTGCACCACCAGGCCGGAACGCTTCGCGTTCAGGTCTACGATCTCGGCAAGGAACTGCCGCCGGAGATTCGATCGCTGCAGAGACGCTGACAAACCGATGAGCTGCGTCGACGCGAGACGGCGTCGACACCTGAAGTGCGCAACGGCGCTTGACCTGATGAACGGGTTGAGCGCCGTTCGCCGTTTGGCGGGGACTTACGGCGTGCGGTCCGGGTCCGGCGCGAGGGGCTTGCGGAATACAACCGCGCGGTCTTCTTCGCCGAACCCGAGCGCGGCGTGGGCCGATCGACTGACGGCGTTGTCCAGAGCGGTGTCGGAGAGGATGCTCGTGCATCCGTTCGCGCGCGTCCAGTTCTCCACGGCGGCCACGAGCCGTCCGCCCCAGCCCTGCCGACGCAGCTCGGGCCCCACGTACCACCCCTCGAGGTAGCCGACGCGTTCGCAGGACACCCTGGCGGGGTCTTCTCGGAGGGAGGCCTCGGCGAAGCCGTGGACGTCTCCGTCCGGGTCGACGAGCACGAACGTGACCCAGCGGTCGGGGCGCGCAAGCATCTCGTCGATCTCGGCGCGATGCTCTGCCTCGTCCGTCTCCGGCCAGAGGGCGCGGCGCACCGCGAGCCAGCCTTCGCGATCCGCCTCGCCGGCGCGACGGATGAGGAGATCGGCGCGTGGGGAGGGGGTCGGCGCGGCTTGGCTATCCGACGCTTGGGCGGCGGGAGCCTCCGCGGGGGAGGCCGGGCGGTTCGCCTGGGCTGCGGTCAGGGCGTCGCGGCGGGCGAACTCGGCCAGGCGCGCGCGGAACTCCGCTTCCTTGCCGCGGTCGGTGGGTTGGTAGTACGCGCCGCGGGCCGCGCCGTAGTCCTGGGTCACGTAGCCGCCCTCGCCGTCGTGGGCGTACTGATAGCCGAGACCCCGGCCGAGGCGGGCCGCGCCCTTGTAGTTCGCGTCGCGCAGGTGGTTCGGCACGGCGACCGTGCGGCCCTCGCGGATGTCCTCGCGCGCTTTCGCGATGCCGACGTATGCGGCGTTGCTCTTGGGCGCGCAGGCGATGTACGTCGCCGCGTGGGCGAGGATGATCTGGGCCTCCGGCAAGCCGATGAACTCGCAGGCCTGCCAGGCCGAGGTCGCGAGGACCAGGGCCATGGGGTCTGCGTTGCCCACGTCCTCCGAGGCGCAGATGCAGATGCGGCGGGCGATGAACCGGGGGTCCTCGCCGGCTTCGAGCATGTAGCCCATCCAGTACAGCGCCGAGTCGGGGTCGGAGCCGCGCATGCTCTTGATGAATGCGGAGGCGGCGTCGAAGTGTTCGTCGCCGACGCCGTCGTAGTGGATCATCTTGCGCTGGATCGATTCCTCCGCGATCGCGCGGGTGAGATGGACCACGCCCGCCTCGGGCGGGGTGGTCAGCATCGCCACTTCGAGGGCGTTGAGCGCGCGCCGGGCGTCGCCCTCGCTGTACAAGGCGATGTGGGCCAGCGCGTCGTCGTCCACCCGAACCTCGAGCTCCGGCAGGCCGCGGTCGGGATGGGCCAGCGCGCGGCGCAGCAGTCGAATGATCGCGTCGTCGTCGAGACCGTGCAGCTCGAACACTTGCGACCGCGAAAGAAGCGGCGCGACCACGCTGAAAAAGGGGTTCTCGGTGGTCGCGCCGATCAGCACGATGTTGCCGTTCTCCACATCCGGAAGCAGCGCGTCCTGCTGGGCCCGGTTGAACCGGTGGATCTCATCGACGAACAGGATCGTGCGGCGCTGCTGATGCAGCCGACGCTGCTTCGCGGCGGCGATGAACTCGCGCAACTCCTTGACCCCGGCGGTCACGGCGTTGAGGTTCTCGAACGCGGCCTTCGTGCGCATCGCGATGATCCGCGCCAGGGCCGTCTTGCCGCATCCCGGCGGACCGTACAGGATGAGCGAGGTGACCCGGTCCGCCTCGATCGCGCGGCGCAGGATCTTGCCCTTGCCGAGGATGTGGTCCTGCCCGACGAGGTCGTCGAGCATGCGCGGGGCCACGCGGCGGGCGAGCGGCGCCTCTTGTCGGAGCCGCTCCGCCGCTGCGTGTTCGAGCAGTTCATCGCCCATGGCGCGCTCGGGTGCGCGGGCAGGTCGCGGGACCTACCACGCATAGGCCTCCGGCGCCGAGCCGCCGGGACCGGGGAAGATCTCGTCGAGGCGCTTGAGTTGGTCCTCGTTCAGTTGGATCTCGAGCGCCCGCACCGAGCCCTCGAGCTGCTCCATCGTGCGCGGCCCGATGATCGGGCCCGTGATGGCCGGGTTCCGCAGCATCCACGCCAGCGCCACGTCGGCTTCCTTCTCGCCGAGTTCGCGGCAGAACGCGGCGTACTGCTCGAGCTGCGGCCGAAGCCGCGCGATCTGGTCCTTCAAGCCCGCGGTGCGCGTGCCTTCCTGGGCGTTCAGCGCGCTGCCCCCGAGCAAGCCGCCGCCGAGCGGACTGTAGGGGATCACGCCGATGCCGAGGGCGTGGGCGCAGGGGAGCACCTCGAGCTCAGGCTGGCGGCACACCAGCGAATACCGGTGCTGCTCGCTCACCAGCCCGAGGAAGCCCCGCTGCCGGGCGTAGCCCTGCGCATGGGCGATGTCCCACGCAGCGAAGTTGCTCGAGCCGATGTAGACCACCTTGCCCGCGGACACAAGGTCCTCGAAAGCGCCCCAGATCTCGTCCCAACCCACGCCGCGATCGATGTGATGCATCTGATACAGGTCGATGTGGTCGGTCTGGAGCCGCTTCAGGCTTTCCTCCACCTCCCGCTTGATCTTGTAGGCCGACAACCCCGGCTGCCGGTTCACCTCCTCTGCCATCGGACCGTACACCTTCGTCGCGAGCACGATGCGGTCGCGGCGCCGTCCGCCCTGCGCCAGCCACCGGCCGATGATCGTCTCCGTGAGGCCCTTGTCCGGGTTGCCGTAGACGTTGGCCGTGTCGAAGAAGTTGATGCCCAGGTCCAGGGCGCGGTCCATCATGCGGAACGACTCTTCCTCGGTGGCCCTCCGCCCGAAGTTCATCGTGCCCAGGCAAAGCCGGCTGACCTCGCATCCCGTGCGTCCGAGTTTGATGTATTCCATCCTCGTTCTCCTTGTGGTTGGTTGCGTCTAGACGATGCGTTTATGCGTCACTCGTGCGGCAGCAGAAGCCAGCCGTCCAGTCCGAAGAAACAGCCGCGTTCCTCCGCGTTCGACCCGACGTTCCGCACGAGCAGCGTGTGTTCGCCCGCGGTCAGCGCGACCGGCGGCAGCATCACCTCATGCGCGGCGACCGCGTCGTTCGACAGGTCAATCGTCTTCCCGATGGGTTCGTCGTCGAGCAAGAACTCGAACACGCCGTAATCCCACGACTTCGTCAACAGCAGCGTGATCGCGTACTCGCCGTCCTCCGGGACCTCCAACGGCAGGCGCAGCTCCTGCTCCGCCTCCTCTGGAGTCCAGAACAATTGCGCGCCGCCGCTCCATCCCCCGAGTTCCTGGCGCTGCACGGCGCCCGCCGTCGCGACGGCGCGATCGACCAGGGCCTCCGCCTCGACCACCGCCTTGGGCGGGTAGTACAGGCGGTCGTAGCCGTGGGGGATGGGCGGGAACGGCTTGTGCGGTTCCGTCTGGTACCAGAACGCGACCGACGAGAAATCGTCCTCCCGCTCCCTGAACCCGCTGACCATCTCGCCGGTCTCCTCGTCGATCACGGCCCCTTTGTGCTCGATCTCGACGCGCAGCGACGTCGTGAACAGCACCGGGTCCGGGATGTGCCAGCGGTAGGCCGTTGTGCGGCTGAGCATCTCATACTTCTCGTACACGGGCACGCCGTAGTACGGCCCCTCGAGCGACCGCAAGCCCCACGCGTCGCAGAGATAGTCCTCGCTGCCCGTGCCGCGGATGCTCGGCTCCTCCTCGCCGTCGATGTAGAAGAAGTCGTCGCCCTCGCCCCACCAACTGATGCTGCGCTGGCGGACGTTCAGCAGCGTGCCCACATAGTGGCCCCGCCCCGCAATGTCCGCGAGCAGGTAGTTCCGTCCCATCACGGCCGGATGCTCCTGGCGGTACATCGCATGGAAATACGCCGCATCGTCCGGCACGTCGCGCTGCACCCAGTCAACATAATAGTAGAACGCGTGTACGGGGCGTTCGCCCTCATTCGTCACGGTGATCCGCGCCGACTTCCGGAACGGCATCGGCCAGTAGCAGTTCCGCGCCCGGCCTTCCGACGACACCCGCACCGGTTCGCTGATGAACGAACGGTCGAGCCCGTGGCCCACGCCGAAGAAATCGCCCAGCGGACAGACCACCGACGGCTCCTCCTCGCCGTCCCAGTACATGCGGACGAGCAGCAGCCGGGAATACCCCCGGTCCTCCGCCGCGACCGTGTTCCAGATGTGCTGGATCACTCCCGGACCCGCCAGATCCGCGATGACCAGCGTCTCACCGGGGGGAATCGGCCGCGCATCCCCGTTCCCGTCCTGCCAGTTCGGGTCCGCCGAAGACGATCGCATCGAGCGGCCCTCGCGCAAGCGTTCCAGCCCCTCGAGCCCCGCGCCCTGCGCCCCGGCGGTCCAGACCAGCGCGGTCGTCAGCAAGAGCGCCGCGGCGGCGGCGCGATGTCGTACAGTCCAGCGAGCATGCATGCGAATACCTCCCCGGTTGCCGCACCGAATGCGACCTTGTTGCTTGCCTTCCAGCATGCGAGAGAAACGCGGAGATGTCAAGATCGAACGCGGGAGAGAGCGAAGCCGACCGCCGGAAGCATGTCCGATTTGACTTCGCCGAAAGCCGGTGGTAGACTACGACCGACGTCGACATGACGCGGGGTGGAGCAGTCTGGTAGCTCGTTGGGCTCATAACCCAAAGGNNAAAGGTCGGGGGTTCGAATCCCCCCCCCGCTACCAATACTCATGTGAAGGCCTACGCAGATGCGTGGGCCTTTTTTTTGTGTCCATGCGAAGCGGACGCGGCGGATGGAGAAGAGGGGGGATCCGCTAATGAACGCGGATGAACGCGAATGGCGTCCGGCGGACGAGGACCAGCCGGCGCAAGGCCTGCTTGCCGAAGACTCTCCACGGTTCCCGTGATACCAGCCGGTTCGCTGCAGCACTGGTAGGCGCCGCTTCCGGTCCCGGGCGGAATCGGCAGGAGGCATCACCGGGACCCATTCGCGTGCATTGGCGTCCATTCGCGGATGGGAGAGAGGGGATCCGCTAATGAACGCGGATGAACGCGAATGGCGTCCGGCGGACGAGGGCGTGGCGATCCATGGCGCGAAAACACGGGCCGTTTCCCAGGGCGGAGTGGTGGGCGGTGAGGGACTCGAACCCCCGACATCCTGCGTGTAAGGCAGGCGCTCTAACCGACTGAGCTAACCGCCCGGAAGCGGCAGGGAGTATAGCACCGGGTCGGGATAGGGGCAAAACCGGCTCGGCGGCTTGACTTGCGCCGGCGCGCGGGGCGAAACTCCGCCCCATGCTGGACGTACATCGCAGATATATGGGCTATGCCCTGCAGGAAGCGCGGCGCGCGTTCGAGGCCGGCGAAGCGCCGGTGGGGTGCGTGATCGTGCAGGACGACCGGATCATCGGCAAGGCGCACAACCAGCGGGAGACGTTGCAGGACCCGACGGCGCATGCGGAGGTGCTCGCCATCACGCAGGCGGCGGCGCAGCTCGGGTCGTGGCGGCTGGAGAACACGCGGCTGTATGTGACGCTGGAGCCGTGTCCGATGTGCGCGGGGGCGATCATCCTTGCGCGGATCAGCGAGGTGTATTTCGGCGCGTTCGACCCGAAGGCCGGGGTTTGCGGCTCGCTCATGGATCTGTTGGGGGATACGCGGTTCAACCATAATCCGCAGGTCACTTCGGGGTTGATGGCGGAGGAGTGCGGCGCGGTCCTGTCGGAGTTCTTCCGCGCGATCCGCAACCGCCCGCCGCGCTACCGCGGCAACGCAGGCGACGAAGGGCTGAACTGAGGCGGGCGAGCTCGCGGGAAGACGACCGGCGAGGGCGCCGGTCCCACACTATCGCCGGTCATTGCGCCTATGACAG
>DIWA01000005.1:8276-42476 GCA_002422525.1 Candidatus Hydrogenedentes bacterium UBA6118
CGCCGGTCGTTCCTCGCCGGTCATTCTTCCCCGCTACTCCTCCGTCGCCGCCAGGAACAGGGCGTCGCGCGGGGGAACGGTGCAGGTCGCGCCGACGGGCTCGCCGGAGTTGATGGCCGGGTCTTGCCCGCCGCGGAGGCGTCGGAACGATCGCCCGGGGAACAGCGCGGCGAGGTCGAAGTCGGCGGGCGCGCTCGAGGGGTTGGCCAGCACGACGCCGTGGTCGAACGCGCGGACCATGAGGTCGGGCGCGCTGTGGACCGCGCAGTCCTCCACGCGCACGGGCATGCCGCCTTCCGCCTCGATCGCCAGCTCGACGGGGCCGGGTCCGATGTCGCGGAAGTAGAACCGCGACGCGAAGGCGTCCTCGCCGGCCCAGGTCATGACGGCCCCGGGCGTGTCCGGACCGCGCTGCACGGTCTGCCCCGCCTGCCCCACGAAGATATCTCCCCAGCATGCGTGGTCGGAGGTCGGGTTGTCGTCCGGGCCGCAGTCCGTGATGAACCGGAGCGAGACGGTCCGCCCGGCCCAGGCGCCGAGGTCGACGGCATGGGCTTCCCAGCGCAGTTCGGTGTGGAACGTGCGGAAGATCTCCTGCACGTCGTCGCCGTCGCGGACCTCCACGCGGAACAGCACGCCGTCGCTCTCGCCCTTCGAGGGCCGCAGGCCTGTGTGGAAGCGGAGGACCGGCTCCTCCTCCGGCACGCGCGCCGCGCGTTCCCACACCAGATAGCCCGGGCCGTCCGGACCGTACGGCGGATGCGCCATGTAGGCCTCGTGGCGGTCCTCGCCGATTGTGATTGTCGGCCAGTGGCGGAACAGGGGAGAGGGGGGTTCGATCGGGCGCTCGGTCTCCCCGCGCGCAGCGATCGCCATGTCGGGCGTCGCGGCGGTGATCAGTTGCCCGGCGGCATGCGCGTGCAGCTTGACGACTCGCGGCACGCCGGGGTCGAGTTGCGGGTCTGGGTCGGCGCGCACCACGCAGGAAACGAGTAGATCTCGGCCCGGAAGCGAGATGCCGTCGAGGCGAATCGCCGCGCGATCGCCGCCTTCCGCTTCGAAAACGATCGCGCCCGACGCGTCGGCGGAGAGGCGCGTTCCGTCCTCGGCCCGCCACGATGCGGCCAGTTCCGGCCCCGCGCGCAGCGGTTCCGCCTCGAGCGCGAGCGCACGGGCGGGTCCGAGCGGACGGCCCAGCCAACGCGGCCGCCGTTTCTCGCCCATCACGAGCTCGTCGTACACGTCGCTGTTCGCGCCGGCGGGCGGCATCATCGCATAGGTGAACGCGGAATTCGTGAACACGGCGGCGGCCATCACCAGCCGCGTGATATGGAGCGGCGTGTCGACCATGTCGAGCCGTTCCACGTACTTGTGGTTGATGTAGCTGAACCGCGGCGCATGGGCGCGGGTCTGCCAGTACCCGTGTCGGTTCAGCCCGCCCGACCAGTCGGCCACGCCGATATCGCGCAGATGCGGCCACCCCTCGCTCTCGATGCCGTTCAGATACGGCACGGCCCGCTGGTTCTTTTCCTCGTGTCCGTCGGCCAGGATCAGCCGGTCCGCACCCAGGCGTGCGCGCAGCCGCGCCAGGAACCGCAGCACGCCCTGTTCGTACACCGGTTCGCCGTCCAGCACGCCGTCGTCGCGCACGCCGTCCGCATCCACGTCCGGCCCGCGCACGTTGTTGCCGCCGATAGGGACGCGAAACAGCACGTCGAACTCGAGCCCGTCGAACGACGCGAGCGGGCCGTCCGGTCCGAACCAGCGCGCCAGGTCGTCCAGGAGCCGGTCCGCGCATTGCATGCCCTCGCCGTCGCGCGGGCAGACCGTCGCGTAGTTGTAGCTCCACATCAGGTTCGAGTGTGGGCCCCACGGCCCCTCCACCACATGCGCCGCGATGTAGGTCTCGTCGGCGTTCCAGGCCCTCGGCGCGCTCAGCTCGCCCCGGCGGATCACCAGCGTGCGGTTGTCCTGGTTGATCGCGACCAGGTCGACGTGCTCCGCGACCGACCAGTCCGGTTTCCCGTCCGCGTCGAACCGGCAGATGCCGATCTGGTCGTGCTTCTCGCCGTCGAGCCCGACGCGCAGCGCGAACAGCGACGGGTCCGCCACGCGCACGGTGGCCAGGCCCTCCTCGGCGGCGAGGTCCGACTCCAGCCGGCAGCCGTTGTGGTAGAGCCAGTGGCCCGCGTGGTACGGCGCGGTCTCATGGCGCGGGTCGCGGGAGTTGCCGTTGATGTGCAGCAACACCAGCTTCTCCGGATGCCGCTCCTTATACCGGCTGAAATACTCGGCATTCCGCACCGCGCGGCCCGGAACTTCCTCGTCCAGGCACTTCCCGATGATGCCGTCGAGCAGACCGAACCGCGCCTCCCAGGCCTCGTACGTCAGGGCGCCCGAGGCCGCCGCGCCCTCCGTCTGGCGGAAGTAGAACGCGCGCGGGTACGTGCCGTCGAAGATGTGCAGGTCGTCCAGGCGCGACTGAGCCGTCGCCGGAGTCCCCCACAGCAAGAGCGCGACCGCCCCCGCGACCAGGACCGTTCCTGTGAAGATCAGGCGACCTCGCCGCTGCATCCCGTTTGTCGATCCCATCGTGCTCGCGCCTCCCTTTGCCTACTGCTTGCCTGCTCATGGCCACTCTACCGCGGGTGAACCGCGTGATCCAGCAGCGCGAGACGACCGGCGAGCAAGTGTGTGGGACCGGCGCCCCCGCCGGTCATTCCTCCCGCGGGCGTCTCTTGGAACACCGAAGGCGCAGCGGGGAGAAAGCGCAAGCGATCCGCCTCAGGCGGATGCGCACTCCACAGCCGCCTGCGGCGGCAACCGCGTGATCCAGCAGCGCGAGACGACCGGCGAGCAAGTGTGTGGGACCGGCGCCCTCGCCGGTCATTCCTCCCGCGGGCGTNNCGGCGGGGGCGCCGGTCCCACACGGCCGCTGGCGGTTCCTTCCCGCGGGGGAGCCTGTAGCACGGGCGTCTTGCCCGTGATGCCCGGGTCCCGTTTGCTTGACGGTGCGGCGTCTCTATAATCGGAGCGCTGTTCGCGTTCCTGGAGGAGAGCAGGAGACGCCATGGGCATGTTGACGTGTGCGGCGGCGGCGTGTTTGACGTTGGGGCGGGCGGCGGATGCGACCACGGACGCGGTCGCGGATCGGACGCCGTTCCTGCTCCCCGCCAAGTAAGACAACCGAAGAGATGCGACGGAAGTGACGCAACGGAGGGTTTTCCCATGTTCGGCATCGGTTCCGCGGCCCTGGTTCTGGCGCTCGCGTCGGCCGCGACGCCTCCCCTGACGCTCGAGCCGCCGTTCGATCCGCTGGGCGGCGCGTTCACGGCGGTCGCCTACTGGCAGGGCGGAGCGTGTCCCGAGACGGCGACGTTCGCGTTGGTCGACGCCGACGGCGCGGCGGTCTGGAGCGGGGAGACGCCCTTCGACCCGGACACGCGGCGGGCGGCGTGCGTCGCCGGTATCGCCGCGGTCGCCGACGGGAGCTACAGCTTGCGCGTGACGGCGGGGGAGGCGTCGGATGCCGTCGAGGTCGCCGTGCGGCAGGGGCGGACGCGGCTCCCGGATGAGCGGCCGTTCCGCGATCACATGATCTGGATGCCGATGACGGGGTGGACCGAGGCGCAGTTCGATGACGCGCGGGCGGCGGGCTACGACACGGTGTTCTGCAAGCTCGCGCCGCCGTACGCCGCGCCGGACGCCCCGATCGACTTCGGCAAGACGGACGAGATGCTCCGCGCGGCGCAGGCCCGGGGCATGAAGGTCGTGCTCGCCATGCTGCTCTGGACGGGGTTGCCGCCGGGCCGGTTCTACGTCGAATGCCACGACGGGACGCGCGTGCCGAACCGCATCGAACCGATGTGGGCGGAGGCCTGGGACACGGCGCGCGCATGGGCGGCCCGACTCCACGACCACTACATGGGCTGCCCGGACATCATCGCGTTCGCGCCGACGTGGGGGATCTACGGCGAGGCGGGCTACGTGCGCATCGACGCGGGCTACGGGCCGCACGTGCTGAAGGCGTTCAACCGGTGGCGGTTGTCGCGCGGCGAGCCCGCGCTGGACCGGCTGCCGGATCCGGCCCCGACCTACGACAACCTGCTGTTTCATCGGTTTCGGTTCGAGCGCCTCGCGGGGCTCCACGGCGAGCTGGTCGCCAGCCTGCAACATCGCGACCCGAACGGCACGGCCATCGGCGCGTGGCAGGAGATCTACAACGTCCACAACTACCGGCTCGCGCTGGCCGAAGCGCCCGGCGCGCGGTTCGCGATCAACGAGATGTGCTTCCCGTTCGTGGCCACCTACGACCAGCGGCGGGCGATCGGCGAGACCATGGGCGTGCGCTACCTCTGCGACGGCTTCGAGGACTACCGCAACTACTACCGTCCGCTGGCGGCGCGGCGCTGGGCCGAAGGGCAGCAGGCGATCGGCTGCCAACTGTCGAACGACTACGCCGAGGCGAACTACAGCGCCTGGCCCGCGGGCCGCGCCGAGGAGGTCGGCTTCGAGCAATGGGAGGACCGGTTCGCCGACACCATCCGCCGCATCAAGGCCGTCGAGCCGGTGGATGAGCCGGCGGATGTCGCCTATGTGCAGATGACCTACCCCGCGGCGGTCTACCCGGATGTCGGCAACACGGGGAACGACGCGAACTTCATGGAGATCGTGCTGCGCATGCACGGGGTCGCGTACGACCGCGTGCCGTTCACGCACCTGTCGCGCCTGACCGCCGCCGACCTCGGCAAGTACAAGTGCGTGGTCGTTCCCTGCGCGTGGTACCTGGACGAGGCGATGTGGCGCAAGCTGGTCGCGTCCGGCGCGACGGTGCTGCTCACGGGCGGCGTGATGCAGGCGAGCGACGACGGGCTGCGGGCCGAGGGGGAATCGCGCGCGATCGACGGACTGCGGTTCACCTACGGCCGCACCGCCGGCGGAACGCCCGAGATCGCCCCGGGCTGTCCGCCGGGGATCGCGGAGGGGCTCGACCTGGCGACCTGGGACGCGCCGTTCACATTGCCGGAGGACCTCGGGCTCTCGGCGATCGACGGCGCCGAGCCGCTGATCCGCATCGGCGGCCGGCCGCTGCTGGCGCGGCGCGACCGATTGTACTTCATCGCCAACCGGCTCCTGTTCGCCTGCGCCCACGACCCGGACCGCGTGCCGCCGGAGATGGGCGGATCGGCGGACAAATCGGCCGACTACGTGGACATCTACGGCACGGCCTCGTCCACCTCGCCGGCGAACCCCTGGGGCGAACGCCTGATCCGCAACGTCCTGATCGAGGCCGGGGCGCGCGTGCGCATCGCCGAGCCCCCCGCCCGCATCTTCAATCGGTTCCTCGGCGACCACTGCGAGGCGGTCAACGTGACGGGCTCGATCGTCGTCAACCAGGACGCGCAGGAGCGCGCCGTGTCGGTCTTGTGTCGCTTCCCAACGCGCAATGTGGCATACTCCCGCGTCGAAGACGGGTATCTGGCGGAGGTCGTCGTGCCCGCATACGATTTCGTCGCCCTCGAGTACGCGCGCTGAGCGGCGCGCCGGGAGGCGGCGGCTCCGCGGGGGAGCGGAAGCCCGGAGGGAGAGGAACCGGCATGGCTGCATCGTTGACGAATCGCGAGCGCTTTCAGCGCCTGATGGCGTACCAACCGATCGACCGCATTCCGAACTACGAGGTGGGGGTCTGGCCGCAGACGCTCCAGCGCTGGGTCGCCGAGGGATGCGATGCCGCCGCGCACAACTGGGACTGGTTCCGGGGCGACCCGGCCTTCAACATGGACTGGCGCGAGTACGCCCGCGTGAATTTCCAGATCTATCCGCCGTTCGAGATGAAGATCCTCGAAGAGACGGAGGACTACGAGATCATCCGCCACCACGACGGCACGGTCACGAAAGCGCTCAAGGCGGGAACGGTCGGCGGCGGCCGCATGAGCATGGACCAGCACCTGAGCCATCCCGTGACGGATCTGGCGAGTTTTCGCGAGATGAAGAAGCGCTTCGACCCGGCGACGCCCGAGCGCCACTTGCCCGGCTGGCCGGGCGAGCAGGCGGAAGCCTGGCGCGCGCGCGACTACGTGCTCGTGCTCGGGGAGAACTGCCAGACGCTCGGGTTCTACTGGCGCGCCCGCGACTTCATGAGCACCGAGGGCCTGAGCTACGCGTTCTGCCTGCAGCCCGAGCTCATCCACGAGATGATGGCGTTCATCGCCGACTTCACCATCGAGACGTCGCGGCGCTACGTCGAGGCGGTCGACTTCGACTACGTGTTCATCAACGAGGACATGGCGATGAAGAGCGGTCCGCTGCTCGGACCGGACCTGTATCGCACCTTCATCTTTCCCCACATGAAGCGGCTGGTCGAGTTCTACAAGGCCCACAACGTGCGCTACGTGGTCGTGGACACGGACGGCGACCCCGACCCGCTGATCCCCCTGCTGATGGAAGCCGGCGTCGACGCGATCTGGCCCATGGAACGCGCCTCGAACGACATGGACCCGATCGCCCTGCGCAAGAAGTACGGTCGCGACCTGCGGCTGTGGGGCGGGGTCGACAAGCGGGAGATCGCCAAGGGCCGCAAGGCCATCGATGCGCACCTCGAAAGCCTCGCGCCGCTCGTCGAGGACGGCGGCTTCATCCCGACGGTGGATCACACCGTGCCGCCGGACGTCAGTTGGTCGGACTTCTGCTACTACATGGAGCGGAAGCAGGTCCTGCTGGCCGGCGAGTGGAAGTAGCGGTCAATCACAGCCGCTGGACGCTGAACCCGCCGTCCACGTGGACCACGCCGCCTGTCGTGTAGTCCAGGTAGCCTTCCGCGATGGCGGCGCAGGCCTTGCCCACGTCCTCCGGCGATCCCCAGCGGCGCTGGAGCAGCAGGCCGGACGCGATGAGGTCGTCGTAGCGATCGCGCACGGGGGCCGTCATGTCGGACGCGATGATGCCGGGCCGCACCTCGTACACCCGCACGCCTTCGTCGGCCAGGCGCACCGCGTAGCTTTGCGCGACCATGCTCAGCCCCGCCTTCGACACGCAGTACTCGACCCGGTTCGGGCTGGCGGCGGCCGCGGAGATGCTCGTGATGAAGATGATCCGCGGGGCGTAGGCGGCTCCTTCGCGCGCTTGCCGGACCATCTGCCGCGCGACGCGCTGCGTGAAGAAGAACGGTCCGCGAAGGTTGATCGACAGGACGCGGTCGTAGCTCTCCTCCGTCGTCTCGAGCACGTCCATCCGCTTGGTCGGCCCCACGCCCGCGTTGTTCACGAGGATGTCCACCCGGCCGAACGCCTCGAGCGTCCGCGCCAGCATCGTCTCGTGGTCCGCGGGAGAGGCGATGTCGCCGGCCACCGGCGCGAAGCGCACGCCCAGCTCCTCGACGCGCGCGCCCACCTCCATCAACCCGCTGGTTCGGTCGTTCGGGTCGATCCGCGTCGCCGCGCCCGCGATGTCGTAGCCGTGTCCCGCCAGGGACAGCGCGATGCCCCGGCCGATGCCGCGGCTCGCTCCGGTGATCAATGCGACAGCCTTGCCCATGCCATGGATCCTCGTTCCTGGGGTGAGGGATGCTTGTGCGAGCCGCCACTCTAAGCCGTACGCGGCGTCTCGGGCAAACCGACAGGGACGTGCGCTCTGGACGCGGCGCGTCGCCCGCGCAAGGCCCCTCGACTTGACACGCCATACGGCGGCGTGGGAAGTTTGCCGGCATGATCCGTTCCGACAGGCTGAGCAAGGTATTCCCGTCCGCGCGCGGCAAGGTGGTTGAAGCCGTGCGCGAGGCTTCGTTCGCCGTCCAACCGGGGGAGATCTACGGCCTGCTCGGCCCAAACGGCGCGGGGAAGACGACCCTGCTGCGCATGCTGGCCACGATCCTCGCCCCGACCTCGGGCCATTGCTACGTCGGCGACCTCCGCACGGACCGCGATCCCGAGGAGGCGCGCCGCCGCATCGGGTTTCTGTCCGGGAACACGCGGCTCTACGGACGCCTCACGCCTCCCGAGATCCTGCGGTACTTCGGCAGACTCTATGGCATGTCGTCGCGAGCGATTCGCGAGCGGACGGAGGAACTCAGCGAGCTGCTCGATATGCGCGAGTTCGTCGGCCAGCGCTGCGAGACCCTCTCCACGGGGCAGACGCAGAAGGTGAGCATCGCGCGCGTGCTGTTGCACGACCCCCCGGCGCTGATCCTCGATGAGCCCACGCTGGGGCTCGACATCATGACCGCCCGCACCATCCTCCGGTTCATCCAGGGGGCCAAGGCGCGCGGCCGGAGCATCATCTTCAGCACGCATTACATGACCGAAGCCGAGCTGCTGTGCGACCGCATCGGCCTGATCCATCGCGGAACGATCCGGGCGGAGGGCACGCTGCGAGAGCTGTGCGCGCTCTCGGGCGCGGATAACCTGGTGGACGTGTTCCTGCGGCTCGTGGAGCCGGAGGAGAACGGGGCGCCGCCGCGATGAGGGTCCGCACGGTCGGCACGATCTTCGCCAAGGAAATGCTCGACACGCTGCGCGACAAGCGCGCGTTGGTCGCGATGCTCGGCGTGCCCATCGTGCTGTATCCCGCGCTCTTCATCGTCGGCATCCAGGCCGCGCTGTTCCAGACGAACCGGCTCGAGCGCACGCCCTCGACGGTGGCCGTCGATGCGCGCGAGGTGGGCGAGGTGCGCGGCTGGATCGCCGAGATCCCGATGCTCAAGTTCACCTACTCGCGCAACGCCGAAGAGGAGCTGCGCCAGGGCAAGATCGACGCGATCCTGCATATCGAGTCCGGGACCGACCGCATCCTGGCCGAAGGCGGATCCGCGCAGGTGATCGTGCAGTATGACGCAACGGATGCCGCTTCGAACCGCGCCGCTGAGCGCATCGCGGCGGCGTTCGACCAGAAGGCGGCGGAACTGCTGACGGCGCGCCTCGAGGAGGCCGGGCTCGAACCGGCGTTCGTCATGCCGCTTGTCGTCACCCGCGTCAACATCGCCTCGCCGAAGAAAGTGACCGGGTCGCTGATCGGCACGATCGTGCCGCTGATCATGGTGGTGATGGTCGGCGTGGGGGCGTTCTATCCCGCCGTCGATCTGACCGCCGGCGAAAAGGAGCGCGGCACCTTCGAGACGCTGCTGGCCACGCCGGCGGCCAAGAGCGACATCGTGACGGGCAAGTTCCTCGCCGTGTTCACCCTGGCCATGACCACCGGCCTGCTCAACCTCGGCAGCATGGCGCTCACCCTGGGCTCCCAGCTCTCGCAACTGCGGCAGAGCTCAGAAGTCCCGTTCGAGCTCCGCGTCGCGCCGTCCGCCGTGGTGCTGATGGTGGTCGTGCTCGTGCCGCTGGCGTTCCTGATCTCCGCCGCGATGATGTCGATCGCGATCTACGCGCGGAACTTCAAGGAAGCCCAGAACTACGTCACGCCGTTCTTCCTGTTGATCCTGTTTCCCGCGGCGATGTCGTCGGTGCCCGGGGCGGAACTCACCGCGACGACGCAGTTCATCCCGATCGGCAACGTATCGCTTCTGTTCAAGGGCCTCCTGACCGACACCGCCACGGCCGACCAGGTGTTCGCGGTGCTGCTCAGCACGGGCGCGTACGCCCTGTTGGCGCTCGTGTTCGCCGCGGCCCTGTTCCAGCGGGAAGACGTCGTGCTGGCCGGCGACCACGGCGTGTCGCTGCCGTTGCGCCGCTGCGAATTCCCGCCCCGCGCCCTGCCTACGCCCGGCATGGCGCTCACGGCCTACGCGACCAGCCTGATCCTCCTGTTCTATGTGGGAACGATCGTACAGGCGCGCGAACCGGTCTCGGGCATTCTGCTCACGCAATGGGTGTTGGTCCTCCTGCCGCCGATCGCCATCGCGTGGTATGGGCGCGCGCGCATGCGGACGACCTTCGCGCTGCGGCTGCCGGACGGCCGCAACGCGATCGGGGCGCTCCTGGTCATCGTCTCGTCCGTGGTGCTGATTCTCGAGTTCGGCGCGTGGTACGGGCGCGCGTTCCCGATTCCGCCGGAGCTGCAGCATCAGCTCATGGAGCTGTTCGATGTGATCGAGTCGCGCGCGGGTCTTCTGGGCCTGCTGGCGCTGGTGGCGCTGTCGCCGGCCATCTGCGAGGAGGCGCTGTTCCGCGGCATGCTGCTCAGCAGCCTGCGGCGTCTGCCGATCTGGGCCGCCGTCGTGATCGTGGGCGTGCTCTTCGGGGCCATGCACATGGACGTGCATCGGTTCGCAGCCACGGCGTTGAGCGGATTCATCCTCTCCTACCTGGTGTGGCGGAGCGGATCCCTGTTCGTCGGGATTCTCGGCCATTTCAGCGTGAACGCGAGCGCGCTTGTCATGCAGGCGCTTGCGGATCAGGCGCTCACCGCGGAGGGCGAACTCAGTTGGCTCACGCGGGAGGTGGCCATGCGTCTGTCCGCCGGGCGCGACCTGCCGCTCTGGCTGATCCTCTCGGCCCTGGCGGTGTTCATCCTCGGCGTCGCCGTCATCGAACACGCCGCGTGGCGGGCAGGGCGACGTGCGCCTGATGCGCCCCGAGGCGTTACGGCGCGTTGATCGGCGGGGGATCGAGCCGGAACACGCCGAGGCGGTCGAAGTCGGCGGGGCCCGTTCCGGATTCGAGCCCGAACAGCAACCGCACCGCCCGCCATTCGTTCTGTGGCGAGGCCTGCCAGCCGGCCCAGGTCCAGTCCGCGCTTCTCGGGTCGGGCGGCGTGTTGTCGTGCGTGACCGCGCCGCGAAGGTCGTCGTCGAGGAACTCCCAGCCGAACCGCACCGCGCCGTCCGCGACCCGATGTCGGCCGCAGGCGACCCAGAAACCTCGCGCGGTGAGGTAGACCGGCAGGCCCACCCGAAGGATGCGCGGTTCGTCCGTCTCCCCGTTGCGTTCGACGCGGAGATACGGCGCGCTGTTTTCCTCTGCGATGAGCCGATGGACGCCCGCGACGCGTTCCCGTTCGGGCGCGGAGACCACGCTCGCCGCCATCGCCTCGCCGTCGAGGACCTCGTTGCAGACCCACTGCACGGCGAGGATCTGGCGGTCGCGCCGGACGCGGGCGGTCGCGCGGCCATACTGCGCATCGGTCCCCGATGGGGCGTCTCCCGTGA
The DNA here is from genome assembly GCA_002422525.1 of Candidatus Hydrogenedentes bacterium UBA6118. Taxonomy (GTDB): domain Bacteria; phylum Hydrogenedentota; class Hydrogenedentia; order Hydrogenedentales; family SLHB01; genus UBA6118. The sequence continues at coordinate 19,369 of DIWA01000005.1, forward strand.
TCTCCCAGCGTGCGAGCACGGGGAACGGTCCCGAGGCGAACCGCGTGAGCGACAACGCGTCGAGGCGCACCCCGGCGTCGCTGAAGGAGATCGGTCGCGGCGTCGGCGTCAGGGTCAGCGGGTCGGAGAACCAGCGCGCGAGTTCCGCGCCGATCTCCGGCTGCCGGGCATGGTCGGGGCCCATCCGGTCAAGGGCCAGCGCCAGGGCGATCGGGCGCCAGGGGCTGTCCGCGGCCGTGCGACGCCAGGCCCTGTGCGCCTCCACCGGTCTGCCGAGGGCGTCCAACGCGCACCCCAAGCGGTAGGCGGCATCCGGGTGGCCCGCTTCCTCCGCGGCCGTGAACCGCGCCGCGGCCTCCTCGAGGTCGTCGCGCTCCGCCGCGACGCGTCCCAGCGCGTAGTTCGCCGCGGCGATCAGGTCCCCGTCGGGCCGGTCGCGCTGCGCGATGGCGACCGCCTCCACGAGGTCCCACATGCCCAGCCCTTCGGCGCACCGCAGCAGATCCGCGACGCGCCGCGGGTCGGCGGAGGCGAGGTCCGCGGCCGACGGCCGACCGAATGCGAGCGCCCGTGTCCATTGCCCCGTCTCGGCGTACCACCCGTACAGGGTCCTGTGGAGCTTGGCCGCGGCCTTGGAGAAGCGCACGGCGTCGACGCGCGCCAACTCCGCGTGGGCGATCGCCTCGATCGCCGGGGTCCCGGGGAACGTTGCGGCAAGAAGGCGGGCCTTTGCGTGATAGTACGGTCGAACCGTCCACTGATACGTCACCGGAGTGGTGCGGATCGCGAACGCTTCGTCCAGCGTCAGTCGGGCTTGCGCGACGTCGCCTCGTTCCGCCTGGAGCATGGCCAGCAGCGCGTACACATCGACGTAGTACCGAATCCGGTGCGCGGCGCGCTCCGCGATACGCATCGCCAGGTCTTCCCGGCCCTTGTCGAGCGCCGCCCTGACCGCCGCCTCGCAGTTGTACGGATCGGCCCGTTCGATCAGCGGCAGTTGCGCCGGGAAGACGTGTGCAAGCAGGCCGATGCCCGCGGCCAGCGCCGCGGCGACGAGCACGGCGTCCAGCCGCATGGCTCGGCGGCAGCGGATCATGGCGCATCCTCCTCAGGCCCGGTTTCCGCGACGGCCGCGGCCTGCGCGGCGAAGGCCGCGCGTTGCGCCTCAGCGAGACGCGCGTCGGCGGCCGCCTCTTCCAGCACGTCCGACAACCCCGCCCAGTCGCGCATGCGTCGGGCGTAGTCCGCTTGCATGGCATACACGACAGCCAGCGCTTCCGCCGAGGGGTCGCGTCGCTTGGCATAGTGGAAGGCCTCGCGCAGCGCCGCGTGGCGTCCGTGCCGCTCCGCGAAGGCGATGAAGCGCCCCCAGTGCGCGGGCACGTCGGGCGCTTCCCGCACGGCCCGGGCCAGGGCCGCCGCCGCGCCGTCGAAATCGCCTGTGTTCTCGCGCGCCTTGCCCAGGATCGACGCGGCCAGCGCCGGTTGCGGCACATCGGATCGCAGCGCCGCCTGCGCTTCCAGGGCGAGTTCGTGCCAAGCCTCCGGACCGACCGGCGCGCGGCGGTTTTCGGCGAGCAACAGCCCGTACGCGACGCGCATGCGCAGCTCGCGGCCCGCCGCCAGGGGCGGGCACAGCGCCATCGCCCGTTGCGACCAGGCATCCGCGCGGGCCAGGGCGTCGTCCGCGTCTTCCCCCGCGTCCAGGGCGCGTTCGGCCGCACGCAACGCGGCGTCCGCCCCGTTCACGAGGGCATGCATGTGGTTCGGATGGCGGGACAGGGCGGCCTCGAAATGCGCCAGGGCCGTCTCGGGCCGCCCCTCGGCCACGCGCAGCGTCGCGCGCTCGGTGGGATAGTCCCAGTTCCACGGGGCGAGGCGTTGGGCGCGGGCGAACGCCGCATCGGCCGCCGCCGTCCGTTCGTGCGTGCGCATGCCGCGGCCCACCGTGTGGATGCATTCGGCCAGAAACGAGGCGCTCAGGACCAGCGCCGCCGCCGACGCGATCGCCGCGGCGACAAGCGGGCGACGCAGGCCCATGCGGCGGGACGATGGCGAGCCCGTTCCCGCCGAGACGCCTTCGAACACGCCGATCCATGCGAACAGGAGCGCGCCGGACACGGGTACGTGGATGTTGAACCCGAAGCAGCCGTCGATGCCGAACGCGAGGAAGCCCGCGCCGGTCATGAGACCGAACCGCCGTTGGTCGCGGGTCGCGCCCCGGGCCGCCGCGGCGAACCCCGCCAGCACGCCCGTCCACAGGATCGCCAGGTAGGCCGCGGCGGCGGGCAGCCCGCCGTGGACCGCCATCTCGAGCGGGTCGTTGTGCACGTGGTCGTTCAGCAGGCGTTCCGCGGCGAAGCGCTCCTGCTCGAAATCCGTCCAGTAGGGCGGATTGGCGATCTCATAGTTCCCCGGCCCCACGCCCAGCCACGGCGCATCGGCGATCATCCGACATGCGCCGACGTAGCCGTGGTAGCGCACGTAGAGGCTCTCGTCGTAGGGGTAGGGGGACCCGGTGCGGTGCAGGGCGCGTGCGGCGAGGCCGACGCTTCCCGCCAGCAGCGGCGCGGCGACCAGGAGGACGAACAGGGCCCGGGCGAGCCGCGGTCGGCCCGCGCCGTCGAGCCGTCGCGCGATCAGGAACGCCCCGACGACCAGCGCCGTGACGCCCAAGGCCACGACGCCGCCGCGTTGGCCGGTGAGGTACAGGTGCCAGCCGTACACCGGCAAGAGCAGGGCCGTCCAGCGCCAACCGCGATGCGATGCGAGCCAGATCGCGGCGATGACGCACATGACCTCGGCATGGGCGGCGAAGTTCGGGTTGCCGAAGGTTCCGGGACCGTGATAGTACAGTTCGCTGCGTTCGTACGCCCAGGGGAACGGCTCGACGCCGTAGCTCTGTCCGATGCCGTAGGCCGCCGACGCCGCCGCGGCGACGCAGACCGCCGCCCAGAACCGGCGGGCCTGCTCCGGGCGTTGGAAGGCCTGCGCGGCGATGAGGTAGATCGCCGTCCACGCGCCGAACCGCGCGAGGTGGTGCAGCGCGTTGGCGGGATGGTCGGCGCAGACCGAGGCGATCGCCAGCCAGCCCAGCAGCGCGCACACGGGCAGCAGAAAGGGGCGTGCGGGAGCGTCGGCGGCGGGTTGGACGTCATCGGTTGCTCGGGCCCGCCGCGCCGCGACGAGCGCCAGGACGGCCGCCGTCGCCGCGCCCCATCCCGTCAACACGTACTTGATCGACGTGGCCGCGTCCGCGGCGTAGGGGAACATCGCGAGCGTGACGAGAACCATCGTCACGCCGAGCGCGACCCGGACCGAACCGTAGGCGGATGGCGGGGCGGTTGCGCCCAATCCGTCGCGCGACGTCATGCCGCGCCGTCGCCCCCCGCGGTCGTCTCGGCGCCGTCCCCTGCGTTGCTCTGGATGCCGGCCTCGCCGTTCCCATCGCCGTTCCCGTTGCGTCGATGCCCCATCGCGACCAGGAAGGACGCCAGGAGCAGGAACAGGGCGAGCGCGATCAGGTACAGCGCGCGGTAGGCCACCTCGACGTGGGGATAGAGCAGCGCCATGATCCCCATGTAGATGTTCAGCCCGTAGATGAAGAACACCGCCTCCCGATGCGACAGCCCGAGCGTGAGCAGGCGGTGGTGCAGGTGGTTCTTATCGGCCGCGAAGATGTTGCGGGAGCCGCGGTAGCGGGTGAACACGGTCTGGCACATGTCGAAGATCGGGATGCCGAGGATCACCAGCGGCAACAGGATCGTGGTGACGGCCACGCCTTGCGACGCGGCGTCGAACACCTCCGCGGCCAGGGCGAGTCCGAGAAACATCGAGCCCGTGTCGCCCATGAACACGCGGGCGGGATGGAAGTTGTAGCGCAGGAATCCGATGGTCGCGCCGCCGATCAGCACGAGCACCGCGCAGGATGCGATGTCGCCCCGGGTGACCTTGTTGATGAAAAGGAACCCGCACATGATGAACACCGAGCCCGCCGCCAGCCCGTCGAGCCCGTCGAGCATGTTCACCGCGTTGATGATCGCCGCCACGCCGATGACGGTGATCAGGAAATCAGGGCCGGATAGATCGATTACCGTGTGCGTGAACGGGATCGACATGTCGTTCAGCCGGTACCCCGAGAAATACAGGATGATGCCCGCGCCGAACTGCGCCAACAGCTTGATCGAGGCCCGCATCTCGTTCACGTCGTCGATCAGACCGACCGCGGTGATCAGCAACAGGGCGCACCCCAGGCCGATGAACCCCTCCTTCCAGAGGTGCGGAAACCATCGGTAGACGACGAAGAGCCCGAGCGCCATGCACGGCACGAAGACGATGCCGCCGGCCCGGGGCGTGGGGGCGACATGCACCCGCCGCCATCCGGGCACGTCGACGATGCCGAGCGCGCGACACGAACGGATCACGAGCGGCTCGAGGAGGTAGGCCAGGACGAACGCTCCCAGGAAGAGGACCGCAAGATCCGCGATGTAGTGATCCATTACAGACTCTCAGAAAATCTGAACACCGCGTTGCGCCGACCGCAGCGCACCGCTTGCCGCGTGTGGGGATGCCGTGTGCGGAGCCCGAGCCCGGCGCATGCGATCCCAGGGAACGCAGGTATGATACCACAGCCGCTGGGGAATCGGCAGATCGCCCGCGCGTCGGGCGGCTATTGCGCGCCCTTTTCCCACAAGCGCTGCATGATTTCGGGAGCGCCCTGGGCCATGGCGAGCGGGCGCACGCCGCGCCCGTCGGGCTTGTTCACGTCGGCCCCGTTCGCCGTGAGCATGTTCACCATCATCGCGTCCCGGTTCGCGATGGCCAGGTGCAGCGCCGTGGCGCCGCCTGCGCCCGGGGCGTCGATCTCCGCACCGTTGGCGACAAGTTGCGCGACCACGCCATAGGACCCCGCGCGGGCGGCGTGATGCAGCGCCCGGTCTCCGTTCTCGTCGGCGATCTCGAGGTCGGCGCTGCGCTGGCCGACCACCTCGGTGTACAGCTCGACCTCGCCCTTGTCGCCCACGGGCCGCGACTTCACCTCCCAGACGTTCCAGGTGTTGAGCAGCAGCCGCACGATCTCCTCGCTCCCGTCGGCCGCGGCCATGTGCAGCGCGGTCGTTCCCTCCGGCGTCTGTTTGTCCGGGTCGGCGCCGTACTGCAACAGCAGCTCGACCATCTTGGCGTCTCTGCTGCGCACGGCGAGGTGCAGGGGGGTCCATGAGGCGTTGGTGGTCGCGTCGACGGGCGCGCGGCGCTTGAGCAGCAGTTCGGCGATCTCGAGCTGCCCGTCGCGGGCGGCCCGGTGCAGCGCCGTCACGCCGTCCACGTCCTTCGTGGAGGGGGGGAAGCCCGCATCGAGCATGGCGCGCACCGTCTCCACATCGCCTTCGCGCGCCGCGTGGTGGAATTCCGTCAGGCCGTGGACGTCGCGTTTGGGTTCGCCCCCTCCGCAGCCCGTCAGCAGGCCCGCAAGCAGCGCGACGGCGATCCCGAGTGCGAACGCCGCGCGACGGATTGGTTGATACGTTCGGAAAGGTCCCATAGCGTCCACCCTGCCTCTCGAGAGTGTAGCACGGGAATCCGGACCTTGGAAAGGCGCCGCGGGGAGGGGTTCGCCACGCGCGATTTGAACCGATGTCGTTCCGTCTGCCATACCATCCTTCGAGTCGGTTGGGCCGCGGCGTAGAGTCGGCGGGTAGAGGGAGCGTGCTGCACGAATGGTGGATCTGACCAAACTGAATTCGCTGGGGGAGTGGCCGAAGGCGCGCAGCGCCATCGAGACGGCGGTGCGATGCACCATCGGCCATATGCCGCGCGAGCGAAACGAGCTCCAGGTCAAGACCCTGGATGAGGACTTCTTCGCGGGGTACGTGCGCAAGCGGATCAACTTCTTCGTCGATGAGTGGACCCGCGTGAGCGCGTGGCTGTTCGAGCCCGACCACCGCGACGAAGCCCCGGCGGTGCTCTGCTGTCATCGGCGGGTGGACCAGGGCAAGGATGAGCCCGCCGGAGCGGCCGGCGACCCCCGCCATGCGCTGGCGCAGCGTCTGGCCGAGCAGGGCTACGTCGTCATCGCGCCCGACTGCATCTGCGCCGGCGAACGCATCACGCCGGGCCACGCCGCCTACAACTCCGAAGTCTTCTACAAAGACCATCCCAAGATGTCCGCGCTGGGGAAGATGCTCCACGACCACATGCATGCGCTCGACGTGCTCTGCGAAGTGCGCGCGGTCGACCCGGAGCGGCTGGGCGTCGTGGGCGAGGGGCTTGGCGGGGTGAACGCACTGATGCTCGCCGCCTTCGACGATCGCGTGCAGTGTTGCGTGGCCGTGGATGCGTTCACCCGCTTCGAAGGCGACGAACGCGCCCAGCGCTGGTACGACGACGACGGATTCGTGATCTGTCCCAAGCTGTGCGAGTCCATCGAGGCCGGGGAGCCGGCGTTCGACTGGGAGCACATCCTCGCCATGATCGCGCCGAGTCCGGCGCTGGTGGCCTACGCGCCGAACGCGTGTGCGGGGTCCAACCCGGAGAGCGTCCCGGTCGCCGTGGAGCGCGCGCGTCGGGTCTACGAGTTGCTGGGCAAGCCCGAGGCCCTGGCGCTCGAGGCGTACGACCCGATCGCCGATCCGTTGTTGGACATGGCTGAGATCGTGAATGACTGGTTCGAGCGGTGGCTCTAGTCGGCCAGGGCATCGTCCGGGAGAACCACAAGCGGGGGAATCCTCCCCAAGACGGGGTGAACTGTGCTGCTGCATCCAATCGACTGGACGATCATCGTAGCGTTCTTCATCGTATCGGGCGTGATCGGCCTGCTGGTCATGCGCCGCGCGGGCTCAAGCACCCGCGAGTTCTTCACCGCGGGCCGTCGCATGCCCTGGTGGCTGCTCGGCGTGTCGATGGTCGCGACGACCTTCTCGACGGATACGCCGAACCTCGTCACCGACATCGTGCGCACCAACGGCGTCGCCGGGAACTGGGCGTGGTGGCCGTTCCTGCTCACCGGCATGCTCACCGTGTTCGTCTACGCCCGCCTGTGGTCTCGCTCGAAGGTGCTGACCGACATGGAGTTCTACGAACTCCGCTACAGCGGCAAGATGGCCGCGGTGTTGCGCGGGTTCCGCGCGCTCTACCTCGGCGTGTTCTTCAACATCGTGATCATGGCGACCGTCAGCCTCGCCGCGATCAAGATGGGCGAGGTCATGTTCAACCTGCGTCCCATCCAGACGATCCTCGTCGCCTCGATCGTCACGGTGATCTACTGCAGTCTGGGCGGGCTGCAGGGCGTGCTGATCACGGACATGCTGCAGTTCACGATGGCGATGATCGGGTCCGTGGCCGCGGCATACGTCGTGTTGCAGCTTCCGGAGGTCGGCGGCCTGTCCGGCCTGCTCGCGCACGAGAACGTGGTCGACCGGCTGTCGCTGCTGCCCTCGTTCAGCGACAACGAGCTGCTGCTCTCGGTGTTCATCATCCCGCTGGCGGTGCAGTGGTGGAGCGTGTGGTATCCCGGCTCCGAGCCGGGCGGCGGCGGCTACATCGCCCAGCGCATGCTCGCCGCGAAGGACGAGCAGAACGCCATGGGCGCGGCGCTGTTCTTCAACGTCGCCCACTACGCGCTGCGCCCCTGGCCGTGGATCATCGTCGCACTGTGCTCGCTGGTCGTGTTCCCCGACACCGCCGCCCTGGCGGAGCGGTTTCCCCACATCAGCGCACGCCTGGTGCACAACGACCTGGGCTACCCCGCCATGCTGACGTTCCTGCCGGCGGGTCTGCTCGGGCTGGTGGCAGCCTCGCTCATCGCCGCCTACATGTCGACGATCTCGACCCATCTGAACTGGGGCGCGTCGTACGTCGTCAACGACTTCTACCACCGGTTCGTCCGGCGGAACGCCGAGGAGCGCGAGCTGGTGCTGGCCGGGCGGATCACCACGGCCGTGCTCATGGCGTTGGCGGGGGCGCTGGCGCTCGGCATGCGGAACGCCCTCGATAACTTCGAGATCCTCCTCCAGATCGGCGCCGGCACCGGGCTGCTCTTCCTCCTTCGGTGGTTCTGGTGGCGGATCAACGCCGTGAGCGAACTCGCCGCGATGATCGTCTCGTTCATCGTGGCCCTGTACTTCCGCTTCTTCCACAGCCTGACCGGCCTGCCCGAGATGGCGTTCTGGCTCCAGATAACCGTCGGCGTCGCGATCACCACCGTCGGGTGGCTCGTGCCCACGCTGCTCACGCGCCCAACCTCTCACGAGCGGCTCGTCTCGTTCTACCGGCTGGTGCGTCCGGGCGGACCCGGCTGGCGCGTCGTGGTCGAGCGGGCGCGCGCGGAAGGCGAGGATCTCGAATCGGGCGACGCCGCCTGGCAGGTCCCCATCGGCATCCTCTGCATGCTGATCGGCTGCGTCGCCGTCTACGCCGCGCTGTTCGCCACGGGCTATTGGATCTACGGCAACTACGTCGCGGCGACGTTCCTCACCGTCGTCTCCGCCCTCGCGATCTACGCCCTGATGCGCCTGTGGCATCGCGTGGCGGGCGAGTCCGCGGGCGAGTCGGCGGACGAGTCGGCGGACGCCTGAGCCGCGCGACCAACGCAAAGCGGCGCGTTTGGGCGGAATGGCGGCTCGTGTTAGGATGTTTGTCATAGGAAACTCACGTTCCCGGGCCTATTCTGCAAGACGGGGATCACACGGCCGATGACAACGGAAATCGTTACGGATCAGCGCGCATTGCTCGGAAAGATCACCGAGCTGGTCGACAACATCGAACAGGTGATCTTCGGCAAGCGCGAAGCGGTGAAACTGTGCGTGACGGGGCTGCTCGCCCGCGGCCACGTGCTGATCGAGGATGTGCCGGGCATCGGCAAGACCACCCTGGCGCAGGCCCTGGCCCGATCGATCCAGTGCCGCTTCACGCGGATCCAGTTCACGAGCGACATGCTGCCCTCCGACATCCTGGGCGTGTCCGTGCTGAACCCGAAGACGAACGATTTCGAGTTTCGGCCGGGTCCCATCTTCGCGGGCGTCGTGCTGGCCGACGAGGTGAATCGGACGCCGCCGAAGACGCAGAGCGCGCTGCTCGAAGCGATGAGCGAGGCGCAGATCTCCGTGGACGGCCTGACGCGCCCGCTGCCGCGGCCGTTCATGGTGCTCGCGACGCAGAATCCGATCGAGTACGAGGGCACCTACATCCTGCCGGAATCCCAGCTCGACCGGTTCATGCTGCGCGTCGAGGTGGGGTATCCCGGGTTCGACGACGAGATGCACATCATGCGTCGGCGCGATCCGCATCGGGCCCTCGGATCGCTGCGGCCCGTGCTCACGGCGGAGGAGGTCGTCGCCCTGCAGGACGGCGTGGGCGAGGTCCGGGTGGATGACAGCGTCGCCCACTACATGCTCTCGCTCGTGCACGCGACGCGCAAGATGGACTACATCCAGCTCGGGGCGTCGCCGCGCGCATCCGTGGCGTTCTACGAGGCGTGTCAGGCGCGCGCGGTCGTCGAGGGGCGCGACTACGTGACGCCGGACGACGTGAAGCGGATGGCCGTGCCGGTCCTGTCGCACCGGATCATCGTGCGGTCGCGCGCGGGCGATCCCAGCGCATCGGCGCGGGCCCGGTCGGCCGCGATCGTCGACGCGCTCAAGAAAACCCCCGTGCCCGAATAACGACCATGCGCATCATCGGCGGCCAAACGCGAACGCGGCTCAGCCTCCTCGGGGCGGCGTTCGTGCTCGTGACGTTCCTCGTGCTGATGTCCGCCTGGAACACCGGCATCAACCTCTACTACATCCTCTTCGGCGGCGTCGGCAGTTTCCTGCTCGCATCGTGGCTTCTGTCCCGGCGGCTGCTCCATGGGCTCGAACTCACGCGCGAGCCCCCGCCTTCCGTCGAGCGATCGGAACCCTTCGCCGTCACCGTCCGCATCGCCAACACCAAGCGGTTCACGCCCGCGCTCGCCGTGCACATCGAGAGCGACGCCCGCCCCGGCGCGTCCCAGGGGTTCATCCCGTGCATTCGGCCGGGCCGCGAGGCCGTGCTCACCGTGATGGATCGCATGCACCGCCGCGGCGTGTACCGCCTGCCCGACGTGTGGGTATGCACCCGGTTCCCGTTCGGCATTCTCGAGCGGCGTCGCCGTCTCACGGACGGCGCCGAAGTCGTCGTCTATCCCCGCGTGCGGGCGCTGCGTCCCGCCGCCCTCGAGCTGGCGCGGCGCGGCGGCGCGGTCATGCGCAAGACGAAAGGGGAGGGCGACGAGTTCTTCAGCCTGCGCGACTACGTGCCCGGCGATGACCTGCGCAAGGTGGCGTGGCGGGCGAGCGCGCGCGTGAACCGCCTGCTGGTCAAGGAGTTGCAGCACGGCGCGAGCCGCATGGCGGCCTGCGTGCTCGACAGTCGCCTGCGCACGGACCTGGACGGGTTCGCGGACCTGTTCGAGGATGCCGTGGACCTGACCGCTTCGCTGGCCGTCACCCTGCTGGATCACCAGTTCACCGTGATGGTGCAGACCGCGACGGCCCATGCGCCGCTGGGCGAAGGGCCGGGGCACGTCGCGAAGGTGCTCGACATGCTCGCCCGCATCGACATGGCCGACCCCTCCGCGCCCGACCCCTTGCTGCGCATCGGCGCCGACGGCCGCGCGCTTCGCGTGCTCTGCATCTCGCCCGACCCGGGCATGTGGGGGCGGCGCGCCGGCACGCAGGGGGACGTGGTGATCGACCCGGCGGAGGTGCTCCATGCTTAGCCAGGTCCGTCGCGCCCTCGCCATCGGCAACGCCGCGCTGATCCTCTCCGGATTCGGCGCGCTGGCCATCACCGACCAGTTCGGCATCGGCATCCTGATCGTGCCGCTGGTCCTGTTCGCCTATGCGCCGATCGGGGCGCGCCTGGATGAACGCCACCCGAGGTATCGGCGGATCACCTGGGCGCTGACGTTGCTGTTTACCGTTTGCCTTCCGGGGATCTTCGTCTACCGCGGCCTGTTCGTCGGCGTCATGATGCTGATCATGTTCATCCTCGCCCACAAGCTCGCCCACCGCATGGCCCTGCGCGACTACTACCATACGGTGCTCATGTCATTCTTTCTGCTGCTCGCCGCCTGTTCGCGCAACCCGGATGCCGAGATCGCGCCCATTCTGATCGCGTTTCTCCTCTCCGGCGTGTGGACCATGCTGATGCTGTCCACCGCGCGCGAGCTCGAGGCCGTCGGCGGTGGGACGCAACTGGCCCACATCGTCCGCATCGGCGATCGCCGGACCGCGGTCGACTGGCGTCCGCCCAGCCTGCTGCGATCCTCCCTCCTGACTTGGGGCGGCGCGGCCGCGGCGGCCTGCCTCGGGTTCACGGTGTTCCTGTTTCTGCTGACGCCGCGCATGGAGTTGGGGCTGACGACCAGCGTCGCGGTGGAGACGTCCGTCACCGGGATCTCCGAGGGCGTGAACCTGATGATGGGCGGGCCCATCGCCCCGGACAACACGGTGGCGATGCGCGTCACGTTCCCGGACGAGCCGAACGGGCGCTATCACGGCCAGATGTACTGGCGCGCCGGCGCGTTGGACTGGTACGCACGCTCCGTGTGGGGTCGGTCCGGGCGTTCGGCCCGGCCCTACGACGGCTCGCCCCGCCCGGAGTTCTTCGCGTATGAGGACGGCGTGCTGGCGCGATCGGAGACGCCGGGGCTGCGGAAGGTGCACCAGCGGATCACGCTCGAGAAGATGGGTACCGACCAGCTTCCCTGCCTGCCCCTGGCGCAGCGCGTGGTCACGGACGATGTGCGGCTCGCCTGGGCCACGGAGGCCGACTGCAGCGTAGTGGCGACAAGTTCGCGAGATGCGCTCGAATATGAGGTGTGGTCGGAGATATATGAGGCCCGCCCGGAGGAACTCCGCCAAGCGCCCGACACGTACCGGTGGTATTTCGCGGGAGATCTGGGTCGACTCACCTGGCACCAGCTAAGCCCGGCCGCGATGCAGCTCGCGCGCGAGCTGACCGTCGACGCGGACACCGTGTACGACCGCGTGATCGCGCTGCGCGACTGGCTGAGTTCATCCGAGTTCCTGTACACGCTCGACGTGCCCGAGCCGGAATCGCGGCGGCCGGTCGATGAGTTTCTGTTGCGCACGCGCCGCGGTCACTGCGAACTGTTCGCGAGCTCCCTCGCCCTCATGGCGCGCAGCCTCGGCATCCCGGCCCGGGTGGTCTCCGGCTACCGCGGCGGCGTGTGGAGCGAGCCCGACCAGGCCTATCTCGTCACCAACAGCATGGCCCACCTGTGGGTCGAGGTCTACTTCATCGGCCACGGCTGGATCCCGTTCGACCCGTCTCCCGCGGACGACGGCGCGACGGTCGGCGACTCGGCCCTCTCCCGGCTGTATCTCCTCTCGCTGCGCGCCAAGATCCTCTGGTACCGTTACGTGATGGGCTATTCCGGCGGCGTGTCGATGTCGATGCTGCAGGATCTCAGCATGGGCCGACTGTCGCTGCCCGTGCTCGAGGAACGCAGCGAGGGTCTGCGCGGACTGGCCCCCAGCCGGCGAGCGTTGGCGCTCGGCGCAGCGTTGGCGGGCGGAGTCCTCGTGGGGGTCGCGCTGTTCCTGCGCCGACCCGGCGCCAAAGCGACCCGCGCCTACACGCTGACCCGCGATCAGCGCCGCGCCGCCCGCTTGGTGCGTGCGATGAAGCGGCGCCTCGACCGACGCGGCGTCGATTGCCGGGGCATGACCGCCGGCGAGATCCTCGCCGCCGTTCGGGCGCATGCCGAGTTGGACGCGGAGACCGCCGCACGGTTCATCGAAGCCTACAACCGGATTCGGTTCGGCGGCGATCCGCTCACGCCGGATCAACGCGCCGCGATGCGCGAGGCCGTCCGGGCGCTCTGACGGCGCGTCCGCCTCAGGCGGATTCCTGCGCCGCCTCGTCTATCGGTTGAGCAGGAGCCGCACCGTGTTCGACTTCCAACATGCGACCGCCAGGTCCGCGCGTCCGTTCGCGTCGAAATCCGCCGTGCACAGGGCCCGCGGTCGCGCCCGATCCGCCGGGAAGCCGTACGTTTCCCGGACGAACGTGATCGGCTGTAGGTCGCCCGGGGCGTTCAACAACACGACGACCTGGCTCGACTCGTAGCAGGCCGCGGCGATGTCGGGGCGTCCGTCGCCGGTGAAATCCTCGACCACGATGTCGCGGATCTCGTGTTCCTTTGCGCTCCGGTCCGTGCCCAGCGCGATCTCCTGACTGACCGGAAACCCCATCGCGCCGTCGCCGTAGTAGATCACGATGGAATCATCGCTGTAGCAGTGCGATACGACAAGATCCAGATGGCCGTCGCCGTTCATGTCGGCCACGCGCAGTTGGTGGGGGAGTGCGCCGCGGCTGCGGAAGCGATCCGCTTCCGTGAAGCCGCGTTGGCCGTCGCCCCGCCACAAGGTGATCTCGCTCGAACTGTACATGGCCACGGCCAGGTCGGCCTGCCCGTCGCCGTCGAAGTCCGCGATCTGGACATCGCGCGGCCCGCCCGGCGCGTGGAACAGAATGGGATCACCGAGATAGCGGTCCGGCACGCCGGGGAACAGGATCAGCACGTCGCTTGACCATCCCGTGGCCACGACGTCGCGATAGCCGTCGGCATCGAAATCGCGCACCGCCACGGAGGTGATGCCCGGGGTCGTGAACACGGGGCGTCCGTCGAGGTCCCGCTGGCGCACGTACGTCAATCGCTGCGTCGGCACGGAGAACGCCGCCTCTTTGAACCGGAAATGGGTCTCATCCGTGAGGTTCAGAAACAGCTTGAGCTGCTGGCCGCTGGTGGCGTGGAAACTGCCGACGACCAGGTCGGGCGCTTTCAGCGCGTCCATGTTCGCCACGACGATGCACCACGGCGCGAAGTCCGCCAGCAGCGCCGGTTGCGGCGCGTAGCCCAAGTCGCCCTGCGCCACCAGCAACGACAGCTCGCGGTTGGCCGGGCGCTCCTCGGCGGGGTCGGTCAGCTCGCCGCGGTCGGCCGTGATGATCTCCGGCAAGCCGTCGTCGTTCAGGTCGCGCGCCGCGATCGCGCAGGGGTTCGGCCCGACCGAGAACTCCCGGTTGTGCCGGAAAAACGTCTGGCCGAACGCCGCGGTCGTCAGCGTCGCCAGCACGGCCGCCGTTCCCGCCAAGCGGATCGCGAAAGCCCTCATCCGGTCGGCGCTCCCCCCGTCTCGTGCGCGAACGCCTGCGCTTGTGCGAACCGCGCCGCGAGTCGCATCGCCGCGCACAGGCTCTGCTCGCGGGCGCGCCCCTGCCACGCGATGTCGTAGGCCGTGCCGTGGTCGACGGACGTGCGGACGATCGGAATGCCCAACGTCACGCTCACGCCCTCGTGCATCGCCACGAGCTTGAACGGCGTGTGGCCCTGGTCATGGTACATCGCGACGACCAGGTCGAACTCGCCCTCCATCATCCTGCGGAACACCGTGTCCGGCGAACACGGTCCGGAGCAGCAGATCCCTTCCTCCGCGCAGATCCGAATCGCCGGCAGGATCTCCCGGGTCTCCTCCGGACCGAGCATGCCGTCCTCGCCGGCGTGCGGGTTCAGCCCCGCCACGGCGATGCGTCCCGGCGACACGCCCAGCGCATGCAGCGCCGCATCCGCGATGCGGATGGTCTCGGCGATCCGGTCGCGCGTCACGTAGCCGACGGAGTCGGCCAGGCTGCAATGCGCGGAGATGTGCACGATGCGGAGCCGGTCGGAGAACAGGCTCATTCGCGGTTCGTTCACGCCGGTCAGCTCGCTGATCACCTCCGTGTGGCCGATGTATCCGTAGCCGGCGAGCCGGATGCCCACCTTCGCCAGCGGACATGTCACGACCGCGTCCACGCGGCGGTCGATGGCCGCGACGACGCCCGCGCGGAACCATTCCACCGCGCACCGGCCCGCTTCCGCCTCCGCCGCGCCCGGGCGCACCGACGGCGTCGCCATCCCGGCCTCGAAGACGGGGATCGTCCCCTCCGGCGCGGGCGCGGCGATGTCCCGCACGACGAACGGCGGCGGACATGCGGGCGCGAACCGACGCGCTTCGTCGAAAACGGCTGCGGAACCGAAGACGATCGGGTGAAGCTCCGTGGTCAATGAGGAATCCGCCAACGCTTTGGTCAGGATCTCCGGGCCAATTCCGTTGACGTCACCCATCGTAACGGCGACAACAGATCGGATGCTCATGGTCTCTCGCGTGCGCAAGGGGTCTGTCGGGGTTCGCGAGCTGGAGGCGCGGCGGCAGACCGATCGGCGCTGGTTGGGGCGTTCATGCAAGCTCAAGAGACCATAGCATACACGCGCCGACGCCCCCGACGCCACGCGCCCGCCAGGGCTGCGCCGCACCCCGCCGGGCCGACGCCGATACGGCCATGCCACAGGCCGCTCAACCGCGCCTTCGCGCCTGTCCGTCCCGTCGGCGTAAGTCGCGCGAGCCCCTGTTGATAGGCCTATTCCCGCGGGGCTGCCGACCCCTGAATGGATTTTCCCTCTTGTCGCCCCGGCGGCGCGGTGCTATACTGACCCTGCGGTTGGACGACGCGACGCCGTCCGCCGCCGTACCCCTGAGCGGTAGACCATAGGGGGCATTTCAAGCCCACTCCCGGTGTAACGACGCCTGTTCACAACGGGAGAGGTATGTCTATTCGACGGAGGGCCCGCAGTGCAAGACCGACCCGGGATGCAGCGCGCATCGAGCGGCGGCGCGGGGGGTGAACGCCCCTTTCGCGAGGCGCTCCGGCTCCAACGCGATGCGGCGGCGATCGGCTTCGATTGGCCCGATGCGATGGGCGTGCTCGCCAAACTGCGCGAGGAGGTCGACGAGATCGCCAAGGCCCTGGCCGACGGCGATCGCGCCCAGGCCCGCGACGAACTCGGCGACGTGCTCTTCACCGCCGTCAACATGGCGCGGTTCCTCGATGCGGATCCCGAGGAGGCGCTGCAACAGGCGAACGCGCGGTTCGCGCGCCGGTTCGCCGATCTCCGCGCCCAATTCGAACGGGACGGCCTCGATCCGGTCGCATCGTCTCTCGAGGAGATGGACGCCGTGTGGGAACGGGTGAAGTTAGGGAAGGACACGGGAGCGCGCGCGCCCGACGGAGGCGAAAGGCCTTGACAGGGCGCGCCGCGATAGGGCAAACTGCATTGCCCTATTGATCGCGAATCGCCCCTGTTTATGGGGGTGTTAGTAGTTTGGGGACAACCTGTGGATAAGCGGAACCCCGCAGGTTGGACCCCTCTCGCAGCGGAGGAGCGCGCTTGTACACAACGGCGGGGAAATGTGTGCGACGCGCGAAGTTGGAGGCGGATCAAATGCCCGCTGATGCAGCTATCAGGCGCGGCGTATCGGCTCCGGCCGACAACGACCGAATGACCACGACCTATGACCAGAACGGGGTGGAGATGGAACAACCGGAATCGAACCCATGGCAGCGTGCGCAGAAACGCCTCAAAGAAAGCCTCGACGAGCATAGTTACCGGAACTGGTTCTCACAAACGCGTTTCGAGCGACTGGAAGACGACTGCCTGGTGGTGGCGGTTCCGAGCGAATTCTTCGCCAACTGGCTGCGCGAACACTATCAGGACGCCGCGGAGCGCTGCGTGCGCGAGACGCATCCGAATCTCAAGCGCGTGCAGTTCGTGCCCACGGCCGACGGCCAGCGCGCCCCCGGCGTGGACGACGCCCTCACGCAACGCGTCGAGCAGCAGGCCGGCCAGACCGACCGCTCCGCCCCGCCGACGCCGAAGCGGCGCTCGGACTTGCCCGGGTTCAACCCGCGCTACGTGTTCGACCGGTTCGTCGTGGGCAGCGGCAACCGCTTCGCCCATGCCGCCGCGCGCGCCGTCGCCGAGAACCCGTCGCGGGCCTACAACCCGCTGTTTCTCTACAGCGTCAGCGGGCTGGGCAAGACCCACCTGATGCAGGCGATCGGCCAGGAAGTGGCCGCGCGGCGCCCCGGCGCACGTGTACTATTCATCTCATCCGAGCAGTTCACCAACCAGCTCGTCGACTGCATCGCCCGCAAGGCCATGGCGCAGTTTCGCGACAAGTATCGCAAGGTCGACGTGCTCCTGATCGACGACATCCAATTCATTGCCAGGAAGGAAGGCACGCAGGAAGAGATCTTCCACACCTTCAACACGCTGTTCGACAACCACAAACAGATCGTGCTGTCGAGCGACCGTCAGCCCAACGAGATCGAACACGTCGAGGGGCGGCTCGTGTCGCGCTTCGGCTGGGGCCTCGTCACCGACATCCAACCGCCGGACGTCGAGACGCGCATGGCCATCCTGCAGAGCAGGGCCGCCGAAGAGCACGTCGAAGTGCCGTCGGACGTGCTCAAGCACATCGCCATGTGCATCACCTCCAACATCCGCGAGCTGGAAGGCGCGCTGATCACCCTGCTCGCCTTCGCCAAGCTCACCGGCAGCCGCGTCACGCTGCCCGTGGCCGAGGAAGTCCTGCGCGACCTCACCGGCCGCAACCGCATGCGCCCCGTCACCATCGAGGCCGTGCAGCGGGCCGTGGCCGAGCGGTTCGACGTGCGCATCGCCGATCTGCGCGGCGCGAGCCGGCAGCGCCAGGTCGCCTTCCCGCGCCAGGTCGCCATGTTCCTGTGCAAAACGATGATCCCCAACCTCTCGCTCAGCGAAGTGGGGGAGGCGTTCGGCGGTCGCGACCACACCACCGTGCTCTACGCCGTGCGCAAGATCCAGGCCGAATACGGCAAAAACGCCGACACCCGCCAGGCGGTCGACCAGCTCCAGCGTATGCTGCGCCAGTGACGCGCCCCGCGCACGATCCCGTCCCCCCGCATACAACCTGCCGCGAAAAAAGGGCCGGGCGGCCTCCGAAGAGCGCCGCCCGGTTGTCCGAAACACTTCCGGCTTCCTGGCTAGACTTGATCCCGCCTCGTACTGGTTGTACTCATATGGTTCGAGATGTGGGATCCGGCCATGGAGCCAGGAAACCTACTGGCGCCCGGACTCTCCATCGGCGGATCACCTCCTTTCCGGCACTCCCGACACGTCCCGCGCGCTCCCCATCGAGCTGCGTCGTTGCCGTAGGCCTATTGAGATTCTCATACACCAATCGCCTCCGCGAATGCAAGCTCCGATTTCCGCGACGCCGGTCCCACACATGGGGGGAGCAGAGATGACCGGCGGGGGCGCCGGTCGCACACAAATGACCGGCGAGGGCGCCGGTCCCACACAGTCGCCTGCTGTTCTTTGCCGCCGCAGGCGGCCTTGGAGCGCGTCCGCCGGAGGCGGATTGCCGCCGCTTTGGCGCGGAAACTGGGCTGTACGTGCTCCGATCGCATCTTCAGCCGAGCCTGAGTGATCGCGGCGAGAAAGCGCAAGCAAGCTTGCGCACTCCGAAAGAGGCTTCGCCTCATGCGGTCGGTCCCGGTCTGCTTTGCCGCCGCTTTGGCGCGGAAACTGGGCTGTACGCGGTCCGATCGCATCTTCAGCCGAGCCTGAGTGATCGCGGCGAGAAAGCGCAAGCAAGCTTGCGCACTCCGAAAGAGGCTTCGCCTCATGCGGTTCGTCCCGGTCTGCTTTGCCGCCGAAGGCGGCCTTGGAGTGCGTCCGCCGGAGGCGGATTGCCGCCGCTTTGGCGCGGAGACTGGGCTGTACGTGCTCCGATCGCATCTTCAGCCGAGCCTGAGTGATCGCGGCGAGAAAGCGCAAGCAAGCCTGCGCACTCCGAAAGAGGCTTCGCCTCATGCGGTCGGTCCCGGTCTGCTTTGCCGCCGCAGGCGGCCTTGGAGTGCGGCGGCTTGCCGCCGCTTTGGCGCGGAAACTGGGCCGTATGCGGTCCGATGGCATCTTCAGCCAAGCCTTAGTGATCGCGGCGAGAAAGCGCAAGCGAGCTTGCGCACTCCNNCTTGGAGTGCGTCCGCCGGAGGCGGCTTGCCGCCGCTTTGGCGCGGAGAGTCGTTTGTACGTGTTGCGATCGCATCTTCAGCCGAGCCTGAGTGATCGCGGCGAAAAAGCGCAAGCGAGCTTGCGCACTCCGAAACAGGCTTCGCCTCATGCGGTTCGTCCCGGTCTGCTTTGCCGCCGCAGGCGGCCTTGGAGTGCGTCCGCCGGAGGCGGATTGCCGCCGCTTTGGTGCGGAGACTGGGCCGTATGCGGTCCGATGGCATCTTCAGCCAAGCCTTAGTGATCGCGGCGAGAAAGCGCAAGCAAGCTTGCGCACTCCGAAAGAGGCTTCGCCTCATGCGGTTCGTCCCGGTCTGCTTTGCCGCCGCAGGCGGCCTTGGAGTGCGTCCGCCGGAGGCGGATTGCCGCCGCTTTGGCGCGGAGACTGGGCTGTACGTGCTCCGATCGCATCTTCAGCCGAGCCTGAGTGATCGCGGCGAGAAAGCGCAAGCAAGCTTGCGCACTCCGAAAGAGGCTTCGCCTCATGCGCAGGCGGAAAATGACCGGCGAGGGCGCCGGTCCCACACAAATGACCGGCGAGGGCGCGGGACGCACACACCCGCCTGCCGTTTGCGCGGGGCGACGGCGGGGGGGTACAAGAGAGTCGCCGAAGTGCGCCGACGGGGCGCGGTCAGGGGAGAGGATGAGCAGCAAGACGGTATTCAAGGCCTATATGAAGGCGCTCGGCGCGGTGGTCGGGCAGGGCGATGCGCGCGAAGAGAGCTTCTACCCTGCGTTGGCCGACATGCTCGGCGCGTTCGCCCGGGAAGCGGGCCGCACGGATGCGCACGTCACGACGCTGCCCGCTCCCACGGAAGGCGGCAACCCCGACTTTCGCGTCTGGGACGGCGCGAGTCGGATCATCGGCTACGTCGAAGCCAAGCGCCCCACGGAGCAGCTCGATCGCATCGAAGACTCCGAGCAGCTCAAGCGCTACCGCGCCACGTTTCCGAACCTGATCCTCACCAACTACCTCGAATTCCGGCTCTATCGCGACGGTGTATGCGTGGACTCCGTGCTCGCCGCGCGGCCCATCGCCCTGAACCAGCTCGGCCGGACCCCGCCCCTCGAGAAGCCGGATGAACTCCACGCGCTGCTCGAGCGCTTTCTCGCGTTCTCGCTGCCCCAGGCCTTCACCGCCGAATCGCTCGCCGTCGAGCTTGCCAAGCGCACCCGGTTCCTGCGCGACGTCGTGACGCTCCAGCTCGCGCGCGAACGCGACGATCCGGGCGGGCTCACGGGGTTCTTCGAGGCGTTCAAGGCCTTTCTCATCGGCACGCTGACCGAGGAGGACTTCGCCGATCTCTTCGCCCAGACCATCACCTACGGCATGTTCGCCGCCCGCACGCGCGCCGAAAACGGCTTCACCCGCCGCGCCGCCTTTGACAACATCCCCCACACGATCGGCGTGCTGCGCGACCTGTTCCGCTTCATCTCCCTGGGCGATTTGTCCGAGGAGCTGGCCTGGTGCGTCGACGACATCGCCGAAGTGCTGGCCGCCGCGGATGCGACCGGCATCCTCGACAGCTACTACCGCGACGGCAAGGGCAGCGACCCCATCGTCCACTTCTACGAGACCTTCCTCGCGCAATACGATCCGGACGAACGCGAACGGCGCGGGGTCTACTACACCCCCGAGCCCGTCGTCGGCTACATCGTCCGCTCGCTCCACGGGCTGCTGAAGTCCGAGTTCGGCAAGCCAGACGGCCTCGCCTCCGAAGGCGTGACCCTCCTCGACCCCGCCGCCGGCACGATGACCTTCATCGCGCGCGCCGCCCAACAGGCCGTCGCCGAGTTCGAGGCCAAATACGGCGCGGGCGGTCGCGAAGACTTCATCCGCCGCCATGTGCTCCAGAACTTCCACGCCTTCGAACTCATGATGGCCCCCTACGCCGTCGGCCACCTCAAGATGAGCTTCTACCTCGAGGAACTCGGCCACCGCCTCGCCGACGACGAGCGCGTCCGGTTCTACCTCACCAACACCCTCGACCATGAGGAGTTGGAGCAGAGTCCCCTGCCCGGACTTTCCTCGCTGGCCCAGGAGTCGCGGCTCGCGGGCGAGGTCAAGCGACAGACGCCCATCCTCGTTATCCTCGGCAATCCGCCCTATTCGGGGATCTCGCTGAATACGGGCGAATGGATCACCGGATTGATAGAGGACTACAAGTACGTCGATGGGAAGCACTTCGGGGAGAGGAAGCACTGGCTGCAAGACGACTACGTGAAGTTCCTGCGGTTCGCCCAGTGGAAGATCGACCAGGCGGGGCGCGGCGTCGTCGGCATGATCACCAACCACGGCTACCTCGACAACCCCACGTTTCGCGGCATGCGCCAGCGCCTGATGCGCACGTTCGACGAGATCTGCATCCTCGACCTGCACGGGAACTCCCTCAAGAAGGAGACCAGCCCCGACGGCGGCCCCGACCACAACGTGTTCGACATCCGCCAGGGCGTCGCCATCGCCTTCTTCATCAAGCGCGGCGACAAGGCCGAGGCCAAGCCCGACGCCGTCGTGCGCCACGCCGAGCGTTTCGGCCCGCGCGACGAGAAGTACGCGTGGCTGGACGCGCACGACCGCGACCGCACCGCGTGGCGGGCGCTCAACCCGGCCTCGCCTTACTATTTCTTCGTACCCCGCAATGATGATGACGCAGAGCAGTACCAGTCCTATGTCGCGGTCGGTGGTATTCTACCCACCAACGTGACGGGCATAGTCACTGCACGCGATCGCTTCGTCGTGGACTTCCGTGAGGATACCCTTCTGCGCCGGATTGGCCAGTTTCGGGATCTGAGTCTCACCGATGCTTTCCTGCGCGATGCATACAGGCTGAAGGACACCCGCGGCTGGAAGATGCCCGAGCGGCGGGAGGACCTGGCGAAGCTGGAGCGCTGGCGTGAGTATGCCGTCCCCTGTCTCTACCGGCCTTTCGACACCCGATTCCTGTACTACCACCCACATATGGTTGACTGGCCCCGCTCCGAGGTCATGCGCCACATGCTGGCCGGGGAGAACCTGGCGCTGATCACCAGGCGCCAGATGCTTCCGGGACGGCCGTGCAACTACGTGTTTGTGTCCGCCCTGATCATCTCCGACGGCCTGATCCGGTCAGACAACAGGGGCAGCGAGTCCTTCTTCCCCCTCTACCTGTATCCGGATGCGGATCGGGGTGATCTGTTCGCGGCGCATGCGACGTCGGAGCGGACGCCGAACCTGAGCCCGCGGATGGTGGAGGCGTTGACGGCGGCGTATGGCGCGGCCCCGACGCCCGAGGCGATCTTCCACTACATCTACGCGGTGCTCTACGCGCCGACGTACCGCGCGAAGTACGCGGAGTTCCTGCGCATCGATTTCCCGCGCATCCCGTTCCCGGCGGACGCGGAGGCGTTCGCGACGCTGGCCGGGTTGGGCGCGCGGCTCACGGCGCTGCACCTGCTCAAGTCGCCGGAGCTGGATCCGCCCGCGTGCCGGTTCGAAGGCGACGGCGACGGCCGCGTGGGCAAGGGGCGGAAAGCCGGGCTGCGCTACGACGCCGGCGAGGAGCGGGTGTACATCAACGCGACGCAGCACTTCGCGCCCGTGCCCGAGGCGGTGTGGAGCTACCAGGTGGGCGGGTACCAGGTCTGCGAGAAATGGCTCAAGGACCGAAAAGAGCGCGTGCTCGACTCGAACGACATCCGCACCTACTGCCGCATCGTGACCGCGCTGGGCCGGACCATCGAGATCCAAAAGGAGATCGACGCCGCATACCCCGCCGTCGAGGCCGATGTCCTGCCGATTGATCCGTGAGCGGGGAGCAGAGATGACCGGCGAGGGCGCGGGTCCCACACAAATGACCGGCGAGGGCGCGGGTCCCACACAGTCGCCCGCTGTTCCTTGCCGCCGCAGGCGGCCTTGGAGCGCGTCCGCCGGAGGCGGATTGCCGCCGCTTTGGCGCGGAGACTGGGCTGTACGTGCTCCGATCGCATCTTCAGCCAAGCCTTAGTGATCGCGGCGAGAAAGCGCAAGCAAGCTTGCGCACTCCGAAAGAGGCTTCGCCTCATGCGCAGGCAGAAAATGACCGGCGAGGGCGCGGGTCCCACACATGCGCAGGCGGGGATCGACCGGCGAGGGCGCCGGTCCCACACAGTCGCCCGCTGTTCCTTGCCGCCGCAGGCGGCCTTGGAGTGCGTCCGCCGGAGGCGG